>NZ_DATJCA010000184.1:0-20792 GCF_035515035.1 Gelidibacter sp. | reverse complement strand
GTTGATCATGGCTTTGTCCACAAAAGCCCTAAAATCATAAACCGTCTCAATTTTAGGCCGGGTTAATAAACCTCTGTTGTTTCTTTCAATCCGCTCGCCAATACTATTGTAATAGCTATTGAATAAAAATCCAAAGTCTTTATTAAAGACCTGATAGTTTGGGACCTGATTTTTTAAAATCATTTCTTCAAAAAACCAGGTCACATGCGCAATGTGCCACTTTGGGGGACTTGAAAAAATTGCAGATTGTGGGGTGTAATCCTCCACCTGTAATGGCTTGCAAAGAGCCTCTGTACGTTGGCGGGTTTCGATATATTTTTTAGTGAGTGTATTCATGACAATTATAAAGATACTAAGGATTTAATGAATTTAAAATGGAAATATGGAATGGGTGCGTTTTTCTTGTGAATGAGTTAGAAGACATTAGGAACTTAGGTTTAGTGGTGAGAGGTGAGAATGTGAGAGGGAGGTGAGACGTGAGTGACCTAAATTGGAATTTGGCTATTTGAAGTTTGCCTGCCTGTCGACAGATAGGGAATTTTAAATTCTCTAGGTATCGAAATAAATTATAGTTTTGCAACTTCAAAATTTAAACTATGATTTCAGTCGATAATTTAGCTGTGGAATTTGGAGGTACAGCCTTATTCAGTGAGGTGTCTTTTACCATTAATGAAAATGATAAAATTGCCCTGATGGGTAAAAATGGTGCGGGAAAATCTACAATGATGAAAATTATTGCCGGCGAACAAAAACCATCAAAAGGGCATGTGCGCTATCCAAAAGATGCAATTATTGCCTACTTGCCACAGCATTTGCTGACTGAGGATGCGTGTACTGTTTTTGAGGAAGCTTCTAAAGCTTTTGCGCATGTGTTTGAAATGCGCGACGAAATGGAGCGATTAAATAAGGCACTGGAAACAAGAACGGATTATGACTCTGATGAATACATGCGAATCATTCAGAACGTGTCGGATTTGGGTGAGAAATATTATGCTCTGGAAGATGTCAATTATGATGCTGAAGTTGAAAAGGCTTTGGCAGGCTTAGGTTTTAAGCGATCGGATTTTACGAGAATGACCAGCGAGTTCAGCGGTGGTTTCCGGATGCGCATCGAATTGGCGAAAATTCTATTGCAAAAACCAGATCTGATCCTCTTGGATGAGCCTACCAACCATATTGATATTGAGTCAGTGATCTGGCTGGAAGATTTCTTGATCAACAAGGCCAATGCCGTTATGGTCATTTCCCACGACAAGGCTTTTATTGACAATATCACCAATAGAACGATTGAAGTTACAATGGGTCGGATTTACGATTATAAAGCCAACTATTCCCATTATTTGCAATTGCGTGAGGATAGACGTGCGCATCAAATTAAAGCGTATCAGGAGCAGCAAAGATTCATCGCAGATAATATGGCCTTTATTGAGCGATTTAAAGGCACCTATTCTAAAACCAATCAGGTCAATTCTAGGGAGCGGATGTTGGAGAAACTGGAAATCATTGAAGTAGATGATATTGATACATCGGCTTTAAAATTGAGGTTTCCACCCGCACAACGTTCTGGGGATTATCCGGTAACCGTAAAGGATTTATCAAAGTCCTATGGGGATCACGTCGTGTTTGAAAATGCCAATATGTCCATTTCAAGAGGGGAAAAGGTTTCTTTTGTAGGCCGTAATGGCGAAGGAAAATCCACGATGATCAAAGCCATTATGGGGGAAATTGAGGTGGAAGGAAAATGCCATTTGGGCCACAATGTCAAAGTGGGCTATTTTGCTCAAAATCAAGCGTCTCTTTTGGATGAAAGCTTGACCATTTTTCAAACCGTCGACGAAGTTGCCGAAGGGGATGTGCGAACGCAAATCAAAAATATTCTTGGCCGCTTTATGTTTAAAGGCGATGATATTGATAAGAAAGTAAGTGTGCTTTCAGGTGGTGAAAAAACGCGATTGGCAATGGTAAAGTTGCTGTTGGAACCGGTTAACTTGTTGATTCTGGATGAGCCTACCAATCACTTGGATTTAAAATCGAAAGACGTTTTAAAAGAGGCGCTTTTGGATTTTGATGGCACCTTGATCTTAGTGTCACACGACCGTGACTTTTTACAAGGTCTATCGCAGAAAGTTTTCGAATTTAAAGACCAACGGGTCATTGAATATTTTGAAACTATTGACGATTTCCTAGTGAGAAACAGAATTGAAAACTTGAAGGAAATTGATTTGAGAAAATAATGTTTCTTGTTTTAATTATATAAACTTTCAAATGCGCGCATCTTTTTAGGTTTTTTTCATTAATTTTTGTGCTTCAACACCCCGGTTAGATCTGAATTTTCACTTAAAAACCTGAACAACAAGCACGTATGAGAAAAGCCATTGGACTCTTAATTAGTAACCTAAGAACTTTTTTAAGAGATAAATTACATCAATATGATGTGACCCTTCCTTATATCATCACCGTGGTTGTTGCGCTATTGTGGTGGTTGGAGGGATTAACTTATTTATAGAACTAACCGAGACTTTAAAATCAGATTTACTGGCAGATTATGACCAGAAAATCACCGAATATGTCATCTCGCTGCGTACGCCGGAACTTACCAAATATTTTGTTTTTGTAACTCATGTGGGCGATATTTACGGTTATGCTTTCGTTTTGGGCACTTTTATGTTGCTGTCCATTTTTGTATATAAGCGTTGGAAATATGCCGTGCAAATTGTTTTGGTTTTAGCGCTTTCTGCGGTCTCAAACCTAATTCTTAAACGTTTTGTAGATCGGGCTAGGCCGGGCATTGAACACATGGTATCTGTGGAAACGTTGAGTTATCCAAGCGGACATGCCATGAGTGCGATGGCTTTTTACGGCTTCTTAATGTATTTGTTCTATAGGTTTAAGATTAATATTTTTTTGAAAATTGGCATCATCCTGCTCTTGGGGATTTTAATTCTGAGTATTGGCCTGAGCCGAATTTATCTTGGGGTGCATTATCCGTCAGATATTGCCGGTGGGTTTATTGCAGGCTTTATTTGGGTGATTTTTTGTATTCTTATTTTTGATCTTATTGAGGTTTTCAGAAGGGATCCACGGACCCCTACGGTTTAAGACTGAAGTTTTGGATTCGTGCTATTTCGTGCTCCCCATTCTGTCATTGGTCGGTTTGCAGAGAATTGTTACATTATCTTTTTCTGCACATATCATTAAAAACTAGACCTAATTTTTCGAGCTCTAACTTCTTAAAACTATATTTGTTACATCTGTATAATGACAAAATCATGGACTACCAACAGGAGTTATCCCAAGAACAATCCGAGGCACTTATCAGCATTTTAAAATCTCGTTTTGAAACCAATCAAAATCGTCATCCTAATTTAAGGTGGGCTGCTATTGAAAAACGTTTAAAAAATTCCCCTAAAAAACTTTGGTCTCTCAATGAAATGGAACGGATCGGAGGCGAGCCTGATGTTATGGAACAGAACTCAACTATGGGTGAATTTGTTTTCTGCGATTTTTCAGAAGAAACTCCAAGTGGAAGGCGAAGCTTATGCTATGACCGCAAAGGGCTGGAATCAAGAAGAGACCATCGGCCAAAAAATTCAGCCATTGATATGGCGGAGGAAATGGGCATAGATCTTTTGACAGAAGAAGATTATCGTTGCTTGCAAAATTTTGGAGCCTTTGATTCTAAAACATCAAGTTGGTTGAAAACCCCTTCGGACATTAGACAATGGGACGGCGCTATTTTTGGCGATTTCAGATTTGGGCACGTTTTTGTATACCATAACGGTCCACAATCTTATTATGCAGGAAGAGGGTTTAGAGGAGTACTTAAAATTTAGAGCTCGAAATTCTTAAAAAACAATGCAGCTCATTGTATTTTAAGTGTTATTTTTAAAGTCCCTACGAATTAAACGAGGTTTTAAATTGTTTATAAAACACCTATTTTCCTGTTTTTTATTTTTGTTTTTTTGTATTCAAATCTGTTGGTCACAAAATTTTCCACCTGTTATTGACGCCTTTGGAGATCAGGTCTATTGTCCGTTGACACAAATTCCCGTGGCTACCCAATTTAATATTACCGATCCAGATGATCCTGGAATTTCAGAATTGTTCATCCAAATCTCCACAGGTTATGACATCAATCATGATCAATTACTTTTGACCGGTGCACATCCCAAGATCACATCTTCATGGAATAATACGGAAGGTAAGCTGACCCTTTCGGGAATTGGCAATGCTTTGATACCTTATCCTGATTTGATAAATGCCGTTCTGGAAGTGGTATTTGAAAGTGATTTGGCCTCTATTTCTGGCGATCGGTATTTTTCGTTTACCATAGGAAACGCTAATTATTTGCCATCCACCGGGTATTATTATGAGTTTATTCCGGCATTAGGCATTACTTGGAAAGAGGCTGAAATTGCGGCATCCAACTTAACTTATTATGGCTTGCAAGGTTATCTGGCCACCATTGGATCTCCTGAAGAAGCGCAATTGACCGGAAAACAGGCTTCAGGTGCAGGTTGGATAGGAGGTACGGATGAGGAAGAAGAGGGGGTTTGGAAATGGGCAACCGGACCTGAAGCAGGAGAAGTGTTTTGGAACGGAGGGCCCAATGGATCCTCGCCTCCAGGGCAATATGCCAACTGGAACACTGGAGAACCTAATAATTTGGCAGGTGAAGATTATGCGCATATCACCGCACCTGGGGCTGGGGTACGAGGTTCTTGGAACGATTTGAGTAATACAGGAAGCGCAAATGGAGATTACCAACCTAAAGGCTTTATTGTGGAATATGGATGGCCTGGCGATCCTGTGATCGATATTTCTGGCAGCACCAAGATTTCAATAAATACAACGCTTCAAGCCTTCAAGCTGCCAACGCAGATTCCTGTTTTTACCGAATGTGATTCTGATGCAGATGGGGATGATGCGAATGGCTTTACCAGTTTTAACCTTGAAGCATATATGCCTGATTTGCTCAATGGGAGTCCAGCATCCGATTTCGATTTCAGCTTTTATACGGATGCAAATTATACGATTTTGATCGCTGATCCTTCCAATTTCAAAAATACCGTTCAAGATGGGCAACCCATTTATATCCGTATTTTTAATTATGAGTTTGGAACCTGTTCCATTGACACTTCAATTTTGATAGGGGTTGCGAAATTACCGGTAGTTCCAAATGAAATTACGTATCTAAATTGTGATGAAGATGGCAGTGCGGATGGGGTTACCGATTTTAATTTGAATGAAATTGATGTGCTTTTAAATCCGAGTAATGATTCAGGTGTGACAATTACCTATCATCTCACCCTGGCGAATGCGAATGCCGTTCCAAAGCCCAGTAATCCTGCCCTAGAGCCGTCGTCATTTAATAATGCCATCGCTTCCACTATCTATGCGCGTGTCGAAAATACCGACGGGTGTTATGCTTTAGCCACCATTCATTTACAGGTGTCCACCACCGCTTTTCCTGCTGGCTATCTCCAACAATTAGTTGTTTGTGATAATGATGGTTTTAACGACGGATTTTATGAGTTTGATTTGAGAAGGAATGAAGTGGAGTTTTTGAACCAATTCCCATTAGGTCAAAACCTAAGTGTCCATTATTATGAGGATTTCGAAGATGCTCGACTCAATCGCAATGAAATTTCAAACCCGTCAAATTTTATAAACACCAAGGAGTTCTCACAGATGATTTATATTCGGATTCAAAGCGCAGACAACGGCAATTGTTTTGGCGTTGGACCGCATTTGCAATTGACAGTAAATCCTTTGCCTGAATTTTCAGTGATTCAGATAGGAAGCTTGTGTTTAAATGGAACTCCGATTATATTGGAGATCGACAATCCTACCGGCAATTATAGTTATATCTGGACCAATGAAAACAATGAAACCATAAGTACGGACGCAACGGTAAACATTTCATCAGGAGGAAACTATACCATTACCGCAAGCTCTTTGGATGGCTGTGAATCTGTGCCAGTCAACTTTAATGTTGAGGCCTCAGAACGCGCCAATTTATCAGAGGACAGTATGTCCATTGACGATCTGTCGGATGTTAACACCATCACCATTGATACCAACAGTTTAGGGATTGGAGATTATGAGTTTTCCTTGGAAAGTAGCTCTGGACCGTATCAAGATTCGCCAATTTTCACCCATGTTGCTGCTGGAGTTTATACGCTTTTTGCGAGGGATAACAATGGCTGTGGTGTTGATGAACTAGAGGTCTATGTGATGGGTTTTCCAAAATATTTTACGCCAAATAATGACGGCCATAACGACCTATGGAACCTCAAAGGTTTTGAGGGCCAGTTTTCAGAGCAATCTTATATCGATGTTTATGATCGTTATGGGACGTTTCTTTCTCGCATCCAACCGAACGGTTTTGGATGGAACGGCGTTTATAAAGGCGTTCCATTACCCGCTAACGATTATTGGTTCGTCGCCCATTTTTTGGATCATGAAGGGAAACTGCGAAATTATAAAGGCCATTTCAGCCTTGTCAGGTGATTGTTTTCAGTTTCTTAATTCAAGTTTCTAGTTTTCTGTTTCTTAATACTTGATACTTAATACTTGATACTTGATACTTGCAATATCATCTTCAACCTCATTTCTCCTCCAGCATTCCCATAACCATTTTTACCCCAAGAGTAGCCGTTTCAGGAATGACCGTTAAATTTCCGCGACTCGTCATGGCAGGTTTCGGATCAATAAAAAATATCGGGATCCCTTCAGGAACGTAGTGCATTAAGCTCGCTGCCGGATATACTTGCATTGATGTTCCAATAATGATTAAAATATCGGCAGTGGCACAAACTTCCATCGCCCGATCCATCATAGGGACCATTTCACCAAACCATACAATATGTGGTCTCAATTGGTGGCCCTCGGGGCAGGTGTCTCCTAATTTAATATCTTCGCGATGCTCAAAATAACTGAGTTCGTCAACAACGTTTCTAACTTTTAGTAATTCGCCATGCAAATGGATGACTTCAGAGCTCCCTGCTCGTTCATGCAAGTCGTCCACATTTTGTGTGATAATGGAAACCTTATAATCTTTTTCGAGCGATGCCAGATCAAAATGTGCCGCATTAGGTTCTACGCTTAGCAACTGTCGCCTACGTTGGTTGTAAAAATCGAGGACCAACTCCGGATTTTCCTGAAATCCCTCTGGTGTTGCCACCTGCATCACATCATGGCCTTCCCATAATCCATCCGCATCCCTAAAAGTTTTTATGCCACTTTCGGCACTTATACCCGCGCCAGTAAGTACAACAATATGTTTCATTTTTTTAGTCTTTATCTTATTATTTAATTCATTACAAGTTTGAGAAGTCATTTGAAAAGCTTCATAAGGTTTCAATATAATAAAAAATGGAAATCCTTAGTAGAAATAACACCTCTAAACTTGGGGTCGCCTTAGCTTTGTTTTGTTACTTTGCCTAATATAACCTATTTCAATGATTGACCTCCAACTTTTAGAACATTTAGAAGCGCATCTAACCTCCGAACGAAAAGCACGATTTGATGCGGTCATTTCAAATCGGACCAAACATTTTACGGTAGCAACAGAAGATGTGTACCAATTGCACAACACGAGTGCCGTAATCAGGAGTTGTGATGTGTTTGGCATTCAAGAGGTGCATATCGTGGAAGAACGAAATTCCAAACGCATTGATCGGGAAATTGCCATGGGGTCCCAAAAATGGGTGGATTTGAAGCGGTTTCATACGGTTAAGGAGTGCATCAAAAGTTTGAAAGCAAACGGCTATCAGATTGTAGCGACCACCCCGCATGAAAATGATCAGCTCCTTGCCGATTTCGACATCCATAAAAAGTCCTGTTTCTTTTTTGGAAGGGAAACCGAAGGGCTCTCCCAAGAAGTGTTGGACGCTGCAGATTGCTATTTGAAAATCCCCATGGTAGGTTTTACCGAGAGTTTGAATATATCCGTATCGGCGGCTATTATTTTACAGGATGTCACCAATAAGTTAAGGAGATCTGACATAGAATGGCAATTGTCAGAGCAGGAACAATTGGAAAAGCGTTTGGATTGGATTTCAAAAACCCTGAAAAGTTATGATGGGATTGTAGCGCGATACTATCAAGAAATAAAATCTACCTAGACTTGCGTTGGCTTCGGCTTAGGATTTTATATTCTTCGTAACATTCGTTGATGGCATCCAATATTTGAAGGTCATTGGCCGTTTGTATAAATTCTCTGGAGTAGTTGCACTGGCTGACAATTTCATCTAAATCAATCCGATCGACCTCTAAAAGGACCATAAGCATTTCACGATCAAAACGAGAGGCCAAAAGGTTTCTGATTTCATCGTCCTTCTTCATCTGTTTCAACTTTTGCAACTCATTGGGTTTCTTCCCAAACATATTGTATAAAAAGTCGGCAGGATTAAAAAGTGCGCCTAAAACCTTGTTCACTGCACCCGTGTTGCCCGCTTCATATCCAGTAGTGGATAGGCCAGAAATGCTGTATCGGTAATTGGTTTTTACGGGAACTTGTTGGATGTCAATTTCTAAATACCCCGTAAGTCGCAACTGATTCACGACCACTTCTTCCAAAGCAAGCGCCAGTTCCGTCATTTCAATTTTGGTTTCCCCAAATTTCAACCAGTCGTTGGTCACCCTGACCTTAATAGATTTATAGCCTAAAAAAGAAAAGTGTAAGGTATCATTTGCCGTAGCTTTTATTTCGAATTTGCCTTGACTGTTGGTAGTGGTGCCAATGACTTGATTTAAGTTGACAATATTGACACTTTCTAAAATGTCGTTGGTACTTGTACTATAAACCACGCCTTTTACAGCGGTTGGTTCCTGGGCCACACTCAGTGAAGTAATGAATAAAAAAGCAGTAAGTAGTAGTAGGTGCCTCATTGGTTTATTTATGCGATAAAAATAAGAAACAAAACTTACAAAGATGTTGAAACCTTAATAAATTGATATAATATTAACTTTCACAGCTGGGAGTGGGTTATGAGTAATGAGTGGTGAGCAGTAATTTACAAAAATCTGATAGAGCCTTTTGCAAAATTTAGATAACAAAAAACGAAGTGAAAAGTTTAAATTTCCCACTCCGTTATATTTAAGGTTTAAAATTCTAAATTGCAAACTTAGACTTGGTCTTGCCCGAAATCTGTCATCGGTCTCCGGTCACCCGTCAATTATTTAACCAACTTCTATCTTCTCGACTGTCTTGGTCTTGAAAAACTAGAATCACCTGATTTTTCAGTAACACCCGCACGTCTGTCGCGTCTGTTTGGACCCGAACTTTCTTCTGAGCGTCTTGGTCTAGAAGCATCTGAACTTCTTCTGTCGCCTCTATGTCCTGCCGATTTAAAGTCGCCACCAGAACGTCTTTCGCCGCGCGGTTTGAAGTCATCTGAACGTCTTCCACCACCACTGCTACCAGAACGTCTTTTGTTTCTGCTTGTGCCTCCGCCTTGGTCTTCACTGACTTCAACGTTTACAAAGCGTCCATTGTGTTTATAATCGTTGAAAAAAGCCAATACTTTTTCTTGTAATCCCTTTTCGGTATTAAAGAAGGAGAAACTGTCCTTAACATCAACTTTAAAGACATCGTCTCTTCCAAGTTCAAGAATGTCCTTTAAGAAATCCTTTAAGCTCATCCAATCATACCCGTCTTTTTTACCAACATTGATAAAGTAACGTGAAGAATCATCATTGCCGCCAAAATCGCGACCGAAATCCCTTCCAGAATCGCCATCTCTCTCACTGCCGCGAGCATCAGGAACCGATAGGTTTTTCGATTTGTTATAGTAATTAAAGAATCGTGTGAATTCTACAGAAAAGAATTTTTGAATCAATTCTTCTTTTGAAGTATCCTCAAGCAATTCATTAATACTTGTAAGGTATTTTTCAATCTCAGGATTGATTTCAGTCTTATGGATTTTATTTGCCAAAGACATCAATTGTACTTCGCAAATTTCCATTCCGTCAGGAATATCTTTTTTAACAAAGCTCTTATTGATGATGCGCTCAATACTTTTTATTTTGCGCAATTCACTTTTTGAAACGATAACTATGGAAACTCCAGTCTTGCCCGCACGTCCTGTTCTTCCTGAACGGTGGGTGTAGGTTTCAATCTCATCTGGTAATTGATAGTTGATAACATGCGTAATATTGTCAACGTCAATCCCACGTGCGGCAACATCAGTAGCCACCAACATCTGGATTTGATTCTTACGGAAAGAGTTCATGACCATATCACGTTGGTTCTGGCTTAAATCGCCATGCAAAGCTCCTGCGCTATAGCCATCTTCAATCAATTGCTCAGCAACTTTTTGTGTATCGCGTTTGGTGCGACAGAAAATAACTGAAAAGATATCCGGATGTGCGTCGGCCAAACGTTTTAACGCCTGGTAACGGTCACGAGAATTCACTAAGTAATACTCATGGGATACTTGATTGGTACTTTCATTTTTATTTCCAACAGTAATTTCAACTGGCGAATTCATGAATTTCTTCGCAATGTTTGAAACTTCTTTTGGCATGGTTGCAGAAAACAACCAGGTGTTTTTGTCTTTAGGGGAATGGGAAAGAATATCGGTGATATCTTCATAAAAGCCCATGTTCAACATTTCATCCGCCTCATCTAGGACAGCGTATTCAATTTTAGAAATGTCCACCATATTACGGTTGATCATATCTTTCATACGTCCTGGAGTGGCAACGATTATTTGGGCACCTCTTTTAACTTCCCTTGCTTGGTCAGTAATGCTTGCACCACCATAAATAGCGGCAACATTAAAGCCTTTGCAATATTTTCCGTAATTCTTTAATTCGTTGGTAATTTGCAAACAAAGTTCGCGGGTAGGAGAGAGGATCAACCCTTGGGTTGTTCTGCTCTCAATGTTGATTTTTTGCAACATTGGAAAGCCGAAGGCCGCAGTTTTACCTGTTCCTGTTTGTGCTAAGGCCACTAAGTCAGTGTCTTGCTCTAATAAAATTGGAATTGCTTTTGCTTGGACATCACTTGGCGTTATAAAGCCAATATCAGTAATAGCCCGTAATAGGTCATCATTAAGACCTAAATCTTGGAATGTGTTCATTCGATTTAATATGTATTTGATTATGTTCTTTTGGTGTTACAACAGAAGCGAATCGACATACTAAACCTAAACTCCCAGTAACACATCCTCACCTTGAGGAAATTTTTCAAGGTGCAAATGTACGACTATATTTATCACAAATCCTAATTGATTCGTAATTGATTTGTAAATAATTAAATAGTATTTAAAAAATCAACAAGTTGTTGTACCGCTTTTCCACGGTGGCCAATACGATTTTTTTCTTCCAAAGAGATTTCTGCAAACGTTTGATCATAGCCTGCAGCCTTGAAAATGGGATCATAACCAAAGCCCTTGTCACCACTTTTTTCTTTTGTTATCTCACCTTGACAAATGCCGGTAAATTGATGCTGTGTGCCATTAAGCTCCAAAGCAATCACCGTTTTAAACTGGGCCTTTCTGTTGGCGGCAGGTTCAAGATTTTTAAGGAGCTTTTGAATGTTGTCTTCTGAATTACGTTGTTCCCCCGCATACCTAGCAGAATAGACGCCAGGGGCGCCATTAAGTGCATCCACTTCCAGACCCGTATCGTCGGCAAAACAATCATACCCATAATGGGTTTTAATGTATGCCGCTTTCTGTATGGCATTCCCCTCAATAGTGTCTTGGGTCTCAGGCACATCTTCAAGACAGCCAATGTCTTCAAGGCCCAATAGCGTAATGCCTTGGGGAATTAAGCTTTGGACTTCTTTGAGTTTGTTGTGGTTGTTGGTGGCGAAAACGAGTTGCATGGCAAAAAATTGAGCGGTAAAATTACTTTAATAATTTCAATTTTACCTAGTTTTTGTGGATTGGCGATTGAGCACTTGCCCAAACGTACCTTATTTGGTGCAGGCGGTTAGAGGGTAGATGGGAAACAAATGATGGGTTCAGGGTTATGAGTTCAGAGTTTTTGGACAACTAGAATCGGTCAATGTTATTTAGGCATGGACATTCGGAACAGCCAAAGTCGATGACACTTTCAAGCGCCTTCACAATCTCAAAATTGCTTTAAATCAGATTTGTAACTGTTGATTATCAAAATCTAGCCATTCATACCATTTCAAAATTTCCGAAGAGATTTTCAAATAATTTAGTGGTTGTAAAAGAATGATCATCAATTTACAAAACAAGAAATGAATAGTAATCTTAAAATTTATTTATCATGAAAACTTTAATTTTTTTATCAGTCTTTGTGTTAGGGGCTACCATTGGTCAAGCTCAACAGATCACAAAATTAAATGAGGTGGAAATTAATTATATTCCTCTAAACGCTGAAATTTCACAGAATGACGCTGTTTTCACCATTAAAATTGAACCTCGAGGTGTAAACAACTTTGTGAGTAATCCGATAGGCTTTCTAAATGAGAATTTTGACATCCATCAATTCATCAATAAGTTTGGGACAGAGGATTATGATTCATATGTAGTCCAACTTAAAAGTTCAAAGGGATCTATGGTCGCTAATTATGATAGAGAAGGGCATTTACTTTCTACCCGACAAAATTTCAAGGACATCTTAATGCCTTATCAATTAAGAATGCAAGTATATAACGAGAATAAAGGTTGGGGAATGAAAAATAACAAATATATCGCAAGCACCAAAGGCATGATGTTGACAAAGGCAATCTATAAAATAACGCTGATTAATGGCAATCAAAAACGCAATATCAGGATAGACGCCTTAGATAAAGATTATGGCGTTGTAGCTAGAAATTAAATAATATCTCAACTGTTAATAGTTAATTATGGACTTCAAATAATTATGGTCATCGGATTGTGTTCTGATGACCTATTTGATTAGGTAAATCTAAATACGATTACCTAATAATTTATAATTTAATTGGCTGAGAATAAGCAACTTTAAATTACTTTTAGATAACTATTAATTTTCGCACCTTAGGTTATGAAAGCAATGGTCATAGATGATGAAGAGCTGGCACGTAAACGAATTCTTAAATTGCTGGAAAAAGTACCACAAATTGAAGTGCTTGGGGAGTGCTCTAATGGTAAAACCGCAATAATTTCAATAAATGAACTTCAGCCAGATCTTATTTTTCTCGATATTAATATGAAGGACATGAATGGATTTGAAGTACTTCAAAAGATGAGGATTTCTCCAAAACCTATTGTGATATTTGTTACTGCCTATAATAGTTATGCCCTAAAGGCATTTGAAGTCGAAGCGTTGGATTTTTTGCTAAAACCGTTTAAAGACCAACGGTTTTTTAGGACCATTGATAGGGTTTTAAAAACTTCAACATCAGAAGCGGATGCTACTTTTCAACAGCGATTTGTTGAATTGTTCAACTTGTACAATGTGAAATCTGAAAGAATCACATCGCCGGCAAAATTTCTAATCAAGCAAGGGAATAAAACTGTTTTAATAAATCCTTTGGACATTATGTACATTACCTCGTCGGGATATTATGCCGAGATATTTGTAGAAAGTAAAAAGTACCTGTTGCGCGAAACCTTAAGTAAATTATGTGAAGAACTCGACAAGACTGCTTTTTTTAGAATACATAGGTCGTGTATCGTCAATTTAAATTACGTGAAGGAAATTGTACATTCTAGTTTTTCTGAAATTGATGCTAAAATGACCGATAATAAGCTCTTGCGCATTAGTAAATCCCATAGGAATGAATTTCTTGAAAAAATAGGAATGTCATGAACATCTTAAGTAATAAAAGGAAATTATTGGACGTCAACCTCGTTTTGCTGTTGGCAGGTTTTTATCTGCTCTTTTACTTCGTTTTAATTGCCAAAGAGCTTTATATGAAATCGAGTGGAAATGAGGGCATGTCGTCCTCGCTAAACGATTTTTTAATCTATAATCCCTTCTTGGATTATATTATAGTTGTGGGCTATATGACCATTATAGCCGTGAGCACCAAGCGGTTTTTAAACAAAAAATATTCTTGGGTCAAAATTATTTCTATACATACGGTCTTTTCAATATTTATTGGAATGGTCATACGTCTTGCTACAGATTTGCAAAGTTTATTAACTAATGTAGTTACCTTCTCTGAATATGATATTAAGGACAGTATCAATAGGTTTATGAACGTAATCGACTTGAACTTTTTAACCTACTTTGCCATGGTTTTTATCGTCTACACTTATTATTATCTAAAACAGGTAAAAGAAGCTGAAAAGAAACAAAATCATCTGGAAGCGCAATTGGTGAATACCAGAATTAAAATGCTTTCATCCCAAATGCAACCTCATTTTTTGTTTAACACCTTAAATTCCATTGCTGTCCTGACGGATATCGATCCAGGTAAAGCTAAAGATACTATAGCAGACTTGAGTGATTTTCTCAGAGAGATCCTCAAGGGCCACGAGGGGAATACCATTAGACTTGAAAGGGAACTTCGAATCCTTGAATATTACCTCAACATTCTGAATGTCCGATTTTCAGATCATTTGGTAATAAAAAGAGAAATAGATGAATCATTGCTTCAAAGTAATGTGCCGATACATTTGCTTCAACCAATTATTGAGAATTCAATAAAGCATGGCTATTCTTATAATCATACCGAGTTAAAAGTCCTCATTCAAATTTATGCGGAAAACAAGCAAGTGGTCATTAAAATTCAAAATAATGGTGCTTTATTAAAGGAAAGTCCAACCGCTTTATTGAAAAAGGGAATTGGCCTATCCAATATAAATGACCGGTTGAAGAACCTTTATGATGAGGATTATTTATATGAAATAAGAAATAAGGATGACCAATCAGGGGTCGAAACAATTCTTAAAATCCCGAAGAGTGTTTAGATTTTAAATCCATCAAAGGATCCAAGAATCAAGCCAGCCCGCTCGTAGCAAGGTCAAGCGGCGAAGGCGGGAAACAAGCAAAAATCCCCTTCGTCAACTTTATGCTTATTTTATGATGTTTGTCAGTTTTTCTTCTTTTTTAAACCCGTAATTTAGTCTCATAACCTAAAAATTAGAATTATGACAATTAACATTCAATTCGTAAACTTAGATCATAGCGATTCTCTTGCTGAACATACAACTCAGAAATTAAATAAAATGGCTGAAAAATATGATTGGCTGATCAGTGCCGATGTGTTTTTTAAAGAAGAAGGCACCAATCCTGAAAAAGGAAAGATTTGTAATATTAAATTGAGCCTTCCAGGACCGCAAATATTTGCTACTTCTGATGAGAAAAATTTTGAAATGGCAGTAAAAGAAACAATCAGCGATTTAGAGATTCAATTAAAAAAGAGAAAACAGACGTTTATGGCGCACTAGAAAAGAGTCATGAGGTAATGGGGATGAGGGATTAGTGGTGAGAGAGGAGGTAGTTCAGGGGTATGAGTTAGATTAAATAAGAAATTTTAATTAGTCAATGTGTCTCAGACCTACTCAAACCTTGAAACAAGAAACTTGCCTGCCCGTCCATAGCGAAGCGGAGGTGGGAAACTTTAAACAAGAACCCTGAAACTACTTACTACCGATGATGATAAGGTTCATTCCTTAAAATGGTAAAAGCACGATACAATTGTTCTATCATGAACAATCGGATCATCTGATGGGAAAATGTCATTTTAGAGAGTGATATTTTCCCATGTGCTTTTTGATAGACCTCTTGCGAAAATCCGTAAGGGCCTCCAATCACAAAAACCAATTGTTTGATCCCAGAATTCATGTGCTTTTGTAGGTAATCCGAAAAGGCGACCGAATCAAATTGCTTTCCGTTTTCGTCCAAAAGAATGAGAACATCTGTGTTGCCTAGCTTGGCCAATAGCAATTCGCCTTCTTTTTGTTTCTGTTGGTCTTCACTTAAATTCTTCGCTTTTTTAAGATCGGGAATAATCTCAAATTCAAATTTAATGTAGAATCCTAAACGTTTCTGATAGTCGTCAATCAGCAATTGCAATTGCTGATGGTCGGTTTTGCCAATGGCGAGAAGTTTTATTTGCATGGGGTAAAATTACAAATTTGTACGGATATGGAATTTCGGATTTCTAATTTGAGTATTTCAATTATCAATTAGTATTTTTACATTAAATATTAGGAGTGCCCGGATAAAACAGAAAGTTACCGGGTTGCAAAATCACACCGTTCATTCAGAAACTATTTCTGGGGAGGTGATTGAAGAGTTTTAATTTTAATAATAAGTGTATGTCATTTAGTTGCATTCAAGTCTTGCTTCCCTGCCTGTTCGGCAGACAGGTTTATTTTATAAGCGCAGCGGTCTTGATTCTTTATCGGACAACACTGATTAAATATTCCAAACATGATTTCACAAGAACAATTCAATAAAGAAATAGAAGGCATCATTGCCAATGCCGTTAGAGAAGACGTTGGGGATGGCGATCATAGTTCCCTAGCCTGTATTCCTGCTTCCGCACAGGGCAAAGCAAAGCTCTTGGTCAAGGATGATGGCATTATTGCAGGGGTAGCTTTTGCCAAGAAGGTCTTTGAATATATCGACAAAAATTTAAAAGTGGAAACCCTGATTGAAGATGGCGCCGAAATAAAGTACGGTGATATCGTGTTTTACGTAGAAGGCTCGTCACAATCCATTCTTAAAGCAGAACGTTTGGTTTTAAATGCCATGCAACGGATGAGCGCCATTGCCACAAAAACAAAAACCTTTGTGGATTTACTTGAGGGTACTGGGACCAAGATTTTGGACACCAGGAAAACAACGCCCGGAATCCGGGCACTCGAAAAATGGGCTGTAAAGATTGGTGGCGGAGAAAACCATCGGTTTGCCTTGTATGATATGGTAATGTTAAAGGACAACCACATCGATTTTGCTGGCGGAATTACCAAAGCCATCACCAAGACGAAAGCGTATTTAAAGGAAAATAACTTAGACTTGAAGATTATTGTTGAAGCCAGAAACCTTGATGAGATTAAAGAAATCCTAAAAACCGATGGCGTTTATCGAATTTTGATTGATAATTTTAATTATGCCGACACCAAAAAGGCCGTCGCTTTAATTGGTGACCAATGTTTGACCGAGTCATCTGGTGGGATCAATGAGCACACGGCACGCGAATATGCTTTGTGCGGAGTGGATTATATCTCTTCTGGCGCTTTGACACATTCGGTATATAATATGGACTTAAGTTTAAAAGCCGTTTAAATGTCTGATCAACCAGATGCTAATATTGAGGATGATATCGAAGACAAACTCGAGAAAATCCCCGTTTTAAAGTATGTCATTGAACTTCTAAAAAAAATAAAATTACCCGCTTTAGAAGGGTTGACCCTGTATTATTTTTTAAGGCTGTACGGCAAAGGAATAATTAAAGGTGCGCTTACCAGTAGGGCGAGTGCCATTGCCTTTAGTTTTTTTACCGCGATATTCCCGTTTTTATTGTTTATTATTATTCTTATCCCATACATTCCTGTAGCTGGGTTTGAATATGAATTTAAAGGGTTTTTAAACTCCGTTTTACCACCGCAGACTTCCGATTTCTTCTTTGATAATATTTTTCAGAATATTTACACCAAAGCGAGTGGAGGTTTAATTTCAACAGTTTTTCTATTATCTATTGTTTTAATGGCTAACGGAATTAGTGCGCTTTTTTCTGGATTTGAAAGTTCCTACCATCAGCAACTGACGCGCAGCGTGGTCAAACAGTATTTATACTCCATGTTTGTGGCGCTCATTTTGGTGTTTTTATTGATCATTACCATTGCCGTTATTGGATATTTCCAGATTTACGTCATCCAAAAAGTGCTTTACTATATGGATAAACAAGGGTATGAAACCTATGAAGAAGGCTTGTTTATGGTCGCCGTAGCCAAATATATATTTTTCGTGATCATGGTTTATATCGCCACGGCCACGTTGTATTATTTTGGAACTAGGGAAGGTAAAAACTCTAAGTTTTTTTCCGCAGGTGCATTGCTGACCACCATCTTGATCATTGTGTTTTCGTATTTATTCGGAATTTACGTGACTTATTTCTCAACGTATAACGAGCTCTACGGATCCATCGGCGCCTTATTGATTTTATTGTTTTATCTCTGGTTGAACTCCAATATACTATTGCTGGGCTTTGAGCTCAACGCTACCATCCGGCTTTTGAAGAAATTTAACCTTCAAAAACAAAGTGCTGAAGAAAAATCTTAATTTACCACATGCAACATTTTATAGACGTCATACTTCCCATTCCGCTTGAAAGGCTATTTACCTACAGCATCACGAAAGCCGAATCCGAATTCTTGAAAGCAGGAATGCGCGTGGCGGTACCGTTTGGCAAAAGTAAAATATATACGGCACTGGTGTTTGAAATCCATCAACAGCAACCCACCGCTTATGAGGCCAAGGAAATTCATCAAATTTTGGATGATGCCCCTATAATTACCCAAACCCAGCTGACCCATTGGCAATGGATTGCAGAGTATTATCTCTGTACTTTAGGTGATGTGCTCAGGGCGGCATTGCCCAACTCGTTTTTGCTGGAAAGCGAAACCATAATCACTAAAAACAATGATAAAATCATCAACGATGCCGACTTAAAGGATGAGGAGTTTTTGGTGTATGAAGCGCTTCACCATCAGTCGTCTCTAAAACTTCATGACTTGATCAATATTCTGGATAAGAAAAATGTCTTTCCGGTGATCAATGCCTTGCTGGATAAAGATGCTATTGTGCTTCAGGAAGAGGTCTATGAAAAGTACAAGCCGAAATTGGTGCGCTATGTCAAGTTGAATTCGAACTATTCGGAATCTGATAAATTACAACATCTTTTAGAAGACTTGAGCAGGGCACCAAAGCAAAGGGATGTGATCATGACCTTCTTCTCAATATCGGCGCAGACAAAAAAACCGATAAAAGTTTCGGATTTGTCCGAGGCCAGTGACGCATCGCCCGCAATTATCAAGACTTTGATTGACAAAGAGATTTTGGAGGAATATCATTTTCAGGAAGACCGCGTGGCTTATTCAGGCGACGCCAATGAAGCCTCAAAAACCTTGAACTCCTATCAGGAGAAAGCGCTTGAGGAAATCCAGCAATCCTTTGAGAAATTCAATATCACCTTACTTCACGGTGTGACCTCATCTGGAAAAACGGAAGTTTATGTCAAACTTATTGAAGAGGTGATTGCCAAAGGGAAACAAGTGTTGTACTTGCTTCCAGAAATTGCTTTGACCACGCAGTTGGTCAGCCGGTTGGAAACTTATTTTGGTGGCAATGTATCCGTATATCACTCAAAATACTCGTCGCATGAACGTTTTGAGCTTTGGAATAACGTGTTACAAAACCAACCTAAGGCCCAGATTGTTTTGGGCGCGCGATCGTCTATGTTCTTACCGTTCCATGACCTCGGTTTGGTCATTGTTGATGAAGAACATGAAACCTCCTTTAAGCAATTTGACCCCGCGCCAAGATATCACGCTCGTGATGCTGCCATCGTATTGGCAGCTTTATTTAAGAGTAAAACCTTGCTAGGATCGGCCACCCCAAGTTTGGAAAGCTACTATAATGTCAAACAAGGAAAGTATGGTTTGGTGGAAATTACACACCGATTCAATGACGTATTGATGCCCGATATTGAGTTGGTCGATATTCAGGATAAGCACAAACGAAAACGAATGGTCGGCCATTTCAGCGACCGACTGATTGAAGAAATGACCGAAGCCTTGAGGGTAGGACATCAAATTATATTGTTCCAAAACCGACGTGGATTTTCGCCTATTGTTGAATGTACCACTTGTGGTCATGCGCCCCAGTGTCCCAACTGCGATGTCAGTTTAACCTTTCATCATTATAAGAATGAGTTGCGCTGCCATTATTGTGGTTATTATACCGCCATGCTCAAAAACTGTATGGCCTGTGGCAGCGTAGAATTGGATAATAAGGGTTTTGGTACGGAGCAGGTTCAGGAAGAAGCACAGGCGCTTTTTCCGGAGCACAAAGTAGGGCGAATGGATTTGGATACCACCCGGGGCAAATTTGGATATGATAAAATCATTACCGCGTTTGAACAAAAGGAAATCGAGATCTTGGTCGGGACGCAAATGCTCACTAAGGGGCTGGATTTCAGGAATGTCAAACTTGTGGGGATCATGAATGCGGACAATATGCTCAATTTTCCTGATTTTAGAGCACTTGAACGGAGTTTTCAGTTGATGCTACAAGTGTCGGGTAGGGCAGGACGTACGGATGAAAGAGGAAAGGTGCTGATCCAGACTTATAATCCGCACCACCGAATTTTACATCAGGTGTCTACCAATAATTATGCAGAGATGTATTTGGAGCAGATGGATGAGCGCCATAATTTTAAATACCCGCCAATTTACAGGTTGATCAAGATCACCTTAAAGCACAAAGACTTCAATAAAGTAAATAGTGGTGCCGAATGGTATGCCACGGCATTAAGACAGGTTTTTAAAAGTCATATTCTCGGACCGGAATTTCCGCCAATTTCGCGGATCAGAAACCAGTTTCACAAGAACATCCTCGTAAAAATTCCGCCACAGCAATCCCTATCAAAAACAAAAAAAGCCATCGTAAAAATTAACAATAGCTTTTTAAGCATTAAAGACTTTAGGTCGGTTAGGGTAATTCTAAATGTCGATAACTTCTAGTGAGATAGAAATTTGGAACAAATTTCGTAATCGAACTAATCCCGCTTTTTAGCGGGATCTCTTGTTCCGATTTACTTCATCTGTTATAGAAATTTGGAACAAATTTCGTAATCGAACTCATCCCGCCCAATAAATTGGGTT
>NZ_DATJCA010000183.1:0-5856 GCF_035515035.1 Gelidibacter sp. | reverse complement strand
CTGCATTTGCTGGAGAAAAGGCAGGTGTCATATTTGAAGGGGAGAAGCGCTTTGATGTGGTCATTCGTTTGGCAGAAGAATATCGACAAGATATCAACAGCTTAAAAGATCTTTATATCGATCTGCCAAACGGTGCACAAGTACCGTTAAAGGAAGTGGCGGAAATTAGCTATAAACCCGGGCCAATGCAGATTTCAAGGGATAATACTTCTCGTCGAACTTCCGTGGGCGTGAATGTTCGCGGGCGCGATGTAAAATCGATGGTTGAGGAGATTCAGCAAAAACTGGAAATGGAAGTGAAACTGCCTCCAGGTTATTATGTTACTTACGGAGGGTCATTTGAAAACCTGCAACGAGCGTCAGACCGATTGATGATTGTAGTCCCAATCGTTCTATTAACAATATTTGTTCTGCTTTACTTTGCTTTGAATTCATTTACACAAGCCTTGATGATCTATATGGCAGTGCCATTGGCGGCCATTGGTGGTGTTTTCGTTTTGTTGATTCGTGGAATGCCTTTCAGTATTTCGGCTGGAGTCGGGTTTATCGTACTCTTCGGAGTTGCCGTATTAAACGGTCTCATACTCATAAACAAATTCAATGAACTAAAAGACAGTGGAATGACAGATATAAAAAAACGTATATACGAAGCTACACATGAACGTTTACGTCCAATTTTATTAACAGCCATTACAACAATTATGGGTTTTATACCCATGGCGGTTTCCACCTCTGGTGGTGCAGAAGTACAGCGCCCCTTGGCAACAGTAGTCATTGGAGGAATGCTTACGGCAACATTTCTGACCTTGGTGGTTATACCTATTCTTTATTATTGGCTTGAATCGAGAAAGGAACGAAACAATACTGGTGGAGATGTAAGCTACATCAACAAATCCACGAACATTGTAACCGTACTATTGATGGTTGGTGGTTTGATGGCTTCGGGAACTGCTTTTGCCCAAAACACCAGTCCAGATGGCACAATTCCAAAAACCTTGACCGTAGATGAGGCTATTGCGATGGCAAAGCAGAATTATCCATCGCTTAAGGAGAGTCAGGCATTTATTGAACGGGAAAAGGCACTAAAGGGAACGAGTTTTGACCTTGGTAGCACTCAAGTTTTCACGGGCAAGGAAGAATATGGCAATAATCTTCCTGGCGTTCAGACAACCGTTGGTGTGCAACAAGGCAACATTGATTTGCTTTCAGGATTTTCAAAATCGAAGTTTTACAAAGAGCGCATTGCCTTGGGAGAAAAGTTTTATGTGGCCAGTGAACAACAGTTGGTGCGCAATGTGATGCAAGCCTATGACCAAATTAATTATTACAAGGCACAGTTGCGTTTTGCTGATCAATTGGACAGTACTTATGCCAATTTTAAGGCCGCTGCCCAACTTCGGTATGACACTGGAGAAACAGGCAAGTTGGAATTTATTGCAGCCTCTTCAGAATTTCAACAGATTCAAGTGTTAAGGCAACAAGCCTATGATGATATTGAAATTGCCAAACGTGCCTTAAAACAATATTTGGGAACGGACGAATCCATTGAAACGGTAGATGGTTCTTACGAGCCATTGGATTTTATCGCAACATTGAATTCAGCTTCGGTTGCCAATAACCCAATGTTGCAATATGCCTTGCAGAATGCCGAAGTAAGTAAAGCAAATGTGGGCGTTGAAAAATCGCAATTCCTACCAAAATTCAGTTTATCGTATGGTAGGCAGGTTGTGGATGATGTTTCAGGGTTTAATACCTATCAGGCAGGTATTAGCATTCCGTTATGGTTTTTTCCGCAGAAGTCAAGAGTCAAGGCAGCGAAGGCAGACGCAATGGTTGCAGAGAGTCAATATTTGGAGCAAAAAGCGGTTACAGAAAGTCGCGTGTCGCAATTGGCCAAATCACTCGAAAAAACCAAGAAGATTTTGCATTATTACGAAGAAGGCGCACTATTGTTGGCAGAAGAACAAATTACCACAGCGCAGTTGGCTTCTAAAGAAGGCGAAATAGATTACGTCAATTACATCACAATTCTCAACAGCGCCATCCGTATTAAACAAAACCATTTACAATACATCAATCAGTATAACCAGCAGTCTATTGAGGTACAATATCAGTTGGGCAATCTATAATATAAAATGAAAAATAAAATGAAATATTTATCTATAATTAGTTTAGCTTTAGTAACCTCATTATTTATAGGTTGCAATAATAAGGCAGATTCAGAATCAGGTCATACTGAAGAAATTGCATCTTCGGAAAAAACGAAGCAATTCGAAGAAGGTGGTCACAGCGAGGAAGAAGGCGTTGTGGGACTTACAAAGCAACAGGCCGAAACCATCGGTTTGGAAACGAAACCTCTGGAGGAACGGAATTTAGGGAACAACATTAAGGTAACAGGTACGCTGGAACTTTTCCCACAGGATAAGGCGAATATCAATCCGTTTGTTGGTGGAAATGTGAGTTCCATAAAAGTAATACCCGGAGATAACGTAAGTAGAGGGCAGGTGTTGGCATATATAGAACACCCAGACATCATTGCAATGCAACAGGAATATCAGGAAAAAAATGACGAACTGGTCTTTTTGAAACAGGATTTTGAACGCAAGCAGACCCTTTATGACAAAGGTGTTTCTTCGGGCAAGGAATTTCAGATGGCGCAGTCAAAATTTCGTTCCACAACGTCCAGCGTCAATGGTTTGCGTTCCCAATTGAAACTGTTGGGCATTAATCCGGACAAAGTGGCTGAAGGTCAAATATATTCCGCTGTACCCATTACAACGCCCATAAGTGGTTACGTGGATGAAGTAATGATTAGCCTTGGCGACTATGTGGCGCAACAATCCAAAATGTTCTCAATAAGCGATAATTCAAAGATTTATGTCAACTTCAAAATATATGAGAAGGACATAAAGCAAATCAAGAAAGGACAACAGATATATTTTTCAACGGCCTCTCGTCCAGATGAACTGCTTAAAGCAACCGTTCGGTCTGTGGGTAAAACATTCAACACCGAACCAAAAGCCTTGGAAGTTCTGGCAGATATTGAAAACAAGGATAAAAACCTATTGCCGGGTATGTACGTGCAAGGGCGAATAGTGCAGGGCGAAAAAAAGGGTTTTGCAATACCCGAAGCTGCCATTATTAAAGAGGGCGAGCAATCTTTTATTTTTATTCTCGATGAAGATGAACAAATGGAAGCGAACAAAATGAAGTTTAAAATGATACCCGTAACGGTCGGTATTACTGATTTAGGCTTTGTTGAAGTCAATCTGCCTGCCGAAGTTTCAAAAGATGCTAAAGTGGTTATAAAAGGAGCTTATAACCTGTCTTCGGAAATGATTAAAGGCGAACTGGAACACGGACATTAATTCAGCAATAATCAAAGGTTTTGATTCCGGGTTTGTTTATCGTCTTAATTAGTTAGTTAAAAATTGAAAAACAGGCTCGGTTCAACATCGATTAAAAATTTATGATATGAAAGAAATAAAAGCATTTATAAAACCGAACCGAATCCAAAGAGTCATTGAAGCACTATCAGATAACGGGTTTAAGAGTATGACACTTTCACAGGCAGAAGGGACTGGCGCATTCAAGTCAAAAGGAGCAAGACCGTCGCTGGATTTTCACGTGACTGATAGTCCAGTGGTTAAGTTGGAACTGGTCTGCCAAAATGAGGAAGCCCAAGCGGCAATTGAGATAATTTTAAAAAATAGCAAAACGGAAGAACCTGGAGATGGTATTATTTATATAGCAAATATTGAAGATGCTTTTCAGATAAAAACGGGAGATTCCCTAAAGAAAGATTAGGGTTGCAGACTAATGGGATTCTTAAAAACCATAAAGGAAAAAGCAAAAAAACTCAAGCAGGAACTTGTGGTGCTACATCTTGCCTATAGCCATCCAAGAACACCGTGGACGGCTAAAGCGATAATAATTTTGGTTATCGGCTATGCCTTAAGCCCCATCGACCTGATACCCGATTTTATTCCCGTGCTTGGTCTGTTAGATGATATCATCCTATTGCCTTTGGGTATTTATTGTGCGATAAAACTCATTCCCAATGAGGTTATTAAAGAATGTAGGGAGCGAGCCCGAACATACAGTTGGGATAAAAAGAAAAGTATAGTGGCAGGTGTAATAATTGCCTTCATCTGGATTTTGGCGGTTTACCTAATTGTTAGCCACATATTCATTAATAGATAATTCGATGAAAGAAATAGAAACATTTTTAGAAGACAAAAAAGTTCGCCCTACGGCAATGCGCGTCCTGATTTACAAGTATATGGCCGAAAAAGAAATTGCGGTCGCCCTAGCAGATATAGAAAATGCTTTCACAAAAGCAGACAGGACTACCTTGTACAGAACCCTTAAAACTTTTGAGGAAAACGGAATTGTCCACCAAATTGATGACGGCACGGGAATTACCAAATATGCTTTATGTGATAAAGGATGCAATTGCGAGATAGAACAGGATTTGCACCTTCATTTTCATTGCTTAAACTGCAATGAAACGGTTTGTCTCACAAAACATAAAATTCCTCATATCAATCTGCCCGAAGGGTACTTGGCAGAAGACGTTAATTTGGTCGTAAAAGGAATCTGTGAGAAGTGTAGCGGCCAATAAATGCACTTCCATTGCACTTTTTATTTCATTAAATTGATAAAAAAAAATTATGGTACAGTTTCTAAATTTTGAAAAAACCAATTTGATTGCCGCCTTTCTGGGAGGTAAAATCTCTAAAGAAGATGTAGAAAAAATCCATTTACTAATCCACAAAATCCTTAAAACCAACCAGAAGGTTGATTTCTATTTTGAAATGAAAGATTTCCACGGTTACGACCTGCAAGGTCTTTGGGTAGATATTAAAGTAGACAACTCACATCTTTCCGATTATGGCAAAATGGCATTTGTGGGCGAAAGGAAATGGCAAGAATGGGCTGCCAAGGCAACCGATTTCTTTACCGGTTCAGAGGTAAGATATTTTGATTTAAAAGATAAGGAACAAGCCAAGCAATGGATAAATTTATAATAAAATAAAATGAGCAAGAAAAAACAAAATCTTCGTGATATCAATACCGAAGAACATAAAGGAGAACACGCACACGACGATGGCCACAACCATAGCGACCCGGAAAGTGTAGGAAAATTTAAAACCTATCTACCAGCAATTTTCAGTTTTGTGATGCTGATTATCGGTATCGCTATGGACTATTTTGATGTTGCATTTTTTAAGGATTGGGTACGTATCGTTTGGTATGTAATAGCATACCTTCCAGTAGGTTTTCCCGTGATAAAAGAAGGCTGGAACAGCATCATAAAAGGCGATTTCTTTACGGAATTTCTGTTGATGTCCATTGCTACCATTGGAGCATTCGCCATTGGCGAATATCCCGAAGGTGTGGCAGTAATGCTTTTTTACGCAGTGGGCGAATTGTTCCAAAACGCAGCGGTCAATCGAGCCAAAAGCAATATCAAAGCCTTGCTCGATGTAAGACCTAATGAAGCTTTGGTTTATCGAAACAACGATTACATTTCTGTAAATCCTGAAACCGTTGAAATTGGCGAAAAAGTACAGGTTCGTGTGGGCGAAAAAATTCCTTTGGATGGAATTTTACTTTCCGACAAAGGCTCATTCAATACAGCAGCATTAACAGGCGAGAGCAAACCGGATACCATTGCAAAAGGAGAAAAAGTTTTTGCTGGAAGCATCAATTTGGATGGCGTTATTGAGATTGAAACGACCAAAGAATTTAAGGATAGTTCTATTGCGCGTATCCTTGATATGGTGCAGAATGCAACAGCTCGTAAATCAAAAACCGAACTGTTTATCAGAAAGTTTGCAAGAATCTACACGC
>NZ_DATJCA010000182.1:0-24667 GCF_035515035.1 Gelidibacter sp. | reverse complement strand
TCTTAGGAGTCGATAATTACACTAATACTAAAACAAGGTTTACAATTACACTTGAGCGTTCAATAGGTCACGGATTTCGTCTATATTCTCATTTTAGACACGGATTACACGGATTCCACGGATTCTTAGGAGTCGATAATTGCACGAATGCTAAATCAAGATTTACAATTAAACTTGAGCCTTCAATAGGTCACGGTTCGTCGAAATTCTTTCTTGGACACGAATTTCACTAATTACTCGGATTCTTAGGAGTCGATAATTACACTAATACTAAAACAAGATTTACAATTAAACTTGAGCCTTCAATAGGCCACGGATTACGTCAAAATTCATTTTTTAGACACGAATTTCACTGATTACTCGGATTCTTAGAAGTCGATAATTGGACTAATGCTAATCCAAGATTTGCGATAAAACCTGAGTATTCAATAGTTCGTAGACAGGAATGTACTTTAATATAGGTAGGACTTTTCATGTAATCGAATATTCTTTATCCTAGATTGAAATCATCCATCAACACTCGTTAATCCATTTGAGTTTCCTATAGGTAACTTTGAGTGTGTTTTGTAAATCTTTGTTTAATAGCTCCTTTTTAAAGCGTGTTGAGAATATAACTCGAGTCTTCAATAGGTCACGGATGTCGTCTTAATTCTTTATCCCGAGAAAGTCATGATTATTAAATACTTTGAGATTCGAGTCTTTGATCTTGATCCAAACAGCGGAGTGGTCTTGATTCTCTTTCTTACAATACCATTTCCCTATAAGGAATGATCGTATGAAATCCTCTTTCCTTAAAATAGGCCTCTGGATGATTTTCAGATGCGACCAGTACAAAATCGCCGCCCCAGGCTCCAAGGCTTTTTACGCTCCCGTTAAAGCCTTTAAACAGCAATTCTTTTACAGGTTGCTGTTTAATTATTTTTGAGATAATAGATTCATGACACTCCATCAAAAATTGAAAGGTTTCTAAGTTCGTGCACTTGATCATATCATTGGTAATGGCATTAATTTCAGAAAGTGCTAGAGTGCTATGGTCTTTATTTCTCTGGTAGGCTGCAATGCCGTCCCTGCTGTTCTGTTTTTTATTCAGAAACACAAAAAATAAGTGTTCTTTAAACTCGGGATTAAAGTCCCTTTCAATAACCGTTGGGCTGTTTTGTTCGAGCTGATAAGTTATGGGCACATTGTGCATGGCACAGGCAATATCATAGCCACTGCCGCCAAACGTATCTTCCAGCAACCTATAAGGGTCAATTTTTGCCCATTGGGCAATGTTATTGATAAGAGTAGAAGACGTCCCAAGGCCCCAGTTTCTCGGAAAGTCCAGTTGGGTCTTTACTTTAAATCCCGTTTCTCCAATCAAGAAGGTTGGATTGTGTTTTTTTGTCGTCTTAAGGATTTGTAATAACCTATCGACAATAGGATCCTCTACCGTAGTTGAAATATGAAATCCATCACGAATTGAAAGATGGATTTCAAACCATAACTCTCCTTCACTGTCAAAACTTTTCCATTTCAATTGGGCTGCTTCGGAGGGCTCAACCGTTAACGATTGACCATATTTGGTTGGTATGGCCAAAGCAAGCGCTCCGTCGAGAACAAGATATTCTCCCGTAAGAAGTAACTTTCCGTTGCTATAGAATTTTTGAGGTTTCAATACGTGTCAATTGGAAGTTGGTTTTTTATTTTTCAAATGTCGTTACTCGTTGCCTAACAGCCTTAAGTTGTTCAAAGCTTTTTCCACAGCACTATGTGTTACGATGTTCTTCTTAAAATATGCTACTATTTTCTCCTTTTCCTTATGGGTAGCATTGAGTTGATTAAGCATGTTCATCAAGTGCATCTTCATATGTCCTTCTTGAATTCCGGTGGTGGTCAAAGAACGTAACGCTGCAAAATTCTGGGCCAACCCCGCTGCGGCAACAATTTGCATGAGTTCTTTGGCATCAGGTTGACCAAGCATTTCTAAAGCTATTTTTACCAAAGGATGTAAATTGGTCAATCCGCCAACAGTTCCAAGCGCTAAAGGGATTTCCATCCAAAATTTAAAAACACCAGCTTCTATTTCGGCATGAGACAGACTGCTATACTTCCCATTTCTTGCCGCGTAAGCATGCACCCCAGCTTCTACCGCCCTAAAATCGTTGCCAGTGGCAAGCACAACGGCATCAATACCATTCATGATGCCTTTGTTGTGTGTAACGGCTCTATAGGGTTCTATTTCGGCAATTTTGATTGCTTGAATAAATTTGTGGGCAAATTCTTCGGAGGATGCCAATGATTTATGATTTAAATCTTCAACAGGACAGGAGACTTCAACTCTTACCAAGCAATCCGGTACGTAGTTGGACAAAATACTCATTACTACTTGAATATGATTTTCCGGTTCTGAAAAGGACTCAAAATATAGCGCTTCAGTTCTAAAAGTTTTTGCAAATTGTTCCAAACAGGAGTTGATAAAGTTGGCGCCCATGGCATCCAATGTTTCAAAAGTGGCATGTAGTTGGTAATAATCCTTTAACTCGTTTGTCCTGTCCTTTAGCTGTATATCCAGAATACCACCCCCGCGTTTTTTCATGCTTTTGGTAATGTGCTGGGTATCTTCAATGAGTTTGGGTTTTACGAAAGCAAAGAAATTTTGCAGTTTGTCAAAACTTCCGCTGTACATAAAATGGACTTGCCCAATTTTTGTGGTTGAAATCACTTCGGTTTTAAATCCGCCACGAGTTAACCAAAACTTTGCGGCATTACTTGCTGCAGCCACAACGGAGCTTTCTTCTATGGCCATAGGAATGGTATATAATTTACCATTGATTAAAAAGTTGGGCGCAACACCAAAAGGCAAATAATAATTAGTAATAGTGTTTTCAATAAATTCATCATGAAGTTGTTGCAGCTTTTGATCGGTATTCCAATATTGTTTTATGGCTTGTTTTGCAGCATCTGCATCTTGAAAAAAAGTTTCCGTAATCCATTCAATCTTATCTAATTTTGATAATTTTGAAAAGCCGTTTATTGGTTTGCGCATAAGGAATGTTTATAAATGCAAAGATACTATTCTTGACATGAATATAAAGTCACAAATTTCAGCTTTGCGCTTTTAACTATTAAAGGTTAGTGTTTTTGCATTATTTTTAGTAAACTTGACAGCATTTTATCATAAAGAAATCCCTTAATGAAATATTTGAAAAGTTCCTTGTTTATCTGTCTTTTGGTAACTGTTTTAACCTCAGCCCAAAACAAGGAAATCACTCTCGATGCCATCTGGGATGGCACGTTCAGAACCGAAGGAATGCAGTCTTTGCATTCCATGAATAACGGAAAACAATACGCCGTTTTGAATTACGAACGAGGTTGGACAGCAATAGATGTTTACGATTATAAAACGTTATCTAAAGTTGAAACTTTGGTGAATTCATCCGATTTGGAGCCCATAAAGTATTTTTCAGACTATACGTTTAGTAAAGACGAAAGTAAAATAATTTTGGCCACTGAGGTAGAGCCTATCTTCCGCCGATCGACTTTGGGGATTTTCTACGTTTATGATATCAAATCGAAGGCATTGGCTAAAATTTCCGATGAAAAAATACAGGAACCAACCTTGTCTCCTGACGGGAAGAAAGTTGCCTTTGGGTTTAATAATAATTTGTATATCAAAGATTTTGAGAGCAATCAAACCACGCAAATTACTTTTGATGGTGAAAAAAACAAAATCATCAACGGTATTACAGATTGGGTTTACGAAGAAGAGTTCGCTTTTGTTCGTGCTTTTGAATGGAATGCCGATGGCAGCTATCTAGCGTTCATCCGTTTTGATGAAACCGAAGTACCAGAGTTTTCAATGGATGTGTACGGGCAGGGTTTATATCCTGAGCAAGAGGTCTTTAAATATCCAAAAGCCGGAGAAGCCAATGCGCTTGTCTCGCTTCATATTTATGATTTGACATCCAAAAAAATCAATGATGTAAAACTTTCAAAATCCTATTCTGATTTTTATATCCCTCGTATTGAATGGACTAATGACGCCAACGTGCTCAGCGCCCAATATACCAATAGACATCAAAATGAACTCGATTTATGGATGGTTTATGCCAACAACATGAGTTCTAAATTGGTGCTTGCTGAAAAAGATAAAGCCTATATTGATGTGACGGACAACCTTACTTTTTTAAAGGATAATAGCTTTATTTGGACTTCAGAAGCCGATGGTTACAATCATATTTATCACTATTCGAAAGATGGGAAATTGATCAATCAAGTGACCAAAGGGCCATGGGAAGTGACCAATTATTATGGATTTGACGAGAAAAACAACACCGTGTTTTATCAGTCGGTTGAAAATGGTTCCATTAATAGAGACGTCTATTCCATAAGAATTGACGGAAAGAATAAGAAGCGCCTTACTCAAAATGAAGGTACAAACTCGGCCGATTTTAGCGCCGATTTCACCTACTTTATCAATACGTTTTCGAGTTCCACAAAGGCACCAGCCTATACCTTACATACCGCAAAAGAGGGGAGGCTAGTTAAGGTGATCAAAGAAAATTCGGCATTAGAGAAAAATTTAGAAGCCTATAATCTTCCTAAAAAGGAATTTAGTACCCTTGCCGTTAATGGCAATGATTTGAACATGTGGATGATCAAGCCAAACGACTTTGATGCCTCAAAAACCTACCCGTTATTTATGTTCCAATATTCAGGTCCTGGTTCGCAATCAGTCAAGAACACCTGGCATGCTGCCAATGATTATTGGTACTACTTTTTAGCTCAAAAAGGGTATATCGTGGCCTGTGTAGATGGTAGAGGAACCGGATTTAAAGGCGCCGACTTCAAAAAGGTAACGCAAAATGAATTAGGTAAATATGAGGTGGAAGACCAAATCCAAGCCGCTAAGCAATTAGGAGCTCTTAATTATATCGATCAAGAGCGTATAGGTATTTGGGGATGGAGTTACGGTGGTTTCATGAGCAGTAACGCCCTATTTAAAGGAAATGATGTCTTTAAAATGGCTATTGCCGTGGCGCCCGTAACCAGTTGGAGATATTATGACACTATTTATACAGAACGTTATATGACCACGCCACAAGAGAACCCTTCAGGTTATGATGACAACTCACCCATATTCCATGTGGATAAATTGAAAGGCAATTTCTTATTGATCCATGGATCAGCAGATGATAACGTACATGTTCAAAACACCATGCAAATGGTGGAAGCATTAATCCAGGCCAATAAACAGTTTGAATGGATGATTTATCCTGATAAAAATCACGGTATTTACGGTGGGAATACCAGATTGCATTTATACACCAAAATGACTAACTATATTAAAGACAATTTATAAAAAAGAGAACTTATGAGTGAAGGAAAAGATCTAGGATTAATCACGCATCTTGCCAAAAAAGGTATAGATGACAAAATGGTAATGGGGCATCCAGCAGGACTATTCGTGTTGTTTTTTACAGAGATGTGGGAGCGTTTTAGTTATTATGGAATGCGTGCTTTGCTCGTTATATTTTTGGTTAGTCAAGTGGCTGATGGAGGATGGGAATGGAGCCGATCTGAAGCCATGAATCTCTTTGGACTTTATACCATGTTGGTCTATTTCACACCTTTGTTAGGTGGAATTATAGCCGATAAATTTACCGGATTTAGAAGAGCTATTGTGTTGGGTGCAGTTATAATGACCTTAGGACATGCTTCCATGGCCTTAGAAGTGATTAGTCCAAACTTCTTTTATGTTGGACTTGGATTAATGATTTTAGGAAATGGGATGTTTAAACCTAATATTTCCTCTATGGTAGGTCAATTATATCCCGACAACAGTACTAAAAAAGATGCTGGGTATACCATTTTCTATATGGGTATTAACGCTGGAGCATTCTTAGGGATGTTATTATGTGGCTATATTGGAGAGAAGGTAGGCTGGCATTATGGTTTCGGATTGGCTGGCGTATTCATGATGTTTGGTGGGCTACAATTCTATTTTGCCACCAAGTTATTTGGAGTCGTAGGAGAATCTCCAAAAGAGCATAAGGAATCAGTTAAACAAGGTGCCGAAGAAGATGTCGAAGAACTCCCTAAGAACGTGGTTAGAGATCGTTTGATTGTTGTGGGGGTCTTTATGTTTTTCAGTATATTTTTCTTTCTTTCCTTCGAACAGGCTGGAGGATCTATGAGTATTTTTGCTTTGGATTATACCCAACGTGTACTGCCAGGAAATGCTGGAACTATCTTTATGTGGGTTGATGCTCTGTTGACCTTGTTCCCATTGGTTATTGTGACTTATGTTTTGTGGTCATTAGGGAAAAGAATTTATGCTAAATATCCTACCACTATAATTTTCACTGCCATATCGTTTGTGATTGTTTGGGGCCTTGGGCTTTGGAAAATTGGACGTGAATTCAATGCTATTGAAACAGAAGTTACGGCGTCTTGGTTCCAAATTCTGAATTCATTTTTCATTATTACTTTAGCTTCGTTTTTTAGTAAAATGTGGGAAAAAGTATGGAATCCGGCAGGCCCTATTAAATTTGCACTGGGCTTGATTTTGGTTGGCGTTGGCTTCGCTGTTTTGGCTTACGGTGCCAAGGATATTCCACAAGGCGCACAAACCGCCTCGGTAAGTATGATCTGGTTAATTGCGGCTTATTTCTTCCATACCACTGGGGAGTTATGTTTATCACCCGTCGGTTTGTCTTATGTCAGTAAGCTTTCACCTAAAAAATTCGTAGGACTGATTTTTGGACTTTGGTTTTTGGCATCGGGAATAGCAAACGGGCTGGCCGGATTTGGCGGCGGATTGATTGATAGGATTGCTGAGGAACACTCCCTGGCTTATTTCTTTGGGATTTTTGCCATAATGCCGGCAGCCGCAGGTCTCGTATTGATCTTGATTACTCCAATTTTGAAAAAGATGATGCATGGAATCCATTAAAGCTTACTTCTTAGCGTAGCAATTTTTAAATTAAATACTTATGGATAACGCTGCCGTTAAACACAAAGAATTGTTTGGACATCCTGTTGGATTGTACATTCTCTTTTTTACTGAAATGTGGGAGCGTTTTTCCTTTTATGGGATGAAGGCTTTATTGCTCTTCTATCTCACACGATACCATTTGTTTTCAGATAGTGACGGATACCTTCTTCTTGGGAGTTATGCCGCACTGGTGTATGCAATGCCGGTTTTGGGTGGCCATATTGCTGATAAGTACATCGGATTCAGGAAAGCCATTATTTTTGGAGCTGTTTTATTGGTGTTGGGACACGTGGGGATGGCTTATGAGGGCAATCAGGCATCCTTGGTAGCCGGCGTTGTAAGACGAGATACCGTCGCTTTGCAGGTCTTTTATTTTTCGCTGGCCTTGATTGTAATGGGAGTCGGATTTCTAAAATCCAACATTTCTTCAATTGTAGGGGAGCTCTACACCGAAAATGACCCTAGGCGCGATTCCGGATTTACCATATTTTACATGGGAATCAATATGGGCGCACTCTTGGCCACTATTATTTGTGTTTACTTAGGTGAAGAATACGGTTGGGGCTATGGTTTTGGAGCCGCGGGGATTGGAATGTTTTTAGGATTGCTGGTCTTTGTATTTGGGAAACCTTATTTGGAAGGTAAAGGCGAACCGCTCAATCCGGAGATCATTAACACAAAGAAATTTGGCCTAAAAATTGAATATTGGATCTATATCTCTGCCGTTCTAGGAACTTTCGTAGTCTGGCAAATGGTCCAAAGCCATTCTGTAGTTCAGGTCATATTGATGGTTGCGGGCGCAGGATCTCTGGCTTATATAATTTACTATGCCGTGAAATTCCTGGACAAAGTGGCCAGAGAAAGATTAATTGCCCTGACGATCCTTATTTTATTCACCATTGTTTTTTGGGCGCTTTATGAACAAGCGTATATGTCTCTCAATCTGTTTGCGGAGCGGGTTATCGATCTCAATGTCCTTGGATTTGAACTAAAACCGGGTTGGTTTTTGGGCTTAAATGCATTTTTCATCATTACACTGGCCATTCCTTTTGCGCGACTGTGGGTATGGCTAGATAAGAAAAAACTAAATCCCAGTACCTCATATAAATTCGCTTATGCCTTGATATTGGTCGGTCTCGGATTTGGAGCGCTGGTTATTGGTGGAAAATTATCTGGAGATGCGGGAAAAGTGGCTTCTTATTGGTTGGTCTTGGCCTATCTGTTGCATACCTGTGGTGAATTGTCCTTATCTCCCATTGGATTGTCTGTAGTGACAAAGATGTCTCCTACAAAAATTGTTGGGTTTATGATGGGCGTTTGGTTTTTGGCCACGGCAAGTTCTGAGTTTATAGCGGCAAAAATATCGGATATGGCCAGTGTTGGCCTTGAAGATAGAGGAAATTTTATTGCCTCAAAAGCTGGATATATCACGCTTTACGAATACTTGTTCTATGCAGGAATCGCCAGTGGTTTAATTCTTATTGTTTTAACGCCGTCTATTAAAAAACTCATGCACGGCATTAAATAATCCCTTACTTATAAATCTTAATTTCAGAACCACCTAATTTTAAATTCTCCCTATGAATACTGATATTGAAAATCTATTTAAAGACACCGTTCTCGGCCATCCAATAGGTTTGTTTATACTCTTTTTTACCGAGATGTGGGAACGTTTTTCTTTCTACGGAATGCGTATCCTTTTGATCTTATTTTTAACAGCCCCTTTAGTGAGCGATAATCCTGGTTGGGATTGGCCGCGTGAGCATGCTCTCGCATTGATTGGCACTTATGCATCGCTGTTGTATTTGACTCCAATTATTGGGGGTTGGATAGCTGATAAGTGGACAGGATATCGAATTGCTGTGGTCATAGGCTGTATCATTATGACGCTTGGACACGCCGCTATGGCATTGGAAACAACCTGGTCATTTTATTTGGGTTTGGCCTTATTGGTTCTTGGAACAGGGTTCTTTAAGCCAAACATTACCTCTATTATTTCAGAGATGTACAAAACAAGAGAGTCTAAAAAAGATGGCGCTTATACCATTTTCTATATGGGTGTCAATGCTGGAGCTTTCTTTGGGATGATGCTTTGTGGATACTTAGCTGAAAATTACGGATGGGCATACGGATTTGGTCTGGCTGGAATTTTTATGTTTTTGGGGATGCTTCAATTTTTATTGGCGCACAAAATCTTTGGAAAAATTGGTGCAGCACCTTCAAAGAAGATTGAGGTGGTGTTCCATGATAATGAGGACGTCTCTGATCCGCAAATTATTAAAGAGGAAGTAGAGGTGGCTTCAAAATTGAACCCATTTACTACTTTTGATAAACTACTTGTCATTCTATCTTCCATAGGAGGACTGATCTATCTGTTCAATGATCCCTTGGAGAAAATTGGTGGAAGCACGATGTTGCCTTTTGAGCTTATGGGGATGAGTGGTTCAAATGTGGTGGTCATTGCTGCACTTATACTCTTCTTGGTTTTACTGATAATGCGAATCTCTCGCTATATTCCCATTGTTCGCGATCGGTTGGTCGCCGTATCAATTTTTGCACTATTCACTGTGTTCTTTTTTGCATTTTTCGAACAATCGCTCGGATCGATGACTTTGTTTGCAAGTGATTATACCAATCGCGAGTTAGTTGGGAATACAGCAACCATATTCAAAATTGTTGACGGATTATTGACCACCATTCCGCTAATCATCATTACCTATGTCATTTTCTTGATTTTCAAAAAGACCTTCAAGACCATTGGGGCGTCAAATATTATGTTGGCTATTGCTTTCCTTGGCCTATGGGTTCTCGTAATTTACCGTATTTACGACAAGTCATTCTCTGAAGAATTAAAAGTGGATGCGACTTGGTTTGGGATTTTGAACTCCTTCTTTATTATTACATTGGCTCCACTTTTTTCAAAATGGTGGGAGAGCAAATACAATCCGAGTGCGGCTATGAAGTATGCCATTGGTTTGATCTTACTAGGTGTAGGATTTGGAGTTTTGGCTTATGGCGCCTCTGACATCCCTTCTGGAGCTAAAACGGCCTCGGTAAGTATGATTTTCTTGATATTGGCCTATTTGTTCCATACCATGGGTGAGCTTTGTTTGTCGCCCTTGGGATTGTCCTATTTGAGCAAATTAGTACCCGCCCGAATGATTGGATTTATGTTTGGGGTTTGGTATTTGGCAATTGCAGTGGGTCAGAAATTGGCAAACACTATGGGCGGGATGATTGATAAAATCTCAGCAGAGTATTCCTTGGGGACCTTCTTTTTGATTTTCGCTGTAGTCCCTATTGCTGTTGGTTTTGTTTCGATGGTGTTGAATCCGGTACTCAAGAAACTGATGCACGGGGTACGATAGTTGAATGATTTGTTAAATAAACGTCAAAGGGGTCAACTTTGGAGCATTTTTTGTAGTTTCCACCTAGATTTGCAAAAAAAAAGATTGAAATGAAGAAGTTCGCATTTATAATGGTAGTGACCTTGTCAATGTCCTTTAATAGTGTTGCCCAACAAATAAATTGGGTCACTTTTGAAGAAGCGTTAAAACTCCAAAAAAAGACACCTAAAAAAATCATGATGGACGTTTATACCAATTGGTGTGGACCGTGTAAGATGTTGGACAAAAACACCTTCCAAAATGGTGATGTGGCCAAATATGTCAATGATAATTATTACGCCGTAAAATTTGATGCGGAAGGTAATGATGTCATCCACTATAAAGGAGCTACCTATGCCAATAAAGGTTATAAGCCCGAAATGGCCAGCCGGAGAAATAGTGTGCACGAGTTAACCTATGCGCTTCAGGTAAGCGCCTATCCAACAATCGTATTTTTTGATGAAAATGGCGATGTTATTACGCCTCTAAGAGGTTATCAGAATCCGCAGCAACTGGAGTTGTACCTTAAGATGTTCCGGACCGATAAGCATAAAGAAATAAAAACGCAAGAAGATTTCAATGCATTCTATACTGCTTTTAAACCTGAATTTAAGGGGTAGATATAGCTTGTTTTATAAGCATATTTTTTTTGGTATGAATGTTTTAACCGGCAAGATCTGTATGAAAATTTTGTCTTTAGCCTTTACCTGTTTTCCTATAATGGAAAGTGCCCTTTTTACTGTTTAAGTGAAAAGGGCTTTTTTGTTTTATGCCTTTAGAAATCTCTGACAAAATCTACGAGATCTTCCTGTCCGGCATGACGTCTGTGTGAAACAGAATACACTGTAACTATTCATTTTTCACCACAAAAGCGCCTTCTCTACCCGTTAAATGATAGGGGATGTTTTGTTGCAAACAACTAAGTTCCCATCGTTTAAGATAGCTTTTATAATTGCTGCCATCTGCAATAATTAATTGAGGTTTTATCGAATCCAATAAGCGGTTCAGATTTATTTTTGGTGAATTCCTCAGAATCACATAGTCCGGATTGAACTCTGGTATTTTATAGATTCCTAAGCTGTCAATAACCAGAAATCTTATATTGTGAAATAGGTAAATGCTTTCTAAGCTGTCTTCCTTTATGGCAGTAATCGAATTTCCAATTTTGTAATTCCTGATGATATGATCTTTGGCAACACTGACGCTATCAAGATTATGTGAAAGCGTTAAAGCCGTATTCTTTTTTAGTCCAATCATGCTAAATCTACTCTTGTGAAAAACAATGAATTCTTCCGACTGATGCTTCTGTTTTTCGAAAATCAAAACTGACTGAAATATCATTATGGATAACATCGCTGCAGTAAATCTCCTGAAACTTAGCTTTCTGTATAGAAAAAACGAGGTCATTATCAAAAAGTATAAGCTTAGGACTTTTAATATACTAAACGGGATGTCATTGAATATAAACTTCTCTTGAAGAGAAACCCACCGCACAAAACTGTTCATAACGCTGATTATGCCTCCATAAACATTTGCCAACCAAAATGGAAGGATATTCATTAGAGCCATAAAAATGACAACAATACCCATGCCCAGAATGAGTCCTAAAACGGGAATAATAACCAAGTTGGACAAAAAGAACAGTCCTGGGAATTGATGGAAGTAAAATAAGCTAATAGGCAATACACCTATTTGAGCGGCCATAGTAACTGTAAATATTTCCCATAGTTTTTTAATGGGCTTGAATTTCGGCTGCCATAATCTCACCATGGGTGGTTGCATACTTACGATGGCAATCACCGCTGAATAACTCATTTGAAAGCCCACATCAAATAAAAATAAGGGTTTGAATAGCAACAGAAGAAACATGGAAATGGCTAAAGTATTATAAATATTGGAAGGCCGTTTTAAATTCATGCCAATGGCTACAATACTGAACATTGTTACCGCTCTGGTCACTGATGCCGATAGTCCGGCCACCACTGCAAAACCCCATAAAATGACCACAATTAGAACGATTTTTATAATTCTGCCACGTCTTAAATATTCTATAGGCCTAAACATCGAACTTAACAGATATAAAATAATGCCAACATGTAATCCGGAAACTGCAAGAATATGAATGGCTCCTGCTTTGAAATAACTGTTCAATATGTTATTGCTAATGTCTTGACGTTGCCCCAACAACAACGCATTAATTAACGAAAGTTCATCTGGCTTAAAGTGGTAGTGCCTTAATTTGTTATTGATACGGGTTCGTAGTTGGGCAGCGTAACCAAAAAGTGTATGAACTTCAGAAGAAAACACTAGCAGTTGTGAGTTATCTGTAAATATTTGATGGTAAACATATTGGTTTTCAAGATATGCTTTATAATCAAATTGATTGGGATTCAGTGGGTGATTTATGTCTCGAAGAGGGGTTGCGGCAATAAGAATATCATCCACTTTAAAAGCAGGAGAAAGACTATCCTTCTTAACGTTTAAAAGTGTCTTGCCTCTTAGAACTTGGTGGTCTATTTGGAGAAGATCAACAATATATTTTTCATGATTAATTCTAGGTTTGAGAACTTCTCTAATTTGGAAAGTAATCGTTTTTATAGAATCTATGTTAAGGTCAGTCTGTTGGGCGTAGTGATGTTTGAATTCTCTTTGATCATGCAATTGATAAGTTAAACTACCAATTGCCATAAATGTGAAAAAGGTCAGCATACTAAATCCCAAAGATTTAACCAAGCGCGCTTTCTCGATAATGAGAAATACAGAAAGAATTATAATCAATATTAATGTAATAGGTATGATATACCTTATGTGGATGTCAAAATAATGCGCAAAAAGAATGCCTACTATGAGGCATATGGTAATTTTGATGATTGCAAAATTTAGTAACTTCATGAATCTAAGTTACTAAAAATAAGGACTATAAAACGCGTCTAGCCTGTACGAAGGCAAAGTACCAATACTTTTCTGCGAGATTGGAAACTATGACGCCATTGCTGGTGCTTGCATGTATGAATTCTACGTTTCCATTAAATGCGTCCGTTACGATGCCAACATGGTTGACACGGCGGCTATTCTTTGCTGTGGCAAAAAAGAGGAGGTCACCTTTGGTAACTTCCTTTAAATCAATCCAGTCTCCAGCATGTACCATTTCTGAAGTAGATCTTGGCAATGGAATGTCTTCGCTGTTAAAGGAGGTGACGACCAAACCAGAACAGTCCATCCCTTTTTTAGTGGTGCCACCATATTTATATCGCACCCCGTCAAATTTAAATGCATAATCTACAACGTTATCTGCTTTGGGATTATTCACCGATTTTTTAGACCTAGAATCGATTTTCGCGGTCTTTGATTTGGTCGTTATAACCCGTTTAGAGGATTTACAGCTGCTAAAAGTGATCAATAAAAGAAGGAGTAGGGCAATCTTTTTCATCGGTAGAAAGGTGATTTTTTATAAAAATATTAAATTATTATAACTTTGAGCAAAAAGCCAGTTATTAAATTGGGATTAGTTATATAACGCGTCTTGCCTGTACGAAGGCAAAGTACCAATATTTTTCTGCCAAATTGGAAACTATCACACCATTGCTTGTACTTGCATGAATAAATTCAACAAAACCATCTCTAGCGGTCGTGACAATTCCTACATGACTGATGGTTTTACTGTTTTTACGTGTGGCAAAAAATAAAAGATCGCCTGTGCTGACCTGTTCTAGATTAATGGAATTGCCGGTTAGTGCCATGTCTCTTGAGGATCTTGGTAAAGAAATATTTTCCTTGTCAAAAGTAGTGACCACAAGTCCTGAGCAATCCATGCCATCTTTTGTTGTGCCCCCACGCTTGTATCGTACCCCATCAAACGCAAAGGCATAATCTATAATTCTTTTGGCTAGGGTTTCGGTAGGTTTTGGAAGTTCGCTTTTAATAGTCAAATTAATAGGTGTTAAATCGACTGGTGATAGTTCAACACTGTTAATTTGAGTTGGGAGGATGAGGTTTGAGACCTGTTTTAAATGATTGGATTCGGATTTGATTGTACTGGTTTTCGTTGTCACCAGGGTTTTAGAAGAATTACAGCTGCTAAAAGTGATCACTAAAAGAAGGGCTAGGGCAATCTTTTTCATAAGGTCAAATATGATTTTTTAAAATAAATAAAGTTAACGCCATATTTTGGCAATAACAACGTGTTCATTAAACGCTGATGGAATTCCGAAAGTATAAATTATTTATAAAAAGTTAAGGTCTTTTACTGTTTTTAACGTCTTCATAAATGAGTTTTGCGGTTTTTTCACTCGCACCTTTTCCGCCCAGTTTCTTCTCCAAGTGAAAATAATCCATAAAAAGCTGTTCTCTTTTTTCGGGTTGTAAAATTGCCTGTAACTCCTTTTTGAGACGTTTTTTATTAAAATCATCCTGAATCAATTCGGTCACGACTGGTTTATCCATGATCAAATTCACCAAAGAAATGTACTTTAAATTAATGACGCGTTTGGCAATTTGATAGGAGAGCCAACTGCCTTTATAACAAACTACTTCTGGTACTTTAAACAGGGCAGTCTCTAAAGTTGCTGTTCCAGACGTCACTAACGCAGCGGTAGACAAGCTCAAAAGATCGTATGTTTTATTATTGACGAAGGAAATGTTTTCATTTTTAATGAATGTTTTATAAAACTCATAATCCTGGCTTGGGGCACCGGCAATTACAAATTGATAGTCTTCAAAATCCTTGACCACGCTGAGCATAACTGTAAGCATTTTTCGTATTTCCTGCTTCCTACTGCCCGGCAATAGAGCGATGATGGGTTTGTCAGATAGGCCACGTTTGGCCCTAAAGTCGTATTCGCTCACTTGGTGTCGGTCCGCAATGGCATCAATTAATGGATGGCCCACAAATTCTACGGGATAATTGTGCTTATCTTCATAAAAGTCTTTTTCAAAAGGCAGGATGACATACATCTTATCAACATCACGTTTTATTGCGTGAATCCTGTTCTCTTTCCAGGCCCAGATTTGAGGAGAAATATAATAATGGGTTTTATAGCCTTTTTGTTTTGCCCACTTGGCAATGCGTAAGTTAAAGCCCGGATAGTCAATAAAGATGATGACATCCGGCTCGTAACTTTCAATATCAGCTTTACAAAAGCTAAGGTTTTGGGTGATGGTTTTTAAATTTATGACCACTTCCAAAAATCCCATAAAGGCCAAATCACGATAATGTTTTACCAGAGTAGGACTGACTTTTTCCATTAGATCACCCCCCCAAAACCTAAATTGCGCGTTGACATCTTGTTTTTGTAATGCTTTCATGAGGTTGGCACCATGTAAATCTCCGGAGGCCTCGCCAGCAATAATATAGTATTTCATTTTTTATGAATCGTGATTTATTGGATCAAAAACAAGTAGAAAACCGGAGGTCTTTATCAGTTGTAATTTAATAAAAAAGTAGTAATCGTTACCACTATCGTGGCCATAATGACCCCTCTAGCGCGATAGTCACGTCTTTGTTTGATGAACATGAAAAATACCACAAGGTTTAATAATGCTCCCATACTTACCAATTTGCTAAAAAACCCCTGAGCTAAGGACTGTCTATATGCCATAGCGATATCTTCGCCGTTTCCAAAAATGAGGATTGCTATTATAAAACCAATGGCATTGGCAATCAATCCTACTATAAAGCCGATAAATACTTCTTTTTTAATCATTTAAATTCCAAGTGTTTAAATTTTGAATGCAGTGGTGTGCGGTCAGGTCAAACTGAACAGGGACTAAAGATATATAACCATTTTCCAGAGCCCATTCATCGGTGTCTTCACCTTCGTCTAAGTTTACAAACTTTCCAGCCAACCAATAATAATCGCGTCCACTTGGATTTTGGCGTTTTGTAAACTCTTCTTCCCAATTTGCCTTAGCTTGACGGCACACTTTGATGCCTTTAATTTCTTCTTTTGGTAAATCAGGAATATTTACGTTGAGTACCACTCCTTCAGGAAGGCCATGCTCCAAAACATTTTCAGTAATAGTTTTGATAAAACTTTTACAGGCTTCAAAATTAGCACTCCAATTATAGTTGCATAGAGAAAAGCCAATTGCGGGGATGCCCTCAATGCCGGCTTCTAATGCGGCACTCATCGTTCCTGAATAAATAACGTTGATGGAGGAGTTTGAGCCGTGGTTAATGCCTGAGACGCAAATATCTGGGCGTCTTTCCAAGATTTGCTTGACCGCTAATTTCACACAATCTACTGGCGTTCCAGAGCAACTGTACTCTGTTTGGGCATTATCATCTATCTTAACATTCTCTACGTAAAGCGTCGAGTTGACCGTGATGGCATGTCCCATGGCACTTTGTGGACTGTCAGGAGCTACCACCACCACGTCGCCAATGGTATTCATGACTTCAATCAAAGCTCTTAGGCCTGGTGCTGTTATCCCGTCATCATTAGTCACTAAAATCAGTGGTTTCTTATTCATTCTACAGTACGTATTTAAATTGCTAAAATACATAAATTAGGCGTTATAATCCCATTCAGGGGGGTTTAACAAAAAATTAGTAGGCAATGGTTTTATTGGCATGGTTTTTTCTTTTACTTTAGTAAAAAATAATTAAGGGTCTATCGCGTTTAGACTTTATCAATGCCACTAAAAAATATGAAAGATATCATGAAAAGGAATTATAAGATTTTATTGTTGGCGCTTATGTTGGCGTTTGCGTCATGTAGTTTCACAACTAAAACTTTTGAGGATCCAGATAAGGATAAATTATTGATGCAATTAATAACGTATGTGCTTGAAGAAGGTCATTATAGTCCGAAGGAAATAAATGACGAATTTTCAGAGAGTGTTTTTAGAGCTTATTTGGATCAGTTAGATCCTTTTAAAAGATACTTCTATGCCTCGGATATTAAGGAGTTTGAAGCTTATAAAGATAAAATTGACGATCAGTTAAAAAATCAGGACTTGACATTTTTTAATCTTACCCATGGCCGTTTGCTACAAAGATTAAAAGAGTCCCAAGAGATGTACAGAGATGTTTTGGCCAACCCTTTTGATTATAGTGTGGATGAGACGATCAATACCGAATATAAGAAACTGGCCTATGTCAATTCAAAAAAGGAAATGAGAGAGCGTTGGAGAACACAGCTCAAGTTTTCGGCCATTGCCAATTATGATGACTTGATCTCCCAACAGGAAAATACGTTTTCTGATAAGAAAAAAGTACAGGACATGACTGCTGTTGAAGGCGAGTTGGTAGATTATGATGTTGCTGAGACCAAAGAATCAAAAGAACCGAAAGAAAAGAAATCACTAACTGAATTGGAGGCCGAAGCACGAAAAACAACGCTGAATTCCTTAAACGAACTTTATGATTATATTGATGAGCGCAAACGTGAAGATTGGTTTGGAGTTTATTTAAATGCTATTGTTGCTGAGTTTGATCCACATACCTTCTATTACGCACCGGAAGACAAAGAGCGTTTTGATGTGGCCATGTCAGGGAAATTTGAAGGCATTGGTGCCAGACTTCAAAAGAAAATGGATGTGGTTACCATCATCGAAATTATCAGCGGTGGTCCAGCGTGGAAAAATAACGAACTAGAGGCCGGAGATCAAATTCTTAAAGTACAGCAAGATGATGGGGAACCGTCAGTTAGCATTGTAGGAATGCGCTTGGAAGATGCCGTAAAATTAATTAAAGGCCCTAAAGGCACCAACGTTATTTTAACTGTGAAAAAGGTAGATGGTACCATTCAAGATTTGACCATCACTAGAGATGTTGTGGAGTTGGAAGAAGTTTATGCAAAATCGACAACGGTTATTAAGGACGATAAAAAGTTTGGCGTGATCAATCTGCCTGGCTTCTATGTTAATATGGAAGATTATAAGAAAAGAAATGCCGCTACAGATGTTAAGCTTGAAATAGAGCGATTAAAAGAAGAAGGTATTGAAGGCTTAGTTTTGGATCTTAGAAATAATGGTGGAGGTTCTTTGCAAACTGTTATTGATATGGCCGGTCTGTTTATAAAGGAAGGACCAATTGTCCAAGTTAAAACAACTGGAGGGCAAAAAGAGGTTTTAAGAGATAAAGATAAAACTATAACCTGGGATGGACCGTTGGTGATTTTGGTGAACGAGAATTCTGCTTCAGCGTCTGAAATTTTAGCTGCTGCAATGCAGGATTATAAACGTGCCTTAGTTATTGGAAGCAAGCAAACTTTTGGAAAAGGAACTGTTCAGACTGTTTTGGACCTTAATCGTATGGTTAGAAACAATACCAGCGGTGATATGGGAGCCTTAAAATATACCATACAGAAATACTATAGAATTAATGGTGGATCAACACAATTGGAAGGCGTAAAAAGTGATGTGGTGGTTCCAGACCGTTACAGTTATATTGCTTTGGGCGAAAAGAATCAAGATAACCCATTAGCCTACGATAAAATTTCTGCAACAGATTATAAGATTTGGGAGCACAATTCCGATTATCAAAAAGCTATTGACAAGAGTAATGCGCGAATTGCAATTAACGAACAGTTGAAGCTTATTGATGACAATGCAAGATGGGTTAAGAAAATCAGGGATAAGGAGGAGTACTCTCTTAAATATGATACTTACAAGGCAGCCTTAAAACTGAATGAGGAGGAAGCAAAGCGGTTTGAGAAATTAACAGATTACAAAACCAACTTAACATATAGTTCTTTGCCTTACGAAAATGAATTGATGGCCGCAGACAGTATTCTAAAAGAAAAGCGTGATCGTTGGCACAAAGCATTAAGCCAGGATGTATACGTTGAAGAGGCACTCAATGTTCTGAATGATTTGAGAGGGTCTTATACCATAAAGAAAGTCGTAAACAACATGAAGGAGTAGTCCTTTTGAAATTCATAAAAAAATGCTCCAAGGTGGTTGTTACTTTGGAGCATTTTTTTTGTTATAATAAGAAGGTTGCAATGCTTAATTCTTATTTAAAGCATTCATTTGTTGATTTGTTTTGTCAATCTCATTGAGCACTTCGTCTCGGCCCACAGCAGAGGAAGAAGAGGTTACAAAGTATTTAGGGGTTTCTTCCCAGGTTAAGAGAAGTTCTTGCATATAAGCTGCAACGTTGCGCTCTATAGCTTTCGGTTTAAGTTTATCGGCTTTGGTGAAGATGATGCAGAATGGAATGCCCTTTTCACCCATATATTCCATAAATTCAAGATCAATTTTTTGAGCCTCATGCCTAATATCCACCAGAACAAAAGCTAATACCAATTGTTGTCGTTCTTCAAAATAATCGGTTATAAACCTTTGGAATTTTTTTTTGGATGATTTTGAAACTCGTGCATAGCCGTATCCTGGTAAATCCACCAAAAACCAATTCTTATTGATTAAAAAATGATTGATAAGTTGGGTTTTACCCGGTCTCCCAGAAGTTTTTGCTAAGTTTTTATGATCGGTGAGCATGTTTATCAATGATGATTTGCCAACGTTACTACGCCCAATAAATGCGTATTCTGGCAATGTATCCTTTGGGCATTTGGACACATCAGAGTTACTCATTATAAATTCGGCAGTTTTAATAATCATGTTTGTTGGATTTTTTTAGTCAGCGGTTTTTAGTTTTCAAGTGGCAGTTTTCAGTTGGCAGTTTTCAGTCAGCTGTCAGCAGTCTGCGTTGGCGGTAGTTCTCGGTTTTAGGTGATCGCACATCAGCACTCACTCACCACTCACCCCGCATAACTCTTTCCATCCCCCGCCTAGTTCATCAATTTCAATTTCAACTTTAAAGCCCTCTTTTGTTCAACCACTCGGCAAGGATGGCATTGAACTCATCAGGATGTTCCATCATGGCAGCATGGCCACATTTATCGATCCAATACAAGTCGGAATCTGGTAAAAGTTCATGAAATTCTACCGCAACTTCAGGAGGGGTCACAATATCGTTTTTCCCCCAAATGATACATACCGGCAGATTCATTTTGGGCAAATCTTTCGCCATATTATGTCGGATGGCACTTTTGGCTATTGCTAAAGTTTTGATCAGTTTATTTCTGTCGTTGACCGTTTCATAAACTTCGTCCACAATTTCTTTCGTCGCCACTGCAGGATCATAAAAAACGTCCTGTGCTTTTTTCTTGATCACTTCATAATCCCCACGTTTGGTGTAGCCACCGCCCATGGCACTTTCGTACAGTCCTGAACTTCCGGTAATTATAAGTGCTTTTACTTTTTCTGGATAGAGTTTTGTATGATAAAGTCCAATATGGCCCCCAAGTGAATTACCCAATAAAATTACATCTTCAAATTCTTTGTAGGCTATAAAATCGTGTAGATATTTTGCGAAATTCCGTACGTTGGTTTTTAATAAAGACATCGAATAAATTGGTAATTCAGGAATAATTACTTTGTAGCCCTTGTCTTTAAAATGCTCTAAAACACCATCAAAATTACTAAGCCCACCCATTAGTCCATGCAGAATTATAATGGGTTGACCTTCACCTACTTCAATATAGCTGTATTTTTTTTCCTTTTTTAAGAGATGTCTCATTAATGGTTGGTAGTTATCATAAAAAACAAATATAGTTATTTCATTCAAATTTTATTTCTTTTTGGTCAGTTTCAAAGGAATAGTTCTACAATAAGTGTTTGCACTGAAGAAATGTTTTTATCCCACTTTTTAATGTTCTAAAAAACAGCTACTTATTTAATCCTCTTTTCTTCCTTTTATCGAAATTATCGCTCAAAATCAAAAACTTATCAACAAAAGTGGTAAATTGTGGTAAATGGTGGTAATATTTTCAATATATTTGAATCTTAGTCGTTAGATAAACAAACAATAGCTTTTGAACTCATTAATAGGAACATACGAATGTAAAGTTGATGCCAAAGGTAGGCTTATGCTACCTGCTGCCATCAAAAAACAGTTGTTGCCTTCGCTTCAAAACGGATTTGTTTTAAAAAGAGCGGTTTTCCAACCTTGTTTAGAGCTGTACCCAATGACTGAATGGGAGTCTTTGATGCAAAAAATGAACAAACTTAACCGCTTCAAAAAGAAAAACAACGATTTCATCCGAAGGTTTACCGCCGGTGTAAAAGTAGTGGAAGTAGATGCTACTGGAAGGCTGTTGATTCCGAAGGACTTGATGGTTTTTTCTGGCATTTCTAAGGATATTGTAGTGTCTTCAGCAATAAATATTGTGGAGATCTGGGATAAAGATAAATATGAACAAGCTATAGACGATGCGGCTGATGATTTTGCAGATTTAGCCGAGGAGGTCATGGGACAAGATGATGACGAAAATGGACTATCATAATCCGGTTTTACTTACAGAGGCGGTAGATGGATTGAACATCAAGCCAGATGGCGTGTATGTAGATGTGACATTTGGTGGTGGAGGCCATAGTCGGGAGATTTTAAACCGCTTGGGACCAAAAGGAAAACTATTCGCTTTTGACCAAGATAAAGACGCTCTATTGAATACCATTGACGATCCGCGTTTCACCTTGATTAACGAGAACTTCAGATATTTAAAACGCTTTTTGCGATTTTATGGAGCCAAGGAAGCGGATGGGATCTTAGCGGATTTTGGTGTGTCTTCGCATCAGTTTGATGTAGCAGAACGTGGGTTTTCAACACGATTTGAAGCAGATCTGGATATGCGGATGAATCAGGACAGTAAGTTATCTGCCTTCCATGTCATCAACAAATATGACGAAGAGCAAATTAAAGAAGTGCTTTTCCAGTACGGTGAGTTACGGCAAGCTCCCGCAATGGCAAGGACTATTGTTGAGGAGCGTGCAACAAATGAAATCAAGTCCAGCGACCAATTAAAGGAGGTCTTAAAGAAATTTGTCAAACATAAAAACGAACATAAAGTACTGGCGCAAATTTTTCAGGCCATTCGGATAGAGGTCAACCAAGAAATTGAGGCCTTAAAGGAATTCTTGCTTCAGTCGCCTGAAGTTTTAAAAAAAGGAGGTCGTTTGAGTTGCATTTCCTACCATTCGTTAGAGGATAGATTGGTGAAACGTTTTATAAGAAACGGCATGTTTGAAGGAGAGCCTGAGCGTGATGTTTATGGGAATTTTGAAGTGCCCATGAAAAAAGTTGGCGGATTGATTGTGCCATCAAAAGCTGAAATAAAAGAGAATAACAGAGCACGAAGTGCGAAACTTCGTGTTGCAGAAAAATTATAAGTAACCTCAAAGGTTAGATCAGTTAGACTGCAAGATTTTTAAAACCTTGTAAGTTTAAAAAGACAAGTTGAACTAAAAGAGATTCCTGCTTTTGCAAGAAATAAGATGAAAAACAATATCTATCACATATTAAGAGGTAAGTTTTTGGTCAGTGATGATTCCTTCAAGAATTGGAGAATCATCATTTTTATTTCTGTGCTTGCGATTGTCATGATTGCAAGTTCGCACAGTGCAGACCAAAAAGTCCATGATATAGCACGCTTGAATAATGAAGTGAAAGAATGGCGTTCGGCTTTTGTAGATGGGAGATCAAAGTTGATGCGCCTTAAAATGGAATCTGGAATTGTCCAAAAAATGGCCGAAAAGGGGATTGCGCCGTCTCCAAATCCGCCAAAGAAAATAAAAGTTAAATCGCAAGAGAATTAAGTGGCAGTTACTGAAAAGCACATATTGAACCGATTGTATTTTGTAGCAGGCATTATGTTTGTCTTTGCACTGGCCGTGGTATTTAAGTTATTTACCATTCAGATGGTGCATGGCGATAAATACCGTGACTTGGCAGAAAAACGAACGGTTAAGAATGATACCATTCCTGCCAATCGCGGAAATGTGTATGCGTCTGATGGCAGTTTATTGGCAACATCCATCCCAAAATATGATATCCGTTTCGATGCCTTAACCCCAACAAGTAAAACCTTTGAGAGCCTCCTGAAGCCATTAAGTGACTCTTTATCCAAATATTCCGGAAAATCTTCAGGATATTATGAAAAGGAGCTGCGTAAAGCCAGAGCTAACAAAAACCGATATTTTTTACTGGCAAGAAATATTAGTTACACGGATTATGCGCGCATTCGGAATTTTCCATTATTAAATCTCGGCGCCATTAGAGGGGGTCTCATTGTGGAACAAACCACAAAACGTGAACACCCAATGGGTGGCATTGCCCAGAGATCTATTGGTTATGAGCGTAAAGATAAAGACGGCCATTATGTGAGGGCGGGAATTGACGGTGCTTTTGGCGAAATGTATTTAAGAGGAACGGACGGCCATCGCATGAAACAAAAAATTGGCAAAGGCCAATGGAAACCCATTACCGATTATAATGAAGTTGAGCCAAGAGATGGCTATGATGTTTACACGACAATAGATGTCAATATCCAGGATATTGCCCATCATGCTTTATTGGAGCAGCTCGAAAAATATAAAGCCGATCATGGGTCTGTCATTGTCATGGAGACCAAAACCGGTGAGATTAAAGCCATTTCCAATCTGGGTCGGAATTCAGATGGCCATTATTATGAACGCTTAAATTATGCCGTGGGAGAAAGCAGTGAACCTGGTTCTACCTTTAAAATCATGGCCATAACTGCGGCTTTGGAAGACAAGGTGATTGATACCAGTGATGTTGTCGATACACAAAAAGGCGTGTTGAGTTATTATGGTAAAAAAGTAAGGGATTCTAAGCATGGCGGCTATGGAAAAATAACCATTGCCAAAGCTATTGAGGTGTCCTCAAACACGGCAATTGTGGCGGCAATTGATAAGGCTTATAAAGATCAGCCCAGTAAATTCGTAGATCGTTTGTACGCCATGAACTTGAACAATCGGTTGGATTTGCCAATTATTGGAGAGCCAGAACCTATTATTCCGGATCCTAGAATTAAGAACGGGCGTTGGAGTGGGATTGCATTGCAATGGATGGCCTATGGTTATGGAGTTTCCTTTACGCCTCTACAAACCTTAACATTCTATAATGCCATTGCCAATAATGGCGAAATGGTAAAACCTCAATTTCTGCGTGAAGTCAGAGAATTTGATAAAACGATTGTGCCTTTCAAAAAAGAAGTCATCAATCCGAAAATCTGCTCTCAAGAAACCGTTGATAAAGTTAAAAAACTCCTAGAAAACGTTGTGGAGCGCGGTACGGGAAGCAAATTGTATTCGCCAAATTTCTCTATGGCAGGAAAAACAGGAACCTGTCAAAAGGATTATGCCAATAAGGATAAATTAAGTTATATCTCCTCATTTGCTGGATTTTTCCCTGCAGATAATCCAAAATACTCCTGTATTGTCGTCATCCATGAACCAGACAAGAGTGTTGGGTATTATGGTGCGGATGTTTCTG
>NZ_DATJCA010000181.1:0-9394 GCF_035515035.1 Gelidibacter sp. | reverse complement strand
TGCGTGGCAGAATGCCGAAGTAAGTAAAGCAAATGTGGGCGTTGAAAAATCGCAATTCCTACCAAAATTCAGTTTATCGTATGGTAGGCAGGTTGTGGATGATGTTTCAGGGTTTAATACCTATCAAGCAGGTATTAGTATTCCGTTATGGTTTTTTCCGCAGAAGTCAAGAGTCAAGGCAGCCAAGGCAGATGTAATGGTAGCAGAGAGTCAATATTTGGAGCAAAAGGTAACAACCGAAAGCAGGGTGTCGCAATTGTTCAAATCACTTGATAAAACGAAAAACATATTGCAGTATTACGAAGAAGGCGCATTGCTTTTGGCAGATGAACAAATTACCACTGCGGAACTGGCTTCTAAAGAGGGCGAAATAGATTATGTCAATTACATCACCATTCTCAATAGTGCCATCCGCATTAAACAAACCCATTTACAATACATCAATCAGTATAACCAGCAGTCTATTGAGGTACAATATCAGTTAGGCAATCTATAATATTAAAAAAATAAAAATGAAGAATATACTATTAGCAAGTACCGTACTATTTACACTTATGTTTATGAGTTGTAATGATGCCCAAAAATCTGAACTTGGACATAACGAAGCTGAAGGCGTATCAAAAACCGAATCTGGTGGAGAAGATGCGCACGGCGAGGAAGAAGGCGTTGTCGAACTTACAAAACAACAGGCCGAAACCATCGGTTTGGAAATGAAACCTTTGGAGGAACGGAATTTAGGGAACAACATTAAAGTAACAGGTACGTTGGAGCTTTTCCCACAGGACAAGGCGAACATCAGTCCGTTTGTTGGTGGAAATGTGAGTTCCATAAAAGTAATACCCGGAGATAACGTAAGCAAAGGACAGGTGTTGGCATATATAGAACACCCTGATATCATTGCAATGCAACAAGATTATCAGGAAAAAAATGATGAACTGGTCTTTTTGAAACAGGACTTTGAACGTAAGCAGACCCTTTATGATAATGGTGTTTCTTCTGGAAAGGAATTCCAGATGGCGCAGTCAAAATTTCGTTCCACAACATCCAGCGTCAATGGTTTGCGGTCCCAATTGAGACTGTTGGGCATCAATCCTGACAAAGTAGCTGAAGGCCAAATATATTCCGCTGTTCCCATTACCACACCCATAAGTGGCTATGTGGATGAAGTAATGATTAGCCTTGGCGATTACGTGGCGCAACAATCCAAAATGTTCTCAATAAGCGATAATTCAAAGATTTATGTCAACTTCAAAATATATGAGAAGGACATAAAGCAAATCAAGAAAGGGCAACAGATATATTTTTCAACGGCCTCTCGTCCAGGTGAACTGCTTAAAGCAACCGTTCGGTCTGTGGGTAAAACCTTCAACACCGACCCAAAAGCCTTGGAAGTTCTGGCAGATATTGAAAACAAGGATAAAAACCTATTGCCGGGTATGTACGTACAAGGACGAATAGTGCAGGGCGAGAAAAAGGGTTTTGCCGTCCCCGAAGCTGCCATTATAAAAGAAGGCGAGCAATCATTCATTTTCATTTTGGATGAAGATGAAGAAATGGCAGCGGGCAAAATGAAATTTAAAATGATATCCGTAACGGTCGGTATTACTGATTTAGGCTTTGTTGAAGTCAATCTTCCTGCCGAAGTTTCAAAGGATGCCAAAGTTGTCATCAAAGGAGCTTATAACCTGTCTTCGGAAATGATTAAAGGCGAACTGGAGCACGGACATTAATTCAATAATAATCAAAGGTTTTGATTCCGGGTTTGTTTATCGTCTTAATTTAGTTAGTTAAAAATTAGAAAACAGGCTCGGTTCAAAATCTATTAATACAAGTTTAAAAATTTATATTATGAAAGAAATAAAAGCATTTGTAAAACCGAACCGAATCCAAAGAGTCATTGAAGCACTATCAGATAATGGATTTAAAAGTATGACCCTTTCACAAGCAGAAGGTACGGGAGCATTTAAGGCTAAAGGAGCAAGACCATCGCTGGATTTTTACGTGACAAATAGTCCTGTGGTCAAGCTGGAATTGGTTTGTCAAAATGAGGAAGCCCAAGCGGCTATTGACACAATTATAGCCAACGCCAAAACCGAAGAACCTGCTGACGGCATTATTTATTTGTCGGATATTGAAGACGCCTTTCAGATTAAGACTGGAGATTCCTTAAAACGGTACGACCTATAAAACACTTTAGTACAAATGGAAAAAATAGTCCAACTACTGGAAAGCAAAGGGATACGACCTACGGCTATGCGCTTGATGACTTATAAACGTTTGGCGGAATTAAAGGTGGCCATCAGTCTTGGCGATTTGGAAAAGGATTTTAAGGTCAGTGAAAGAAGCACTCTGTTTAGAACTATAAAAACGTTTGAAGAAAAAGGTATTGTACATCAAATCGAGGATGGGACAGGTGTTATAAAATATGCCCTTTGCGAAGAAAATTGTGAGTGCGAGGTCGGCAACGACCTTCATTTACACTTTCATTGCAACAAATGTAATGAAACGGTCTGTTTAACAGAGCATAAAATCCCCCATATCAACTTACCTGATGGCTATATTACCGAGGATATCAACTTGGTGGTAAAGGGCATTTGCGAAAAATGCAGCGACAATCTGGATTAAACGTTTGGTTTTTAAATTCAATTATCATTTATAAATAGTGAGCAATGATAACAATCTATAAAAAAGAGGCTACTGTATATATGGTGGCAGAGAATAAGCTGGATGCCAAGGATTATGAAAACTTGATACCGGTCTTAACAGAACATATAACTGCATATCAGGAAGTTTCTTGGTACATCGAAATGCATAATTTTGAAGGCTGGACGGCAAACGCATATTGGAAGGGAATTGAATTAAATCTTCCGAATGAAACGCATTTAAAGCGTGTTGCCTTAGTGGGTAGCGTTAAATGGCAGGAGCAATTTACCGAGGCATTGCTTCCTTTTTCAGAAGCTCATATAAAATTTTATAAGCCAGAAGAAAAAGACGATGCCAAAGAATGGATAAAAAAAAATAGTAAAAAATGAAAAAAATACAACTAAAAATTCCAGTTATCCTACCGCAAGTTCCAAACGAAAAAGATAATTGTGTTGAAAGGCTTATTCAAGAACTACAGGCTAAAGAGGGTATTGAAAAAGTGCACGTTGCCGATACAAAAGAAGATGCCACGCCACAGCTCTGTTTTCATTATGACCCCGATATTATTTCCATAGACCGCATTCAATCTCTCGCAGAACGGACAGGTGCCGAGATTACCGAAAAATACGGGCATTTGCTCATAGAGGTTAAAGGAATCAGACATACAAGGCACGCACGCACCATAGAGAAAAGCCTTTTGGCAATCAATGGGGTTTTGGAGGCTTCCGTTTCGGCCTCTGGAATGGTACGACTTGAGTTTGATAAAAAGCAAACAAATTTTGATGAAATAAGCAAACAAATTGAAAAGGAAGACCTTCAGGTTCAGCGAAGTTCTTCAAACGAAAATAATCAAAAAAAAAAAAAAAAAAAAAAACAGGAACGTTCAAAGAAGGAAGATACTAAAGAGCAAACTTCCACAAAGGGCCACGAGCACAAGGAGGGCGAGACCCACGAGGAAGGAGAAGAGCACGCCCACGGTGGGATTTTAGGTAAAAATACGGAGCTTATTTTTTCCATTATCTGTGGGGCACTTCTCGGTATCGGGTTCGGGCTTTCTTACGTAGCATCAATACCGGATTGGGTCAGCTTATCCCTATACATCGGTGCTTACTTTTTTGGAGGGTACTTTACGGCGAAAGAGGCCATACAAACCGTGGCCAAAGGTGGTTTTGAAATCGACTTCTTGATGTTGGTTGCCGCCATCGGTGCCGCTGCTCTGGGCGAATGGGCAGAAGGTGCCTTGTTGCTGTTCCTGTTTAGTTTGGGGCACGCCCTTGAACATTATGCAATGAACAAGGCAAGAAAAAGCATTGCCGCGCTTGCAGACCTTGCACCAAAAACAGCATTGCTCAAAAAAGATGGTAAGACCGAAGAAGTTGGAATTGAGGAATTGACTATTGGCGATATTATAGTAGTCAAGCCCAATAGTAAAATATCCGCAGACGGCGTCGTGGTCAATGGAAAAAGCAGTGTAAACCAGGCACCTATTACCGGGGAAAGTGTACCCGTGGACAAACTTCCCGTGGAAGATACGAGCAGGGACTATTCGCCAGACGATGATATCAAGGACGAAAACCGCGTGTTTGCTGGAACTATCAACGGTAATAGCACGTTGGAAATAAAGGTCATCAAAGAAGCCAAGGATTCTACCCTATCCAGACTGGTCAAACTGGTCAACGAGGCACAGACCCAAAAGTCGCCTACGCAGCTTCTGACAGATAAATTTGAAAAATACTTTGTGCCATCCGTACTGATACTGGTTGGTATCCTGCTCTTTGCCTTTTTGGTAATAGATGAACCTTTCAGCGCAAGCTTCTACAGGGCGATGGCCGTACTGGTTGCCGCTAGTCCCTGTGCCTTGGCAATTTCGACTCCGAGTGCGGTATTGAGTGGTGTGGCACGGGCAGCACGGGGCGGTGTACTTATAAAAGGTGGTCGTCCACTTGAAGATTTAGGCGAATTGACCGCGATTGCTTTTGATAAAACAGGCACACTAACTGAAGGAAAACCCAAACTTACCAAGGTCGTGCCGCTTGGAAACATTGAAGAAAACGAACTACTAAAAATAGCAGTTGCTGTTGAAAACTTGAGCGACCATCCCTTGGCCAGAGCCGTGGTTCGCGATGGAAAGGAACGTTTGGAAGGTACTGAAATTCCCGATGCATCAGAATTGGAAGCCGTTCTTGGAAAAGGTATTAAAGCATCCTTGGGAAATGACCAAATCTATGTTGGCAATCTTGCCCTATATGAAGATTTGGACAGCGATAAACCATCCGAAGAAGTAACATCCAAAGTTAGAGAGTTGGAAGGTGGCGGAAATACCACGATGCTTATTCGCAGAAATCAAGAATACATCGGTATTATTGCCTTGATGGACACCCCACGGGAAGCTGCCAAGGAAACACTTAAAAAATTAAAGGAAATCGGTATCAAGCGGATGATAATGCTAACCGGGGATAATCAAAAGGTTGCCGATGCCGTTGCTAAAGAAATTGGGTTGACCGATGCCTGGGGAAGCCTGTTACCGGAGGAAAAAGTTGATGCCATTAAAAAATTAAAAGAGCAGGAATCCAAAGTCGCAATGGTAGGCGACGGTGTGAACGATGCCCCTGCAATGGCGAACAGTACCGTTGGCATAGCAATGGGCGCAGCGGGTAGTGATGTGGCCTTGGAAACTGCGGACATTGCCCTAATGGCCGATAAATTGGAGACCCTGCCCTTTGCCATAGGCCTGAGCAGGAAGGCAAAAACAATCATAAAGCAGAATCTCTGGGTAAGTCTTGGTATTGTGGCCCTGCTTATTCCAGCTACTATACTTGGTTGGGCTAATATTGGTATTGCCGTTGTGATACACGAAGGTTCTACCCTTCTGGTGGTATTCAATGCATTGCGACTTTTGGCATATAAAAAATAAATTTAATAAAAAAGGGTTGGTTTTGAAAAGGTTAAAATGACCAAAACGGAAAAAATATTGTCACATCACGGTATTCGACCTACTCAAATGAGGTCGAAGATATACAAGTTCCTGAAAAGAAAACAAAGTGCCGTGTCCTTTACCGATTTGAAGAAGACCTTTGTTCAAAAGAGCGAAACCAATAAAACAGCAAACAGAACTACCTTTTATCGCAGCCTAAAGATTTTTGAGGATAAAGGGCTAATTCATCAGATTAATGATGGAGTCGGAGTGGCAAAATATGCGATTTCTGATGAAAATGCCAAAGGTAAATATGGTACAGATTTACATATGCACTTTCATTGTACCGGTTGTAAGAAAACAATCTGTTTACCAAATAAAATATCGGAAGACAGCTTGCCAAACGATTATGAAATAAACAATGTGAACCTTGTATTGAAAGGCGTATGTGAGAAATGCAGGCAAAAATATTAGGTGGGAGTTCCAGAACTCTGAACCCTTGCGCCCAATGGTCAGGTTCAGGTTTCTTCCACCTTCTCTAACTTAAAAAATATTATGGTAGAACTAAAAAAATCCTTGGGTACGCTTCGACTTACGTTTTATGGCGTTGGCACAATTGTGGGCGCAGGAATATATACCGTTATTGGCGCGGCAGCTGGACAGGCAGGAACTGACCTTTGGTTGAGCTTTATTTTTGCAGCAGTTGCAGCCAGTATTTCTGCAATGTCCTATGCCGAATTATCATCTACCTACCCAAATGCTGGTGCGGAATTTATATTTGTAAGGAAAGCATTTCCAAAAATCGACATTCCTTCCTTCCTTACGGGTTGGACCGTTGCTTTCCATAGCTCTGCAACAATTGCAGCCGTACTATTGGCATTTTCGGGATATTTCAATACCTTTTTTGAAGTACCGGGATTATTGATAAGCTATGGTGTACTGCTGCTGCTTGCCCTGATAAGTGTTACAGGAATTAAGAAATCATCTACTGCAAATATTATAATGGTCAGTATCCAATTGTTGGGTTTGCTCATTCTTATTTTTATAGGCCTTAAAGAAACAGGCCTGCCAAAAGCTGAAATTTTTCAAATAAACTCATTCTCTGGGACACTTGCGGCCACGGCGACTTTGTTTTTTGTCTATACAGGTTTTGAGCATATGGCATCTTTAGGTTCGGAGGTTAAAAACCCAGGAAAAACCATTCCTCGCGCCTTTTTGTTGACAATGGTTATTACCACCATCTTCTATTTACTCATTTCTTTTACGGTACTCAACATAGCCGATCCTTTAGCTATTTCAAAGGTAGATTCGCCATTGTCCTTGGCGGCATCCAACCTTAACGAGTGGCTACCAATAGTCTTGGCGGTTGCCGCACTCTTTGCTACAGCGAATGCTGCGTTTAGCGGTATCATTTCCATAAGTAGGTTATTGTTCGGAATGGCAGTCGTGGGCGAACTTCCAAAATTTATGACCAAAGTAAATGCACAAAAAGTACCTTGGGTAACCACAATTGTGGTTATGGCTGCGGTGGGTTGTTTTTTGCTATTGGGAGATATAAAAATTGTCGCTGGGATGTCTTCATTAGGTGCGTTGCTTGTGTTTGTAGCCGTAAATATTGCCCTCATTGTTTTACGTTTTAGAGAACCGCAACAGAACAGACCTTTTAGAGTACCATTGTCAATTGGCAAGGTTCCGGTACTGCCCATTTTGGCCATACTGGTTAGCCTAACCTTAATAATTCAATATGAAGGGGTGGTTTACGTCGCTTTCGTCGGTGCAATAATAGTGGGGATAATACTCGATTATTTTTTGGATAAAAGACCCAGAAAAGAGGTAGAAGGCATAGAAGAAAATGAATTGTTCAACCACTAAATTAATGCTATGGACTGGATGTTCGAAGATTTTAAAACTGACCTTGACGCCTTAAATCCTGTGGTACGTGCAAAAGCTCTGGCCTTTGCTAAAAAGCTTATTGAAAAAAAGGATATTTCAGCAGAAGAGGCTCTATCAGAAGGAATCATAAGCGCAGAAGAATGGTATTATGACTTGAGAGGTTAGAAATTATTGCACCTCCATTGCACTGTATTATGTCGCACATTTGTAATTGTTAAATATAATTCTAATGAAAAATAAATTAATTGGAACAGGATTGCTCACCGCTATTACAGCTTCATTATGCTGCATTACACCTGTGTTGGCACTCATTGCAGGAACAAGCGGAATTGCTTCTACATTTTCTTGGATAGAACCATTTAGACCTTATTTAATAGGACTGACCATTTTAGTTCTTGGTTTTGCTTGGTATCAAAAACTGATTCCGATAGCTATCGGAACTCAAAAGGAAATTGACTGTGCATGCGATGCGGACGACCTGCCTGCCGGCAAGACAGGGAAACCAAAATTCATACAGTCAAAAACTTTTTTGGTAATCGTAACCGGCTTTGCAATTGTAATGTTGGCTTTTCCATACTATTCAGGAATTTTTTACCCAAACACAGAAAAACAAATAATCGTAGTTGACAAAGCGGATATTAAAACAACAGAATTTAAAATCAAGGGAATGACCTGTGCAAGTTGTGAAGAGCACGTCATCCACGAAGTAAATAAACTCAACGGAATTGTAAACTCAAAAGCGTCCTACGAAAATGGAAACGCCATCATTGAATTTGACAGGACCAAATCTAATGAAATGGAAATTGAGAAAGTAATTAACTCAACAGGTTATAAAGTAACCGACAAAAAAGAAAACTAATGGAAGTCAAGTTAGAATCGGAAATCACCTGTCCAATTTGTGGACATAAAAAAGTAGAAGAGATGCCTACAAATGCTTGCCAATTCTTTTACGAATGTGAGAATTGCAAGACGGTTCTCAAACCAAAAGATGGAGATTGTTGTGTTTATTGTTCATACGGTACAGTTCCTTGCCCACCAATCCAGCAAAGTAAAAGTTGTTGTTAGCTTATAGAATATACGAGTTTTATAAGCTAAAAAAGTAGTAATTCAATAATAAATGAAGAAATATGAGCAAGAAAAAACAAAATCTTCGGGATATCAATACCGAAGAACATAAAGGAGAACACAGCCACGACGATGGCCATAGTCATAGCGACCCAGAAAGTGTAGGAAAATTTAAGACCTATCTACCAGCAATTTTCAGTTTTACGATGCTGATTATTGGTATTGCGATGGATTACTTTAATGTGGCTTTCTTCAAAGATTGGATACGCATTGTTTGGTACGCCGTAGCATATCTTCCAGTAGGTTTTCCTGTGATGAAGGAAGGATGGAACAGCATCATAAACGGCGATTTCTTTACCGAATTTTTATTGATGTCCATCGCAACCATCGGAGCATTTGCCATTGGCGAATATCCCGAAGGCGTTGCAGTAATGCTATTTTACGCGGTTGGCGAATTGTTCCAAAATGCAGCAGTCAATAAAGCTAAAAGCAATATCAAAGCCTTGCTCGATGTAAGACCTAATGAAGCTTTGGTTTATCGGGACAACAATTATGTTTCCGTAAATCCCGAAACCGTTGAAATTGGCGAAAAAGTCCAAGTTCGTGTAGGCGAAAAAATTCCTTTGGATGGTATTTTACTTTCCGACAAAGGCTCATTCAATACCGCAGCCTTGACAGGCGAAAGCAAACCCGATACCATTGCAAAAGGCGAAAAGGTTTTTGCGGGAAGCATCAATCTGGATGGCGTTATTGAGATTGAAACGACCAAAGAATTTAAGGATAGTTCTATTGCGCGTATCCTTGATATGGTGCAGAATGCAACAGCTCGTAAATCAAAAACCGAACTGTTTATCAGAAAGTTTGCAAGAATCTACACGC
>NZ_DATJCA010000180.1:0-20515 GCF_035515035.1 Gelidibacter sp. | reverse complement strand
GGATAGACTTTTGGCGACACATTCAGGACATAGCACACCTCTGCTTCCAAGCCTTTGGCAGAATGCACCGTGGAAATGATCACATGATCCTTGATTTCGGAAGTGCTTAATTGGGAGCCTTCCAGAATGGGCTCGCCATTTAATTGTTTTGCATTTTCTAAGATCCCTTCAGAAATGAGCTGTCCGATGGAGGCGTAATTATCGCCCAGCATTTCAAGCACGGGAAAATCCGATTTCCGCTTCTCTTCCCAATCCTTACGATATTTAAAGGCGAGGGATTTTTCCATTTTGGAGTAGGCTTCCTGCAGCGCAACCTTCACATTTCCGGAATTTAAATAAATGGTATTATAAATGTCACTTATGGTCTCCCCTTCCACGCCGCCTATGACATCCGCCAGGTTTTGGGCACACTGCAAAGGATCTTCATAACTGACCAGCTTGGCAATGTATTTGCCCGCTTTCACCTCGCCGATGCCATCCCAAAAGGTCAAAAATCGCATCCAGCCAATTTCATCGAGGTGGTTATTAACCACCCGAAGCGCCGCAATGACGTCCTTGATATGGGCGGCTTCCATAAATTTACGTCCCCCGTAAGTGACGTAGGGGATTTTTTTCTGAATAAAGACGGCCTGCAACGGTTTGGTATAATACGACGATTTTGAGAGGATCAAATGATCTGTGAATTGCTTGTTCTTTTCCGTGAAATTTTCAAGGATATGTTCGGCAATAAAATTGGCTTCCTCCCATTGACTGCCTACATTAATGAGCTTAGGAAGTTGCCCTTGGCCACGGGCAGCCACCAATTGTTTGTTATAATCCAATGGCGATTGGTCAATCAGCCAGTTGGAAAGGTCCAAAATCTCTTGGGTAGATCGGTAATTTTTGTCCAAAATCATAACTTCAGACTCAGGAACGCGTGACTTGAACAAATGCACATTTTTGAAATCGGCACCTCTAAAGGAATAGATGGATTGGGCGTCATCGCCCACACAATAAAACTTGGCAATTTGTAAGAAAGGCTCCAACAGGAACCATTGCAAAGGGTTAGTGTCCTGAAATTCGTCAATCAATAAGTGCTTGATCTGCTCGCTTAAAATTTCCCGAGCTTGCGCATCATTTCTTAACCGATTGGCGACAATCAACAACAAATCGTCATAATCAATATAGCGTCCTTCCCCTTTTTTGGTTTGATAAGCCTTCAGCAAGACTTCTATTTTAGGTCGGATGATGTCAATTTCATCCGTGGTCTCATCATCCACTCTGCCTTTATAGACCAGTTCACGAATGGCATGGGACAGATTTTGACGCGTGTTGCGTCCGTAGGAATAGATATCGATGAGCTGTTGTGGCTTAATCCGGATGCCTTTATATTCAATAATTTGATCGCCGCAGACCATTTTCATAACACTCAATTGATCATCGGGATCAATGACAGTGTAGCCTGAAGCTCCAAATAAATTAGGATACCGCACCAGCAGTTGGTTGCACCAGGAATGAAAGGTGGACCCGTTCAAACTTTGCGCCTGATTGGTGGACAGTGAGGCTTTGACGCGTTCGACAATTTCATTGGCCGACCGCTTGGTAAAGGTGAGAATCTGAATTTTATCCGGAGGCACGCCTTGTTCAATAAGATAGGCGGCACGGCCTACGATACATCGGGTCTTTCCAGTGCCGGCACCTGCCAGCACCAGCAAATGTTGCCCCTCAAATTCGACTGCTTTTTTCTGTTTTTCGTTAAGATTATGGTTTTCCAAAATGCCATTTTTGTAAAGATATTGAATATTGAGAAGATACGATTTTTTTTATGTAACGCTAAAAACACTTATTTTTGCTCTAATGGTATTTATCTATATTCAAACTATAAACGCAGGCAAAAGAGCCGACGTCCCTTACCGCATCACCTTAAAAACCGAAGGGTTATCTGAGACCAGCATGAGCTTTAATTTTCGACCGGAGATCAGTATTTCAAAGCGTTGCTACGACACCCACCGTTTGGATCGGTTAGAGCTGCTTTCGGCACCACCTTTTTGTGATATCGCCGATGAACTGATTGACCTGTTTCGCAATCAACAGCTGGTTTTTTCCGAAGCCCTGCAATTCCGACTGCTGAAATCGCAATTTAAGACCATTGGTTATAATTTTGATATTCGCCCTAAAATTCTTTTTCACCCTAACGACAAGTTACCAGAACATCCTATTTCGGCACTTTTGGGACAAAATTCGAAACTCCACGAGCAAAGCGTCGCTTATGCCAGTGACTATGTGATGCTGATGGCAAGGTATATACATGAACCTGCCCTAAAAAACGAAGACGACCCACGCTCCCAACCTGAAACATTCCCAGACCTTAGTCTTTATAAGATGGCGCCTGGGGTCTATTATTTTTTAGACCAAAAAGAGGCGGTTGTCTATGTTGGAAAGGCCAAAAATATAAGAAAACGGTTGCAGTCCCATTTCACACAAGGATCAGCCCAAAACCATATCAATTATGCGTCCATAAACTCGGTGCATGTAGATTATACGGGGAATGATATTCTGGCACAACTGATAGAATCTGCCGAAATTAAGAAGCTAAAACCCATCTATAATACCCAACAGATTATAGATCCCGCGCCCTATATTATCAATAAAGCGAAAACGGCGAAGGGGATCCACAAGTTGCAGATCACCCGAAAAGATATTAAGGACAATATGCCGGAGCGCTATTTTAATCGCGGTTCCGTAAAGCATTCGCTGGAACAATTTTGTTCGAAATATGGGTTGTGCAGAAAGCATTGTGGGTTGGAGACCGTAAAAGGCCCGTGCAGTAACGTCACCATTAAACAACAACAATGTGTTTGTGCGGATCCAACGTTGATCAACGCTTATAATGACCGTTTTGAAACGGCATTTGAACACTTTAAAAACAAAAAATCCAGAAAGATTTATAAGTTAAAGGGCAGACATAGTCAGGAAGATGCGTTTATTTATACGGTAAACGACATTTATGAAGGTTATGGATTTATTGACAAGCAGGAACCCATTTATACCCCTAATGACATTCTGGGACACTTGATTGCGCAGCACAATAATTACGACACCTCCAGAATTTTAGATGGCTTAAAAAAACAGGTCCCCAAGGACGATATTTTAATTCTCAGTGAACGTTAGAGTTCACGGTTCTGGATTCAATGTTCAGAGTTCAGCAGCAGCATTCAGTTGTGCTGGTCGAACCTTGACGCCCTATCTTGGTCTTTTATTCTAAAGTTTATTATAGATTCTGTATTTATCCGTAACTTTGCCCCGAAATGAAAATTTTGAACAACATATTACGCCTTCCATTTTTCAGCACTTATTATCCTACTGATATTTGCTCGGATAGGTTATACATATATTTGAAATTGATTTAACAGAACAACATATAGTAATACACCTAAAGCCCGAGCATTTTGCTCGGGCTTTTTTTATTTAAAAATAACATGGACACAGAAAACAGATTAAAAGAAAACGTAGAGATCATTCTCCCAGAGAATGGATTGGCCGAAAAATTGGAGCAAGCCGAAAAAGAGGGTAAAAAGCTGATCATCAAACTTGGCTTTGACCCAACCGCTCCCGATTTGCATTTGGGACATGCGGTGGTGCTTAAAAAATTAAAGGAATTTCAGGATTTGGGGCATCAAATTGTGATTTTGGTGGGCGATTTTACCGCCCGAATTGGTGATCCCACGGGAAAAAATAAAAGTCGCCAACCCCTAAGCAATGACGATGTCCTCCGTAATGCCGAAACCTATATCTCGCAATTGTCAAAGATTATTGACGTAGAAAAGAGTGAGGTGGTCTTTAATTCCCATTGGTTGGACCAATTGTCCTTCTCAGAAATCATTCAGATTTTGTCTAAAGTGACCGTGGCGCAATTGATGCACCGTAATGATTTCAACAAACGGTTTACCGAAAACACGCCCATCGCGATGCACGAATTGGTGTACCCCATTTTACAAGGCTTTGACTCCGTTAAAATCAACTGCGATATCGAAATGGGCGGCACGGACCAACTTTTCAACTGCACCATGGGCAGACAATTGCAACAAAGCTACGGCATGGCGCCGCAAACGGTCATGTGCATGCCTTTGTTAAGAGGTTTGGACGGGAAGGAGAAAATGAGCAAATCCCTGAACAATACCATTGGTTTAACGGACGCCCCCAATGATATGTTTGGGAAGACCATGTCCATTCCGGATATGCTCATCACAGAGTTTTTGGATCTGACCACGGATTTTTCAGTCGAGGAAAAAGAGGGATTGAAAGCGCGCTTGGCGGCTGGAGAAAATCCAATGAACCTCAAGAAAATCATCGCCAAAAACATTATTACCCAATACCATAATGACCAAGCGGCGCAGGAAGCTGAAGACTTTTTCACCAATCAATTTCAAAATAAAAAGTTTGAGGAGAAAGCCTTTGACCCTATTGCAATCAGCGCTATAAGTTCCGAAAATGGCAGCTTGAGTCTAATTGAACTATGTAGCCAGCTCAAGGAAGATTTGAGTAAATCGGCCATTCGACGACTGATTGAAAGCGGTGCCATTCAAATAGATAATGAAAAGATCACAGATCCACACCAGAGTGTGCTCCTGAAAAAAAATCTTCGGATCAAGGTGGGGAAAAGGGATTTTTATGAGTTGACCTAGACAGAGATTGGTGTGTAGTGGAAAGAGGATTAGAGGGTTGAGGGTAGTGTGAAAATGGATGTATGATTCGTCTATTTTCCTTCCTCGGTCTTCCATCTTCTGTCTCCGGTAGCCGTTTTTAGACAAATGCAGCATTAATATTTAGATTAATCTAAAAATATGTTTACACATTCTCGTATTTTGTTTAGTTTTACCTAAAACTACAACAAAATGAGAATGAAAAGTTACCTATGGGGAAGTCTGTTATTGCTTCCCATATTTTTTTCCTGCGAGATTTTAGTGCCGCAGGAACCCCAAGAATATGAATTGCTCGATGGTCCGGTAGAAGATCTCACCATGGCCGAAGCCAAGCGTTTTATCAAGGGCGATGTCGCTTTTAACGACCACATTTTCACCGTGGACACCGGTTTGGGTCCCATTTTTACAGGAACCAGCTGCGTCAGTTGTCATGCCGGGGACGGAAAAGGACATCCCTTTGTGAAGTTCACCCGTTTTGGACAAGAGTTTCCAGGGATTAATGCGTATTTAAAACAAGGTGGTCCACAGTTGCAAAACCGGGCCATTCCAGGTTATGAACCTGAAACCTTGCCACCAGGGGTGCCACACTCCGATTTGGTAGCTCCCATTGTCACTGGCCTCGGATTTTTGGACGCTGTGAGAGATCAGGATTTACTTGATATGTCCGATCCCGATGATTTGGATGGCGATGGCGTCAGCGGACGTGTGCATTGGAACACCAGACCAGATTACGTTAAGGACCGTCCTGAAACCCTTAGGCAGAACGGGAAATACATTTCGCGTTTTGGAAAAAAAGGACGTATGTATGATTTGTTGCACCAAACCGCCGATGCCTATAATCAGGACATTGGGATTACCTCGTACTTCGAACCTTATGACACTTATAGTGGCGATAAAATGCCTTCGGAAATCGATCGGCAGACCATAAGTGATGTGGTGTTTTACTTAAAAACCTTAAAAGCGCCGGCTCCCAGAAACCAACAGGACCCCGATGTGATGGCGGGTAAAGCCCTATTTGGCGACATACAGTGTGCAGCTTGTCACAAACCTACTTTACACACTGGATACTCGCCAATTGAAGCGCTCTCCTATAAAGAATTCCACCCCTACACCGATTTGCTCTTACATGACATGGGTCCAGAGCTTGATGACGGTTATACCGAAGGTTATGCGTATTCCTACGAATGGAAAACGCCACCCTTATGGGGCATCGGCTTGGCAAAAGATTCGCAAGGTGGGCACTATTATTTACTCCACGACGGCAGAGCAAGAAGTATTGAAGAAGCTATCTTATATCACGGCGGCGAGGCTGAAAACTCTAAAAACTTGTATTCAGGCCTAAGTCAAACGGAAAAAGATCAAGTTTTAAAATTCATTGAATCCTTATAAAATCACCCCTTATGAATCGGAAAAAATTCTTAAAAACTTGTGGAGTGGTCTTGGTAGGCCTTCCCTTCGCCTCCACCCTTCTAACTTCTTGCGAGAGCATTTATTACGCCACGAGCAGTATAAAAAACAACAGTCTGATCGTACCACTATCGGAGTTTGAGATTGTGAAAAAAAACACCACCACTTACAGAACCTTTGTTTTGGTGAAAACGTCCACCGAGGATTTTCCCATTTGCCTCTATAAATCTGGCGCCAACGACTATACAGCGGCGCTCATGAAATGCACCCATCGGGGGTGTGAGCTCAATGTGGGCGGCGGCATTTACAGTTGTCCTTGCCATGGCAGTGAATTCGATACCAAAGGTGGCGTTTTGGAAGGACCAGCCGATCAAGATTTAAAAACATACAAAACAACCATTCAAAATGAAAATATCTACATTGAACTCTCTTAAAACCCATCTCTTAATTCTGGGAGCCCTCTGCATTGGTTCGGTTTCTGCCCAAGAAGACGGCACCAAAACGGTCAAAGAAAACGATGCACAAGAATTAAATATGGATGCAGTCTTTAATCGGCCCACCTTAAGCTTTGATAAAGTCCCCGTCACCCTCGGCGGCTATTTGGAGGCCAACACCATGCACCGGACCGAGGAAGGCATCACCGACGGGTTGTCTTTTCAGGCAAGGCGATTGACCCTGTTTATGGCAGCTTCCATTTCAGATCGGATCAAGTTCTTGACCGAAATAGAATTCGAAGATGGTGGCAAGGAAGTGGCTATTGAGTTTGCAGCGTTGGATGTGGCCTTTCATCCGTTGTTCAACTTTCGAGGCGGCATTGTGATGAATCCCATTGGTGCTTTTAACGAAAACCACGACGGCCCGAAATGGGAATTTGTGGAGCGTCCTGATGTGGCGATCAATATGCTGGCCGCAACCCTTTCAAACGCGGGATTTGGAATGTACGGAAAAACCTACTCAGGGAATTGGATTTTCGGCTATGAGGCTTATTTGACCAACGGGTTTAGCAGCCGCATCATTTCCAACGAAGAGGACAAGACCTATTTGCCTGCGCATAAGGATGGCGACCACTTATTTGAGGATAACTTTAGTGGAAAAGCCATGTTTTCTGGAAAACTCGCAATCAAAAACAGAAAGATTGGCGAGATTGGTTTTTCATATATGGGCGGCACTTACAACAAGTTTGAAGATGACGGCGAAAAAGTAGAAGATCAGGCACGAGTGGATGTATTTGCGCTAGATTGGAACACGACAATAAAATCCACCGGAACTTATTTCGTGGGAGAAGCGGCATGGATCTGGGCAGAAACCCCAGATACTTATACCCAGCAATACGGGAATAAACAGCGGGGCCTGTTCATGGATATTGTCCAACCGGTTTACAAAAACAAGATTTTTGAGTGGGAAGATGCCACCTTCAACGTGGTCGCACGATTTGATTATGTGGATGGGAACGTGGGCCGATTTAAGGAAACGGGTACCAAAATCGGCGATCAAATCCTTGCAGTCACCCCAGGAATCAGTTTTAGGCCCACTCCAAAAACGGTGTTCCGAATCAACTACCGGTATGAGTGGACCACCGATATTCTTAACAATCCTGCCGAAAGAGCTGCCACATGGTATATGGGATTCAGCAGTTATTTTTAAGCAAAAGCACACCTAAATAGTGAAACGGAAAAGCCTATAAACTTTAAAGTCTATAGGCTTTTTTACTTTGTCAAAATTTGATAATTCGTGTTGGGAGGGTAATCACATCGCAAATGCCATCGTATAAATAAGGTCTTCCGATATTCCAGAAGACCTTATTCAATTTGATCAATCAAAAACTTGCGAGTGTTAATACCCAAAAGGAATTAAACTATCATTGTTTAACAGGTTCCGTGTCATTGCTAGCCATAAAAATATCCGCTTTGGCGAGATACATCAATCCAGGACCTTCTTGATCATTGATTCTTTTGGTTCTGAGATATCGGTCGTAATTGTATTGGTCAAAATCTTCCGCGGTAGTATCCATATTGCTGATATGCACATCACCCATGGCATGGATAAATTTGTTATCCCCAATCCACATGCCCACATGAATGACCCTCTCCTTTGACGTATCCGTAGCTTTTTTTCCGAAGAACAAGAGGTCTCCAGGAACCAGGTTTTCAAAGTTTTTGGTAGAATCCACCAATACACCGGTATGGATTTGCTGCGAGGCATCTCTAGGAATGATCAACCCGTTCAAAAAATAAACCGTTTTTGTAAATCCGCTACAATCCATGCCTTTAGGAGAAGTCCCGCCCCATAAATACGGCGAACCCATCATGGTTTTTGCTGTAGCTACCAAGTCGGCCTGCGATTGATCTACAGATTTCACCCATTCCATATAAGGCTTAGCATTGGTCTTTTCAATAAAGGCTTTCCTCCCATCAGGATATTTGATTTCATAAAAGCCTTGTTTTTCACCAACAACCTCTAAAATATTGCCCGCCACCAAATCGGAAACCGTTTGGCTCTTCGTATCTGGATTTGTATAGGCAGACCCGTATGGCGTTAAATAGATCAACTTATCGGCGGTCTTCCACGCTCTAAATTCGTCGTCTGTCAAACTAACAATACCTCCATTATCCACCCAAGAAATATAACCTTCCGGGGTTTGGATCAAGGTCCAGCCTGGCCTATTTTTTAAGATAGTCACCGGTGTTCCCAAGATCGCTTGGGTCACCAATTCTGCTGAATGTCTATGATCTCCCCTTAAATTGGCCACGGATATTTTTATGATGCCGTGGGTCTTCCCATCTTCTTTGGCGATAGGAAGCACCTGAATACTATCGGTAAAAGACAGGCCTTCCGTATTTAATTTTTCCTTCAATGCGGTTACGGCATCAGGTAAATTTGATTCACCGGTTAAGATATAGGTGTCATTTGATTTCTTTGCGGCCACATCAAATAGGGCCACTCTCTTATCGGGTGCAAATTCCGTTTTAATCTCTGAAATATAGATTTCAGCTTGATTGTTCTTTTTTTCTTCAGTCTTTTTATTACAAGACGCCAGTATTAAAAGTCCGAATAGGCTTAATAAATTAATTTTTTTTAACAGATTCATTCGACGTAAATTTAACATGGTTTTTTATTAACAATTTATATTTCAGATCCATACCTTATGGAAAACTTTTCCCAACTTAGTTGGCTAGCAATTATGCAAGATAAGCCTTTTACTAAAAATGCACCAAAGCTAAGCTATGGGAACTCGCAAAGATAATAATTTTATCAGCGATAAAATTCCTAGGGGCTACGTTCATTAGAGCTGTAAGTGCATAGGGTTGGTTAATCGCGCAATTTAGACTTTAGCTCCTAATTTTCTACTTAATTTCTCAACTATTAAGATTAAATTAAGCATCACATCGAAAAGGTTATCATAATTTTGCAGGAATGACTACCAAAAAGAAAAATAAATTCACCGAAGGCAAAATAATCAGCTCCCTATTAAGTTTGGCGCTGCCCATTATTTTCGCCAACATTCTACAATCTGCCTATCAGCTGATCGATACGTTTTGGTTGGGGCGACTGGGAGCCGATGCCGTTGCTGCGGTAAGTCTTAGTTTCCCTCTACTCTTTCTGGTGCTTTCCATTGGGGCAGGGCTTACCTTGGCAGGTACCGTGATGGTGGCGCGCTACCAAGGTGCCGACAACCAGAAGATGGTGGATTTCAGTTCGTCACAAAGTGTTTTCCTGATCTTTTTAACCTCCATCGTTTTGGCCATCGTCAGTTATTTCGCCGCTGAGCCTTTAATGACAATTATAGGTGCCGGACCGGATATCATTGAAGATTCCATCACCTACTTTAAGGTGTCGTCTATGGGCTTTGTTTTTTTATTCCTCTTCTTTATCTTCCAATCGCTTATGCGCGGAATCGGGAAGGTGATGCTCCCTGTGTATATTGTGCTTTTCACCGTGATCTTAAATGCGGGGTTGGATCCGCTTTTTATTTACGGCTATGGTCCCGTGCCGGGATATGGAGTGGCCGGTGCCGCAGTGGCAAGCGTGATTACCCAAGCCATGGCCGCCCTTATCGGATTGGTCATTCTTTTTAGGGGACGTCATGGGATTAAAGTTTCGCTGGAATCCATGTATTTCAATATGGAAAACCTAAAGAAAACTTTCAGAATAGGGTTTCCGGCAAGTGTTGAGCAATCCACTCGTGCTTTGGGGATGACGTTTATGATGGTGATTGTTACCAGTTTTGGAAGTGATATCGTAGCCGCCTACGGGATTGGGGCAAGGATGTTGAGCTTTATAGTGGTCCCCGCTTTGGGACTTGGCATAGCCACCACTTCTCTAGTAGGCCAAAACCTTGGTGCCCTAAAGATCAAAAGAGCTGAGAATGTGGCCAAATTGAGCGCCAAAGTAGCTTTCTTCGGGTTCACCGCCTTGGGAGTGGTCATGTTCTTGGTGGCAGAATCCTTAACGGCGTTCTTTATTCCCGATGATCCATTGGTTATAAAAGAAGGGGCGCTGTTTATTAAGATCATGTCTGTAAGTTTCGGTTTCCTTGGACTGCAACAAGTGATGAACGGCACCTTCAATGGCGCTGGATTTACCAAAGCCTCCATGTTTATTTCCATCTTGGGCCTTTGGGTGGTACGCTTTCCATTAGCCTATGTTCTTTCCAATACTTTAGAAATGGGACCCGTGGGGATTTGGTGGTCTTTTCCCATCTCCAACCTCATTGCGGGGACGGCGGCCTTTATCTATTTCAAAACAGGCTATTGGAAGAAAAGGGTGATTCGGGACCGAAGCTTTTTAACGGCGCACGAATAGAAAGATCATTGATTCCTCTTTCCCAGAGGATTGTTGGTGGAACATACGAAGGTTGGAATCTAAAATAATTCCACAATTAAAGCGACTCTTTTGAAGTCGCTTAGTTACATTTTCAGATAGGAAGCTCTGGTGATGGACACCACTATTCCGACTATTCCAAGCTTTGCAACCAACGTTGCACATACTCGTCATTTCTGGCATACCATTGTGTATTGATCGCATAGACAAAGCCGTTGCGCGTAAACTCATAGTCCCAAGTCCATCGGATTATACCCTTTTCATCTTTAATGGCATTCGTTTTTTCAGTCTCGGTAAAATGCTCCGGTACTTTTAAGAATAGTGGTGTATTGATATCAAAAACCGTTTTTGAATGGGACTTTTTAAGGAACTTGTCTATCTCGGCATCCGATAGGTTTTTAACGGCAGCGGCGATTTTTTCTTGAATCTCCGTGTTGGAATAAATTCTTTGGCTCATAATTGGACTAAAATTATAGTGATTGGATTAAAATATATGGACTTCCCCAGTGGATTCTGGAGGCGCTAAACTATTTGGCAAAAGTAAGCATATATAATTGCGGTTTTCCCAGCGCATCCTATTAATTAACTATTTGGGTGTTTAAGTGGCTGAGAGGCCCAATGACGCCCTAAGGAAAATATGAAAGATGGTAAGTTGTAGATAGATAGATAACTCCAACATAGGCAATTTATAGAATTAAGAGCCAAGGCACTTATTATCGTGGGCTTTCGAAATTCCTGTTCAGTCAAATTCACATAATTATCCTAAATTGGCGCCTTCACAACAGCCTCTTAACCTATCGTAGAATATAACCTAAAATTTAAAGGCTTAAGTTTGCCCATAAAAATTCGATTAATCCACTTATTATTATCTTTGAAAACACCACAGCTTAAACTCTCCTTTCAATGAAAAAAACAATCACCCCATTCCTAGTAACCGCCCTTGTATTTTTAATGGTCTCTTGTGCCAGTAACCCTTACGCGCCCACCAATAGAGCACATAAAAAACAGATTAAGGCCCTCAGTACAGAATTAAAAGTCCTTCCTCCACCTGCACCTGGAACTGCAGCTATGATGAAATATGCAGACCACTGGGTGGGGACAACTAATTTTAATTTAAGAAGACCCAATCTTGTTATAATTCACCATACGGCGCAAGATTCTGTTGGGCAAACGCTCAAAACTTTTACTTTGGAAAGAACCCAGGTCAGCTCGCATTATGTGATTGGAAGACATGGTGAGGTCTATCACATGCTCAACGATCTTTATCGTGCTTGGCACGGTGGCAGTGGTCAGTGGGGCTCCAACACGGATATCAACTCATCCTCTATAGGCATTGAGTTGGACAATAATGGCTTTGAGGAATTTTCACCTGCCCAAATTGGCAGTCTTCTGGAATTATTAGAAGATCTTAAAACAAAGTATAAAATTCCAGCGGCGAATTTTATTGGCCATTCGGATATTGCTCCCACTAGAAAAAATGATCCTAACAGAACCTTTCCTTGGAAATTACTCGCAAAGGAAGGCTACGGCTTGTGGTATGATGAACCTATTGACGACATCGTTCAGCCAATGGATGACAGCAGCATCCCAACCGAAGTAGTAACACCAGAACTCAACTTGGTTATGAGTGATTCGGTTAAGACCGGTACAATCGCAGCTCCAGCACCGGAATTGTTGGATGTCAGTCCGGCTGTGGCGTTAAAGATTATTGGCTATGATGTGACTGATTTGCCCGCTGCCATCAAAGCTTTTAAACTTCACTTTATACAGACTGAAGTCGATTCTACTTTAACCGATTATGATTTAAAAGTGCTTAATAATCTTTATAAGAAGTATTTATGAGTACTGGGAAGTTAAGTTAATGTAACGCTATTTAAGATGTCACCCCTACAGGGCTCAACCTACATGGGGTTGTCTTTTTACGAAGAGGTCATCCCTACAGGATTTACACCGTGCCGAAGGACCATAATTTAATCGAACAGAGGATAATAAAAGGTAAGTCCATACATTGACAATTTATATATAGTAAGGTTTTAAGATGACTTTAAAAGCATTCTAAATCTTCTCAAATAGCACTAATTAACTTAAATGCCTTAGGCATACGGTTTCCAGACGTTAGAATTAAGTGAAAATTGCTGGTGGAAAACACCAACAATGGCACAAGTAACAGATTACGATTTAGAGGTGCTTAATAACCTTTATAAAAAATATTTGTGAGGCATTGGAAGTAAAATTAATATAGCGCTATTAGAGATGTCGCTCCTACGGAGTTGATTCACATGGAATCTTGTTTTGTGATTTGTGAGAGCTTGGAAGTTAAATTAATTTTATTCAAGATGTCGCCCCTACAGGGCTCGTTTGTGATAAGTTATACGCTTGTTACAAAGATGTCATCCCTCTGTGATTTTTTACAATGTCTGCTTTTTCCCGTCTCTATAAAATAGTCCTCGACTTTGCTAAGGCTGCATTCGGTCAAGCAATTCATTGCGGTCTTAGCGGACAACTTTGCGTTCTTAGCGGTTCGATTTCTAGGTTCAAAGTTTCCCGCATCCACTTTGCTGCGGGCGGGCAGGTTTCAAGTTTCTCCGTTGACCTAAACTTCGATATTTGATGTTCAAAGTTCGAGATTCGCTATTTAAAACTTGATTAAATCTCCTTTCAACCTTTGTTTCTTCGCTTCCCGCATCCGTAAATGTTGTCCGTCATTGCTTGCTGTGGATGGGGCAGGCGGATGGGGCAGGCCCGCCTCCGCTTCGCTTCGTACGGGCAAGCAATTTCAACTTATACTGAGTATGGATTTACTCGGCATAGATTTTTGTAAAAAGCGCTTGGTATTTTTCCTTGATCACTTTTCGTCTCAATTTTAAGGTCGGCGTCAAATGTCCGGCTTCAACGGTCCATTCATCAGGGGTTATCTCAAATTTTTTGATTTGTTCCCAGTGGCCCAAGCTTTCGTTATACCGGTCAATATCTTCTTGGATCCGAGCGATAAGAATGGCATCTGTAGTGACATCTTTAAGGGGATGGGTGTTTTTTTCTGCCCAATCTTTTACAAATTCATAGTTCACCTGAATGAGTGCGGCAGGCATTTTATAGCCTTCTCCAATCACCATAATTTGTTCTATAAATGGCGATTGTTTCATAATATTTTCGATGATGGCTGGGGCAATATACTTCCCTCCTGAGGTCTTGAATATGGCTTTCTTGCGATCGGTAATCTTTAGAAATCCATCCTTGCAGAGGTCGCCAATATCCCCTGTATGAAAAAGTCCCTCTTTAATAGCGTCATTTGTGTTGGCCTCATCTTTGTAATAGCCCTTAAAAACATTCGGTCCTTTCAAAAGGATTTCACCATCTTCAGCGATTTTAATCTCTAAGTCCGATACTACCTTACCAACGGTTTTTAAACGAGATTCCCCTTTTTTATAGCCATTAAGAGAGATCACTCCAGAAGATTCCGTCATGCCATAACCCTCATAAATAGGCAATCCGGCTCCGCTAAACACTTTTATCAAGCGCTCTTGTAAGGGTGCCGAGCCTGAAACTAAAAAGCGCAAGTGACCTCCAAAAATTGCGCGCCATTTACTGTAGATCAATGTGTCGGCTATCTCATGTTGCCATCCTCTTTTTTGATCCAGCTCAGTATTTTCGGCAAGACGCACCGCCCAGAAAAACAGCACTTTCTTCAGACCTGAAAGTTCGTTGCCCTTGGCAATTATTTTATCAAATATTTTCTCCAATAATCGGGGCACTATCGGCAGAAACACAGGTTTGACCTCCTGCAAGTTTTCCACCAGTTTTTCTAAGGATTCGGCAAAATAGATTTGAAATCCCATATACTGGTAATAATACATTACCAAGCGCTCAAACACATGACTTATAGGCAAATAACTGAGCATGGGCAGATAGGGCTCATTGAGATTCAATAAGTCCTTACAAAGTTTCACTGTGTGCAACAGCTCTTCATGGGTAATCATGACCCCTTTAGGAACTCCGGTAGTTCCCGAAGTGTAAATAATGGTAGCGAGGTGCTTTGGGGAGATATTTGCTTTACGCGCTTCAACTTCTGAGTGAGGTGCGGTATTTTTTCCTAAGGTTAATAGTTTTTCCCAATTATGATCAGAAACTGTATTGTCAAAACTGAAAACTGAAGAGACTTGTGTGTTCTTTTGAACAGCTTGTACTTTTTCGAATAAATCTTTATTAGAAACAAAGCATAGTTTCGAATCGGAATGGTTTAAGATAAATTCGTAGTCTTTTGAAGACAAGGTCGCATACAAAGGCACGTTTACAGCGCCAATCTGCAAAATAGCCATATCCAAAATATGCCATTCCACACTATTTTTATCCACTACGATAGCAATTTTATCGTCTACCTGAACCCCTAATGCTATTAAGGCATTGCTAATAATGTCGATTTGAAAACAGTAATCCTGAGTACTCAAAGCCACCCATTGTCCCTTTATTTTTGTATTGAAGGCTTTGTCCTGCGGCGTATGTCGCAATTGATAGTTTGGTAAATCGAATAATCGCGTAAGGTGTTGAGACATGGATACCGCTGTTTTGGTTATTAGCTATAGGTTTTGAAAGGCGAGGCGTAGGTCTTTATGGTTTTATTCTTGATAGGCGTTTCTTTAAAAACCTTGCGTTCTTGAATGTGACCATGGTTGGCGACCTCCTCTATTTCTAAAATTGGAGACAAGCAGGTGTCATAATTTTTACTAAGATCTGTCCATTCGTCCCTTGTTTTACTTTTAAAAAGTGCTTCCAATTCTGCTTTAGGAAAAACGCCATTGATTAATTCTAGGTCTGATTTTCCTTTCCACTCGGGTTTGTTCACCAGGTCACAGAAGGCATTCCAAAATTTAGGTTCCAAAGCACCTAATGCCATCCATTTTCCATCTGAACATTCATAAACGTTATAGTTGACCATCATGCCACTTAAAATGAGCATTTTTTTATAAGAGGACCCACCTTGTGACATACTGTGTGCAATGGCATTTAAAGGGATAGTGGCATCGAGTAAGCTCAAATCGATATACTGTGGTTTATTCTGTAATTTTTGTGCTAACAACCCAGACGTGCACGCCGAGAGCAACATATAGGAGCCACCCGCAATATCTGCGATTTGAAATCCGGGAATGATTGGTTTTCCATTTTCATCCCTATTTAAGTCCAATAAACCTGCAGTAGCCAAATAATTAATATCATGTCCAGCCTTGGTATGCAGATCTCCATTTTGCCCATACCCTGTAACGGAGACGTAAACAATGTTGGGGTTGATCTTTTTTACAGCCTCAAAATTTAAATTAAAACTGGCCATGGCGCCTGGACGAAATTGTTCGATCAAGACATCGGCAGTGGCGATTAAATCGCTTACTTTTTGATAGCCTTCTACTGTTTCATAATCGATAATGACCTGTTCCTTAAAATGGTTCATCGTATGGAACAGGACCGAACACTCCTCTATTTTAGGATCATAAAAACGGGTATAATCCAAACGTTTTGGACTTTCTATCTTAATGACCCGAGCGCCTAACTGACTCAAGAGATGAGTACCTAAAGGTCCTGGTAGGAGTCGGGTGAAATCTATAACGGTAATACCTTGCAGTGGCTTTGTTTCTTGCATTAATTTTGTGTTTAATGGCGTTTGTCAATATTCTTTGGGAGTTGTTTATTATGTTGATCTCAAAAAGTGTTAACACCTCGTCTGTTCGAACGTGTAAATATGTACTTTAAAGTATCTCACTTTAGCTTCTAAATGTTTTAGACACCAATTGCACTAATTTTCACAAATCTATTCGTTCCATAAAAACCTTAATAAATACGATACTATCCATTTCACGAATTCAACAGACCTTCAGCCTTTACGAAAAAAATGGATCTGATGTTATGCAGAGATGTGATATACTACATCTGTATTAATTTCTAAATGCTTTAGACACCAATTGCACTAATTTCCACAAATCTATTCGTTCAATAAAAACCTTAATAAATACGATACTATTCATTTCACGAATTCAACAGACTTTCAGTCTGTGGTTTTTTTTAGTGTATAGTCGCTTAGTTTTTCTTACGCATCGCCTTCATTTGCGCAAATAACTCCTTAAACAGGCCTCTTGCCACCACTAATTTCATGATTTCATTGGTTCCCGCATAAATCCGCGCCACCCGATTATCGGCGTACATTCTGGCAATAGGATATTCCCACATATAGCCATAGCCCCCAAAGAGCTGTAAACATTCGTCAACCACTTTACTGTGCATATCCGTTGCCGAAAACTTGGCCATGGACGCACTTTCTGCAGAGAGTTTATGTTGTGCCAAATCTTCTGTACACCGGTCCACAAACGCTTGATGGAGCTGCAATTGTGCGGCCGCTTCAGCCAGCTTGAATTGGGTGTTTTGAAACCCGGCAATTGGCTGCTTAAAAGCTGTTCTGGTAGAGGTGTACTCGAGGGTTTCTTCAATGGCACCCTCGGCGCCACCAATGGCAGCCAAAGCTACGGACAAACGCTCTCGTGCCAATTCTTTCATCATGATGACAAAACCTTCACCTTCCTTTCCCAAGAGATTTTCTTTGGGCACTTTGACATTATCAAAAAAGAGCTCGCAGGTGTCTTGTGCTTTCATTCCTATTTTATGGAAAGGCACGCCTTTTTCGAAGCCTTCCCATTTGCTTTCCATAATCAATAAGGAAACGCCTTCTTCTGGCGTCCCGGAATTTGTTTTTACCGCCACGATGGCCATATCACACATATACCCGTTGGTGATAAAGGTTTTTTGTCCGTTGACCAGGTAATGATCGCCTTTATCTACCGCTGTGGTACGAAGCGCTTGTAAATCGGAACCACAGTTTGGTTCTGTCATCCCGATGGCAGTAATGATGTCGCCAGTGGCCATAATGGGTAAATACTGTTGTTTTTGAGCTTCTGTTCCCCATTTTAGGAGGTAGGGCGCAATAATGTCGGAGTGCAATGAAAAGCCAGGACCACTAATGGCTTTTTTAGCTAATTCTTCAATGAACAAAGCACTAAAACTAAAGTCCATCCCGCCACCACCATATTCTTCTGGCATGTCCATACAAAGCAAGCCCAAGTCTCCTGCCCGTTTCCAAATGTCCCTACTCACCATGCCATCTTTTTCCCAAGTGTCCATTTGGGGCAAGATCTCATTTTTAATAAAATCCTGAATCATGCCTTGCATCATTTTGTGCTCTTCTGAGGCATATATTTTCCGTTCTAACAATACGTTCTGTAACATGGCTACCTTATTTAGTTGTTTTTTAGTTTTTCATTGATGTTCGATAAAGAATCAAGACCGCTTCGCTTAAAGTACAAAGATTTGATTGTAACAAGCTGCCAAACAGCTCTTGTTTAAATTAATAATGCCCAAACACACTGCTGTAAAAAATTTCAAAACAGTTAGGTATCAACTTGAAAATCCTGTACATCATTTACTTTAAAAGGCTTTTTTAATTTTTTTTGCATATCCGCAATAAATCTTAAAAAATTGAGGTTGCTCATTTAAAATCCGAATAAGCATTGCCCCGGCCCTAAAGGGTGGCTTATTCTTAAATTAATTAATCATTTGAGATTTTTTGCTCCCTTTAGTTCCGATAACTATCGGGAGGGCAAACAAAAAATCGGTATTGTATTTTCAGTTTTTAATTCTTATGACTAAGAGCGGATATGCAAACTTTTTTTTTCGGACACTAATGTTAGTTTTTATAGAACACGCGATTGGTTCCTGCTTTTTCTATTCGCTCTATAAGTGATTCTGGCAATTGGAAGCGTTCGCCATGCTTTTTCGCCAAAAACGCCGCATAGTCTTTAAATTCCTGTGCCCCGATATAATCGATATAAGACATGACGCCTCCAGTGTGAATTGGGAATCCAAGTCCTAAGATAGAACCTATATCCGCATCTTTCGCTTCTTTTAACACGCCACTATCCAAACATTTGTAGGAATCGATGACCATTGCGAATAACAAACGTCTTCCTATTTCTTCTTCGTCGTAGTTCTCTATCGTTGGATATATCGTACTCCACTCCTTCCAAAGGTGTTTTTTTGCATCTTTTGGATAGTCATAAAATCCGTGACCTTCCTTTTTTCCTGGTCTTTTGTGCGTGTGCACTATGGTGGAAATTGTTTTTTCCAAGGCCTTTTCAAAGTCTGTAAGAGTCGGGTCTTCGCTCATAATATCCAACATGAGTTTTAAATTGACCTCATCGGATATCGCCAAAGGACCAACCGGCATGCCGATTTTTTTGGCTACATTTTCTATGACTGCTGGCGGAATGCCTTCTGTTAACATGGTGATCCCTTCGTTTACAAATTTTCCGAAGACACGCGAGGTGAAAAATCCGCGGCCATCATTCACAACAATAGGTGCTTTTCGTATTTTAATAACATAATCAATAGCTGCTGCCAAGGTTTCATCAGAGGTTTCTTTACCCACAATCACTTCTACCAAAGGCATTTTATCCACCGGCGAAAAGAAATGTAAGCCTATAAACTTATCAGACCTTGAGGATGCTTTAGCCAACGTAGATATGGGGATGGTTGAGGTGTTACTGGCATAAATCACCTCGGGCTTTATCACCGCTTCCGTTTCTTGGGTGACCCGATTTTTTAACGCTTCATTTTCAAAAACAGCTTCAATAATTAAATCGCAATCCTTTAAATCGTCCACACGATCTGAAGGGTGGATATGATCTAAAATTGCCGTTGCTTTTTCTTGAGTACTTCTACCCTTGTCTATTTTTTGCTGTTCAATGCGTGCCGCATAATCCTTACCTTTTTGGGCGCCTTCTAAAGATACATCTTTCAACACCACCTCCAAGCCAGATTTTGCCGACTCATACGCAATTCCTGCGCCCATCATTCCTGCACCTAAAACACCGATCTTTTTAAAGCTCACTGGCTCAAAACCCTTTGGTTTGGCTTTTCCTTTGGCCGCATCACCAATAAAAATGAAGGAAGCCCTAATAATGTTTTTGGTTTCTTTAGTAAATAAGGTATCCACAAAATAACGCGCTTCAACTTCTAAAGCATTGTCAATTCCTGTAGAACTCCCATGGTATAAGGCGCTCAGAACGTTTTTGATGTGCGGTAGATTGCCGTGCGTGGTTTTATAGGCCATGGCATTGGAAACCGAATAAAACTCAGTATACCCAGATAGTTGTCCGATGCCATTTGGGGTTCCAGGAACCACAAAGCGCTTGTCATCCCAAGGTTGCTTTACTTCAGGATTCTGCAAGATCCATGCTTTGGCTAAAGCATTGATGTCGTCTTCTGGACTACAGATTTGGTTGACCAATTGATCCTTTAATGCTTGTGCTGCCGATAACTTTCGCGATTGTGTAATATATTCTATTGCTTTTTGTGGCCCCAACATTCTCAAATAACGTTGCGTTCCACCTGATCCAGGAAATAAGCCTACAGAGCATTCTACCAAGCCTATTTTATTGGCAGGATGATCGGTCATAATGCGATAGTTGCAAGCCAAGGCAATCTCCAAACCGCCACCTAAGGCCAATCCGCTTAGTGCCGCCACGACCGGTTTGGTTGAGCGTTCCATTTGCCGCATGGCACGATTGGTG
>NZ_DATJCA010000179.1:0-64934 GCF_035515035.1 Gelidibacter sp. | reverse complement strand
CCATAAGCACCAATCGGTACGCGCAGTATCATGCTCACAGGCCATTTTCCATTGGATAAGTAGCAACTTCGACTTACTTCAGTAAATAATTGATTCAATCCTGGCCAGATATAATCAGCAAATTGAACCTCAACAATTGGTTTTAATCCCACAGCACTCATTCCAACGGTGGATCCTACTATAAATGCTTCTTGAATTGGTGTATTGAAAACCCGATCATCGCCAAATTTTTGAGCTAAGGTTGCCGCCTCTCTAAATACCCCTCCAAGCCGCGCTCCGACGTCTTGTCCATATAACAGGCATTCTTTATGCTTTCTCATCAATTCTTCCACAGCAAACAGGGCGCAATCGACCATAACAACTTTCTCCGCACCCTGTGGAGAACGTTCGCCTTTTTCTTCGGTAATTGAAGTGGGTGCAAAATCGTGCGTAAATAAATCCTCTGGCTTGGGATCTTCGGCTTGTAGAGCGAGATTGTAATCGGTCTCTACAATCGTACGGCATTTATTTTCTATGGCTTCTAATTCATGTTCTGTAAACCCACGATCCAACAATTGCTGTTTCAAAACAGGATAAGGATCTCTGGACCTAGATTCTTCCAAATCATCACGATACCATTCCATCCGGACACCCGAGGTATGATGATTCAATAAAGGCACTTTGGCATGCACCAAAAATGGCCGTCGTTCTTTGCGAATGGTTGTAATGACTTCTCCAAGGGCTTCATAACTCTCCATAAAATTCGCGCCATCAATTGTTATGGCTTCTAAACCTTTAAATCCTTTAGCATATTCAAAGGCATCTTGTGCCCTGATTTCTGCTGCATTGGCAGAAATATCCCATTCGTTATCTTGTATCAGATATAAGATGGGTAACTTTTTCAATACAGCCATTTGAAAAGCTTCTGAAACTTCACCTTCAGTTACGGAAGCGTCGCCCAAAGAACAAACAACAATTGGGGCCGTCCCATGAAGACGAGAATATTCTGAATGTACTGAAGCATTATAACCGCTAGAAGATTTATCGCCCGAAGGATGTAAGGTTGTGGTTGATTCATTTTCTTCCTTAAACAGTGTACCGCTTTCGCGATATTTAAAGCCCATGGCAACGCCAGTAGCAGGAATGGCTTGCATTCCCGTAGCCGACGATTGGTGGGGGATTTTTGGTTTATCAATATCCCTTAAACTGGGATGTGCGTAATAGGTACGACCTCCTGAAAATGGATCGTCTTTTTTAGCCAACAGTTGCAACATCAACTCGTATGGTTTCAATCCGAAAGCGAGCAACATAGCGTCATCCCGGTAATAGGGAAACGCATAATCTTGTGGCAACAATTGCATGCCGAGAGCTATTTGAATGGCTTCATGGCCTCGTGAAGTGGCGTGTACGTATTTGGAAACTTGCTTGAAATTAGCTTCGTACAATTCTGACATCGCCTTCGCGGTACAAAGGTTTGTAAAAGCTTTTTTTAATAGGTCTTTACTTATGTTTTTTGACACGAATTCTATAATTTATGTTGAGTCCTTACAGTACCGAAGCGTCGGAATTAAATCTGTGAGGCCTGCATTCTTACTATGTTTTTCACTATATCGCTTTGGAAACCTGAAAGGTTTGGTGGACGATTTTGGATTAGACCATATCTATACTTCTCTATTAACATCAAACTGCTCGAAATAATCCGCAACGCGACGCACAAAACTGCCCCCTAAAAAACCATCCACCACACGATGGTCAAAGGACAGAGACAAATACATCATGCTTCTGATTGCAATTTCATCCCCGCTTTCAGTTTCAATGACTTCCGCTCTTTTTTTGATGATTCCCAAAGCCAAAATGGCAACTTCTGGCTGATTGATGATGGGTGTTCCCATCACACTACCGAAAGTTCCAACGTTGGAAATAGTAAAGGTGCTGCCTTTGATGTCGTCACCTCCCAATTTATTTTCTCTGGCTTTATTGGCCATGTCATTGACGTTTGCTGCTAAAGTTTTTAAATCTTTGGTATCCGCATTCTTCACCACGGGAACGATCAAATTCCCACTCGGCAATGCCGTTGCCATTCCTATATTGATATCTTCTTTCACGATGATGTCACTACCATCCACGGAAGCATTGATGTTTGGAAAATCCTTGACCGCTTTGGCGACGGCTTCTACAAATAATGGGGTGAAAGTTAAACGTTCGCCATATTTTTTCAGAAAAGCTTCCTTATTGGCATTCCGCCAATTGACCATATTGGTCATATCGGCTTCCACATAAGCAGTGACGTGAGGCGACGTGTGTTTCGAATAGACCATATGATCAGCAATCATTTGGCGCATCCGGTCCATTTTTACGATTTTACCTTTTCCTTTATCGAAGTTCAATTGCGGAATTCGGTAAGCAGAAGGATCTTGCGTTAGAGGTTGTGCAAACTTATAGGGTCTTCCCTCTTCTATATAATTGAAGACATCACTTTTTCGCAATCTTCCCTCATGTCCAGTGGCAGGGATTCTCGCCAATTCTTCATAACTGATGTGTTGTTCTTTTGCTATTTTTTGAATTAGCGGGGAGAAAAAAGCATTTGAAGTTGAAAATGAAATCGAAGACGAACTTGGAATAATTGGTCTTGATGAAGCTTTTCTATCTTCTGATTTTTTTGCCTTATGAATTGTTTTCTCTTCAGAAACTTCAGATTGAGAAGGAACAACATCTTTCTTATCAGAAGTTATGTCTTCCGAAGCCTCAAAAATTGCAATAATTTCACCAACAGGAACCACATCCTTTGCCTGAAATAGGGCTTGTATCAGTTTTCCTGATTGAGGTGCTGGGACTTCATTATCGACCTTATCAGTAGCCACCTCTAAAATGATGTCGCCTTCTTCAAAGCTGTCTCCTTCATTAATGAGCCAACTGATGATGGTTCCTTCTGTAATGCTTTCGCCCATTTTGGGCATCCTTAATTCCCACGAAAGTGGGAATTTCTTTTCTTTACTCATTTTATCTTATTTTCAAACCTTCAAGGATTTTTAAATTTCGCAGGTCAAACTTCACGATCTTAAATCTTTTTTAGCTATTTCTTCATAAATTCACGAAGTGTTTTATAAACATCTTCCTGCATTTTCATGTTTTGGGGAACCTCTCTTAATGGTTCCACCGCTCTTAAACTCTCATGGCAATCGGCGGGTAATTGCTGATAAAGTTGAGTCCCTTTCGTCTTCCAGGCGATCATTTCATCGCTAACTTGTTTAATTACTTTTGCCGGATTTCCAACTACCAAGCTGCGTTTCGGAATGATGGTTTCTGCTTTTATAAAACTCATGGCACCAACGATACTTTCATCGCCAATTTCAGCATCATCCATAATTACCGAATTCATTCCAATGAGACAATTTCTACCCAAATTGGCACCGTGAATTATGGCGCCATGCCCAACGTGAGCGCTCTCTTTTAAGGTGATGGATTTACCCGGAAACATGTGTACCGTACAATTTTCTTGAACGTTGACACCGTCCTCAAGAATAATCTGTCCCCAATCGCCTCGAATGGCAGCACCTGGACCGATATAACAGTTTTTACCTATAATCACATTACCTGTAACTGCTGCTAATGGGTGTACAAAACTGCTTTCGTGAACGACGGGGGTGTAACCTTGGAAAGAATAAATCATTGTGATCTTTTATTGAAGATTGTTGATTTTTGAACTTCTAAAATCAACAATCGTTAATCTTAATTCGTTAATTATTTATATTCTTTGAGTTTCTCCTTAGTAAACTCCGAAAGCACCAATCGTCCACTAATTTTTGCACGTTGTAGCAACAGTTGGTCCCAATCTTCAGTACCTCTCCAAAACATGGTTTTCATTTCGGACATGGCTTTGGGGTTGTAATTGCACATGTTTTCTGCGAATGTTTTTACCGCCTCATCCAGTTCTTCAACGGTATCGAATACTTGGGTATATAATCCTTTTTGCCTCGCCCATTCTGCCGTATAAAAATTATTCGCGTCCATGGCTATCTGTGACATCCCACTCAATCCTAATTTGCGTTGAACTGCGGGTCCCACCACAAAGGGACCGATGCCAACATTTAATTCACTTAGTTTAATTTCAGCATATTTGGCTGCCATACAATAATCGGTAGCAGATGCGAGTCCAACACCTCCTCCCACAGTTTTACCCTGAATACGTCCGATGATGAATTTTGGACATTTACGCATGGCATTGATGACGTTTGCAAATCCCGAAAAGAATATCTTCCCAGTTTCCTCATCGTTGATATCTACAAGTTCGTTGAAACTTGCGCCCGCACAGAATGTTCTATCGCCCCCGCTTTGTAGCACGATAACTTTAACATTCTCATCTTCCCCTGCAGAATAAATGGTCCTTGCCAATTCTGACAAAAGATGTCCTGGTAAGGAATTTTGGGCAGGATGAAAAAATTCAATATATCCTACTCCGTTTTTGTTTTTTAGTTTTACGTATGGCTCCATATATTAGAATCAAGATTTTTAGAATCAAGAATCAAGACTGTTTTGATTCTTGAATGATGTTTTATGATTGAGACCTTTCAGGTTTTACCTAAAGAGTTTATAAATAAGCTATTTTCAAACCTACAAGGTTTTGAAATCCTTGCAGGTTGAGTCATTCATTTTTTAAATTAATCCAAACTGTTCAAAGTGATGGTTAAGGTGTTTTCTTTCTAACAAATAAGATTCATATTTGTTCAATTCCCCAAAAACCAAATTTTTCAATTTTGCTTCTGGATGCTCTTTGAAAAACTCCAAGTACTTTTCTCTTTGTTCTTGAAACTTTTGTTTCGCTGTCTCTAAGTCTGGATATTTTAAAGCTTCCAATTTATCTTTTTCAAGCAATGGGAAATTGGTGTTTCTTGGAAACTTATCATAGGTATAAAGACTCGCATGAACCTTTTCTACTATCTTTTCAGGTGTAGCAACTTCAAAATCTTGAATTTCACCTGACGCGATTTTATAGGTGTATTCCAAATGCTCCAACATGTGCTGTGGGGTCATGATGCCCCACTTCGGTTTCATGTCTGGAGTTAACTTTGAAAGAAGTTCTTGAATTTTATCATCGGTCATTTCGACAAAAACTTCTTGTTTCTTTTGAACCATGGTTAAAATTGTCGCCACTGCTACCAATTCATCTTCCGCATCGAATACCTCAACAAACCATTTGACAATGCCACTTGGATGTTCTGCGGAAGCGACATCTCTATCCACTTTTTGCTTACAGGTCAATCGTACGTATATGGTATCGTTATGATATAGTGGGCGTAAAAATCGACAGTCCTCCAATCCATAATTAGCCGCTACCGGCCCTTTATTTGGATAGACGAACAATCCTGCGGCGGCTGCGATGATAAAATACCCATGAGCCGTTCGTTTTTCAAAAATGCTCCCGTCTAAGGAAGTGATATCTGTATGCGCGTAAAAGTGATCCCAAGTAAGATTCGAAAAATTGATAATATCCGTATCTGTAAGAGTTCGTTTATGCGTCTTTAACGACATACCTGGCTGAATGTCTTCCCAATGATATTTGAATGGATGTTGGTCAGCTTCTTTATATTTTGCGTTGGCTTGATAAATTCCGGTAATCTCTGTCAATGTTGTGGGTGACCCTTGGATTGCCGTTCGTTGCAAATAATGCTTGATCCCTCTAAGGCCTCCCATTTCTTCGCCGCCTCCTGCACGCCCTGGACCGCCATGTACTAAATTAGGCAGTGGCGACCCATGACCAGTGCTTTCCTTGGCCATTTCACGATTGATCACTAAAATCCGTCCGTGATGGCTTGCCGCATTAATCACATATTCTTTGGCTATTTTATCATCAAATGTTGCAATAGAAGACACTAAGGATCCTTTTCCCATTTGCGCCAAGGTAATGGCTTCTTCAATATTTTTATAAGGCATGATGGTGCTTACTGGACCAAAAGCTTCGGTTTCGTGCACCGATAAATTTTCAAATGGATTGTCTTCACGTAGCACAATCGGACTTAAGAACGCTCCCTTTTTGGCATCGGCACCAATGGTTTCAATTTTATCCAAATCGCCATAAACAATGCTGGCGGTTTTAGCCAATTCCTGAACACGGTCTTTAACTTCTGTAACTTGATCCCTGCTTATCAAAGCACCCATTCTCACTTCTTTAAGTCTGGGATCGCCAATAGTAACTTTGTCCAGGGCTTTTCCTAAAGCAATTTGAACATCTTCAACCAAATCGTGCGGCACAATAATTCTACGGATTGCCGTACATTTCTGTCCGCATTTGACCGTCATTTCATTTCTGACTTCTTTGATAAACAAATCAAATTCCGGTGTTCCAGGAACAGCATCTTCACCTAAAACAGAAGCGTTCAAAGAATCGGCTTCCATATTAAATGGCACAGATTCTTCAATGATGCGCTTATGCGATTTTAACAATCGACCAGTTGTAGCAGATCCTGTAAAAGTTACCACATCTTGAGATGTGACCGAATCTAAAATGGTTCGTGCTGATCCTGTAATTACTTGTAAAGCACCTTCCGGTAAAATGCCTGATGCTATAATTTCGCGCACCACGGCTTCGGTTAAAAAAGCGCCATTTGTTGCAGGTTTAACTACTGCTGGAACGCCTGCCATCCAATTGGACGCGCATTTTTCCAGCATACCCCAAACGGGGAAATTAAAGGCGTTGATGTGAACAGCCACGCCACGTTTTGGCACCATAATATGATGTGCCATAAACCGTCCGCCACGAGACAAATCAATAGGCTCTCCTTCTACGTGATAGGACTGGTTAGGGAATAATTTTCTTAAGGACGCATTGGCAAAGAGATTACCAAACCCGCCTTCAATATCAATCCAACTATCCATTCTGGTTGCGCCGGTTCTATAACTGAGCTCGTAAAACGCTTCCTTTCTTTTGGTAAGATATAACGCAAGACTTTTTAACATATTCCCACGTTCTTGGAAGGTCATTTTACGAAGTACTTCGCCTCCTTTGGTTCTCCCATAGTGAAGAATTTCAGCAAAATCCAAACCTTTAGTATCTGAAAGCGCAACGACTTCACCCGTAATGGCATCAAATACAGGGGTGCCTTCGCCTTTACCCTCTATCCATTGTCCTGTGACGTAATTCTGTATTTTTTTCATAGTAATGCCCACAAAAGCGGGAATCTTATTATTAAATTCTTTACACTAATATTAGTTCAACAACCTTCTTTTATTGTGCTTCACTGCGTTAGCGATTACTCAACCATACTTATTTGATAATTAAGAAATCCTGCATGCTCAGCATTTGAACGGTCTGTTTGAGCTCTCCCACCCTTTCGGTGGGAAGCGAGTAGTAAAAGCGCGACCCTTTTCGGGGAACGTCCAAATACTACAAATTTCCATTTTCAATTATTGCGGCATACCCTTGACCAACGCCAATACACATTGTAATCAAGGCATATCTTTTCCCTGATTCTTTCAACTCCAACGCAGCAGAATACGCCACCCGAGTTCCTGTGACGCCGAGTGGATGACCAATGGCAATGGCCCCACCGTTAGGGTTTAACCTTGGGTCGTCATCTGCCAATCCCCAAGCTCTTGTACACGCCAATGCCTGTGCTGCAAAAGCTTCGTTAAGCTCGATAATGTCCATATCGTCCATGGTCAAACCTGCTTTTTCCAATGCTTTATTGGAGGCTTCCACTGGGCCGATACCCATGATTCTTGGTTCGACGCCAACTACTGCTGAGCTTACGATGCGCGCTAAGGGTTTTAAATTGTACTTTTTCACGGCTGCTTCAGACGCGATAATCGTTGCGGCGGCTCCATCGTTAAGTCCTGATGAATTCCCGGCGGTGACACTTCCGCCTTCAGCTTTGAATGCACCACGTAATTTTCCTAAAACTTCTAAAGACGTATTAGGTTTAACAAATTCATCTTTTGAAAATTGTATGGGATCTTTCTTTCGTTGTGGAATTTCTACCGTCATAATCTCCTTCCCCAAACGTCCATTTTCTTGTGCTTTGGCAGCCTTCATCTGGCTCCAATAAGCATACTTATCTTGATCTTCTCGAGAGATCTTATATTTCTCAACAAGGTTTTCAGCAGTTTGACCCATGCCGTCGGTTCCATATAATTTTTGCATTTTCGGATTGACAAATCGCCAACCAAAACTGGAATCGTACATTTTAGCATCGGTTCCAAAAGCACTGGATGGTTTGGCTACTACATAGGGTCCTCGGGTCATGTGCTCGACGCCTCCAGCAATAAACACATCCCCATCACCAGCTTTTATGGCACGATTGGCGTGTATAATTGCGGATAATCCTGAGCTGCATAAGCGGTTGATCGTTTCACCCGGAACGGTAAAAGGTAAGCCTGCCAATAATGAAGCCATACGCGCCACATTTCGGTTGTCTTCTCCAGCTTGATTGGCACAGCCTAAAATGACATCGTCGTAGGCGTCTTTTGGGATGCTTGGATTTCGTTTGATAATCTCTTCTATGACCAAAGCCGCTAAATCGTCAGTTCTTACTGTAGATAAAGTGCCTTGATAACTTCCTATTGGCGTTCTGATTCCGTCTATGATATATGCTTCTTTCATGAGCTTTCGTTATTCCCGCGAAAGCGGGAATCTCTTTTTTATTTTTAATTTCCAACCCTACAAGGTTTTAAAAACCTTGTAGGTTAACTTGTTACTCTTTTTCAATTCAATATTTCCGAAAACGTATCGCCTTGTCTTATATCGCCAGTTTTATAACCTTTCATGAACCAGTGCATGCGTTGCTCAGAAGTGCCGTGTGTAAAACTATCTGGTTGGACACTACCTTGCGTTCGTTTTTGAATGGCATCATCACCTACTGCATTGGCAGCGCTTAAGGCTTCTTCTATATCACCTTCTTCCAAATATTCTTTATTATGGTGCGCCCACACACCCGCATAGAAATCGGCTTGAAGTTCTTGTGCTACAGAAAGTTGATTAGCTTGGGCAGCACTGGATTGTTGTTGCATTTGCCTCACTTTCTGAGAAGTGCCGAGCAAGGTTTGAATATGGTGACCAACTTCGTGAGCCGTGACATAAGCTATGGCAAAATCGCCACCTTTTGCTCCAAATCGCGTTTTTAATTGATCAAAAAACACCAAATCCATATATAGTTTGTGATCAGCAGGACAGTAAAATGGTCCCGACGCAGAGCTCGCATTCCCACAGCCACTTCTCACCGCATCTGTAAACAATACCATTCCTGGTTCTTTATAATCGCCAAGATTATTCTCTCTAAAAATTTGGTTCCATACATCTTCTGTATCTGCTAAAAGTGTTGCAGCAAAGTCCCCCATTTCTTTCTCCTCTGCAGTTAATTCTCTTTGCTCGCCGGGTTCTGATACAGATTGAGATTGATTGACTTGATCTAAAATTGGAGCCAACACTTGCCCGGTTTCACCTCCAAAGAGCTGAAGTAAAACTACTACAACCGCTACTAAGCCGCCTCCCGCAGCCAATTTGCCTTTATTGGACATACCTCTGCGGTCTTCCAAATTGCCACTTTGTCTTCTACCTTTCCATTTCATATGTTTTGTTGTTTAAAATTATTAGTTATTAAATTTAAAACATTCTTTGTTATTCTTCCCAATCTTTATTGGTTCTGTACACCACACCTTTGAAAAGTGCAACCAATTCATCGCCTCTTCTAACCTCGATGATATTAAATCCTAATTTGTTTTTGACACTTTCAATAACTGATTCCGCCACTATATAATCACCCTCATTTAATGCTTCAATATGATTGATACTCGTTTCAATGGAAACTGCGTATTTACCATGCGTATTAGCTGCAAATCCGAAAGCGGTGTCTGCCAATGAATAACTGATGCCGCCATGGGCTTTCCCCATACTGTTAAGCATTTCTTTTCTAATAGTCATCCCAACTTTGCAACGACCAATTTCACATTCTAAAATTTCAATGCCGAGCCAAGTGCTGTAAGCATCGAGTGAGAGCATTTTGTAAGGAATGAGGTTTCCGTTTATTGGCATTAGGTATTTTGAATTAGGGATTAGTTATTTTGCTTTTCTTTCTAAAATCTTCTTTCTTAAAGAAGACATCATTTTTGTCCATTCTGAAATCAAATTTCTATTTTCTTCATCTTCATCAAAATTAATATATAGTCTTCTTCTGGCTTTTGTACTGCAACTAACACACTCATTTGCGCTATAAATAGCATAATTTATATACTTAACAAATTGTGCGTCAGAACCAGGATAACCTTCTGCTATATTCAAAGCAATTGAATCAGCTGCTCTTCTGAACTGAGATGATAATGCATACAATTCATATGCTGGAAACTTTTTGACTATCACATCTATGACTTCCCCAAAGTCCATCGCTTTCTGATAAACTTGTAAATCTTCAAACTTAAAATGAAATGCACACTTCATACTAATACCAAATGCCTAATACCTCAATAATTCTAAGAAAAGAATGTTCTGCCCTCCGTTTCCTCAACCTCAAACCTCAAACCATTAGTTCCCTTTCTCCTCAACAGCGGACTACACCGATACCTATCCTCATGATATTCATTATATAATTCATCCATTTTTGAAACGCACCAATCGATTCCTTTTTCGTCTGCCCACGCCAATAAGCCTTTTGGGTAGTTAACCCCTTTGGTCATCGCATTATCAATATCTTCTGCAGAAGCAATGTTCATGAATAACGCATCTGCGGCTTCGTTAATGAGCATTACCAGGATACGATCGAAAATTTGTTGAGCCAATTTTCCGTCGAGTGATTTCTTTGACTCAGTCGGAATAAGCATCCTACCATTTTCATCGTAATGATAATAACCTCTTCCAGATTTTCTTCCTAAATAGCCGGCTTCTGCAAAACGTTTTTGAGTAAAGGCTGGCTTGTATCTCGGATCGAAATAAAAGGCAGTAAAGACTGTTTCGGTTACTGTATAATTAACGTCATTCCCAATAAAGTCCATTAATTCGAAAGGTCCCATTTTGAAACCTCCTAAAGTTTTTAGACTTTCATCTATGGTTATAAAATCAGCAATTCCTTCTTCATATATTCTTAAAGCCTCACCATAAAAGGGTCTTGCCACCCGATTGACAATAAATCCGGGAGTGTCTTTTGCAACGGCAACGACTTTTTTCCAATCGGAAATAATTTTCTTTGATTTCTCTAAAACGTCTTTTGAGGTTTGAATGGCCGGAATTACCTCTACCAATTGCATCAATGGGGCTGGATTGAAAAAATGGATACCAATACAACGTTCAGGTTTTTTTAATGCGGCTGCAATCGACGCAATAGATAGACTTGAGGTGTTTGAGGCTATAATACAGTCTTCTGAGACATAAGATTCCAATTCTGAAAACACTTTTTTCTTAATGTCCAGGTCTTCAACAATGGCTTCAATGGTTAAATCGGAGTCTGATAGGTCTTTTAAAGTATTAACGTAGGAAATGTTATTTTGAATTCGGGATTTTTCGTCAACATCAATGCGCTCTTTTTCAATCAATCGTGACAATATTTTATTCAAAGCTGCTTTTGCCTTTTCCAATGCAGATTGATTGGTATCGTACAATTTCACCTTACAGCCCGATGTTGCGGCTACTTGTGCGATGCCGCTTCCCATGGTTCCAGAACCGATAATTCCTATTTTCATATCTAATTTTTAAACCTACAAGGTTTTGGAAACCTTGCAGGTTGGACGATTTCTTTATTTACCTTTAAAATTCGGTTTTCTTTTTTCAACAAATGCTGCAACACCTTCCGCATAATCGTCGGTTTGTGCAGCTTCAATTTGAAACTTAGATTCCAACGCTAATTGAGCTTCCAAATCGTTGGCCATCGATTGATTGAATAACTCCTTGATCATTCCTAAAGCTTTTGTTGGCATGTTAGCAAGTTTCAAGGCCAGTTGATTGACATCTTCTTCAAAACTTTCCAAAGGCAGAACTTTATAGAGCATTCCCATTTTTTCAGCTTCTTCTGCAGAAACTTTATCGCCAAGCATAGCCAATGCCAATGCTTTTTGAAATCCGATAAGTCTTGGCAAAAAGAAAGTCCCGGCACTGTCAGGCACCAATCCGATAAGGCTAAAAGCTTGAATAAAACTGACTTTTTCATGAGCTACTACAATATCGCAAGCCAAAGCAATATTTGCTCCCGCTCCAGCAGCTACCCCGTTGATGGCACCAATAATTGGTTTTTTGATCGCACGGATTCTTGTGATTATAGGATTATAATGTTCTTCCAAGATCTTCTTAAAACCTGGATTTAATTCTGGCGAAGTCACTTCTTTCAAATCTTGACCCGCACAAAATGCTTTTCCGTTACCGGTCAAAACGATGGCTCGAACAGCATCATTTTTTTCACAAGCATCAAGTGTGTCCTGTAAGCGTAACGCCATTTCGCGATTAAAACTATTGAATACTTCTGGGCGGTTGAGCGTGATATACGCTACTTTATTCTCAATCTTAAGTAAGATACTTTCGTTCATTTTATTATCTATATATAAACCTGCCAGGTCTTGAAAACCTGCAGGTTAATTTATTCTACTTTAAACATTTAAAATAATCAAAGGGCTCCAAGCAGTCATCGCACTGAAACTGTGCTTTACATGCTGTTGAACCAAACTGGCTCACCATTCTTGTATGAGTTGAACCACATTGTGGACATTTAACCAATCGTTTACCGTGTAGTAAAACATCTTTGTCCGCTTCCACGCCTAAGGGTGCTGCGATGCCATAATCTTCTAAAGCTTTTCTGCCTCTTGGTGTAATCCAATCGGTGGTCCAGGCTGGGGATAAAATCAATTCTACTTCCGACTCGTATCCCGCATCTTTTAATGCTTTTTTTATATCGTCTCCAATGACATCCATGGCAGGACAACCACTGTAGGTCGGCGTGATCTGGACCTTTACAATATCATTTTCAATGAGGGCAGAACGCACGACTCCCATGTCCATAATTGAGAGGACGGGAATTTCCGGATCGGAAACTGCTTCCAGGATTGGAATTAATTTTGGATCGATATGTTGTATTTCTGTAGTCACTAAAAAATTTGCTTTATTTTCATAAGATTAGCTTCGCTGAATCTGCGATTTCCTGCTTTCCCAGGAATTTATTGCTTTATTTTTATGAGATTCCTGCCTTCGCAGGAATTGGTTACCATTCCATATTGGGATAAGTACGTTGCATATATTGCAATTCCGCCAGTAAGAAACCCATATGTTCTGTATGGATTCCCATTTTTCCGCCTTTTTGGAAATATTTAGATTCGGGAATGACCAAGGTTGATTCTTCTAAAATCGTATTTACTTTATCGTAATAAGCTGCTTTCAATTTGGTCACATCTACGCCAATACCTTCTGAAACCATTGCCTTATCGGCTTCGGTTTGGTGGAACAATTCATCAGTATAAGTCCATAAATCGTTGATTGCGGTTTGCATCCGCCTCTGACTTTCTTCGGTGCCGTCACCTAAACGCCTGATCCAATCCGATGAAAAACGTTGATGGTAACTCACCTCTTTAATACATTTTGTAGCGATTGCAGCTAAGGTCATGTCTTTACTTTTTTTCAACTCTGTTAAGAATAAAAAGTGATACACATCAAATAGAAAGTGACGCGCCATGGTATAAGCAAAATCGGTGTTGGGCTGTTCAACTAACAGCACGTTCACATAGTCTCGCTCTTTACGAAGCATGGCAATGTCATCTTCCGTTCGTCCATCACCTGCTATTTTGGCCGCGTATTGGAAATAACTACGCACTTGTCCGAATAAATCGAGTGAAATATTGGTACAGGCGATGTCAGTTTCCAAGCTTGGGCCGTGACCGCAGAGTTCCCCCATGCGTTGACCGAGGATAAGGGAGTTGTCGGCGATGCCGAGAATATATTGATATAGGTTTTGATTCATAATAATTTTCTGCTGAAGTGGCAATCTTTAATTTAACTTAAGCTGCTGTTCATGAGATTCCCTCCTTCGAGGGAATGACGCAAGCGTCACATATATTTCACCTCATCCGGCAATTCGTAAAACGTTGGATGACGATACACTTTATCTTTTGCTGGTTCAAACATTTCGCCATTGTGCTCAGGGTTGGAGGCGGTGATATTTTTGGATTCTACAACCCAAATGCTGACGCCTTCATTTCTACGGGTGTAAACATCACGCGCATTCTCAAGTGCCATGTCGGCATCTGCCGCATGCAAACTGCCAAAATGACGATGCTCCAATCCGTTTTTACTTCTTACGAAGACTTCCCATAGCGGCCAATTCTTTGGCCTCCCCCCAACTCCCTCCGAAAGAGGGGGAGTTTGATTCTTATCGTTTGTCATAAATATTGATTAAATTGAAATTGAACTCAAAATTGAAGTTGATTCGTTTTGAACTTCAATTTCATCTTCAATTACAAGTTATTATTATACTACTTCTTTTTCCTTTCTTTCGGCTTTCTTTTCTGCGTGTGCCATAGCGGCACCACGAACCCATGCGCCGCGTTCCCACGCACCAACTCTGGCTTTCATACGCTCTTTGTTCATTGGACCATGACCTTTGACCACTTGCCAAAACTCATCCCAATCAATTTCTCCAAAGTCATAACTGCCACGTTCTTCATTCCATTTTAAATCGGGATCAGGAATGGTCAATCCAATCAAATCGGCTTGTGGCACGGTTTGATCAATGAATTGCTGACGTAATTCGTCATTGGATTTCCGTTTCAATTTCCATTTCATGGATTGTTCTGTATGCACAGATTCCGCATCTGTTGGTCCCAACATCATTAAACTTGGCCACCACCATCGGTTTAAAGCGTCTTGTGCCATTTCTTTTTGTTCTGGGGTGCCGTTTGCCAACTTGATCATGATTTCATAACCTTGACGCTGATGGAAACTTTCTTCCTTACACACTCTTACCATCGCTCTAGCATAAGGTCCAAAAGAGGTGCTACACAATGGCACTTGATTGATGATGGCTGCACCATCAACCAACCAACCAATAGCGCCCATATCAGCCCAAGTAACGGTTGGATAGTTGAAAATACTCGAGTATTTAGCTTTTCCTGTATGCAATTGTTCATACATTTCTTCACGTGTGATACCCAAAGTTTCTGTGGCAGAATAGAGATACAGACCATGACCGGCTTCATCCTGGACTTTTGCCAATAAAGCCACTTTCCGTCTTAAAGAGGGCGCTCTGGTGATCCAATTCCCTTCCGGAAGCATGCCTACAATTTCTGAATGCGCGTGCTGTGACATCTGACGAATATGTGTCTGACGGTACTTTTCTGGCATCCAGTCCTTCGGTTCGATTTTTTCGTCTCTTGCGATACGTTCTTCGAATTGCTTTTCTAAATTTCTTATTTGCTCTTCACTCATAAGCCTCACCCTAGCCCACTCCGAAGGAGAGGGTGCTTAAAGGGATTTTGATTTTAAGTTATTATATTGAACGCCATTTTTGCGTCTTATATTTTTTTATTTTGCAACCTATACAGTTCTAAACCCTTGCAGGCTGTAAGAACCATATCTTTCTAACTACATTCAATTTCCGGCATAATCTGCGTTAGGGATTACTCGCTCACTCTTACTTTTATATTTTGGATCTCGTGAATGCTTCACATTTGAGGCATTGTTGGAGCTCCTCGAAGAGAGCGACTGCCGAAAGCCCGACCCGCCGCGGCGGGTAACGCCCAAAACACTATTGTCATTGTAACCTTGCAGATTGGTCTTGGCTATACGTCAAAATCCACCACCACTTTATCGCTTGTAGGGACGGCTTGACAGCTCAATACATAATTTTGTGCCACTTCCTTATCGGCGAGCGCGTAATTCTTTTTCATTTTTACCGAGCCTTCTAGGACTTGACATTTGCAGGTACTACAGACGCCACCTTTACAGGCAAAAGGCAAATCGGCTCCCGCAGCCAAGGCACCATCAAGAATGGTATCAAAATCATCATCCATGATGAAATGGAATTCTTTTCCGCCATCAATAATGGTCACACGCGTGCCATCAATTCTTTGTTCAAGGACTTCTGCAATATGTTTATTCTCTTCTTCAGAACTGCCTGTAAAAAACAATTCGAAATGAATATTATCTTTAGGCATTCCTGCAGCTTGCAACTCATCGCGAATCAAGTAAATCATATCCTGCGGCCCGCAAATGAAGGCATGTTGCGTATCTGGAACATCGATAAAGGTTTTGGTCAGCACTGCCAATTTTTCTTTATCAAAACGTCCGTTTAAAAACGGTATGTCACGCTGTTCTTTTGTTAAAAAATAAAACACCTGGAACCTATCAAAAAACTCATTTTTAAGCTGTTCGATTTCTTCTTTAAAGATAATGGATTTTACGGTTCGGTTCAAGTAAAACAACTTAAAGGTACTGTTTGGCTCCTGATGTAAGTGTGTCTTAATTATGGATAGCAATGGGGTTATACCACTTCCTGCAGCAAATGCAATGTAATTGTTACGTGCTGAAACATCTACATCCACCGTAAATTCGCCGTGCGGCACCATGACTTCAAGAGTATCTCCCTTTTTTAAATCGTTAAAGACATAATTTGAAAACACACCGTCCCGTATGGTTTTGACAGCTACTTTCCATTCGCCATCCAACGGACTTGAAAACAGCGAGTAATTACGCCTAATGTCTTCGCCATTGATTGTTTTTCGCAAAGTCAAGTGTTGACCTTGCCGGTATCTGAACGTTTCCTTTAAATTATCAGGAATATCAAAAGCAATGACTACGCAATCTTTTGTTTCCTTATAAATATCTGCCACTTTGAGATTGTGGAATTCTGCCATAATCGTGCCTGCAAACACAGGTAGGTTAAAAATTGTAAACTGTTATGAAACTAAAACATTACAGCTAAAATGACTTCAAATTTCAACCTGCCAGGTTTTGGTAACCCATCAGGCTGCTAACTAACACTTGTTAGTTAGAATACAAATTTACAAAATTTATTGTAAACTATTTGTTAATTCCATAGATGAGAACGTCACTCAAGTTTTGAGCTAAGGCCTTTGGGTTAATTTCCTCTTTTTTGGGGATCCACAAATACAAGGACCGCAAGGTAGAAAGTATTGAAAACATCACGACTTCAGGGTTTGTATCGACAATTTCATTTGAAGAAATGCCATTTTTGATGATGGCTACAAAATCTTGTTCATAGCGTTCCCGCAACCCTAAATAATAGTCCAATTGAGCTTCCAAATGCATCCAATCATTATTAAGGGATGCCATTCCGTAAGGATTTTTAGTAGTAATATCAACATGGAGCTCAACAATCAGGTTTAACTTTTCTATAGCTGTCTGATCTGATTTTTTTATGGCGTCCATACCTTGCGTGAATTCTTCAGCCAAAGAAATGATGATAGCTTTTAGAATTTCTTGCTTGGAATTGATGTGATTGTACAAACTTGCAGCTTTCATGCCCATAGCCGTTGCCAAATCGCGCATGGTTACCGCACTATAGCCCTTTTCTTTAAAAAGTTTTGTAGCTGTATGTATAATTTCATCCCTACGGGTGCCTTCGGTGTTCACGATTCAAAGTTTAAATTCAGGTAATATGTCTCAATATTTCGTAAATTTAAACAAAAGAAAACTATGGGAATTTTTGATTTTATATTCGGTATCAAGAAAAGACAAATAAATGAACTTTTAGAAAAAGGCGCCATCATTTTGGACGTACGGACTCAAAGGGAATGGGACAATGGCCATATTAAGCATGCAAAACATATTCCTTTGGATGACTTAAGAAATCGTATTGGCGAACTTAAAAAAATAAATAAACCTGTGATTACGTGTTGTGCCAGTGGCGCCAGGGCTGCAAAGGCCGCTGAATTTTTAAATTTGAATAATATTATCGCGACAAATGGTGGTGGCTGGTTGAGTTTAAATAAGAAAGTTCCCTCCTAAACCATCCTCTATAGAAAAGGCATTTAATTAGCAATAATTTGAAATCAGGTCTGTTTTATTCGATTTATATTGCCGTATCCTTACAATTTTATGTTCTGTAAATCGTCAGATGATTTAATGGAATTACCTTCATATTGAAGTGTCCATCCTAAAGAACTGGTCAGGATATAGAATTTTGATAGTTCGCTGATCAAACGATTTTGCGCATTGCTTTTTAAATTTGACGCTTCAATCTTTTTCATCAATAGCACTCTAACTTTATCTTTAATTTTATTATAATCTTCCGCTTTAAACGGATTTAAATAATCGGCAGTGATATCATAATATTCAAAATCAGGACTGATATTGATCTCTTCTTTTGGAATGCTTAAAATCCTAAGTGTCTTAGAGGCTTCATCCAATTCGTATTCAATCTGACTCAAATCGTAGGAAACCGTTACATCTGCATTGACTACCACAAGCGCTTTCTTTTCAACATTGACTAAGTTGGCAAAAATAGCTTTTGAATTTTTATAAGTGAACACCTGACTGAAATGTCCTTCGGTGACCACTAATTTACTGACATTCTTAATCTGTTCCTGGATGAGTGCAGAATTTTCCTGTAGAATCGTTTTCTCCTTATCATTAAAAATAAGGCGATAGCCGAACATGACAACCAACACTAGGATTAAAACATACAGGAGTTTTCGCATTGTTTATTTGTTATTTATAATAACCTGCCAGGTTCTAAAAACCTTGCAGGTTAATATAACTTACTTATTCAACTCTAACTTTTCGGCAAAATAATCACAGAAATCCTTCATGGTTGCGCTCATTTTTTCATCTTCAGTAGCGCGATGAAAGGTGTTGCTCATTTCGACCAAAGTTTGATGAAAAAATAGTTTCATTTCATCTACGGGCATATCTTTTGTCCAAAGGTCGATACGTAAAGTTTCTTTTGCTTCACTATCCCAAACTGAAAGCATCATGGCTTTTGCCTCTTCATTATCGATGCCGCCATCGGGTGCCGTCCAACTTAGTTTTTCAGGCACGCGGTTTTCATCCAATTCTACGTGCAACTCAATGGTTGACTTTATGGTTTTAGACATTATTTACGTGGTTTAAATTTAGATTTATTAAAAATTTCATCAGCCTCCATTTGCAACATCTCCATGAACGGAACGTCATTATTCTTCATAAATGATCTTACAATTTCCCAGCCTAAATACTGACCTATCCTATCTGGAGATTCACTGTCCAGTTCCAAATAAAATTTAGAGAACGGTGCATTCGCAATAAATCGCCCAGCCAAACTACTATCGGTACTATACAACAATTCCCGTTCGATAAAATAACGCCAGATCTCACTTTCATTTGCCTTGGCCCAGTCTAGTTGCTCTTCAGAATATCCAATCTTTTCAGCATCTGTTTTAAATGGAATCATTTTATCTTTAAAATATAATTGTTTTCCAAAATAGATCATATCATCCAATAGGGTTTTTGGTTTATTTTGGAAAATATATCTCTCGGAATAGTTTGCTGCCAAATCGCTCACAATCTGAGAACGCTTCATGTTTAAGGTTAAAAACCGTTGGATACCCTCATAAAAAATGTGCTCAGACCCCAAATAGGTATCTAAAGAAATCAATACAATGGTGTCTGTTACAATCGTTTTATTTCTGTAATCCACATCGGAAGTCACCGTTATGACCCGAGGCACTTTAAAGGATTTATCGTAATATTTCAAATGTTGAAATAAGGATTCAATTTCTTCATGAATGTCATTAAAATTGGAAAAGGTGTTTTCAACTTCGTTTGACAGTTCTCTTTGAAGCGAATCATTTATGCGCTCAATCCATATAGAATCAGGTATACGCTCTGAAAATAAAAAAGGATAGGCCTTTTTCAACTTAGGTAAGTCTTCAGATTTAGCACTTGCGAAATCCAAATCAAAACGCTCCACATTAAAGTCAATATCAACTTTAGAAATTTCACGTTCTAGCTGATTATTTTCTTTACAAGCGTTAAAAACAAACAGTAGAACTAATAGAAAACCAACATTCCTCATAGAATTATTATAACCTCTTTAATTTTTATTACTTAGGCGATTACTTTATTTTTGTGGTACAAAGGTAGTATTCTTTGTGTTAAATCCTCTAAAAAATGCAAACTGAAAAAGTTATTGACCACATCGTAAATTGGTTAAAAGATTACGCCAACAATGCCAACGTAAAGGGTTTTGTAATTGGTATATCTGGCGGAATTGATTCGGCCGTGACTTCTATTTTATGTGCCAAAACAGGACTGGAGGTATTGTGTATAGAAATGCCAATACATCAGCCAGAAAGCCACGTGTCCAGAGGACAAGAGCACATAAACCAATTAAGGAATAATTTTCCTAATGTAAAAAATGCATTAGTGGATCTTACGCCCGTATTTGATCAATTTAAAGCTGAAGTTTCCATAATTGAAAATCAAGCAACCGTTGATCTGGCGCTTGCAAACACACGGGCGAGATTAAGAATGACCACGCTGTATTATTACGCCGGATTGCATGGTTTACTGGTAGCGGGTACAGGAAATAAAATCGAGGATTTTGGAATTGGATTTTATACAAAATATGGCGATGGCGGCGTAGATTTGAACCCTATTGCCGATTTAATGAAGTCTGAAATTTATGACCTTGCCAAGGTGCTAGGGGTTTCGGATTCAATTATTAAAGCCGCACCAAGCGACGGATTGTTTGGCGATGATAGAAGTGATGAAGAACAGATTGGGGCGTCCTATCCTGAGCTGGAATGGGCAATGACGATGAAAGAAAACGGAAAAAAAGCCCAGGATTTTGAAGGCAGAAAACGCGAGATTTTTGAACTATTCTCAAAACTTAATAGAAACAACCAACATAAAATGATTCCTATTCCGATATGCGAAATACCTAAAAACTTAAAATAATCTGATTTTTTTTCATGCAATGCATTGAATGTTGTCCAAATCAACTGAATTCCATGTTTTTTTTCTTACATTTACGTAGCAAATCTCCACAATCTAAAACTTACCCTCTTAAGCGCATAGACTAACTAATGAACTAACAAACAATAAATTATGATTAAGGTATTGGTTGTGGACTACCATTCCATTGTAAGAAAAGGCTTAAAATTGCTTTTTAAATCAGATCCAGACATTGAAGTGGTTGGAACTGTAGGTACAGGAATCGAAATCTTTGAATATATAAGACGTTATCCTGTAGATGTGATCATTTCCGAAATTGATCTCCCTGAACTTAATGGCATCACCGCTTTAAGGGCCATAAAAAAAGAACACGAAAATTTAAAAGTGATCATGTTTAGTTATCATCCAGAAGAAATCTATGCCATTAGCACTATAAAGGCTGGAGCGTCTGGATATCTTTCAAAAACGGTCGATATAGAAACCATTAGAGAAGCCATTATAAAGGTACATAACGGCGACATATACTTGAGTGCCAATATGGAGAAACATTTGCACTTTGATGATACCCGTAATAAGAAAAGCAAACTTTACAAAAGACTATCCACTCGTGAAGTTGAAGTTTTGAAATTACTGTCGACAGGGAAAAAAAACAAAGAAATTGCTTTGGAACTCGATATCAACGAAAAAACGGTGAGCACCTATAAGGCCAGACTTTTCAAAAAATTAAATGTGACCAATTTGGTGGATTTGATCCATCAAGCGCAACATATAGGCACCATTTAAATTTTACTGCCCACTACTTTCCCTAATTTTTTAGATAAAAGTGTTTTTAATCTTAAATAATCTCGGACATCTTCCATGATTCCCATGCTATTTTTTTGGGGTTGCGCTATTTCCATCTTGTATTCCATTACCTTTTGGTCAATTAAGAAGCACCTTAAGCTCAAGATCGTTTGGGTGACCAATTGCGCGATGGATTTATCTTTGTCTTTAGGAATAATATGGTTGCGTTCCCAGTCGTGGAGGCTATACCGTTCATCATTCATCAAAATGGTTGTCACCTCATTAGCCATTTTTTGATCGAGTTTGTTGATAAAATCCTTCAACTGAAACTCTTTTGACTGATGTAGCGCTTCGATAATAATATAATACAGATTTTGGAATCGCTCATCGGAAAACTGCATTTCATCCTCCTGTAAATCCAAGTAAATTTTTTCGAACACCTTTGCCTGATGGATTACTGGCTCCATTTTTAAGTTGCCCGCCTCATCTTCCTTCATGACCAAATCTTCAAACTCTTCCGTTTCATTACCATAGAGCAGTAAAATTTCGATAATTTTCTGCTCCAATATATATTGTTGGTTCACTTTTTTGGAAGGCTGTTCTGACCTCACCACCTCAAATGCTGTTTGTTCTGTTCTTTGCTGTCTACCGGCTTCCTGGATATCCTTTTTGCCAATCTGAGCCAAGGTGCTAAACAAGACGGCTTCACTAATGTCCATTATATTGGAACATTCTTTTACATAGATCTCCCGTTTGATTGGATCAGGAATCTTAGAAATACTATTGACAATTTCCCGAATGGTATCTGCTTTTTTTATAGGATCGTTTTTAGCATCTTCAACCAATAAAGACGCTTTAAATTGAATAAAATCCTTGGCATGGTCCTCAAGATAGGTTGCTAGCTCTGCAGAGGTATTTTGTCTTGCAAAACTATCTGGATCGGCACCGTTTGGAAAGGAACATACTTTAACGTTCATGCCTTGTTCCAAAATTAAATCAATCCCTCTAACCGCGGCTCTAATACCTGCAGCATCGCCGTCAAAAAGAACGGTGATATTTTTGGTCAAACGATTGATCAATCGAATCTGCTCAGGTGACAACGCGGTTCCGGAAGATGACACCACATTCTTAACACCCGATTGGTGGAACTGGATGACGTCTGTATAACCTTCCACCAAAAAGCAATTGTCTTCTTTGGCAATGGATTGCTTGGCATGAAACAAACCATACAAAATTTTACTTTTGTGGTAGACCTCACTTTCGGGAGAATTCAGATATTTCGCAGCTTTTTTATCGGCACCCAAAATTCGGCCACCAAAACCCAAGACCCGGCCGCTCATACTGTGGATGGGGAACATGACCCGACCCTTAAACCGATCAAAACGCTTCTCTTCCTTCACGATTGTCAACCCAGTTTTTTCAAGAAACTCCAATTGATATCCTTTCTTTAAGGCTTCGTCAGTAAAGGCTTGCCATTCATCTAAGGAATACCCTAAATTGAAGGTTTTGATGGTATCCGTCGTAAACCCGCGTTCCTTGAAATAACTCAGTCCAATGGATTTTCCATGATCTGTTTTATGGAGTATGTTTTGAAAATAGGTATTCGCAAACTCGTTGACCAAATAAAGGCTTTCCCGCTCATTGGCAACCTCCTTTTGCTCATTGGTTTGCTCAGTTTTCTCAATTTCAATATTGTATTTTCTGGCAAGGTACTTTATGGCTTCAGGATAGGTGAAATGCTCGTGCTCCATTAAAAAGGTCACTGCATTCCCCCCTTTACCACTACTGAAATCCTTCCAAATTTGTTTTACAGGACTGACCATAAAACTTGGTGAACGTTCATCGCTAAACGGACTCAGTCCTTTGAAATTACTTCCTGATTTTTTGAGGTTGACGAAATCGCCAATCACCTCCTCAACGCGGGCGGTTTCAAATACTTGGTCTATGGTGGCTCTTGAAATCAAAGTTGTAGTGTAATTTTTTGTAAAAATACTATAAAGAAATCAAATAAAAGGCTAATATTCCGTTTTGGGGGTACGGAAATAAGCCGATCTTCGTTTAACCTTTGAGCTGCATATACGCCCCGAGTTTACCCAAGATAATATCATTTATAGAATAATGGTTGGGAAAAACAATTAAATTTAACCCTATGAGAAAAATACCGCGTTTTACAAGTAGATTACGAACTAACATCGTAGAAGTGCCAGAAATCATCAATTCATGTTCAGGCATCTACGTTTTTGGACAGCTTTTAAAATCCTTTCTATTCAGTACGGATGTAGCCATCATCCGCAATACAAACGCGAATGCCATTATTGCAGTTTATCCATTTACACCTCAACCTTTAATCTCGCATTCTCTGATTTTAGCAGCAGATAAGCCCATATTTTGCGGCGTTGGTGGTGGCATTACAACTGGCGATAGATCCATCGATCTGGCACTTGATGCAGAATTTCAAGGGGCGTTGGGCGTCGTTTTAAACAAACCCACACCCAATGATTTGATAAAAAGATTAAAAGAGAAAATAGACGTTCCCGTAGTTATCACAGTGGTCTCAGAAAAAGACGATATCAAGGGACGAATTTTGGCCGGCGTCGATATTTTCAATGTTTCAGGTGCTGAAAAAACTTCAGATATTATCAAAAAGATAAGAGACATTGATGGCAATGTAGCAATCATCGCTACTAGCGGCAGGACGGACGACACTATTCAATTGGCAATTGAATCGGGCGCCAATGCCATTTCTTACACCCCACCAACTACGGCAGAATTGTTTAAAGATATTATGATAAAATATAGGAACGAATAAATCAGCATATCAAAGTTGTATCAAAACATCAAAAAAAGAGTGTGAAAAGATACAAAGATGATCAAAATGAAAAAAGGCATTGAATAACTTCAACACCCTTTTTGACTAACACTAATTCATTGAATTTAATTTGGCAGACTTTATCGGAAATCCCAACGCAATCCCAAAGACACATTATGCTGATCAACAGCTTGGTCTTTAAACAATTCGTTAAGATTATATTTGGCATAAACACTAAAGTCACCCACCCCAATATAACCACTCACACCATAAACCAGATTGGTCGTGTTGTAATCTGATTTAAATTTATCTTTTTGATTGTTTCCATTTTCTTTATACTTCAGTTTTTGATTTGTCGCTAAATTGACCCCTGCAAATCCACCAATACCAATCTTGAATTGATCGTCAGTAAAATATCGGATTCGATCTCCATAATCTTTTAATTTTGAAGGTCCGAACTCAAAATGGATTGGAATGACTAAACTGGTGGTTCTGAATTTGGATTTTTTCAAATTCAATGGAAATGTTTCCAAGGTGGTTTCGTGATCGTTCGCAACAAAATATTGATTGTCTTTTATAGACAATTTATTCCATTGGAAAGACAGTCCATAATTGACCCTTACAAAATTTGAATTTTTTAAAAGTCTGGTTTCCCATAACCAACCCAATTCCACAAACCCCGAACCTCCCAATTGGTAAGGTGAATCGTCTAAACTTTGGTCGTCAATAATGGTGTTATTGAAGCCGATGGCAAAAAGCATTTGGTTCCTAGTTCGAATGTCATATTTTGGCGGTTCGTTATTATTTTTAATATATAATCCTTTTTTCTTACCAATGGAAATAACATAATCATTTTCCCGAAATTGTGTAGATGAATAATACTCAGGATTTCTTGTAATAAGTTCAATCTGACTGTCCACAATAGCGATACGATTTTCGATGTTCAACGCTCTTTTTTTAGCCATTTCTTGTTTTAAAACTTCAGCTTCCATTTGAGATATCACTTTATTTTCAAGACGTTGATTAATCGTCTCTACTTCTGTTTTTAGAAATCCTTTTTCCTCTTCGGTAATAATTTCTTTATACTTCTGTAAACTTTCAATTTTTAATTGACTTTTTGTTTTCTGGAGCGTGTCCTGTGCCTGCGAAGTGCCTGTAATTAAGCATAAGGAGATCAGCACAACAAGTTTTGTGATTGTGTTCATAATGTTCGATTTTTGATTGATGAATTTATTTTTACTGTTGGGATTCCTGCCTTTGCAGGAAGTGGTTCAATTATTTCGTTCCGCAACTGCAGTTTTCACGGTTTCATAACTATTTTTTAAAGCTTCAAAGATTTTATTTCTAAACGATTGTTGCAAATCGGATTCAACATCCTGTAACAGCGCATTTGCATCCACGACTAATGTTCCTTCCTGTGTCATGGTTTGATACCTGATTTCCTTCTGAGCCTGGACTAACAACGCATCAATATCAGCATCAGTTACCGTTTGACCCTTACTTTTTAAATCCTGAATTTGGGCAACAATTTCTGTGACTTTTATATCTTCTAAAATTTCCTTTTGAAGATTTGTATCTAATGGCTCAATGATTTCTTTCTCGATTTTAGCAACGGCACTGTTATGCTTTATTGTTGGCGTTACATCTTTCTGTTTTTTTAGAAGCTCTTTATTGGCGGTATTTTTATCGATTTGCTCTGGACGTTCATCATCTTTTTGGGAATCTGCTATTTGTGTTTCCACTGGCAATTTCTCCATCGGAATGAGTTGATCATCTACCTTTTCTTGTGTATCTACTATAACTGGGGCTTGAATCTCATCTCTATTTCCGCTAAAAAAAACAGTCACCGTAAATAGTATCGCTGCAACATTCAATGTTATTGGTTTGCTGATGATCCAGGTCAAAGCTTTCTACTGAAAACTCAATCTTCTTTTCTTGCCTCAAAAATGAGATGGCTTCTCTAACCATGATCCTTCTGAGCCAACCTTCAAAACTGCCTTCATTTTTAAAGTTTTTTAAGTTGACAAAAGCTTTGAAAAATCCGTTGAGCATAACCTCTTCCGCTTTTTGAATATCCTTCACATAATATCTACAAATACTCAACATTTTTGGCGCATGAACTTCATAAAGCACTCGTTGTGCCTCACGATTGTTTTTTGCCGCTTTTTTTATGAGCTCGATATTGTTGTTATGTAATTGAATGACTTTCAAAAATTGGTTCTATTAGGCCTTCTATTTATAAAGACGCAAAAATCACACAAAAGGTTGCCTAGGGGAGTTGATTTTTTATTGAATTGTTTAAAAGTAGATATAATATACCTGATCTTAAGTAGGTTATAGCGATAAACTAAATGTATTTTTATTTTTTAAAAGTGAAACACTTCAAGATTCGTACTTCAAGCTTCGGGCTCAAACCCTACTTCTTTCGATCAATCACATAATTGACCATGAGCAGCAAGGACGCTTTAAATTGAGATTCCGGATAGCTATTTAAAAGCAATAAAGCTTCATCCTGAAATTCCAGCATTTTAGAAACCGCATATTCCAATCCGCCTTTACTTTTTACAAATGCAATGACTTCCTTAACGCGCTTTCTGTCTTTATTGTGATTTTTAACCGAATTGATCAACCACGACTTTTCTTTTTTAGTAGAATTGTTAATGGCATAAATAAGCGGAAGGGTCATTTTACGTTCCTTGATATCGATACCCGTAGGTTTCCCGATGGCTTCATTGCCATAATCGAATAAATCATCTTTAATTTGAAATGCCATTCCGATGAGTTCCCCAAACTTACGCATGGTTTCCACATCGGGAGCGTTGGGTTTTACAGAAGCCGCACCAAGGCTGCAACAGGCAGCAATGAGCGTAGCTGTTTTTTGACGAATGATTTCGTAGTAAACATCTTCGGTGATGTCCAATTGACGTGCTTTTTCAATTTGCAGCAATTCACCTTCGCTCATTTCCCTGACGGCTACGGAAATAATTTTCAGCAAATCAAAATCGTTGTTATCAATGGAAAGTAATAAACCTTTAGACAATAGATAATCGCCAATAAGCACGGCAATTTTGTTCTTCCATAAGGCATTGACGGAGAAGAAACCACGCCTTCTGTTGCTATCGTCTACCACATCATCGTGAACCAAAGTAGCGGTATGAATCAATTCTATGACAGACGCACCTCTATAGGTCCGTTCGCTGACATTGCCGTTATTGACCATTTTAGCCACGAGAAACACAAACATTGGTCGCATTTGCTTGCCTTTTCTATTGACGATAAAGGTGGTAATCCTATTTAAAAGCGCCACTTTAGAAGACATGGAAAGTAGGAACTTTTGTTCAAAAAGTTCCATTTCATAGGCAATGGGCTGCTTTATTTGTTCGTCTATTTTCAAAAGGTGGTCGTCATGCGGATTTCTTTAACAAACGTACTAAAAATGGGAATGATATACTATCTAAAATTTCAGAAAGCTAAATTTTATATGATAATTATAATATAAAAAAAAGAAGAAGCTCTTTTAAGCCTTATTTGCCAGTTGTCCACAAGCGGCATCAATGTCCTTGCCTCTTGAGCGTCTTACCGTAACGGTAATATTATTTGCTTCCAACATGGCAATGTACATGTCTATGGCTGCATTATCGGCTTGTTGGAACTCGCCATCGTCAATAGGGTTATATTCAATTAAATTGACTTTGCTGGGAGCGAATTTGCAAAATTGTATCAAGGCTTCCACATCTTTTTTAGAGTCATTGATACCATCCCAGACCACATATTCATAGGTAATAAGGTTTTTCGTTTTGGCATACCAATACTCTAAAGCCTCTCTTAAATCTGCCAGCGGAAAAGTTGCATTAAAAGGCATAATGGAGGTGCGGATCTCATCAACGGCAGAATGCAATGAGACGGCAAGACCAAATTTAACCTCATCATCGGCCATTTTCTTGATCATTTTAGGAACGCCCGAAGTTGAAACGATAATACGCTTAGGAGACATGCCCAAACCTTCTGGAGAGGTTATCTTATCAATTGCCTTGATCACGTTATTATAGTTCATAAGAGGCTCGCCCATGCCCATAAAAACGATATTTGTCAAAGGCTTATTGAAATACAATCTACTTTGTTTGTCAATAGCTACAACTTGATCAAAGATTTCATCAGGATTCAGGTTACGCATGCGTTTCAGACGCGAGGTGGCGCAGAATTTACAGTCGAGACTACAACCAACTTGAGAGGACACACATGCGGTGGTACGTTTTTTTGTTGGAATCAAAACAGATTCTACAATAAAACCATCATGAAGGCGTACTGCATTTTTAATGGTGCCGTCGTTGCTGCGTTGCATTTGGTCCACTTCAATATGGTTGATGACAAAATTGTTTTCCAACATCTGTCGTGTTTCTTTAGAAATATTGGTCATGTCCTCAAACTTGTGGGCGCCTTTGTTCCACAGCCATTCATAGACCTGATTACCTCTAAAATCCTTATCGCCTTGTGCGACGAAAAATTCACGAAGTTGCTCTTTCGATAATGCGCGTATGTCTTTTTTAATTGTTTCCATTGCTGATGCAAAAATAATGAAAGGATTGACGATATGAGACAAGGTCAGGGTATAATTTGAGAAAGTTGGGTTACAACGTCCAATTGATGCTTAAATTTGAAGATGAAATTGAAATTGAAGTTGAAACGTTCTAAAAAATGTAGCCTTCGACCTACTGTAAACTGAGACTGATGACTGATGACTGGAGACCGGAGACTGCCGACTAAAAAAAAGCCCCATCCAAAAAGATGAGGCCTTATTTATATGACTTTGTTAATTAAATAATCAACATCGCGTCTCCATAAGTATAGAAACGGTATTTTTCCTTAATAGCCTCATCATAAGCCTTCTTGATGAAATCATGACCTGCAAATGCAGAAGCCATCATCAATAAAGTAGATTTTGGTGTATGAAAATTGGTAATCATGCAGTTGGCAATGCTAAACTCATAAGGTGGGAATATGAATTTATTGGTCCAGCCTGAAAACTCATTCAGTGTTCCACTTGAGGACACTGAACTTTCAATAGCTCTCATGGCGGTTGTACCTACCGCGCACACTCTTTTTTTCCGAGCTTTGGCATCATTAACAATATCTGCAGCTTCTTGAGTCACAAAAGCTTCTTCACTATCCATTTTATGTTTAGATAAATCTTCTACCTCAACTGGATTAAAAGTCCCCAAACCAACATGAAGTGTGACCTCAGCAAATTCGATACCTTTAATTTCCAAACGTTTCAATAGATGTTTAGAAAAATGCAAACCAGCTGTAGGTGCAGCAACTGCCCCTTCATTTTTTGCAAAAATAGTTTGGTAACGCTCCTCATCTTCTGGTTCAACTTCTCTTTTGATGTATTTAGGAAGAGGGGTTTCTCCAAGTAATGTTAATTTTTGACGAAATTCTTTATAAGATCCGTCGTAAAGAAAACGCAAGGTACGTCCTCTAGATGTTGTATTGTCAATTACCTCAGCCACTAAAGTTTCGTCATCTCCAAAATACAGCTTGTTACCAATTCGTATTTTTCGTGCTGGATCAACCAAAACATCCCATAGACGTTGTTCTTCATTAAGTTCCCTTAATAAAAAGACTTCAATTCTTGCTCCTGTTTTTTCTTTATTACCATATAAACGGGCTGGAAAAACCTTTGTATTGTTAAGAATCATGACGTCACCTTCATCAAAATAGTCAATGATATCCTTAAAGGTTTTGTGCTCAATGGTTTGTTTTTTTCTATCCAAGACCATTAAACGGGATTCATCTCTAATTTCTGTTGGATGCTCAGCCAATAATTCTTCAGGAAGTTTAAAATTAAAGTGGGATAATTTCATGTATTTATGTGTTTTTAATGATCAGATCTGTTTGCCAACAAATCTTAAGAATACCCTTTTCTATCAAACCATTCGTTTAAACTTAGCTATAAGTGTTTCACTGCTCGATTTGTATAGATTTTTGCAGGCTGCAAAGATACAATCTCAAAGTAGGCCTTGTCAAGTAAATGTGCGATTATTATTTTGTTATTTTAAATCCGACCATTTTGAGGTCGTCCCAGAAGGTAGGATAGGATTTAGAAACCACCATCGCATCTTCAATTTGGAGATTTGTTTTGAGACTTAAAGGCGCAAAAGCCATGGCCATTCTGTGATCATGATAAGTGGCTATAACCTCTCCCAACCCTTTATTTGATTGAGTTTTAGCGTCTGACGCAAACAGTTGATGAGGTGCTAAAGTTAAACTATTGTTAGTTATTGAAACTTTTGCCCCCAACTTTTCAAGTTCTGTTTTTAAGGCTACAAGTCTATCCGTTTCTTTAATTTTTAGAGTATGTAAACCTGTTAAAAAACAGCCTATTCCGAGTCCAAAAGAGGTTACCGCAATGGTTTGGGCAATATCTGGAGCGTTTTTCAGATCGCAGTGCATCGTTTTCAGGTGGCATTCATCTTTTTTTAGAAGTGTAATTTCGTTCTTGCCAAATTTCGTTTCTACACCAAAATCAGTATAGATATTTGACAGAACTGAATCGCCCTGTAAACTACGTTTTTTGTAGGATGATAAGGTGATTGCCGTTCCCACTGGACTTAAGGCTACAATACTGTAAAAATAAGATGCCGAAGACCAATCGCTTTCTACCGTTAAAGGCTGTTGATGGACATTCAGACTTCCAATCGGACTCACATTTATTTTATTATTCTCGAAACTAGTTTTAACGCCAATTTGATTGAGTAAATCTAAGGTCATATTGATATAAGGAACGGAGGTAATTTCACCCTCTAAGGTCAATTCCAATCCCTTTTTTAATTTCGGGGCAATCAATAATAATGCAGAAATATATTGACTGCTCACATTGGCCTTTAAAGACACTTGGTCTTTTAACAACAACTTCCCTTTGATTTTTAGGGGTGGGCAACCTTGCGTTTCCAAATAGGAGATGTCAGAACCTAAGGCATTTAAGGCCTCAACCAGCACTTGTATAGGACGCTCCTTCATTCGGTCAGAACCTGTAATGATCACCTCTCTTCCTTCTTGTGTGGCAAAAAAAGCGGTCAAAAAACGCATTGCGGTCCCTGCGTGAGAGATATCAATCACGTTTGAAGTTGATTTTAATGCTTTCTGCATCACTTCGGAATCATCAGAATTGGAGACATTTTGAATCTGCAATTCCGGATAAAGTGCTTGCAACAATAACAATCTATTCGACTCACTTTTTGAGCCTGTGATGACAATTTTTGGAGGATTTTCTACGATGGCAGATTTATGAAGAGCTAATAACATGGGATTAACGATTGACGATTTTTGATTTACGATTTTTGCCTCCCCGTCCGCAGCTTTTGCTAAGGCGGGATTTGCGATTTACGAAAATAGAAAAGCTATTTCACAAAGTGACACAAAAGAAGCACGAAGTTTCACAGAGGAGACCTTAGAATGATTTACGATTGGGATTGACGATTGACGAAAAGAATAATTTACATCTTCAAAAACTCATCACTCATAACTCCTAACTCATAACTCCTAACTCATAAAATTCATTTTAATTTCTCATTTCCATGATGCCTGTCGTGGTCCCGCTTTGTTTTTAAGTCCATTTTTTTGTCGAAAGCCGCCTGCAAATCAATTCCTGTTTGATTGGCCAAGCACAAAACAACGAAGACCACATCGGCCAATTCCTCTCCCAAATCTTTGTCCTTGTCACTTTCCTTTTCACTCTGTTCGCCATAACGACGCGCAATAATCCGGGCAACTTCGCCAACTTCTTCAGTAAGTTGTGCCATATTGGTCAGCTCATTAAAATATCGGACGCCATGGGCTTTGATCCAGTCATCTACTACCTTTTGCGAATTTTTAAGCTCCATTTTATATTTTTTTAAGTACTACTTTTTCGGTTTGCTTTTCTGTCATCAATTGATAGAATTGTTTGAAATCAGAATATTCATCAGGAAGAATTAAGGATTGATTCAAATCTAAAGAAATTAAAAACTGCAACATCTTCCCATTTGCTATTGCAATATACTTAAACTCACCTGCACTACCTTGAAATTGAACTACGGAATTTTCCGGCATGGACTCCACAACATAGCCGTCTGGAATGATTACATTAATAGTATATCTATCGTTCATTGCATATACAAAATCAATTGGATATTCTCTTTTATCGTCTTTAAACGGATTTTCCTTCGGCGCAAAAAACAGCATTGGGGTTAGAAATACTTTATCGCCTATTTGCTCTAGGCCATTCTTCAGATTATAATCATAAACATACATGATCGGTTTATCTATTACATCCATGTCCGTAACCTCATAATTTGATACTTCTATCTCACCCTTATCCTTTTCAAGAGCCATCAATTTTTCTTCGGTATTGAAATTCTCATATTTACTCCTGAAATTCTTTGCCGCAAATGAGGTCATTTGACCTCTGACCTTACCATCAATAGAAAGATCATCATTAATTTTCGCATTTAAGGACGTATTCTCTTTGACTGTTTCTTTAGGACTAAGATCAAACCAGGCTGATGTGCCCGCCTCTCTAATGATTCTACCTTGCCAATTGATGGCTCTTACTGGAAGCACGTTGGCGGTTGAAAATTTATCGGTCGCGTCCAGAATAACGACATCGTTAAGCACTTCTACGGCGGCTACCACATAATTAAATCCACCAGTTGCAGGAAATACCGGAATGTCGTTGCTTCTTGTACTGACCAACATGGGATTAGCATTTATTTTGGCATAACGCAACATGGCAGTGAGCATTAAATTGATGTCGGCTACATTACCAACGCCTTCTTTATAGGCCTTTTTCACACCATTATCTGTAATAAAACCATAATAATCATTCCATTTTACTTTTGATTTTACAAAATTAAAAATGAGATTCATTTTTTCAGTTTTGTCCGTAACCCCTTTGATAAGAGCTGAAACCTCATCTTCAAAATACTTTGTCTGTTTTAATTCTGCTCCAAATCCAGTATCATCATAAATGGTTTTGGTAACCTCATCCCATGATGTTGCAAAGTTTTTTACAACTCCTTTGAGATCTCTGGAATAAGCATACTCCCAAATTAATTTGGTTTTGTATGTACTAAGTTCACTCACATAACTTTCCTTTTTAAGCGCAGGAACATTTTTAAGCTTTATTTCCGTTTTGTTCTCTTTAAACTCCCACTTTTCACTTGAATGGTTCGATTTAACAAATCCGTTAGCCCCAATTCCAGTGTTTTTAAGATGAAGCACCTCTGACCTCATTACCTCTGAATTGATAATCTTTGGGATGTATGTCGCTCTTGGATTCACATATTTATTAAAATTAAAATATTCAGGAATTCTCACGTACATATCCAATTCCTTTATCGGAATGCCATATTGCAAATTGATATCTCGGATACTTATGTACGGCGACGTAATCTTATATTCCAATTCAATTACACAGCCATCTTTAATATTTGGCATGGTAAACTTTGAGGTCTTCCAGTATTTATTGTTTTTCTCATCAAACATGCCATCCTTCTTTAATTTGGTCACCTCTATTTTCCCATTCTCTTGGGTGTAGGTTACCGTCTTTAGACTAACCACAGATTCTCGTTTTGAACCGTCATCTCTTAATTCGATCTCTCCAGTAGCCCAGTCATAACCATCTTTATTATAAATTTTTATCCGCTTATACACTTCTGTAATTTGAACAAAACCTTCACTTTGTACATAATTGTAATAGGTTTTTTGATTGAGATATAAAATTGCGGCATTTGCTTCAGAGTCCATTGGATATGCGGTTTCTTGAAGCTCTTCCTTGGATACCTTTCCGAATCGGTAATCTTGGGCGTTGGTCCAGTTAAAAGCAATAAAAATAAGCAGGTAGGCGATTTTTTTCATGTGGCTAAGATTTTTTAATGAGGATAATTCTTGATTGGTCTTGTTTAACGACTTCTAAATAAAAATTTCTGAAATCTTCATAATCGGCGTTGACATAATTACCCTTATTCAAAATAAAACTGCGTTTAAACAGTAAGGTATGGTCGTCTGTTTTAGAAATGGAATAGTTGTATTTGCCGAATTTATTTTCAATAAGCACATCATTTTGAAGTGCTTCAATTTCAAAGTTTTCTGGAATGGAAATGACATATTCATCCCTATCATGAAAACCGCGCTCTATTTCAAACGGCAGTTTTCTTTCTCTGTAACGCGTTGGCACATTGGAAAGCACATTGAAGAAATTTGGACTTAGCAGCAAACGATCACCTGTTTTTGAGGCATATTTCTTTGCAGTAAGTGCAATGTTTTCATTAAACATTATCGTTTCTTTATCGTTGTTGTAATTCATTGAAAGAATATCTACATTATTGATATAGCTCCAATAATCTTTATAATGAAGTGTTTGATCTTTTAATGTTCTATTCTGAATCCCCTCATGATGTCCATATTGGGTACCGTAGGAATTTAGATGGATTTTAGCTTCAATATCGCCATCTTCGGTCAAGACGATATTTGCCTTGGTATCCAATAGATTTTCTGCGGCAGTATAAATTTTGGTGCGGATAACTTCACCGCCATCAGGCCGGATCACAAAAACATTTCGGTCGTCCGTAAAATTGGCACTATATCCAAAAGGTGAGGTTTGACTTGTGCATTCCAACCAGATATTTGTTCCTTCATAAGGAAGATTTAAAATGACATGATTTGATTGCCCAAGAAAAGAGACAAAATCCTTATTGATATCCACTAAATTATCGGGGGAGGCATAAACTCGTGTATAATAGGATTCAACACCAACAACATCCAAAAGGGCTTTGGTATAGTTGGAAAGGCCTTTGCAATCGCCATATTTTACCTCATCAACTTTTAGTGCATCTATAGGTTGGATGCCTCCAATACCTTCTTGAACACTGATATATCTTGTGTTATTTTGAACATATTGATACACTACTTTCGCCTTTTCTAGGGGATCATCGAGGCCGGCCACCAAGGCATTTATTTCATTCTTGGTTTTATCAGAAACCCGAGTCCTTCCCAACAACAATTGTTCATGCATCCATTTTCCCAAACCTTCCCAATCATTTGCACTGCCAACATACCCTTCATAGGAGAAGTTTTTCAAATTGAGCATGGCGTAGGGCGTTATATCTTTGAGATTCGGGCTGTACGCTTCATATACAATAGCTTTAAGGTTGTTGGCTTCATAATGGATTTCGCCAGGCTTGGAGTGATTTACAACGCCAAAGGTTTCAAAATTGGTCTCATATTTATTTAATTCGTTGGAAGGATCATAACGAAACACGTAGCGACTGTTTTCAGTACTAGTGGCAAAGCCTTCTATAGGTTTCCACCTTCTTATGTATGCCGTATAACTGTATTCAACCTCGGTCTCAAATAGTACGGTGTAAGGATAGTCAATTGGGGTATATTCTAGATATTTAACTCGACTGTCTGAATAAAGTGTGCCGCCATCAACTGCGCTGACATCTTCAAAATCGTTCCTCTTTATTTTCTTGATTTCTTTTCCTTGGGCATCAAAAATCCGTGCTTCCATTTTTTTGATGGAAATTCCTTTATCATACCCCAAATAAGCGTTGACTTTAGAGTTTCCGGAAGAATTTAAAATGGTCACAACCCGTTTGTTGGTTTGGACCATTTTATTTGCAGCCTTAACTTCAATTTGTGAATCATCCCATCTTACGACGGCGTTCGCATTTTCCCTTAAAGCAGTAGGGACGGTTTGGGAGTTCAATAGTTTATCCTCTTGTCCTGAACAAAACATAGGAAAAACCAGAACAAAAATTAAGCGGTAAATTTTGATCATGGGGCCATGTTAATAGGCTAAAGTAATCTTTTTTAACAAATATCAAAATGATTACTCTACATTCTTGGAATCGAGAATTATCGTTACAGGTCCATCATTAATGAGTTGTACTTTCATATCGGCACCAAATTGGCCTGTCTGAACGGTTTTACCGAGATCTTGTTCCAATTGATTGATAAAACTCTCATACAGAGGAATGGCGACTTCGGGCTTTGCCGCTTTGATATAACTTGGTCTGTTGCCCTTTTTAGTGGAGGCGTGGAGTGTAAACTGGCTGACGACAATGGCATCACCATCAACTTCAATTAGTGAGCGATTCATCACCCCGTTTTCATCTTCAAAAATGCGAAGATTGGCAATCTTTCTGGTCAGCCATTGTATGTCTTCCTGTGTATCTTCATTCACAATGCCCAACAAAATTAGTAAACCCGAATTAATGGAGGCCACTTGTTTATGGTCAATGGTGACACTTGCATTAGAAACTCTTTGGATGACTGCTTTCATAAAAATCTATATCCTTGTTGGGTGGTTTAGGTCTAAAATGATGATGCCTTTTTGAAACCTACGAGGTTTTTAAAACCTTGCCGGTTGGCTGGTAAATTTCCCATATCCACTGAAGACTGAAAATTGAAGACTGCCCACTGAAGACTGCCCACTGAAGACTGCCAACCGAAGACTGCCAACTGAAGACTGAAAACTCATTTCATCCATTCCTCAGTACGATAATGTTCATCATCTCCTTCTAAAATTTGAAGATAACTTCTATAGCGAGAGAAAGAGATTTCATCTTTGTCCAATGCCTCTTTTACGGCGCATTGTGGTTCCTCAACATGTAAACAATTATTAAATCGGCACTGATGTTTTAAAGCGAAAAACTCTGGAAAATAATCACCAATTTCCTCTTTATCCATATCTACAACGCCAAATCCTTTGATGCCAGGTGTGTCGATTATTTTTGCGCCAAAACTCAAATCGAACATCTCAGCAAACGTTGTGGTGTGCTGTCCCTGCATGTGCTGCATGGATATTTCCTTTGTTTTTAGATTTAAACCGGGTTCTATAGCATTGACCAAGGTTGATTTACCAACGCCTGAATGTCCGGCAAACATGCTCGTTTTGTCTTTCATCAATCCTTTTAAATGGTCGATGTTTTTTCCGGTTAGCGCGGAGACTTCAATACATTCATAGCCAATTTTTCTATAGATAGAGGACAAATACTTGACTTCCATCACATGCTCTTCATCATACGTATCCATTTTATTAAACACTAAAATGGTTTTTATGCGATAAGCTTGCGTGGTTACCAAAAACCGATCTATAAAACTGGTTAATGTTGGCGGATTATTTATGGTGATCAACAGAAATACCTGGTCGATATTGGCAGCAATAATATGGGTTTGCCTAGAAAGGTTAACTGATTTACGAACAATATAATTCTCACGATCATGAATGGTGTGGATGATTCCGGTAGTCTTATTATCCAACTTTTCTACGTCAAAACCCACCACATCACCAACAGCAATCGGATTGGTGCTTTTGATGTCCTTGATCCTGAACTTTCCTTTTATTCGGCAATCATAAAATGCACCGAGATCTGTTTTTACGGTGTACCAACTTCCTGTGGACTTATAAACGGTTCCTGTCATGCATCAAATTTAGTAAACAAAATAACAATTTTTAAGTCGATAAAGGATATTTCCAGATTTAAAATTTCGATGAGAAACTATTTAGGATAATTTGCGCCTGTGATTTATATATAAAATGAAAATTCCACGATTTTCTTTAGCTATTTCGTATTTACTGTCAGCTAGAGCGGAATTAATCATACTTCAGATTAAAAAGTAATTTAACTCCGCTCGGAATGACAAGGATACAAATTAAGCGTTAATAATTTTCTCTTGGTGATTAATGGATTCTTGATGGATCGCTTTGAACATCTTAAGGATAAACTCTTCGCTCAATCCATTTTGTTCGCCTTCCAAAACCATATTTCCCAAAATCTCGTTCCAACGTTTACTTTGCAAAACCGCAACGTTTTTTTGCTTTTTAAGAGCACCAATTCCATCAGAAAACTTCATTCGCTTGCCCAACAATTCAATAAGTTGGTTATCGACCACATCAATTTGTGCTCTTAAATTACTCAATTCTGTATTGAATTCTTTTTCTGGATCCGACTCTTTTCTGATCCGTAAATCTCTCATAATTTGAATCAAAGTTTCTGGTGTTACCTGTTGTGAAGCATCACTCCAAGCGGCATCCGGATTGGTATGCGTCTCAATCATGAGGCCGTCAAAATTCAAATCTAAGGCTGTTTGCGACACATCAAAAATCATATCACGTTTTCCTGTGATGTGCGACGGATCATTGATCAACGGCAAATCAGGAAATCGCGTTTGCAATTCGATAGCCAGTTGCCATTCAGGATTATTTCTATACTTTGTTTTTTCATAGGTTGAAAACCCTCTGTGGATAGCACCAAGCCTTTTGATATCTGCCGATGCCAAACGCTCAATTGCACCCAGCCAAAGTGGTAAATCTGGATTTACCGGATTTTTAACCAATACAATCTTATCAGTTCCTTTTAAAGCATCTGCAATTTCTTGAACGATAAATGGGCTCACAGTAGAACGTGCACCAATCCATAACAAATCGATATCATGCTCCAATGCCAATTCAACATGTGCTCTATTGGCAACTTCAGTTGCGGTTTTAAGACCTGTTTCTTCCTTTACCTTTTGCAGCCATTTCAAGCCTAACGCCCCAACCCCTTCAAACATTCCCGGACGAGTACGTGGTTTCCAAATTCCAGCTCTAAAATAACTAACATCTGTATCTTTCAATTCATGGGCGATACCCAATACTTGCTCTTCTGTTTCTGCACTGCATGGTCCTGCAATGACCAAAGGATGATCCAATTTCAAATCATCTAACCATGTTCTCAATTCTTTCTTGTTTTCCATAATACTTATTAATTTCCAAGTTTAAAATTCCCTGTCTGCCGACAGGCAGGCAAATTCCAAGGTTTAGTCTAATAGGTGACCCTATTGGAATTTGGCGCTTTTATTTTTATTTATTTAATACTATTGTATGCCGTTTAATATTTCTTTGATGTGATTCGTGTTTTTCATTTCCGAATAAATAGCTTCAAAATCATCTTCATACATGAACTCCCTAAATTTTTGTAGGTTGATGATGAATTCATCCAATGTTTCGAGGACGTTGGCTTTGTTCTGTTTAAAAATTGGCGTCCACATCTCAGGGGAGCTCTTTGCCAGACGGACGGTAGAGGCAAATCCACTGCCCGCCATGTCAAAAATATCACGTTCGTTCCGTTCTTTATCAATCACCGTTTTACCCAACATAAATGAGCTGATATGCGATAAATGCGACACATAGGCAATATGCTTATCGTGTGCCTCGGGATTCATATAACGGATGCGCATCCCTAAATCTGAAAACAACTTGAGTGCTTTTTCCTGAAGTTTAAAAGCCGTTTTCTCAACCTCACAAATGATGTTGGTCTTATTTTGGTACAACCCTAAAATTGCAGCTTTTGGTCCAGAAAATTCTGTTCCTGCTATGGGATGGCTAGCCAAGAAATTTCGACGTTTTGGATGTTCGTCTATGGCTTTGCAAATTTCAGCTTTTGTAGAACCAACGTCTACCACTAAAGCATCATCGGAAACTAGATCCAACACTTTGCTGATTTCATGTACTGCTGCATCTACGGGAATTGATAGAATGACCAGATCGGCGTTTTTAAGGTCTTCATAAGTGGCCTTGGCATCAATAACATTAAGCTGAATGGCCTCCTCCAAATGGTTTTCATTATGATCAATCCCGAAAACCTTTACCTTCTGATCGTGTTTTTTAATATCAAGGGCCAAACTTCCTCCTATCAATCCCACACCTATGATGTATATATTTTTCATTACTAATATGTCGCCCCTATGGGACATTATTTCCTAAAAAGATGTCGCTCCTTCGGAGCTATGATCCCTATATAATTATCATTTTAATTCATTTTTTCTGCAAACTGCGACTGTGACTGCGACTGAAAACTGGTCACTGAACACCAACCCCTAATTTCACCCTTGCAATGGCCTCTTGTAATTCCTCAATCGGCGCACATAATGAAAACCGAATATAACCTTCGCCATTACTTCCAAAAATAGTTCCTGGAGCAACAAAAATAGAATGCTCTTTCAGGATCATATCAATATAGTCTTCCGCTTTAAGATGTGGGGGTAATTTTGCCCAAACGAAAAGTCCGGTGGCATTTTCATCATAGGTACAGTTCAATGCGGTTGCCAATTTCCATACTTTTTGACGGCGCTCTTCATAAACGCTATTCAAACTTGTAAACCACATTTTCGAACATTTTAAAGCTTCAATCGCCCCTTTCTGAATGCCATAAAACATTCCGGAATCCATATTGCTTTTCACTTTTAAAATGGCATTGATGTATTCGGTTTTTCCTAATACCATCCCAACACGCCATCCTGCCATATTAAAGGTTTTACTTAGCGAGTTAAGTTCCAAACACACCTCTTTGGCGCCCTTATATTTTAAGATGCTTCGCGGATAGTCGTTCAGCACAAAACTGTATGGGTTATCATTGACCACCAAAATATTGTGCCGTTTCGCAAAAGCAATGATATCCTCAAAAACCTTATTGCTTGCGGTCGCTCCCGTTGGCATATGCGGATAGCTCACCCACATTAATTTTACTTTAGATAAATCACTTTTTTCTAAAGTTAGAAAATCAGGACACCAATCATTTTCAGCTACCAAATCGTAGAAAACAGGTTTTGCCCCTACCAGTTTTGTCACAGATTCATAAGTTGGATAGCCTGGATTTGGAATCAACACCTCATCGCCTTCGTTCAAAAACGCCATGGAAATGTGCATGATGCCTTCCTTACTTCCCATCAAGGGCAATACTTCAGTCAAAGGGCTCAAAGAAACGCCATAATGCTCCTTGTAAAAACCTGCCATAGCCTCCCTGAGTTCTGGTAACCCCTGATAACTTTGGTATTTGTGTGCCACAGCATCGTTCATGCTTTCAGTGATGGCATCAATGACGCGAGATGGCGGCTCTAAGTCTGGACTTCCTATTCCTAAGTTAATAATAGGTTTCCCTTGGGATTTCAGTAAGTTCACTTCCCTCAATTTTTTAGAGAAGTAGTACTCTTCAACCGTGTTTAGTCTATCTGCAAAAGTGATCATTGTCGTGCATTTTTATATTCGCCCAAAACCTTAAAGTTATGGGCCATTATTTCCATTATTGATTTCGCTTTTTGATAATCCTGATACGCCTCAAAGGTGATATCCACAAAAAACGCGTACTTCCAAGGCGTTTCAATTATTGGTAAGGATTGGATCTTGGTGAGGTTCATCCTACAGTCGCTCATGACATTCAAGATGGATGCCAAACTGCCTCGTTTATGGTCCACGTCAAACTTTAAGGACGCCTTATTGATCTGGACTTCTTGAGCTTCAGAATTATTGGTTACTGCAATCACAAATCGCGTTTCATTCTGTTTTATGGATTGAATACTTTCAGCAACAATTTCCAGTTTGAACAATTCTGAAGCTAATTGACTGGCAATAGCGCCTACATTTTTTAGTTGTTTTTGCTGAATCCGTTGCGCTACTTCGGCTGTATCTTTATCCTCCACCAATTTGATATGGGGATGTTTTTTGAAAAATTGTTTGCACTGCAACAAGGCCATTGGATGCGAATACACTTCATGGATATCTTCAATACTCTGACCCGGCAAGGCCATTAAATGATGCTGAATATCCAAATAATGTTCGCCAATTATTTGGAGCTGATTATCATCAATCAACGCGTAATTAGGAATGATGGAACCAGCAATTGAATTTTCGATGGCCATAATTACCGCATCGGTTTTCTTGGTCAAAACACTTTGTACGGCGCCATCAAAGGTCATGCACTCATCAATATGTTGAATTGAACTGTCAAAATATTGCAAAGCGACAATATGGTGGAAGGATCCTTTAATCCCTTGTATAGCAACAGATTTAATCATGAGTTGGATAAATTAGATGTAACATTTTTCATCATTTAGCTGACTTTCGAAACTTTTTAAAACAAAAAAGTCCCGATTTTCATCGAGACCTTTATATTAAATTTATTGTTCATAAATTACACATACGAAGTCTCGTCTCTTTTGCTAAAAAAGAAATAAAACCAGTTTTGATATGTGTAAGTTGTTGTTTTCATCGTTTGATTTCGCTAAAGTAGAGAATAAATTTTATAAACAAAATGTTTTTTCAATTCTTTTTGTAATACAACGATTTCGTTAAATCATTACATATCTAAAATGCTTATTTTTGAGCAAATATTTCGAAATATGTCCATTGAAGTCAATAATATCACCAAACTATACGCCGATCAGAAGGCATTGAACAATGTTTCCTTTAAAGTAGATAAAGGTGAAATTGTAGGGTTTTTAGGTCCGAACGGCGCTGGTAAATCTACGATGATGAAAATCTTGACCACCTATATTGATGCTTCTGAAGGAGAAGCAAAAGTCAACGACTTTGATGTTCAGACCCAAGCTCGGGAGGTCCAAAAACGCGTCGGATATTTACCGGAGCACAATCCGCTTTATTTAGACATGTATGTCAAAGAATATTTGGCATTCAATGCCGATGTGTATCAGGTTTCAAAATCGCGAATTGCAGAGGTTATTGAGCTTACCGGACTAACACCAGAAGCGCATAAAAAGATTGGCCAACTCTCCAAGGGGTACAGACAACGTGTCGGATTGGCAAATGCCTTGTTGCACGATCCGGAAGTATTGATTTTGGATGAACCTACTACCGGATTGGATCCAAATCAATTGGTCGAAATCCGACATTTGATCAAATCCTTAGGCGAAGAAAAAACAGTGTTTCTCTCCACGCACATTATGCAAGAAGTTGAAGCCATTTGCGATCGCGTTATCATCATCAATAAAGGTGAAATTGTGGCCGATAAAAAACTTTCCGATTTAAAAGCCGACCAGGAACAAATTATTGAAGTCGAATTTGATTATCGTGTTGAAGATGTCCTAATGAATCGTTTGAAGCACATAAAACACGTAAAAAACACACACGATTTTACATACGAATTGACCTTTTCCACCAAAAAGGATATGCGTCCTACCGTATTTGATTTTGCCCATGATAACGGCTTAAAAATTCTACAGCTTAACCAAAAGAATAAAAACTTAGAAAGTTTGTTTAGGGAACTGACTATTGAATAATATGTCATTCAATAATCAAACGGCCTTTATAATAGGTTTGAACTTCCATAACAGGGGGCTCATTGACTACGATAACATTGCCCGTACTTCTTATTTCTCCACGCAAAGATGCCTGCGGATTAATAATCATGTCATTGCTACTGCGTTGAAAAATACTGATATTTTGAGCCACCAAGTTCCTGCCTTCAAAACGGGAATCACCGGAATAGAAACCAATTTCCAAATTCTCCACCGTGCCGTTTAAATAGATATGAGATAAGTTGTTGGTCACCACCTGAAGATTGGTGCAATTGACCTCCAATCTGAAATCGCCAACCGTATGATATTCGCCTTCCGCATCAAAATCTTCAGACATCAGAGTCAAATTGGAGTAGTTTAAAACACCATCACTCAAAATAGGCAGCCCGCTACTCGATCGGAGATCGGTAATATTGGGTGCACTGACGTAAATTTTAGTAATGCCATAATCTCTTGTGATATTACAAGCGTTATGATCTTTTAATAGCAAGACATCATCTTCGATGGTCACTTCAATATCATCCCTCAAATATTCGCCGGTTTCCACGATTACCTTATGCTCTGGACCTTCTTTAAGGATGAGTTGCACCCGTTCAAAAACGATAATTTTACTGAACGTTGACACAGGAATCTCCATTTGAATAATTGGTCCAGCATTCTGGAAACAATCCGGCATCACCTTGGCGTTGCAGGACAGCAAGACGATTGTCAACAGGATGTAAATATATTTTTTCATTTTAATTCTTTGCGAATAACTACTATTAATCAATCTATTTCTCTTCGCGTTTCGTGCTTCCCGCTTCGTGCTTAGAGCTTTTCCATTCCAACCTCCTACAACCGCACGCCCACTCCAAACTCAACGCCTTCTGCTTTTGCGCCATGTGCTTTTAAAGTGATCGCTCCAAAAAACTGATCTCCAAAATACCGTTTTAAACCAATTCGGTTATATATACGGCCTTCAAAATCATAAGGATAATAGACATAATAGCCCAATTGCGCAATTACCGACAATTTATTGATAAACAATTCATGTCCGACAAAAACACCTACGCGTTTATAATCGGTGTCAGGATCCACTTGTCGTTCTGGATAGGCTACCGAGTAGAAATAGATTAATTCCTTTAGAAATTCAGCAAAAAACACATCGGCTCCCACTTGAAATGCACTTTTCCTGTTGATGCGCTTATCAGCATAAAACGATACATTATAAAATGGAAATTGCCCTGTCCCGATGATGTCACTCTCATTGATACCTGCTCTAAAAGCAAGATTATATTTGATCTTTTCGGTATACTTTTTATTTTCGGTAGAAGGCTGAAACTCGGGTTCTTTGTCATCATCAAACAAATAATTGGCGCCCACATTAAAAGCAAATGTATTTGTAGAATTATTTGGTGCCCTCACATTGGCATTGGAATAATGTATGACCGAAATCCCTGCCTGAAACCCCAAACCTTTGTAAACATTTTCTTTTTTATAATTGAGCATGAGATACGTAGTACTCAAAAAATCGGAACCGTAAGCACCGTTGGTATAATTGGTTTGCTTGTCATACGGATTGGTGGTATAAGCGATACCTTGTCCAATCCTGAAATTCAGGTCTCGTTTTAAAAAATAGAAATTGTAATGCGCATACATGCCGTAATTCTCACCTAAATACTGGTTTTTCATATCCTGATAGATGAAAGAAAAACCCCAATCGGGATAATTATAGCGACTTTCCCAAGGTTTGAATCCGTAGGTTTTTTTGTTATAACTTAAAATCAGTCCTGTGGGATGATCGGTGATGAGATGCGCAATATCAGGATTGTGCTCCAATATGGTTCCGTAAAAATAATTGGCATCTAAGGTGAACACATCTGGATCCTCTTGAGCGAACAGAAATGAACTTGTTAAACACAAAACGCCTACTATTAAATACTTCATTCATTTGAGTTATACGGCAAATTTAAAAGAAAATTTAAGTCTGCGAGGCTCGCATGAATCTATCTTTTTATTTTATCGTATTCAAGTGGCATTTCTAACTCAAAAAACTTCCGATGTAATGGTTTGAATATTGTCACTTTTCCCCATAGAATAGTAATGCAAGACAGGAATACCTGCTTTTTGTAATTCCTTAGATTGCTGGATGCACCATTCAATGCCCATTTGTTTTACTTCGGAGTTATCCTTGCATTTAATGACCTCAAGAATCAAAGCTTCAGGTAAATCAACATGAAAACGATGTGGCAACAAGTTCAATTGCCTTTTGGTGGCAATGGGTTTTAATCCTGGAATGATAGGTATGGTGATCCCTTCTTTCCGACATTTTTCAACAAATTCAAAATATTTCTGATTGTCAAAAAACATTTGGGTGACAGCATATTCCGCCCCACTTTTTATTTTCTTCTTTAAAAAATGGATATCGCTGTCCAAACTTGGGGATTCCATGTGTTTTTCAGGATATGCTGCAACTCCGATGCAGAAATTGGTTTTTGAGGTGTTTTGCAAATCCCCATCCAAATAAACACCCTCGTTAAGGGCATGAATCTGTTGTACCAAACCATTAGCATACTCATGGCCTTCTTTTTCTGGACGTACCTGAAAAAGTGTTAGTCTCAACAATATCTGCTCCAGCTTCAAAATACTTACGATGCACATGAGCAATAGCCTGCGGCTGCGTTAATGTGAGTAAATCATTGTTGCCCTTGAGTGAGCTGGAATAATCCTTGAAACGTTGGCCACGAAAATCTTCTTCCGAGAAATTATAGCGTTGCAACATGGTCCCCATGGCACCATCGAGAATAAGAATACGGTCTTGTAAAATTTGATTTAGGTCTGACATTGTTTAATAAAATAAATAATGTCGTCAGGAAAGTGAGGGAAAAAAACACTTTGGTTATCTGTCTAAATCCTGAAACAAATTAAGAATAAAGTAGAATTTAGCACCTTCTTAATGAGATTCCTCCTTACGCAGGAATTTTTAAGGGTTGCTAAGGCTTCATCAGGTCTAATCCCTCTGCCTTTCGTGATAACAAATTAATAAAAGTATGAACTATAGCGAATTTAAAGTATAAAAAAAGGACCACCAACTTTTTATTCAAATAAATCTGACGATAAATACCGATCGCCAATATCGCAAATAATGGCAACAATGATTCCTTTATCCAATTTTTCGGCAATCTTTAAAGCAGCCGCAACTGACCCACCACTACTCATTCCTGCAAAGACACCTTCTTCCTTAGCTAATCTTTGGGTGGTAATTCTCGCATCTTCCTCGCTAACTTCTATCACCTGATCTACTTTAGATCGGTCAAAAATTTTGGGAAGATAAGCTTCTGGCCATTTCCGGATGCCGGGGATTTTAGCACCATCCTTTGGTTGCGCCCCCACAATAGTGATGTTTTTATTCTTTTCTTTTAAAAACGTGGACACGCCCATAATGGTGCCCGTAGTTCCCATAGCGGAAACAAAATGGGTCACTTCACCATCCGTATCCTGCCAAATTTCAGGACCGGTGGTTTTGTAATGGGCTTTCCAATTATCGTCATTCCCAAATTGGTTCAACATAAAATAGCCCTTATCTTTTTCGAGTTTTTCAGCCACGTCCCTTGCCCCTTCAATCCCATCATCAGCGGGCGTCAGAATTAACTTTGCGCCATAGGCCCGCATGGTTTTGATGCGCTCTTCTGTGGAGTTTTCAGGCATGACCAAGACCATTTCAACTCCTAATAATCGGGCAATAAACGCTAAGGCAATACCTGTATTTCCGCTTGTAGCTTCCACCAACGTATCTCCCTTTTTAACATTGCCACGTTTTAAAGCTTCTGAAATCATATTTAAAGCAGCACGATCCTTCACACTGCCGCCTGGATTTTTTCCTTCCAATTTCAAAAACAAACGCACACCCTCTTTCGAAATAATATTTTTTACTTCAACCAGTGGCGTATTTCCAATTTGATCGATTATCGATTGACTTTTAATCATTTCTTTCGTGTGCTAATTTTAATTTCTGTTTGATAAGTGACTAATGAATTTTCGGGAACCGATTGGGTAATCCAGACATTCGCTCCAATAGTACTGTTTGCTCCAATGACGATATCACCTCCCAAAACAGTTGCGTTGGCATAGATGGTTACATTATCTTCAATAGTTGGGTGACGTTTTGTTTCCGATAGACTCTTTTTTATTTGAAGCCCTCCTAAAGTGACGCCTTGATAGATTTTTACGTTATTTTTAATGATAGCTGTTTCGCCAATCACAATTCCTGTACCGTGATCGATAAAAAAGGAATCCCCAATAGTTGCTCCCGGATGTATATCTACGCCGGTTAAACCATGGACGTGCTCACTCATCATTCTTGAAATAACAAAATATTTTAGCTTATATAGGGCATGACTCAATCTATAAATTGCAATCGCGTGAAATCCTGGATACGCCAAATACACTTCTGTTAAACTCTTGGCCGCAGGGTCATTTTGTTCGATAGCAAGGGCATCCAAATCAAGTTTTTCCCGTATAGATGCTAATTGGTTTTCAAATTGCGCCCATGTTTCTTCACCATCTTCCAACTTCAATTTTGTCGTAATTTTAAGAAATGTGTCTTTTACAAATTGACAGTTATGAGTTCGATATTCTTCATCAAAAAGCATATAGAACAAAGCCTTTGTGAACGTTTCCACAGGGTCTTTTAAGCAAATATTATAATCCTGAAACTGATTTAAGTGATTCGAAATTTTTCTCATAAATTCAATATTACCCATTTTTCATTAGTGTAATATCAAATTTAAACAATTCTTGGCGGGCTTTTAGTTATTTATTGTTTTTCCTCAGCAAAGGACGCTCGCATATCTTCAGCATCTTCAAAAATAAAGCTCGACGTTAAATGCAATGGGGTGGAATGTTCCAAAAATCCTGAACCCACCATTTGAGTTCTGATGGCGTCGGTTTCAAATATGTTTTTGCTCATCGAGTTTATTTTAAGACCTCACAGGATTTCAAAACCTGTGAGGTCTGGGAATAGTTTATTTCTAATTAATATGTTTTGATAATCGTAAAATATCGCCAAAAACACCTCTTGCCGTGACCTCTGCTCCTGCTCCTGCACCCTGAATGACAATGGGTTGCTCGCCGTAGGATTCTGTAAAAATTTCAAATATGGCATCGGAGCCTTTGATATGGCCTAAAGTGCTATCCAATGGAATGGACACTAATTTGACGTCCAAATTCCCTTTGTCTTTAGATAGATCACCCGACAAATCGCCTACATAGCGTAGCACATGACCTTCTTTTTGTTGGTCTTTTATAGCTTGGAATTTGTCGTCTAAAACGTCCAATTGCTTTAAAAACTCCGAAGTTGGAATCTCTCGATACGCTTCTGGAATTAGATTTTCAACAGAAATATCATCAAACTCATTGTGCAAATCGAGTTCTCTTGCCAAAATCAACAGTTTTCTTGCCACATCGTTTCCTGAAAAATCCTCACGAGGATCTGGTTCCGTAAAGCCCTTATCAATGGTTTCTTGAATAATTTCACTAAAAGGTCTATCCTGAACGGAGAAATTATTAAATAAATAACTCAAGGTTCCAGAAAACACGCCCCTGATCCTTGTGATATTTTCACCAGATTCATGCAACAATTTAATGGTATCGATTAATGGTAAACCAGCACCAACTGTGGTTTCATACAAATAATTCTTTTTGTTGTTCTCTAAATTATCTCTGAGTTTTGTATAGAACTCATGAGAAATGGTGTTGGCTATTTTATTGGAAGACACCAGATCAAATCCTGCTTCTACCAAAGCGATGTAATTTTTATAAAACTCAGAGCTTGAGGTATTATCTACCGCAATTAAGTTTTCCAAGTGATGGGTTTTGGCAAAATCTATAATATCTTGAATGGTGTATCCTTTTGAAGTCTGTTCTAAATCTTGTTTCCAGCTATCTGTAGCACCTTTCTTGTTCAAAAGCACCTGTTTTGAATTGGCAATTGCAAAAACATTCAAACTGATCCCTCTCCGTTTTTCAATATCGTTCTTTGATTTTAGAATTTGATCGATCAACGCGCCACCCACGCCACCGTGTCCAAAAATAGCAATATTGATTTTTTTCGAAATCCCAAAAACTTCACCATGAATCACATTAACCGCTTTATGCAATTGATTTTTTCTGACCACCAAACTCACGTTCTTGCCCGTAACCGTGTTGTTGAATAATAATGGTGTAATCTGATTTTTAATCAAAGCATTAAAGGGTTTATGAAACGAGCCCAACTCAATCCCGATAATTGAAATTACCGAAACATCATCAATTACTCCAATTTTGCTCACATCTTGCGAATAGAAATCGTTTTCAAACTCTCGTTCCAAAGCAATTACCGCTTGGGTTGCCTTTTCGGCGTCAATCACTAAGCCAATGCCACGTTCTGAAGACCCTTGCGAAATAATACTCACACTAATATTATGTTGGCTCAAGGCTTTAAAAATCCGGGCATCAACACCTACTTTTCCTAACAATCCACGGCCTTCAAAGTTGATCAAGGCCACATTGTCCAAAACGGACAAGGAAGTGACTTCCTTAGAATTTGCTTTCGCTGAAATTAATGTGCCTTCATCATCTGGATTAAATGTGTTTAAAATCCGGAGTTTGATGTTCTTTTCCAATAAGGGAATAATCGTTTTGGCGTGCAAAACCGTAGTCCCGAAGTTGGCGAGTTCGTTGGCTTCCGCAAAAGATAGTTCTCTTATTTTTTGGGCATCGTCAACCAACTCTGGATTCGCAGTATAAATTCCGTTGACGTGGGTGTAGTTTTGGAGTTCTTCGGCATCTAAATAATTAGCTAACAAGGAAGCGGAATAGTTGCTACCATTCCGTCCCAATAAAGTGGTTTCATTTTTGGAGTTGGAGCCAATAAAGCCCGTCACAACATTGACCGTGGAGCTATTATATTGTTTAAAATGCGCTAATACATTTTCACGAGATAATTTTTCAACTGGTTGCGCATTAAGGAAATCGCCATCAGTTTTAATGAGTTGTATTGCATTTGTAGCATTGGCATTGATACCTTTTTCATTTAACAAAGCTGTAATCAATTTGGCTGAAATAATTTCCCCCGAAGCCAAAACCTCTGCCTTTATTTTATCGCTATAATCACCTAAAAGCTTGACGCCTTGAAATATGTTTTCCAAAGCAAAAAACTCTTCAGTAAAATCGACACTTGAGGACGGCTCTGATTGATAGGTCCTAAAAGCCTCAAAATCTGCATGATACTCTTCACGACGGGATGCTTTGGCTAACATGTTTTCTAATTCATCGGTCGCCTTGCCTCTTGCGGAAACTACAACAGCAATTTTTTCACGGTCCTCTACTTTTTTCTTTATGATGGCAATGGTGCGTTCAAGACCTTCACCATTGGCCAATGATTTTCCACCAAATTTTAATATTTTCATCCTTTTATGTGCTGTATGGGGTCTAAAAATGGGTTCTATGATTTTTTCCAACTGTTCAAATTCTATCAAAAAAGCATCATGCCCATGGACTGAATTGATTTCACTGTAGGTCACATTCGGATGGGTCAATGCCAATTGTTTTTGAGTTTCTCGGTTTTCTTCCGCAGTAAAAAACAAATCCGAATCCACCCCAACGATGGTGATATTTGAATTGATGGTATTTAAAATATCGGCATTATCGCCGTTGTTTTTGGTCACATCAATGGTTTTCAACAACTGATTCATCAATTTATAAGCGGATAGCTGGAATCTTTCCTGTAATTTATTGCCATGGTGCAATAGCCAACTCTCAACATTAAAAATTTCCAAATCTTCGTTCTTACTACGTTGGAAACGTTCTTTAAAAGATTTAGGGGTTCTGTAACACAACATGGCGTGCATTCTGGCATCATGCACAGGATTACTGGAATTGACCAAAAACTGTTCTTGGATCTGACAATTCGCGATGAGCCAATCGGTGGACTTCCAATCGGTTGCCACCGGAATTAAATGTTCTGCCAATTCTGGAGCCAAAAACGCCATTTCCCATGCAATTCCGCCACCTAAGGAACCACCAATCAGAGCAAAAAGTTTGGTGATCTCCAATGCTTTCAATCCTTCTAAAAATAATCTGGCAATATCTCTTGCCACAAAATCTTTGTAATTTTCGATCACAAATCCGTCATAGCCATTTCCGGGAATATTGAAGGATAAAATAGTATAGACATTGGTATCAATCACTTTATCAGGACCAATCAAATCTAACCACCAACCACCTTCTCCAGCAACATTACTGTTTCCTGTCAAGGCGTGATTGACCAAAACAATCGGGGATGTCCCTAATGGTTGACCAAAAAGTTGGTAAGACAATTTCAACGAAATCCCCTTACCACTTTCTAAATCAAAATCCTGAATTTGAATGTATTTTAATTGTGACATTTATTGAACTTCATATTGTTTTTCCACACTTACATTTACGGGCGTGCTATTGGTTAAATTATCTTTTACAGGGCATCGGTCTTGAACTATTCTTAACCATTCGGCTAAAGTTTCAATGGAGGCATCGGTTTCTGGCACCAGCTTTAAATCTATTTTCTTGAAACCAGCTCTGTCATCACCTGGAAGTCCAAACAGTTTGTCAGCATTGATGTTTCCAGTAACTTCAATTTTTAACTTGGTTATTGTAAACCCTAATTCTTTGGCCACTAGGTGTCCAACCACGTTTAAACAACCTGCTAGACCGGCTAGAATATATTCCACAGGATTGGCGTTTTCATCCGTTCCGCCTAGTCCTTCAGGCTCATCTACCACCAACCTGAACTGTCGCGTTTTGGCAACAAACTTTGCTGCAGAGGCACTTTCGCCCTGCACACTAAATATTAAATCGCTCATGTTTAAGGTTTTTATTGGTTAGATGAATTTTGAAGAATAGTCTCACTCACGATTTTAAAAGCTTGTTTTAAATCGGCTTTCAAATCATCGATATGCTCCAAACCAACCGATAAACGGATCAAGTCCTTGGTTGTCCCTGTGGTTTCTTGAGCTTCATCAGACAATTGCTGGTGTGTGGTACTTGCTGGGTGAATAATAAGTGATTTCGTATCGCCAATATTCGCTAACAACGAGAACAACTTGGTTTCATCCGCAATGATTTTTGCAGCATCATACCCTCCAACAACTCCAAAAGTAACCAACCCACTTTTACCTTCAGGCAAGTATTGATCGGCTAATTTTTTATAAGGACTGCTTTCCAATCCTGGATAATTCACCCAAGTCACCTCTTCTTGTTCTTGTAGCCATTTGGCCAATTCTAAGGCATTTTTACTGTGTTGTTTGATTCGCAATTCCAATGTCTCCAAACCTTGGATGATTTGAAAGGCATTAAACGGACTTAAAGCCGAACCATAATCACGAAGTCCTTCAATACGCACTTTTGCGATAAACGATGCATTTTTTAAAACATCAGTATAAACTAAACCATGATAACCAGGAGATGGCTCAGTAAATTCAGGGAATTTTCCGTTCGCCCAGTCAAATTTTCCTGCATCAACAATAGCTCCACCAATGGCTGTTCCATTTCCGTTGACGTATTTTGTCAAGGAATGTATGACGATATCCGCCCCGTGTTCAATAGGTTTTACTAAATATGAAGTTGCTATAGTGTTATCCACAATTAGAGGAACTTTGTTTGCTTTTGCTTGCTGAGAAATGGCTTTGATATCTAAAACGTCCAACTTCGGATTTCCTAAAGATTCAATAAAGAAAACTCGTGTATTTTCTTTTGTAGCCTTAGTAAAATTTTCAGCATCTGAGGGATCTACAAACGTGGTGGTGATGCCATGTCTTGGTAAGGTCACATCCAACAAATTATAAGTCCCACCGTACAAACTGCTTGAGGCCACAATATGGTCTCCCGCTCTTAAAAGCGTAAGCAACGAGGTGGCAATAGCTGCCATTCCTGAGGCCGTGACCACCGCCGCAATACCGCCATCAAGTGCGGCTAAACGCTGCTCTAAAATGTCATTGGTTGGATTGTTGATGCGTGTGTAAATGTTTCCAGGTTCTGTCAGCGCAAATAGGTTTGCAGCATGATCAGAATCTCTAAAAACAAAAGCTGTGGATTGGTAAATAGGCACTGCTCTAGTACCTCCATGGGATTGAACATCGTGTCCTGCGTGCAACGCTTGGGTTGCAAATTTTTGTGTGCTCATTTTTCTAATTTTTTTGAGTTAATAATTGAATTAAAACAAAAGCCAATTGCGTCATCACTGACGAACCTAATAGAAAAATGTTAAAAAGAAAATTATAATTACAGATGAGCAATTATGTATAGTTATCTATCCAATTAGCTGATAAATGAATCAGCAATTAAGTAGAATTTAGCACCTTCTCCATTTCTAAAGGGTTGCTAAGGCTTCACCGGGTCTAATCCCTCTGCCTTTCTTGATAACACTTCAATAAGTTTTTGAACTTTGTGAACACAAATATTGCAACACAAATCTTACAATTCCAAATTATTATCAAAGTTTCTTTTAAATTGTCTAACTATCGAAGTCACCAAATACCTGTCAACCTCATATAAACACTGGATATTTACTCTTACAAAACAAATTCGAAAGTTTTATTACGTTAATTTTAGATGAAAAAAAATTAAAACGATTTGCCATCCGTTTAATTTTTTTACTTTTGTCACATATTAATTGAGAGGACAGATTTGACTGATTGCAACCTCTTCTGAATCGGAAGTTCCGAGGATGAGTCCCGCTAGAATAGCAGGATAAAAATGCTAAAGGCAGTGCAAACTACCTTCGACGCAACACGTCAAATCTTCCCTAATCCTAAAATAATCAAAAGGTTATGGCGTATTTATTCACTTCAGAGAGCGTTTCTGAAGGACATCCAGATAAAGTAGCAGATCAAATTAGCGATGCTTTAATAGACAATTTTTTAGCATTCGACAAGGACTCCAAAGTGGCTTGTGAAACCTTGGTTACCACCGGACAGGTCGTCCTTGCTGGCGAGGTGAAATCACAAACCTATTTGGACGTTCAAAAAATAGCTCGAGATACCATCAATAAAATTGGGTACACCAAAAGTGCTTATATGTTTGACGGCAATTCTTGTGGTGTGTTTTCTGCAATTCATGAACAATCTGAAGACATTAACAGAGGTGTTGATAGAGCAACCAAAGAAGAGCAAGGTGCAGGAGATCAAGGGATGATGTTTGGATATGCCACCAGCGAAACGGAAAACTTTATGCCTTTGGCGCTTGATCTTTCACACCGACTGATGATTGAATTGGCAGCATTGCGCAGGGAGAACAAAGACATCACTTATTTACGACCGGATTCAAAAAGTCAAGTTACTATTGAATATAGCGATGACAATGTCCCACAACGCATTGATGCTATTGTGGTTTCCACCCAGCATGACGATTTTGTAAAACCAAAATCAAACTCACAAGCTGATATTGATGCTGCCGAAACTGAAATGTTGGAAAAAATCAGAACAGACATTATCAACATCTTAATTCCGAGAGTTATTGCTGGACTGCCTGAACAAATTCAGGTGTTGTTTAATGATGACATTACCTATCACATCAATCCCACAGGAAAGTTTGTAATTGGTGGACCTCACGGAGATACTGGTTTGACAGGACGTAAAATCATTGTAGATACTTACGGCGGGAAAGGCGCTCATGGCGGTGGTGCATTTAGCGGGAAAGACCCAAGTAAGGTGGATAGAAGTGCTGCCTATGCTACGCGTCATATTGCCAAGAATTTAGTTGCTGCAGGTATTTGTGACGAAATATTGGTACAGGTGAGTTATGCTATTGGCGTTGTAAAACCTACGTCCATTTATGTGAACACTTATGGCACTTGTCCGTTTAACTTGACCGATGGTGAAATTGCAGATAAGATTTTTGAGATTTTTGACATGCGTCCGGCAGCCATTGAAGATCGTTTAAAACTCCGTCAACCGATGTATAGTGAAACTGCAGCATATGGTCATATGGGACGGGTTAATGAAACGGTTACCAAAACCTTTGAACAATTCAACGGTACAAAAATTACGCTTGACGTAGAGCTGTTTACTTGGGAGAAACTGGATTATGTGGAGAAGGTGAAAGCAGCGTTTGAAATAAATTAGAATTAAGGCCGCTTCATTTTTAGAATCAAGCATCAAAACTTTATAAAACATAAAAAACCTTCAACATTACTGCTGAAGGTTTTTTCATTTTATGATTATTGGTGAATTAATCCAAGCCTCCTTTACGTTCTGGAGAACGATGGGTTGGCCATTCCAATTGTTTTCCAGTACGCTCGCTTACTGGCAATATAATTTTCTCGTTTGAAGTTTTAACATCATCTTCACTTGCCATATAGGCTAAAATGGCGGTCAAGATAGCATTGCTTCTCACGTCGTCAAAAACAATTTTATCATAGGTATCCAGGTTAGTGTGCCATGTATAATTCCAGTATGACCAGTTCAAAGCACTCAAGTTAAACGACGGCGCTCCAACAGCTATAAAAGAAGCATTATCAGAACCACCACCACTTGGAGAACCTGGGAAGTCGGTTTTAATATGTTTGGTAATATCTTTAGGAGCCGCTGCCAACCAACGCGTTAAATAATCATAAGCATGCAAGTATCCTGCTCCCGATAAATTAACCACACGTCCGGTACCGTTATCTTGATTGAATACTGCCTGAATGTTCTTCATCATTTCCGGGTGGTCTTCAACAAAAGCACGTGATCCGTTAAGACCTTGCTCTTCACTACCCCAATGTCCTACCAAAATAGTACGCTTTGGATTTGGATAAAACTTCTTCAATAAACGCATGGCTTCCATCATTACCAAAGTTCCAGTTCCATTATCAGTTGCTCCTGTACCTCCATCCCAAGAATCAAAATGTGCTGAAAGGATCACATATTCGTCTGGTTTTTCGCTACCTTTTATTTGAGCTACCGTATTAAATGTTGGTGCAACTCCTAAATCTTTAGACTCCGCAACAATTTTTAGTTTTGGTTTTTGACCAGATTCAACTAAGCGATATAACATACCATAATCTTCCAACTGAATGTCAACTGTTGGAATTTTTTTGGTTCTGGAAGCAAATATTTTATTGGCACCAAAACCTTTAGACCAATAAGAAGAAACAATTCCTGCAGCACCGGCACTTTCCAATGCTTCATGAATGTTACGAGCGGTGTATCCCGTACGTCGCATATTGGCATAAAACTCTTTTGTTAAAGAATCACGTTCTTTTTTCATTTTTTCAAATGATTCTGGCGTGGCAAATTCCTCCCAGTTGTAGTCTGGTCTTCCTGTAATTTGGTATTCAGATACCATGACGAACTTGCCTTTCACATTCTTTAACCAATTTCTAAAGTCCAAAGAATCTTTCACTGTTGGAAGGTTAATTACTTCCGCAGTCACCCCTTTTGGTCCCGTACTTGGGCTCCACGATAATTGCGTGCCTGCTAAAGATTGAACACGTGGTGAAATCATATCAATATGAGTAATGCCGCGCTCCCACGCTTTCCATTCACCATACTGCTGATTTTCTGCTGGAATCCCCCATTTTGCATAAGTATCCACCGCCCAATCATGTGCTTGTCTCATTTGTGGAGTACCCACCAATCGCGGTCCAATAACATCCATTAATTGGTGTCCCAAAACTTCCAGTTGGGAATTCTCATTGGCTTCCTTAATAATGTTTTCAATAACTGCATTTTTCTCTTGTGCAGTGGCTATTAGCATTGAGCACGTTAGGAATGCTCCTAATAAAATTTTCTTCATGTTTAGTTTGTTTTAAAATGTAAATTTAAGTTTATGAAAATACGATTAATAATTAAGATTCTAAATCTTAAAAGGACAACTTCTTTGCAAATTTCCCTTTTAAGCATTCCTTTTATAATGGCTTTAAAGTGAATAAATAACTCTAAAGGTTACATAAAGTGGTTGGATAAAATACTCCGTAGCACTTACTGATATATTGCTGGTATTACTCTGACTTTGCGATTTGGTGTTCAGCAAGTTGGTTGCCTTTATAGCATATTCCAATTTGGCATCCTTATCTTTTCTGTAAGATAAAGAGGCGTTCCAAAATTCGTAATCGTTGATGGTACCTTCCTCGTCACTAAAGTTGTTATACGAAAAATCTGTTCTGAAAGTAAAGGTTTTTAGAATCAACGCATCCACTTCAACAGATGGCGTACTGGTATAAAATTTACTTCGTGTTGAGCCTTGATCATTATCTTGGATCCCATAACGATAATTCAACTGTACATTGGGCGCTTCCCTAAAGTTGGTTCTTAGTTCTGCACCATACGAATGTGAGTAATTTTCGTTTACGGAACGGTTACCTTGGATAAATTGATTGAATTTTGAATAGTTGAAATTTCCATTTACAGAAGCTTGCAACTTCCCAAAACGTCTTTGAAAGCGTCCGTTTGCACTAATGGTTTCATCCGCAAAACTCGAGTTAAATGGCGAGTTGTTACGGATCACACTTTCAAAATTGGTCAAGTTTCTAATTTGATCAATTCGTTTGCTATAATTGATACTTCCAAACACATTGGTATAATTGAACATGTTAAAGCTGAAATACCGGAGATTCACATTATGCGAAAGTGCATTATCCAAGCCTTCGTTTCCTGAGAAAATAGAGTTGTAGTTATTGAGCACAATTCCTCTTGCCAAATTGGTCACATCTGTAAATTGTGTGTTCATATTATAGGTCAAAGAAATATTCTCACTCTTTTTTAGTTGGATGCGCATATCAAAATCTGGTAGAAGTTTGAAGAAATTCTTTTTGTATTCTTCTCCAAACTGAACGTTTTTTGAACTGTACGCATGCGCAGAAAGTCCTGGAGTAATTGTGAAAATACCAGTTTTGAATTGGTAGTGCGCCCCCACATACATATCGCTAAAATTATAGTCGGTGTTATTGGTATCCAAACCGTCGTTAAAGGTTGGCGTTGGATCAAAAACAGTATCATCATCCAAATATTGAAAGATTTCAGAATCGAAATTCTGTTTGCTTAAAATCGTTCCCAATGTGAAGTTGATATTGCTCCTAGCGGTTAGTATGTTCCAATAGTCCAATTTCGCATCCAATTGATTGGATTTGACACGTTTTTCCTGAGCCACATTATAATCCAATTGGTTTGGATCCAAGCCCAAATTATTTGCAGTAGTTTCATAATTAGCTTTTTCCTCGATGATGGCATTGTAGAACGGATCTTCATCCTGAAGTAAATGTTGTGCTTCAAAGGCAAAAATATTCTTTTCGTCCAGCGTGTAATAATAGCTCAGATTTTGATTGACGCTAAACGGTTTCGTGTTTTCAAACTGATCAATATTCCCGATGACAGAGGATAGAAATTTCTGATCTTGTGATTCTTTTGAGAAGCGACCCAAAACCTCATAATCCAATTGATTACTGGCATTGGGCTTGTACTTTGAGCTGAGTTTGAGCATTCCCAAATCACTGCGCTGTCTGGTATTACTTTGGGTATCCTCGTCTGGAATTCCCAAATCGGAATTGGTATATTGTACAGAGTTATTTTCTTGAAGCTCTATTCTACTACTTGATAATATCGCAAATCCACTCAAATCCAATTTTTTATTAGGTGAATAACTAAAATTTGCGGCACCAAACTTTGTATTGATATCTTTTGCCCTATTGTTCTGAAGCGACAAAAAGCCCAAATTGTTACTTCCCAAATTGATTGAGGTGCCACTTTGACGACTTGGCGCTCTAAATCCGCCGGAAAAATTGAAATAATCACGCCGTGTAAAAGCAATTTCCCCAATATTATTTAAATCGCCAATAAGGTTCACACTGTATTTTGGACTGTAATAAAACAATTTTGGCTGTGCCAAATACAGGGCATTATCTTCTGAAACACCACCACCTGCAGTAATATCTCCAAACCAAAAATTAGTTTTACCTTCTTTTAATTTAATATTGATGGCAATATTATCCATATTATTGGTCACACCACTCAATTGGCCCACCTCAGCATAATTTTTCAGCACTTGCACTTTGTCCACTGCACTTGCAGGGATATTCTTTGTAGCCAATTTGGAATCGCCATCAAAAAAATCTTTTCCGTCCACCATCACCTTGCCCACTACTTTCCCTTCTATTTCAATTTGACCATCGGCATTAACCTCAACACCCGGAAGGTTTTTCAAAACGTCGCCCAACTTACGCTCGGTACCTTTGTTAAAGGAATCGGCATTATAGGTTAAAGTGTCCCCTTTAATGGTCACGGGCATTTCATAGGTAATTTGAATCTCGTCCAATGTATTATCCTCTTGTAGTGTGAAATTTTTGGTTAAATCAGATTCTTTGATCTTCACTGTTTCCTCAAAAGTTTTCATTCCAATATAACTCACCTGAACCGTATAGGTGATATTTTTGGTAAGTGCCAACTTATAACGGCCTTGATCATTGGTAATTCCGTAAGATTCCAAAGCTTTGGTTTCTTGGTTAATGGCAATAACGTTGGCCAATTCCAACGGATTCCCGATGCTATCTTTGACAACGCCTTCTACTTTGATTTGAGCAAAAGAATGCCCTACTACTAAAAGTAGCATAAGCGTAATGACCTTTTTCATTGTAATATATATGATTGATTAGTTTAGGTATAGGTACTATTTTTCTAACGTCGGGAGCCACGGCCTCTACCACCGTACATTTCTTGCATTTCCTTCATTTTGTCTTTTACGATGATATCGTATTCCTTTTTGGTAACTACTTTACCTTTTGAAGGCGCTTTGATCTCCGTTTTATCTGTTGGATTGATTTCAATTTTTGAACACAAAATAGTGGTATTTCCAGAATTGACTTCCAAGATCAACCCCGGAAGTCCCCAATACTCACCTGGACCTTGATTAACAGGGATTTGTGGTGTATACCATGCAGTAACAAGAATTTCTTTTGGCACTTCAATGTCATCCATAAGATTGGACGATTTTGCTGTATCCTTAGATTTTTCACCCTCTTTTTTCTCGTCATCTCTATTACGTCGTCTCATATTTGCAAAGTCCATGTCGTCACCTTTTTTAATGGCGGTAGCTTTAAAACAGAGGTATTGTCCTATTTGTTTCGATTCGCTTCCCATTTTCCATTCCAGTTTAGGTATGGAATCCTTGATCAAAAACTGCTTCCCGAAAAATTCCTGATCTTGAATCAATTGTTGGTCCTTGACGTTTTTATATTGGGCGCCAGCAGTAAAACTGCCCATCATGCCACCCATTCTACCTCCGCCCGCACCTGGTGCTGCCAACTTCTCTTCTTCTTTATAAATAGATTCCGTTCTATTGAAGCTGAGTATAAAAGTCTTTTCCAACATACTTTTCATACGTTCCGCCATCATTTTCCTTTGCTGTTCGCTCATTTGTTGACCACCAAAATTGCTCATATCCATAGACGTTTTGGATTGGTAATAAGCTTTGCCTTGAAAGTCCTGTGCCATTAATGCTCCAGAAATCAAGAAGATAAAGCTGCCAATAATTTTAATTGAGAGTGATTTCATTTTATACGTTTTGTTTATATAATGTGGTTCGAGAAATACATCATCTCCATTGGACTACATAAACATCAAATAGTTAAACCAACAAACGTTAAATTTTTCCTAAAACTATCCGCCTGAACTAAAAATTATGGTCCCTCCGCTTTTACTTCTAGAATTCATTCGATCCATCATTTCCTTGTTTTTATCTACCAGGACAATAACGATTTCTTTAACGCGAGAGTATGGCTGTTTTTATTTCCAAACTCAGAAAGAAGCTGAGCGCCGATCATACTATTCAAATATTAAATGTTCGGGGCTTTGGTTATAAGTTAATTTGCTAATTGTGATTTGATTTTTGTAAATTTCAATCCGCAATGAAAAGCCTACTATACATTTCCTTCTTATTTTCGATGGTTCTCTTTTCCCAAGAAAGGATCACCACCGAAATCCTAGGCACAATCCCCATCAATGCAGATCAAATCACCCATATTGATAATTTCGGTACACTTTTTTATACCGTTGGAAACACTTTCTATAAGAAAGAACCCAACCAGAATTACAATTACAGCAATGTGCAATTGGGATATATAAGCTCAGCAAACGCCTTCAATCCTCTAAAAATCATTTTGTTTTATAAAAACTTCAATACGGTGGTCATTTTAGACAATCGGCTTTCTGAAATCTATAAAATCGATTTCAACAACATCCAACCCTATAAAAACTTGACACACGTTTCTACCGGATCAGATAACACGATTTGGATCTTTAATCAGGATGCGCAGCACTTAGAGCTTTTCGATTATAAAACCAACAAAACAAGAGCCACAACCATGCCCGTAGAATCAAAAGTGTTGGATCTTAAGAGCAATTACAACTATAGTTGGCTGCTCACCGAAAAATTCTTGTACACCTATAACTATTTTGGAAGTACCATTTCTAAAATAAAAAATGATGGTTTTAGTCATATCGCAGAGGATAATGGCAATTTAATTATTCAGCGCGATCAGCGCCTCTATTTTTTGGCAAAAGATACCCCCCAACTCATCCCCATCCATCTCCCTGCATTGTTAATAAAACAGTTTTTAGTAACCAATGAAAGCTTGTATATTTACACCGATGAAACGCTTCATCAGTTCCAACTAAAAATCAGATAAATATGCATGTTGCAATCGCCGGAAATATTGGTGCTGGAAAAACCACGCTCACAAAATTATTAGCCAAACATTACAGATGGGAGCCTCAATTGGAGGATGTTGTTGACAATCCGTATTTGGACGACTTCTATAATCAAATGGAACGCTGGAGTTTCAACCTGCAAGTTTATTTCTTGAACAGTCGTTTTCGCCAGGTTTTGCAGATTCGAGAAAGTGGAAGGGACATTATTCAGGACCGGACCATCTATGAAGATTCTCATATTTTTGCACCCAACCTGCATGCCATGGGACTGATGACCAACAGGGATTTTGAGAACTACCGCGCATTATTTGAATTGATGGAGTCTTTTGTTCAAGGACCCGATTTATTAATTTACCTACGCAGCTCTATTCCTAACTTGGTCAAGCAAATCCACAGTCGCGGACGGGAATACGAAAATTCCATCAGCATTGATTATTTAAGCCGATTGAACGAGCGTTATGAAGCTTGGATTCACGGGTATAATAAAGGAAAACTCCTGATTATTGACGTTGATAATTTAGATTTTGTTTCAAACCCGGAAGATTTAGGGAGCATTATCACAAGAATTGATGCGGAAATTCATGGATTATTTTAAGACCTTATCATTTTTCTAACATTTTTTTGCGATTAAAAGTGTACTTTTCCACCCCTGAAATTTATTAAAAAAAGTTTTAGGGCTCCAGAGCGGGAGATAGACTATTGATATTCATTTATGGCCTTACCACTTTATAATTCCAAATATTACCACCGTGATCTTTCATGGTTACGCTTTAACCATCGGGTTTTGCAAGAGGTTGCAGACAAGAGGAATCCACTCTATGAACGTATTAAGTTCATGGCAATTTTTTCATCCAATTTGGATGAATTCTTCAGGGTCAGAGTTTCAGATATCAGACAAGTTAAGGATTTGGACAAGGCCCTTCGCAAAAAACTGGTCATTAAACCCAATCGTGTGCTTGCAGAAATCAAAGTTCAGGTGGATTTACTCCAGGCCGAATTAGGACAGATTTTTCAGAACGAAATCATTCCTGATTTAAAAAAAGAAGGCATCCATCTCATAAAATATTCGGATTTTACAGCAGCACAAAAGAAAGTTGCCGAAGAGTATTTCGAATCCACTCTAAAGGCTAAAATTGATTTTGGGAGTTCGATCTTTTCGACCAAGGACTCAGTTTTTGTAGAGAATGAAAGCTCATATATTACAGCATCCATCTCAAAGGACAAATTTCAAGTGGTTCAAATACCAAAGGACGAACCTCGATTTTTTGTATTTCCCAATCATTCAGAAGCCAAAACATCAAAGTCACCATCAGAGAACGGCAAACATTACATCACCTTTATTGATGACATCATTAAATACAACCTTTACAGAATACAACCAGAGCTCGACTTATCCTATTATGCCATAAAAATCTCGCGGGATGCTGAGCTCTATATTGAAGATGAGTTTTCGGGCAATCTCATGGAGAAAATAAAGGAATCACTGCCCATGCGTGAAACTGGCCAAGCCACACGAGTTTTGATTGATAGACGGATGCCTGAGGATTTCCAAAAGATACTTAAAAAAGCATTGGACGTTACCAATATTGACGTGGTTTTAGGAGGTAGCTATCATAATTTTAAAGATTTTTTCAGCTTCCCAAATCCTACAGATAAAAACCTGTATTTTGAAGAATTCCCGCCACTTGATCACCCGGTAACTTCAAAATTCAGATCCATGTTTGAAGCAATTGATACCAAGGATCAATTGATGCATTATCCGTATCAATCTTTTGAGCCGGTTATCAAACTCTTGGAAGAGGCCGCCGATGATCCGAAAGTTACGACCATAAAAATGACACTTTACCGTGTAGCGGAAGAATCGCGTTTAAATGACGCCATTGCCAGAGCTGCCAAAAACGGAAAAAAGGTTATAATTTTCATTGAAGTCAAGGCACGTTTTGACGAGCAAAACAATTTGAAATGGGGTGAAATTTTTAAAGAAAATGGTGCTCAAGTGCTTTACAGTTATCCTGGGATTAAAGTCCATTCCAAAATCATATATATTGAACGCCAAGTTGGAGATGACGTTAAACATTACTGTTATGTAGGAACGGGGAATTTTAACGAAAACACCGCCACGTTATATACCGACTTTGGTTTGATGACCAACAATAAAAAAATTACTGAAGACCTCAATAAATTATTCTTGGTTCTTGAAGGCATTTTTATCGTCCCAAAAGCTAAAAAACTATTGATTTCTCCATTTACAATGCGGAATAAGTTTGTGAGTTTGGTAGAAAAAGAAATTCACTTGGCACAAGCGGGCAAAGAAGCGTATATGATCTTAAAGATGAATAGTCTTGAAGATAAAAAAATGATCAAATTGCTCTACGAAGCCAGCAACAAAGGTGTCAAGATTAAATTATTGGTTAGAGGTATGTGCTGCTTGGTACCAGGAATTAAAGGCCAAAGCAAAAATATAAAAGTCACCAGTATCTTAGATCGGTTTTTAGAGCATGGTCGCATCTATATTTTTGGAAATGGCGGCGATGAAAAAATGTATATTGGTTCTGCCGATTGGATGACTCGAAATTTAACCCATCGCATTGAAGTGGTCACACCTGTTCTGGATCCTGATAACTTTAAGATTATTAGGGATGTGATTGATATTGAAATGGCAGATAATGTGAAAGCTCGAATTATTGATGCGGATCAGAAAAACGAGTATGCAAAAGTGGGC
>NZ_DATJCA010000178.1:0-54802 GCF_035515035.1 Gelidibacter sp. | reverse complement strand
ATGTTATTTTGAATCTTGTAGTGCGAACACCCGTCTTAAAAGATCTGTGCTTCTTGCGCCTACTTTATTTCTGATTTCTTTTTCTTCCACCGCAATCATCGTAAACACCCCTTTTAAGGCTTGCTGGGTTACATAATCTGTTAAATCCGGATTGACATTCGTAGTAAATGGAATGGCATTATATCTGTTGATAAGGTTTTGCCAAATTTGATCGGCGCCCACTTTAGAAAAAGAATTATTGATTACAGGATGAAACTTGGCGTATAAGGACGTTTGGGTCTTATTGTTAAGATATTGAGTCGCGGCATCATCAGTACCCAAAAGAATGGTTCTTGCATCGGCAAATGTGATCTCCTTAACTGCATTCACGAAAATTGGTGTGGCCTCCTTTACAGCATCTTCCGCGGCTCTGTTGAGTGCTTTCAAGCCTTCATCAGCAAGATTTCCAAGACCAATATCACGCAATCCTTTATCTACTTTTTGTAATTCTGCCGGTAAAAGGATTTTAACAAGGTCATTTCTATAAAAACCATCGGTTTTGGTCAGTTTGGTCACTTGTTTCTCGATTCCCAAATCCAGAGCTTGTCTTAGACCAGAGGCAATATCAGTATTGCTTAAAACACCTCCACCTTGTGGCAATGAATCAACAACGCCCTGTAATTCTGCACAGGAATACATGGTAAATAACGTAAGTAAAAAAACGAATGACTTTTTCATAGCTATAATTAATTTTAGTGAGTTCAAAAATATATCAAATAGTTTAGATAATAAATGTTCCTACAAGTTTTCGAATAAAAACAAGGTTTTCTGCTTCGTCCGCGAGTACTCATGTAAATCTAAACTATTCATAATATTGGGTGACTTCTTTTATAAAATCTGTAAATTTGCAGGACGTATAAATTCAATTTCTAACAATGAAACAAGTAACACCATACAAACCAAAACATAAAGTCAGGATAGTAACCGCCGCTTCTCTTTTTGATGGTCATGATGCCGCCATCAATATTATGCGGCGCATCATTCAATCAACAGGCGTTGAAGTCGTTCATTTAGGTCATGATAGAAGTGTGGAAGAAGTGGTCAATACGGCTATTCAAGAAGATGTCAATGCCATTGCAATAACTTCCTACCAAGGGGGACATAATGAGTATTTCAAATATATGTATGACCTATTAAAGGAAAAAGGTGCGGGACATATCAAGATTTTTGGTGGTGGTGGAGGTGTCATTCTTCCTTCAGAAATAAAGGAATTGATGGCTTATGGCATTACCAGGATTTATGCTCCAGATGATGGTAGAGAAATGGGCTTGCAAGGAATGATCAATGATTTGGTGAAAACTTCGGATTATGCCATCGGAGATGTGCTAGATGTTGAATTAAATGATCTAAAGAAAAAGAATCCAAAAGCTATCGCAAGAATCATCTCTTCAGCAGAAAACTATCCTGAAGTGGCAGAAGCTGTTTTAGATAAGATTCATGATAAAAACAAAAATTCCAAAACACCTGTTCTTGGGATTACCGGAACTGGAGGTGCTGGAAAATCCTCGCTGGTGGATGAACTGGTGCGTCGGTTTTTAATTGATTTTCCAGAGAAAACAGTGGCCTTGGTTTCTGTTGATCCTTCAAAACGTAAAACTGGAGGCGCTTTGCTTGGTGACCGTATACGGATGAATGCCATTAACAATTCTCGCGTGTATATGCGTAGCTTGGCAACACGTCAATCCAATCTAGCACTTTCGAAATATGTCAATGAAGCAATTCAAGTTTTAAAGGCTGCGGAATATGATTTAATCATTATAGAAACATCTGGAATAGGTCAATCGGATACGGAAATCATTGAGCATTCTGACGTCTCATTATACGTCATGACGCCAGAATTTGGTGCCGCAACCCAATTGGAAAAGATTGACATGTTGGATTTTGCCGATTTGGTGGCCATCAACAAATTTGATAAACGTGGGTCTTTGGATGCGTTGCGCGATGTGAAAAAACAATACGTACGCAACCATCTCTTATGGGATGTAGATCAAAAGGATTTACCGGTCTTTGGCACGATAGCTTCGCAATTTAATGATCCGGGTATGAATACGCTGTATAAGGCAATCATGGACAAAATTGTCGAAATAACGAACGCCGATTTAAAATCCACCTTTACGATTTCTGATGAAATGAGCGAAAAGATTTTTGTGATTCCTCCGTCAAGAACCCGCTACCTTTCAGAAATTGCAGAAAGTAATCGCGCTTATGATAAAACGGCCACTGAACAAGTTGAAGTGGCACAAAAGCTTTATGGGATTTATAAAACCATCGAATCAGTTATTGGGAAAACCCCGGAATTGGACAAAGCTGGGATAGATAGTAAATCGATCATTTCAACCGACGACGAGAGCAAAAATTTCATAAAATTATTGGTGGGCGAGTTTGATCGTGTCAAATTGAATCTCGATCCTTACAACTGGGAAGTTATCACGGGTTGGGATGAAAAAGTCAATACCTACAAAAACCCTGTGTATACTTTTAAGGTGAGAGGGAAGGAAATTAAGATTGAAACCCATACCGAATCGCTTTCACATTTGCAGATTCCTAAAGTTGCCCTTCCGAAATACCAAGCTTGGGGTGATATATTAAAATGGATCCTGCAGGAGAATGTACCGGGCGAGTTTCCTTTTACTTCTGGATTATACCCTTTTAAAAGAACTGGGGAAGATCCAGCGCGTATGTTTGCAGGCGAAGGAGGTCCCGAAAGAACCAACCGTCGCTTTCATTACGTGAGCCTGGGTTTACCAGCAAAGCGCTTGTCTACCGCTTTTGATAGCGTTACACTTTACGGAAATGATCCCGATCACCGTCCTGATATTTATGGTAAGATTGGAAATGCCGGGGTGAGCATCTGTTGTTTGGATGATGCCAAAAAACTGTATTCTGGTTTTAACCTCTCGCATCCTATGACTTCTGTAAGTATGACCATTAATGGCCCCGCGCCAATGCTGTTGGGCTTTTTTATGAATGCCGCCATTGATCAGCAATGTGAGTTGTACATCAAGGAAAACGGACTCCAAGAGGAAGTGGAGACCAAAATTGCCAAAATATATAAAGATAAAGGTGTGGAACGTCCAAGTTATAAAGGCGATTTACCCGAAAGTAATGATGGATTGGGATTAATGCTTTTGGGCGTAACCGGTGATCAGGTATTGCCAAATGACGTTTATCAAGATATCAAAACCAAAACGATTGCCCAAGTGCGAGGTACGGTTCAAGCCGATATATTAAAAGAAGATCAAGCACAGAATACCTGTATTTTTTCAACAGAATTTGCGCTGCGCCTGATGGGGGACGTGCAAGAATATTTTATTGAGAACAATGTGCGTAATTTTTATTCTGTGTCTATTTCCGGATACCATATTGCAGAGGCTGGAGCCAATCCTATTACCCAATTGGCATTGACCTTGTCCAACGGTTTCACCTACGTGGAGTATTATTTAAGCCGAGGGATGGACATCAATAAATTTGGTCCCAACTTGTCTTTCTTTTTCTCCAACGGGATTGATCCTGAATATGCAGTGATTGGACGAGTGGCTCGTAAAATTTGGGCTAAGGCAATGAAAAATAAATATGGCGCCGATCCGAGAGCACAAATGTTGAAATATCACATTCAAACTTCTGGACGTAGTTTGCATGCGCAGGAGATCGATTTTAATGATATAAGAACCACACTTCAAGCTTTGTATGCAATATATGATAATTGTAATTCGCTGCACACCAATGCTTATGACGAAGCGATAACGACACCTACCGAAGAATCGGTGAGACGTGCCATGGCCATTCAATTGATTATCAATAAGGAATTAGGACTGGCTAAGAACGAAAACCCGATCCAAGGCTCTTTCATTATCGAGGAATTGACCGATTTGGTAGAAGAAGCAGTGTTGTTGGAATTTGATCGTATTACCGAAAGAGGAGGAGTTCTAGGGGCTATGGAAACCATGTATCAACGCAGTAAAATTCAGGAAGAAAGCTTGTATTACGAAACTTTAAAACACAATGGCGACTTTCCAATCATTGGAGTGAATACCTTTTTAAGCAGTAAAGGGTCGCCAACCATTATTCCAAAGGAAGTTATTAGAGCAACGGAAGAAGAGAAACAACTTCAAATCCAAACCCTGGAAAATCTTCACAAAGGAAATGATATTGAAGACTTGTTAAAAGACTTACAGCACAAAGCCATTCATAACGAGAATATTTTCGAGGCATTGATGGAAGTGTGTAAAGTGGCATCATTGGGACAAATTACAGAGGCTTTATTTGAGGTAGGAGGTCAGTACAGACGAAATATGTAAGCAGCGAACCAAGTTTTCCTTTTCGGAAAACTTGTGTGAGTCGCTTATCCGGCTTTCGGGTGGAATGTGTTATTACATACTGATAGTTGTAGAGCCAAGTTTTACTATTCGGAAAAATGTGCGAAAAAAATTTACCCCGAACTTGTAGAAAGGATTACCCGTTTTTTGGGTTAAATCCGTTTAGTTATTAGTTTTTTCCTGCATTTCTCAAATACAGATAGTCTATCCTGAACGCAAAACGTTCAGGATTTTTTATTTAAAACCTTCGCCACTTGTCGATGATTTTTGTAACTAAATGCGTATTAGGTAGTTAAATTTGTAAAACAACTAATATGTGTCGCTAAATTGTGCTGAAGTCAGATTTCAAACCTAATTTTGTAGGGTCGCTATTTACTGAATTAAGTATAACCTATAAAATAATTCAACTATGGAAACTACGCTTCGTTACAAGTTTACTAGACAATCCAAAAACTATTTTGAATGGTTGATCTACACTATCAAATCAGATAAGTACTATTTGGCAGAAAGCCAAATTGAGGGTTGGGAAGATTTGGATTAGTGTATTCTAATTCAAAGTTTTTAAGATAATTTTATTTAGACCTCATAGGTTTCAAAAACTTGTGAGGTCTTTTTATTCAATAATCTGAATGATAAATTCGTTTCAAAAGAATGCAAATTGATAGAATCAAATCCATCCAATCCGAAACTGTAGTTGAATGTAATAAGGATTGATTGTCAAAATCAATTCAATTGGCTGGAGGTGCGATATCCTTATGTTTTAGTACATAATTATGTTGGAATGCCAAATCATTCACATACTATAATAAAAATTGATCGTTTAAGAATTACCCATCTTGCCGTTAAAACAAAATCACTGTCATGTCTAATCGGGGCTTTTAAAACAACATCTTCAACCATGAGCCATCGCGTTGGTTTTGAAATTTCGCTCGGAAAAATATTACTCAATGACCATATTATTGGACACTAAAAATCTTATGAAAACATTTCAAACTATACCGATGCAGACCCTGGCAAATGGCATCAGGATAGTTTCTATTCAACTATTTAACCAATCCTACTTACGACATTAATTTATGTAAAACCCAGTTTAACAATGGGTTTTGCTCAATTATGGATCTAAACTTATAAAAAGTTTCAAAAAATGCATCTTTATCCATCTTTTTACGTCTATTAGATGAACCTTAAAATATATAGATCATGAATAATAAAGAATGCACATGTAATTGTGACAGTTGTCACATGGGAAACTGCGCCGCATGTACTTGTGAAAACTGTACTTGTCAGAATTGCAACTGTTAAGCTTAGTTTAAAATGTAAATAATAAGAGTCTGTTTTAGTAATTTTATACTAAAGTGGGCTCTTTTTTTAATGTGCTATTATGAAAACAAAAACCGTTTGGGATATATACGCGCAAGATATTAGAAATTTTATCTTGAGTAAAGTAAAGGATGATGTGGTAGTGGATGATTTGCTTCAGGAGACGTTTATCAAAGTCCATGTAAAATTGGATACTTTAAAAGATGAACGTAAGTTAAAACCATGGGTGTTTACGATTGCACGTTATACAGTTATGGATTATTTTAGACAAAATAACCTGAGTTATCCCATTGAAGAAAATGATATCATAGCAGAAGACTCCAATTCTGAACATACAAGAGAAGATTGTTTGCATGGGATCATTAAAGCATTACCAAAGAAATATAGACAGCCGTTAATTTTAGCTGATATACAAGGTTTGAAACAGGCGCAAATATCTGAGCGGTTAGACCTGCCGTTGCCGACGGTCAAATCGCAGATTCAGCGAGCAAGAAAACTCGTGGCACAAGGGTTTGTGGAATGCTGTAATTTTAAGATCAATGATAATGGCCATTTGGTTGGGGAACAGCAAGAAAAGGAAAACTGTAAAATCTGCCATTAAGTAATTTTATTGTCCTCTCAAAGATTCTTATTGAAATATGCTTTCTGTCGGTCGACTTGAAAATTATAATTTTTTTGGAATTTAAACCATCACAAAGTCATCATCCAAGTGTGCTGCAATCTTCTGAACTTTCTCAACTCCCTTCTTAATATAGGAAGATATTCCTTACCATTACTCTGACTTTTTTCTAAACGTTTGCAATTTTTATAGAGTAAATTGGTCAAACGTTCCAAAGACGCAATGTGTTTGTATTTTTTATCAGAATGACGTTCCATTTCCGCATTGACAATTTCCGGAGCCAAAGACGAGGATTGTTGTACAATGTCACCAGAGAAATAAATGTCGTTATCTTCAGAACCGTCTGGTTTTAAGTATGCTAGATCTTGATTTAAATATGTGGAAATACTTCGGGATAGAATAATGATTTCTATCGCTTTTTTATAAAGCGGCATTTCGGGTAGGTGAGATGGAATTGGGTTCGACATAATCAATAAAAGCATTTTATCAAATTTAGTGACAAATTTAATGGTAATAGAATTGATTTTAAAGTAAAAGGCTATATTTGCTTTAAGAATTAAAGTTTTATAGTTAATTTTCTTTAAATGAGTATAGATTCACTTAATTGGAAGATTTTGAAGTGTTTACAGAACGGAGCACGTCAGTCTAATGCTGAAATTGGTAGACAGGTAGGAATCAGTTCCCCCGCAGTTTCTGAACGTATTAAAAAGATGGAAGATGCAGGAATTATTCAGGGCTATCATGCCTTTGTTTCGCCATTCGAGGCCGGCTATCAGTTAAAGGCCATAATTACCTTAAGAGCCTTTATGGGTATGCTGAAACCATTTTTGGAAAAAGTAAAAACTTATGATGAAGTTTTGAATTGCTACAGAATAACTGGAAATGAAAATATTGTTATGGAAGTTGTACTTAAAAACCAGAAACATTTAGAAAGTTTTATTGACCAGCTCATTGTGTATGGAGAAACTAAAACGCAGATTGTTTTATCCCATGTGATAAAATACAATGAGGTGCGACCTATCAAATAATCCTTTGTCGGTAAAATGTCGAAATTTAAGAAATTAGCCTTAATTACTATTTAAAGGTCGTCAAATCCGTCGAAATCATCGAAATTGAAAGGAATGTCATCGTCTGGATCTACGTCGTCATAATTGACGCCTGGGGGATTAAAAAGTCCCCAACGATCAATAACATAGTTCCAACAATCAAAGGTTTTGACCCATTCGGCGAACAAGATCCTAAAATCTTCGATCTCTTTTCTTAAGATATCTAAATATTCAATATCCGGATAACCATGCATCTGTAAGCCTCTAGCATCAGTAATCAATTCCATGGCTGCTTTTCTAATTAAAGTAGCATTTTCCATTCTAATGTCGTAGAGCATATCTTCCGAAGACGCACCAGCAATTTTGGCAGGAATAAGGGTGGCGTTCATGCGCATGTATTTGAGATTATGCTGCAACATTTCGGCCTCAATAGGGTCACCAAACTCAATATCAGTTTTCTCAACGGAATCGATAATGGAGCCTACAAGATCTATGATTTCCCGTGCCTTTTGGAATACAGGCAGCTTTTCCCACTGTTCCATAAATTACTTTTTATTATTGTTTTTGCTTTCGATATGTTCAGCAATCATTTTTGCATGAATCCTTGAGTTCTCAATAAACCATTTATGGGTTTCCATGCCTCCACATATAACCCCAGCTAAATATAATCCTGTTATATTGGTTTCCATGGTATCTGGATCGTATTGTGGTAAACGGGCAGTATCGTTGGACAGCTTGATGCCGGAATCGATTAAGAATTTGAAATTTGGCATGTAGCCGGTTAGTGCCACAACAAAATCATTAGGAAACGTGATTTCACCATTAGGTGTACTAATGGTTATGTCTTTTTCTTCAATCTTAACCACCTCGGAATTGTAGTAAGCTTTAATGCTTCCTTCTTTAATTCTATTAATAATATCTGGTCTTACCCAATATTTAACACGCTCTCCGATTTCCGAACCTCTAATGACCATAGTTACCTGTCCACCTTTACGCCAAATCTCAAGTGCAGCATCTACTGACGAATTGCTTGCGCCAACCACCACCACATTTTGCATGGCATAAGGATGTGCTTCATTATAATAATGGGTGACTTTTGGTAAGTCTTCGCCCGGAACCTTAAGTAATGTTGGAATGTCATAAAACCCAGATGCAATAATCACTTTTTCGACGTGATATTCGGTTTTGGAGGAAGTGACTTCAAAATGCTCTTCCAATTTCTTAATGGTCAATACTTCTTCATACAAATGAATATTCAATTCATTAGAGGTAGCCACACGTCTATAATATTCAAGGGCTTCGTCTCTATTTGGTTTTGGATTGTTGCTAATAAATGGGATATCATCAATTTCAAGTTTTTCTGAAGTTGAAAAAAAGGTCATGTTTTTTGGATAATTGTACAAAGAGTTGGTCAGAGCGCCTTTTTCAAGAACTACATAGTCCCAATTTCTTTTTTTGCATTCCAAAGCACAGGCAATACCAATGGGACCTGCGCCAATAATTAATACTTTATATGTGTTTATCATTTATTTATGTTTGTTTTTTGAGGTTTTTGAGTGTTGTTTATTTATTGTCATGATATCTAATTGTTGAAATTCTGAAACATCAACCTCTTATTTGTAAAAATACGGAATCGTCGAAATAAACGATGGTCATTAAGTTAAAATTGTATGTTTGCAAATCAATTACTTTTTTATGAAAACGTTATACTCATTTTTGTTGGGATTCATTTTATTATACAGTTGTGCCACGGATAAACAGCCTATTCAAGGCGAAACAGAATTTCAAAGAAACCTGAATGCGGAGTTTAAAGATGCCTCAAAATCGCCATTAAAGAAGAAAGATAGACGAGCGTTTAAAGCGCTGGATTTTTTTAAAGTTGATTCTTTATATGTTGTACAGGCTACTTTTACGAAATCTACTGATGAAAAGCCTTTTCAAATGAAAACCACTACAGATAGGCTTCTTACGTATATTAAATATGGCGAAATCTCTTTCAATTTAAAAGATGGTTCACATACTTTAAGTGTTTATCAAGATCAGGATTTGATGAATGAAGAAGGCTTTGAAGATTATTTATTCTTGCCATTTTTAGATGACACCAATGGCGATGAATCATACGGTGGCGGACGTTATATCGACCTGCGTATTCCGGATGGCGATGTTATAACTATTGATTTCAATACGGCATACAACCCCTATTGTGCCTACAACGAAGCCTACTCATGTCCGATTGTACCTCGCGAAAATTATGTTAATGTTGAGGTTAGGGCAGGAGTTAAGGCGTTTGTGCAGTAAGGAGGGGTGAGTGGGTAGGAGTTAGAGTGGTGTTCAGTTTTTATTGATCAGTATTCAGTCGCAGTATTCAGTCATAAGCTTGGCGATTATCTTAGTCATTAATTTTTAAATTTTTGTAATAATTTCTGCGCTCATCTGCGAAATCTGCGGGGGGATATTGATCGTAAGTAACTAATTCATTTTCTAAAAAACCGCTGTGAAACTCTGTCTTTTCTCTGTGTATCTCTGGGAAAAAACCCTATCTCAACTTTTCACCAAATACATTCCAAAGAAAACTGCTAAAAACCCAACCACGAAACTCGCAATGGTATAGATTGCAAAGCTCATGAAATCTCCGGATTTTAAAAAGACGTGATTCTCATAAGCAAAGGCGGAAAAGGTTGTAAAACCGCCACAAAAACCTGTGGCAAGAAATAAGATTTGATTTTGGGATAAGGTGTTGTTCTTTAATGCCAAACCTAATATGATGCCAATCAATAAACTTCCTAAAATGTTAGCTGCAAACGTACCGTAAGGAAGACCGGTTGTAGGACTATTGAGGTACTTTCCGATAATAAATCTTAAGACACTACCAAATCCACCGCCAATAAAAACTAATAGGAATTGTTTCACAAGGCCTCATTGATTTCTTTAATAGGAATGTAGATTTCAGTAACCCAATGTGCAGGGTTTGGAAGGAGGGTAGGATCATTCTTATAAACCTCAAACGGACTCATCTCTGAAGGTTCCAGATTCTGGTCTTGGAAAGATTTATTGGCAGCTGCCCAAGCTTCTTCAAGATTGGTATAGTTACCTTTTAGCGTTACTTTAAGTGCTTTGGTGCGCTCCATAAAACCGCTAAGGACATTGCCATCCTCTGCAATAATAACCCTTTCGCTCACCGGAATGGCATTTGTCATGATGACATTGCCATTGTCTGGGCTTCTTTCAATGTAAATTGTAAAGGGCATTCCGCTGGCAGTGATATTATGAGTATTCATAAATGTCGTAATGTCGTCATATTGTTTTTTCATGGCAGTACTTTTATTGCTACCCGTGGAAGACGTAGTTTTATACATGTAAAATCCACCGCCAAATTCTGTAATACCATCAATAGTAATGGAATAAGTAGACATGCTTTTTGCCACCTTATTATTGATACTTTCTAAATCCGTTTTAAATTGCTGTGAGAGTTCTTTCTCGTTGTCACCAAACAATGCAAATTTAGCCTTGGTCAGGAATGCCAACTTATAGGCATCAAGCGTTCTGGTAACGGTAGTTGAGCCATCTTCATTGGATACAAAAGTCCATTTTAATGATGATTTTTTGATGCGTTTACTTGTAAAGATCTGGACAATTGAGTCGCTAGCAGTTGATGCTTCTTTATTTATGGTTTCAGATGTTTTCCAAAAGGAAGACCAATCCACATCAGTGGTGTCCGATACGATGTCAAAAACCACTGCTTTTGGAGCGTTGATAGTTGTGCTTTCTGTCACTTGAAAATCATTGGGCTGAACAGCGATATAAATAGCCATTCCGATGAAAGCAATTAACAGTAAAAATAGGAGGTATTTTAGAAATTTCATGAGTTGGTTTTGTAGAGTTAATCAAAGATAGACAATTTTATAGTATCTAAATATATATTACATTTGAAGAAATTAACTTTAAAATTAAAAAATGAATTTAAAAACAATATTGGGGCTTGCATTGGCCATGAGCTTAATTTTCGCCTGTAAAAATGAATCAAAAACCAACAGAGATTCAACAACAGTTGCGGTCGGGTCAGAAAAGGATGTCACGGAATTTGATTATACTGTTGAGCAATTTGCCGACGTAAAAATTCTTCGGTACCAAGTTCCAGGATGGGAAAACCTAAGCTTAAAAGAGCAAAAATTGGTCTATTATTTAACCCAGGCCGGATTAGCGGGGCGCGACATTATGTGGGATCAAAACTACCGTCATAACCTCAAAATCAGAAAAGCATTGGAAAATGTTTATAGCAATTATGCTGGCGATAAATCTTCTGAAGACTGGAAAGCATTTGAAACGTATTTAAAACGTGTTTGGTTTAGCAATGGCATTCATCACCATTATTCCAATGATAAATTAAAAGCAGAATTTTCTCAGGACTATTTGAAATCTTTATTGACAGCTACCAATACACAGTTGCAAGGAGAGGCTTTTGATGTGATTTTTAATTCTCAGGATTCCAAGAAAATTAATCAAGCCAAAGGCTCGGATAACGTGGCGAAATCTGCGGTTAATTTCTATGGCCCTAATGTGACCACTGCCGATGTGGTTCAATTCTACAAAAATAAAAAATCGCCTAATCCTGATAAACCCTTGTCTTTTGGGTTGAATTCTAAATTGGTAAAGGAAAATGGCCAATTAAAAGAATTGGTTTATAAATCTGAAGGTTTGTATGGTTCTGCCATTGATGAAATTGTGAAATGGCTGGAACTGGCTCAAGATGTAGCTGAAAACCAAGAACAAGGCGACGCTTTGGGTCTCCTAATCCAATACTATAAAACTGGAGACCTTCAAACCTGGGATGATTATAACGTTGCATGGACTGCAGCTACGGCGGGAAATGTGGATTATATCAATGGATTTATTGAAGTCTACAACGACCCAATTGGGTATAGAGGTTCTTATGAGAGCATCGTACAAATCAATGATTTTGACATGTCACAGAAAATGAAAGTATTGTCTGATAACGCACAATGGTTTGAAGACAATTCTCCACTAATGGATGAACATAAAAAGAAAAATGTGGTTGGTGTCACTTATAAGGTGGTTAATGTAGCCGGTGAAGCTGGAGATGCGTCGCCAAGCACGCCAATTGGAGTGAATTTACCAAATGCCAATTGGATTAGAGCGGCAGTTGGAAGCAAATCAGTTTCTCTTGGAAATATTATTGAAGCTTATAATAATGCAGGAAGTGCAGGTAGGTTACAGGAGTTTGTCAATGATGAGGAAGAATTACAATTGGAGCAAGAATATGGTCAAATTGCCAGTAAGTTGCACACGGCATTACACGAGGTGGTTGGTCATGCTTCAGGGCAATTGAATCCTGGGGTAGGTGAAACCAAAGAAACACTTAAAAATTACGCGTCAACCTTAGAAGAAGGTCGTGCTGATTTGGTGGGACTTTATTATCTGTACAATCCAAAATTACAAGAGCTTGGTTTGGTAGAGGATTGGAAAAAAGTGGGGATGGCTGCTTACAATAACTATATCCGCAACGGATTAATGACCCAATTGATCCGATTGAATTTGGGCGACAATGTTGAACAAGCCCACATGAGAAATAGACAATGGGTGAGCGCCTGGGTTTTTGACAAAGGTAAAAAAGACAATGTTATCGAAAAAATCACTAGAGACGGAAAAACCTATTATAACATTAACGATTATGAAAAGCTACATGAACTTTTCGGACAGTTGCTTCGTGAAACCCAACGTATAAAATCTGAAGGCGACTATAAAGCAGTTGAAGCTTTGGTAGAAACTTATGGCGTTAAGGTAGATCAACCGTTACACAAAGAAATTTTAGAAAGAAATGCACAATTTCCGGATGCACCTTACAGCGGATTTGTGAATCCTGTTTTGGTACCAGAATTGGATGGTAATGGGGAGATTACTTCAATAAAAGTGACCCAGCCGGAATCCTTTTCAAGCCAAATGCTGGATTATAGTAAAACTCATAGTTTTTTGAAAGAATAGAATTAAATCTTATATCGTTATAAAAAAAAGAGCAAGTAGGATATTTTAAATGTCCTGCTTGCTCTTTTTATTGATGCTAAAGATGAGCAACAGAAAGTTAATTACAAGCAGTATAATTAGTGAGATAAGGGTGTTCATGATGTTATTTTAGATGACATCGTGACGATTTTAAAATGTCAGCATAAGAAGTGGAAATTAAGTAAACATGTACTTTACTGCCATAATCATTAATATAAAAGCAATAAATGCAATAAGAATCCAAATGCTGCCTTTGTAGTGTTTTCTGTGAAGTTTTAGATCTTTACGATAAGTATAAATCAAGATTATGGCAAAAACAATTGCAAATAAAATCCCGAAAATCAATTGACCATTTGTAAACATATCGCTATTTTTATGCAAAATTAACCAAACCTTTTAGAATCTGAACAAGGTTCTGTTGAAAATGGCAAGGTGATATTGAATATCATACCTTATTTATGAGTTTATAGCCATTGCAGATTTCTCAGCGCTTAAAATAATCAACCTTATAAATTTTTATTGTTATGAAGAATAAACTAGATGCGGTAAAAGCGTTTCATACGGCATTTAAAATTGGACATAGGGAAAGTCCGAAAGCCGATTTGGGAATGGAGAAAAACATGCTCAGATATAAATTGATGCGGGAAGAAAATGAAGAGTATCTAGAGGCTGCGAATGACAATGACCTTGTGGAGGTAGGGGATGCTTTAGGAGATATGCTCTACATTTTATGCGGAACCATCATAGAACATGGTTTTCAACATAAGATTGAAGAGATTTTTGATGAAATCCAAAGAAGTAATATGAGCAAGTTGGGAGCGGATGGTGAACCAATCTATCGTGAAGATGGAAAAGTGTTAAAAGGACCCAATTATTTTCAGCCAAATATTGAGAAAATTCTTGATTCCAAAATATAAAGCTTTACAATATTATGCACTAATTAAAAAACTCCAAATTCCAATTAATAATTATTGGGATTTGGAGTTTTTCTTTGAAATGTAGTTTTGAAGTCTGAAGACTGTAACTGAAGACTAAACCTGATATCTCCATCCATGCTTATCTTCAGCAATGTTGTGCTGAATGTTAAGCATTTTATCTTTTAAAGTGTCTGCATAAGAATTTTCAATTATTGGTAATTCAAAAAGTTCTTCTGCATGTTCAAATGCTGAAATAGGACTGATTACAACAGCCGTTCCTGCGCCGAAAATTTCTTTCAAGGAGCCGTTTTTGGAGGCTTCTTTAATTTCAGACACGGTTATAGGTCTTACTTGTACCTCAATTCCGTTATCTTTTGCTAGTTGAATGATACTTCTTCTGGTCACACCGTCTAAAATACGATCACTTAAAGGCGCGGTAATCAAGGTGTCATTTATTCTAAAGAATACGTTCATGGTTCCTGCTTCCTCCAATCTTTCGTGGGTATCGGCATCTGTCCAAATAACTTGTTGGAACCCTTTCTTTTGAGCCAAACGTGTAGGATAAAATTGTGCGGCATAGTTTCCTGCAGCTTTAGCAAAACCAACACCTCCGTTGGCAGATCTACTATATTCTTCAGCAATCAGCACGCGAATTTTACCCGTGTAATAAGCTTTTGCCGGAGCGCAGATAATCATAAATCTGTAATTGCTTGAAGGCGAAGCTGAGATTGCAGGATCTGTAGCAATGATAAATGGTCTGATATAAAGCGAATTTCCTTTTCCGGGTTTTACCCAAGCATTGTCCATTTCTAACAATGTGGTCAGGCCCTTCATAAAGTAATCTTTGGGAAACTCAGGCATAGCCAAACGGGCTGCCGATTTGTTAATCCGGTTAAAATTATCTTCTGGTCTAAAAAGCCATACTTTGCCATTATCATCCTTATAGGCCTTCATGCCTTCAAAAACTGCCTGTCCATAATGGAATACCCGTGCAGATGGATCCATGGTCATTGGTTGGTAAGGGATTATTTTTGGCGTTTGCCATTCATCGTTTTCATAGTCACAGATAAACATGTGGTCAGTAAAAGTTCTACCAAATATTAAATTGTCAAAATCAACAGCGTCAATTTTAGTAGTATCTGATTTTACGATATCGATTTCGTGTGAAGTGTGTTTTATCATCATATTTTTTTTGATGCTGCAAATTTAGTGATTTCTTGCAGTATAAAAAATCAAATATTTGTTTTAAAAAAAACTTATATTTGCCACTATTAACTTCTCGGAAAATCAATAAATTATGAAGAAAATTCTTATCGTTTTTGGAATTGCATTAATTGCATTGGCCTGTAAAACCGAAGATAAAAAAACAGAAATCCAGGACGTAGAAAAAGAAGCCGTTGCCTATACGTCAATTGGTGAAGAGATAACAGCCGATGCTGCCAAATCGACATCAGATATGGCTGAAGCTTATAAATCAATGCGTGTTGGTGATACCATAAACGCTAAAATGATTGGTAAAGTGGATGAGGTTTGTCAGTCTAAAGGCTGTTGGATGAAAGTTAATCTCGAAGACGGCAATCAAATCATGGTGAAATTTAAAGATTATGGGTTTTTTATGCCAAAAGATATTGCAGGAAAAGAAATTGTGATCAACGGTAAGGCTTATGTAAATGAAGTTCCAGTTGACGAATTGCAACATTATGCTGAAGATGCAGGTAAATCTGCCGATGAAATTGCAGCAATCACTGAGCCTAAAGTAACCTTTTCTTTTGAGGCTGACGGTGTATTGTTGAAAGGCGAATAACAATTGCAACGCAAAATAATTACAACGGCCGATGGTTCTAAGACCATCCAAATTGAAGAATGGAATGAGCAGTACCATTCTATTCATGGTGCCATACAAGAAGCAAACCACGTGTATATCAAGCATGGTTTGCTTTTTTGTTTTGATCGGTTAAATTCTTCAAATGAGGGAAATCAAAAGATGTCAGTTTTAGAAATAGGCTTTGGCACAGGTCTTAATGCTTTTCTGACCTTGTTGCAAGCAGATGACCATCATATAGATATCCATTATACAGGTGTGGAGGCATTTCCAATTTCAGCAGATGAGATGGCCGATTTAAATTATTCAGAAGAGCTTCATGTTCCTGAAAAAACATCGCTTTTTGAAGAGATGCATCATATTCCTTGGGAAATAGACCAACGGCTAACATCGTATTATACACTACAGAAACAACAAAAATTATTTAAGGACATCACTGATAAAGAGCAATTCGATCTCATTTATTTTGATGCATTCGGGGCGCGGGTACAACCGGAACTTTGGACGGAATCAATTTTTGAAATTATGTTTGCTGCTCTAAAAAGCAATGGTGTTTTGGTGACCTATGCCGCGAAAGGCAGCGTACGCCGGGCCATGCAAGCGGTTGGTTTTAATGTTGAAAAACTACCTGGACCTCCAGGAAAAAGAGAAATGTTAAGAGCCAGAAAAGGCTCTTAGCATTAGGCGAGGTACGAGCCAAATGCGTCCTTTGTAAAAAGGATCTTAGCATCCAGCGAGTGTGCCAGCTAAATTCCATATTTGACGAAAGGGTTTACAGGGTTTGGAAAAGACTCTTATCATTCAGCTGCAACCAAACCACTTCTGTTAATAAAAAACTACCTTTTTGGGAACGTTAAAAAAATCGGTTATTTGTTAATTCTGTTAAACCTTGTGTTAAAGTGATAAACAATAAGTTTTCATTGGTTAACTTTATAAAAAGCACAGGAAATAGATGAAGGTATTAATTACGGGAGCTACAGGTTTAATAGGAAAGGAAATTGTAAAGCGGTGTCATGAACAGGACATTTCAGTACATTATTTGACAACTTCTAAGGAAAAAATAAAAACTGAAGACAATTATAAAGGGTTTTATTGGGACCCCAATAATGACATCATTGACAGCGCCTGTTTTGAAGATGTAGATGCCATCATTAATTTGGCAGGTGCGGTTATTGCCAAACGTTGGACAGAAAACTATAAAAAAACCATTATTGAAAGTAGGGTGAAATCACTACAATGTTTAAAGAATGCGCTGTCAAAAATAGAGAACCACCATATAAAACAAATTCTTTCAGCTAGCGCTATTGGTTTTTATCCAGATTCACTTACCAAATATTATGACGAATCCTGCACTAAACAATCTCCTACTTTTTTGGGCGATGTAGTGTCAGCATGGGAACATGCCGTAGATGAGTTTTCCGAATTGGGATTGATAGTTTCGAAGGTTAGGATTGGCTTAGTATTAGACGCCAATGAAGGTGCTTTGCCTCAAATGGTAAAACCTATTAAACTTGGAGTAGGGTCAGCTTTTGGCTCGGGGGATCAATGGCAATCATGGATACACGTATACGATTTGTCGAGAGTTTTTGTCCATATTATTGAGAATGAATTGGAAGGCGTTTACAATGGAGTCGCACCAAACCCTATTACAAATACAGAGCTCACTAAAGCTATCGCAAAAACGTTGGACAAACCTCTTTTTTTACCGAATATTCCGAAGTTTTTAATGAAATTGGTTCTCGGTAAAATGCATATCCTTCTTTTTGAAAGTCAGCGGGTCAGTTCGAAGAAAATAGAGGATTCTGATTTTGACTTTACGTATTCCAACATTCAGCCTGCACTGGAGGCTGTTTTAGCATAAGTGCTGTGTGAACATACAATTCCTGTCATATCTTATCAGGTGTCATGATTAGTCAAGTAAATTGAAATACGGCGATAAGTTCAATTGGTTTCTATTTTCTAAATTTAACGCCTCTTTCATGTCTTAAAAATTCGAGTACGGAAATGAAGAAAAGCGCTTGGCTTTTTTTTCGTCCTTAATTAGCCCAACGGCTTCATATGCTCCACTTTCAGATCTTCATAAATAGTTTTATAATAATCATAATTCTTAAAAGATACTTCCTTTATGTTGGAAGCGAACACCTGTTTTTATAAGATGGAATTGAAAGCTATTCCCGGGTTCTGGGCTTGCGATGTCTGGCGACGATATGATATACAGTATAATAGATAACAAAGTACAAATTCCAAAGACATAATTAACCATCACCTTCTAATTTGAAGAGTGAAATGTGATATCATCATTAAAATTTGGAAATCAGGACTTTTTATCCATGATAATTATTGAGAAAGTCAGCGTTTCAAATTGATAATAATTTCGAGTTGGTCCGTGATGGAAAATATATTGTGACATTTTGACATTTTTTGAATAATGGCAGTACTTTTGCCAATTCAAAAATGAAGATAAAAAATGAAGTTCAAGAATATGAGCAAAAAAGATAAAACTGAAGACATTGAAGACCTTGAAAACAATGTCGAAGAGACTGTAAACGAGGCCACTCAAACTGAGGAAATTAGTATTGAGGACCAATTGAAAGAAGAATTGGGCAAAGAAAAAGATAAATTTTTAAGACTCTTTGCAGAATTTGAAAATTATAAAAAACGGACGACTAAAGAACGCATAGAGTTATTTAGAACTGCTGGACAGGATGTAATTCAGTCGCTTTTGCCAGTTATGGACGATTTTGACAGAGCCATCAATGAAATTTCTAAAACCCAAGATCAAGATAATGAGCTATTGAAGGGCGTAGAACTTATTCGTAATAAGTTCAAGAGCACTTTAAATAGTAAAGGGCTTGAAGAAGTTGCTGTTGAGGTAGGGGATGTTTTCAGTGCCGATGACCATGAAGCCATTACACAAATTCCAGCACCTTCAGATGACTTAAAAGGCAAGATTGTTGATGTTATTGAAAAAGGCTATAAGTTGGGGGATAAAGTGATTCGTTTTCCTAAAGTAATTACAGGATTTTAAGCAAGCGAGTAAGGATTTAGGATAAGAATTGATTAGAAATAGCATACCATGAAGGAAGATTATTACGACATACTTAAAATTGACAAAAGTGCAACAGCGAATGAAATTAAAAAAGCATATCGCAAGAAGGCCATAAAATACCATCCAGATAAGAATCCGGACGATAAAGTGGCAGAAGAAAAGTTCAAGAAAGCAGCTGAAGCTTATGAGGTATTGAGCAATCCTGAAAAGAAAGCACGTTATGACCAATTCGGTCATCAGGCATTCCAGGGCGGGGGTGGCGGCTTTAATGGCGGCGGCATGAATATGGATGACATTTTTAGTCAATTTGGAGATATTTTTGGTGGTGGTTTCTCTGGTTTTGGTGGCGGTTTTGGCGGCCAACAAAGGCGAGTTAAAGGAAGCAATCTGAGAATCAGAATTTCCTTGACCTTAGAAGAGATAGCCAATGGTGTTGAGAAAAAGCTTAAGGTAAAACGTAAAGTTCAGGCTGAAGGTACAACCTACAAAACGTGTTCAAGCTGTAATGGCTCTGGACAAGTCATGCGAGTGACCAATACTATTTTAGGTCGTATGCAAACATCTTCTCCATGTCCAACATGTGGTGGTGCAGGAGAGATGATTGATAAAAAACCAGCTGATGCGGATGCTCAAGGTTTGGTTCTCAAAGAAGAAACTGTATTGGTTAAAATTCCGGCAGGGGTGGTTGATGGTATGCAATTGAAAGTATCTGGGAAAGGTAATGATGCTCCGGGCAACGGGGTTCCTGGAGATTTATTGGTAGCCATTCAAGAGGAAGAACACAGCACTTTAAAGCGCGATGGCGATAATTTACATTATGATCTCTATGTGAGTTTGCCAGATGCTGTTCTGGGTACCAGTCAAGAAATTGACACGGTGACAGGGAAAGTTCGAATTAAGATAGAATCAGGTGTACAGTCCGGTAAGATTTTACGATTGAGAGGTAAGGGTATCCCTAGTATCAATGGTTACGGAAAAGGTGACTTATTGGTGCATATTAATGTTTGGACCCCAAAAACCCTGAATAAAGAACAGAGGGAGTTTTTTGAAAGTGTGAGAAATGACGAACATTTTGAACCAAAACCTGAAATTTCAGATAAATCATTCTTTGAGAAAGTAAAAGATATGTTTTCATAACCAATAGGTAAATTGATAAAATTTACTATATTTGAATATCACTAATTTATTTTAGTGATATTTTTCTTTTTCATAGCAATTTTTTCCCATCCTTAATTTTTTAAGGGTGGGTTTTGTTTTTTAGGACATTCTATTTTATGAAATTCCAAGTCTATTCATGATCTTTAGAGAAAAATAAAACATAAAAGCAATCCTAAAAGCTAACATTTAATATATTTACACCCGTTTACACTGAACTTTTCAATCGCTAATTTATGAACAACTTATTAGTTGCTAATTCGGTTTCCAAGAGTTTTGGAGATTTTAAAGCACTAAATGAAGTCTCCATCTCCGTTCCCAAAGGAAGTATCTTCGGACTTCTAGGACCAAATGGAGCAGGTAAGACCACACTCATTCGAATTATCAATCAAATTACCATGCCAGATTCTGGTGAGGTGCTTTTGGACGGGATGCCTTTGATGCCCATAAATATCCGTGATATTGGTTACTTGCCCGAAGAACGAGGCCTTTATAAATCCATGAAAGTGGGAGAGCAAGTACTCTATTTGGCACAACTAAAAGGCTTATCAAAACAAGAGGCAAAAGAGCGTCTTAAGTATTGGTTTGACAAATTGGAAATTGGCGATTGGTGGAACAAGAAAATACAAGAGCTCAGCAAAGGACAGGCGCAAAAAATTCAGTTTATTGTTACGGTAATTCACAGGCCAAAACTTTTGATTTTTGACGAACCTTTTTCCGGATTTGACCCTATCAATGCTTCGCTCATAAAGGATGAAATATTACAGTTGAGAGATGAAGGTGCAACGGTTATTTTTTCAACCCATCGTATGGAATCTGTGGAAGAGTTATGCGACCATATAGCGCTGATTCACAAATCTAATAAGGTTTTAGATGGAAAATTGACGGATGTCAAACGCCAATTCAAGACCAATACCTTTGAAGTTGGTATGCAATCTTCTAATCCTGAAGAGACAACCCGAATAATTAAGGAGAAATTTGAAGTGCTTCCAGCAACTTTTAAAAACTTGAATGATGATATTAAATTGAATATCAAACTTCCTGAAGATACATCATCCAATGATTTGTTGAGCTTTTTAACTTCAAAAGCAGAAATCCATCACTTTGTAGAAGTTATTCCTAGTGCGAACGACATTTTTATTCAAACTGTAAAAAACAACTAAAAATGAACCATTTACCGCTCATCATTAAAAGAGAGTATTTGAATAAAGTTCGGAACAGATCCTTCATTGTCATGACGTTTTTAAGTCCCATAATTATGATTGCCCTCGTGGCTGTTGTGGCTTATCTATCGCAGATAAATAACGATAAGAAACGTACAATTTCAATTTTGGATGAAACAGGAGTTGTAGGAGAAGTTTTTGAGAATACTGAAAACACTACCTACACCCTTATTAAGGACACAGGATTTGAAACCGCTAAGGAGTTGGTAAAAGCCAAAAAAGACTTTGGATTATTGTATGTCAAGAAAAGTTCTGATACCCTTAACCTAGTGGAATCTGTGAATTTCTATTCAGATGAATCGCCATCAGTATCGATAATTTCAAACTTGGAGCGGAAGATTGAAAAACGCTTATCTGATATAAAGCTACAAAATGACGGAGTGGATATGGCCCAAATCCGAGCTTCCAGAACCACGGTTAATATTGCTCAGGAAACGTTCGGGGGCGAAAAAACGTCTAAAATTGACAGTTATTTAAAACTTGCATTTGGAGGTGCTGCGGGATATTTGTTGTTTATGTTCATTATCATTTATGGCAATATGATCATGCGAAGTGTCATTGAGGAAAAGACAAGTCGAATTATTGAAGTCATTATCTCTTCTGTAAAACCAATCCAATTGATGATGGGTAAAATAATAGGGACTTCATTGGCTGGCATCACCCAATTCTTGATTTGGCTTATTCTTGGAGGCGTATTATTATTTTTGGTTTCTGCAATTTTCGGTATCGATATGATGCAAATTCAATCGCCACAACAGGAAATGATCAATCAGGCCATGGCATCTTCCGATGCTCAAAATATTGCCCAAGACTTAATTACTGGGTTTGTTAATTTGCCAATCCTAAATTTATGTGTGGCATTTTTATTTTTCTTTATTGGTGGCTATCTTTTATACAGTTCTTTCTATGCTGCCATTGGTGCGGCTGTAGATAATGAAACGGATACACAACAGTTTATGATGCCAATAATTATGCCACTGGTTTTGGCGGTTTACGTTGGCGTGTTTACGGTGATAGAAGATCCTCATGGAACTATTTCAACAATTTTCTCGTTTATACCATTAACATCTCCAGTAGTTATGCTTATGAGAATTCCTTTTGGAGTTCCAATATGGCAACAACTTTTGTCATTTGCAATATTGGTGTGTACCTTTATGTTTACTGTATGGTTTGCCGCTAAAATTTATAGGGTGGGTATTTTAATGTACGGAAAAAAGCCTACTTATAAAGAGTTATTTAAATGGTTAAGGTATTAATTACCTGGCGCTCACGCCTTATTTTCTGACATTAAGTCTTTAACGTAAATACAGTGATTGATACTACGGATTTGAACGCTGTTTATGTTGATCATCCCACTCCTATTCAAAGTTGATGTGGGCTGTATCTTGTTAGCGCATATCCATTTGTCAATGGCTTGAGGTTTTACGAAAATCTTCATCCCTATCAGACTTTTCAATTTGGGTCGAAAAAAACTAATTTATGGTTTAGGTTTGATCATAGAATTTTACGGAACGTCTTTTGCATAAGTTTATGCAACCTAAAGAATACCTAATAAATACAGATTATAAAAAAAATAGAAATCAAATTTTTATTCGTATTCCTAAAAATTGTTTCTATTTTAGAACAAGAATAAAATCTAAATATTAAGAATGTCAAAAATATTAGTCATAGAAGACGAAGCTAGCATCAGAAGGGTTTTGGTTAAAATTCTTTCTGAAGAAAATGATTCTTATCAAGTGGACGAAGCCGAAGATGGCTTGAGTGGTCTGGAAAAAATAAAAAAGGAGGATTATGACCTGGTGCTTTGTGATATCAAAATGCCAAAAATGGATGGAGTGGAAGTTTTGGAAGCTGTCAAGAAAATTAAACCAGAAACCACAATTGTCATGATCTCTGGTCATGGCGATTTGGATACTGCTGTTAACACCATGCGTTTAGGGGCTTTCGATTATATCTCAAAACCACCAGATTTGAACAGATTGCTTAATACGGTCAGAATTGCCTTAGATAGAAAGGAGTTGGTGGTTGAAAATAAAATGCTCAAGAAAAAAGTGAGCAAAAACTATGAAATGATTGGCGAAAGCAAAGCCATTTCCCACATAAAAGATCTGATCGAAAAGGTGGCGGGTACAGATGCCAGAGTCCTGATTACTGGACCAAACGGTACTGGAAAGGAGCTTGTAGCACACTGGCTCCATGAAAAGAGCGAGCGTTCCAATGGCCCCCTAATAGAGGTCAATTGTGCAGCGATCCCATCTGAATTGATAGAGAGTGAATTGTTCGGTCACGTTAAAGGGGCTTTCACCAGTGCAGTTAGAGATCGGGCTGGCCGATTTGAAGCTGCCAATGGTGGCACTATTTTTCTAGATGAAATAGGCGACATGAGTCTTTCAGCCCAAGCAAAGGTGTTAAGGGCTTTACAGGAGAGCAAGGTGCAACGTGTAGGAAGTGATAAGGATATAAAGGTGGATGTACGTGTCATTGCGGCAACCAATAAAAATTTGAACAGAGAAATTGAAGAGGGGAGATTTAGGGAAGATTTATACCATAGGTTGGCAGTTATATTAATTCAAGTGCCGCCTTTAAACGATAGAAGGGAAGATATCCCTTTATTGATAGAACATTTTGCAGGTAAAATAGCCGAACAAAATGGGACGGCTCCAAAGTCATTTTCTGCAAATGCCATCAAACTATTACAAGAATACGATTGGACAGGAAATATTAGAGAGCTCCGTAACGTGGTTGAACGCTTGATCATTCTTGGGGAAAAGGAAGTGAGTGAAAGTGATGTCAAACTCTTCGCGTCTAAATAATAAAAACAATAAGGCAATTTCACCAAACTTAACTTAAAGTTTGGTGAGAAAATAGAACAAAACGACATGAGAGATATTAATATTAATGATTTTAAAATCAACGAAGAAGTTAAAATTGAAGGTCTGGAAACTACGTTTGATTTAGATGCATCAAAAAGCGACATAAAGGACCAACTGAAAGAAGTTCGTAAAGGGCTCGGTAAAATACAGGATAAAATGTACGCGCATGGCAAATATGCTGTTTTGGTGTGTTTGCAGGGGATGGATACGGCTGGAAAGGACAGCTTGATCCGTGAAGTTTTCAAAGATTTTAATTCGCGTGGTGTGGTCGTCCATAGTTTTAAAACACCTACAAGTTTAGAGTTGAAACATGACTATTTATGGCGCCATTATATTGCACTTCCTGCACGAGGTAAGTTTGGAATTTTCAATCGGACCCACTATGAGAACGTCCTAGTGACCAAAGTTCACCCGTCATATATTTTAAATGAAAATATTCCAGGAATTGATACCGTTGAGGACATTGATGACGCGTTTTGGGAAAGGCGATTTGAGGACATCAATAATTTTGAGAAACACATCGCCGATAATGGAACCATAGTTTTTAAATTCTTTTTAAACATCTCAAAAAAGGAGCAAAAAAACCGATTGCTGAGACGTTTGGATCGCGAGGATAAAAACTGGAAATTTTCTCCTGGAGATTTGGATGAGCGTAAGCTTTGGGATAACTATATGACGTGTTATGAGGATCTTCTCAATAAAACCTCAAAACCTCATGCGCCTTGGTACGTTATTCCTTGTGATGACAAAAAAACGTCAAGATATTTAGTTGCAAGGGTTTTATATGACACTCTAAAAACCTATACAGATATAAAAGAACCTGAATTGGATGAGGATATAAAAGCCAATATCGATTTGTATAGAAAGCAACTGGAAAGGGAATAGCTTTACTCTTTCAGTTCGAAGTTTTTCCTAACAATCACCAAGATTCTAAAGCCAACCTGCAAGATTTTTTAAACCTTATAGGTTAGAATCAATAGGTGTTTTGATAATACTATCTACGTAATTTCAATACTAAAATAGTCTATTAATTACTTCAAATCCATCAACCCATTCCCCATGAAAAAACTTTTTTTAGCATTAAGTATTTCGCTTCACATTAATATTTCCGCGCAAACCGATGCTGAAAATATCCGTAAAATTTACAGCAATTCTCTGACCAACGGAAAAATTTATAAATGGTTGTTACCTATAGAATTGGAACCAAATAACTAAGGCATAGAAATAAATCATGGAATCTACTGCTGGTTTATTGGCCGATTTACTTCTGATCTTTGAGAATTTTAAACTCAGGCGTAAAAAACGAAGGCAACGCAAATATGAACGGAAACTAAGATCACCAAAAAAAAGATGGTTTCACCGGCTTCAAAAAATTTTATTGTTAGGAATAATAGTGGGACTCACCTTTTATTTGGTGCGATTTTCTGCTTTTTTATTTGGAAATGCTGAAAATCAAACCCTCAAAAAGCTCACAGAGGTGGCATCGCTCTTGAAGCATGAAAAATTGACATCGGGCTATTATCCCCAAGATTTAGAAGTTATTGTTAGAAAGAATCCCTTGCTTAAAAATATTCATAAGGATTATTGGGGTAGGGAATTTTTTTATGAGCGCCATGATTCAGGTGAAAGTTATGTTTTAATTTCTTTGGGACGGGATGGCCAACTAAACACTTCAGATGATATTGTATATCAAAATTCAAAATAACTGAAGAGAAACTTCCCTGTCGGCACCACTTATATTCCTTTTCATGGCGAAGAAGGACATTTTTATGGGTAAAGCTTCATCCGATTTTTCGTTCGCTTAAAAATGGCGGTTTATGTCAGATGGGACTAATGGATGTTTATATATAGATATTTTGCTTTTACAAGCATAAATAGTCCGAAGCATAAAAATCCCAAAGCGACAAGCACAAGCACCACATCACCAAATTCATTGTCTAAGAACTGGAAAGCATCCGTTAATGTACTCATTTTTTTATGTCGAAAAGTTACTCCTGTTCTAATGGTTAAAAATGACATGACGCCAAATACTAAAGCTCGAGCAAAGTGTCCAATGACACCAAATTTCAATAGGGTAGATTTAGCTTTTGGTGGCATTTCTGATGATTGTACATTCTTTTTGAATTTATTCGAGACCACAAAATAAATTTCGAAGAGGGCTTTCCCCGCCAGAACCAATCCGAATAGAATAGCAAATACACTTCCAAATTTTGAACTTAATGCACTAATGATAATTTCTTGTTGATCATCATAACCACCGCCAAATATCAATTTTACGGCTACAAACCCTAATGCACCATAAAAAAGGCCTCCAGTGAAGTAGCCCGCCCGCGTAAAAAGTGCTTTAATATCCGTGCCTAAGTTTCGCGAGTCATAAAACGTTTGATACAGTTTCCAAAATGTATAACTAAATAATCCAATGGCCATAATAGTCAACAGAACTTGGCCAAAAGGCTGACCGGCCAAATAAGCAATGGCACCTTTTGTTCCGGTTTTTTGCCCACCCAAATTAAGAGTGGGCATGGCTGTTAATACACCAATGAGAATATAAACAAAACCCATGGCGCTGAGCCCAAACCGTGCAATATTCTCTTTGAACATGTTTTAATTTTCTTTAAACGTCTTATTATTTACATCTTTTATAAATTTTATCAATCCATTAAAGAAGTTGTCGGCATCATCATATTGCGTCAAATGCGCACCGTTGGTCGTTACACTTCTTCCGTTTTGTACTTGGGTGCTCATCCATTCCATATATTTTGGGTCCATTGTATCATGCTTGCCACCAATCATCAAGGTAGGAACAGTCAGTTCGTTTAATCGATCAGAAATATCCCAGCCTTTGAGAGTAGCATCACCTGTAACGCCAAATTCGCTATAACCCTGCATATAAATATAAATATTTGGATTCATATGGGAAAAGGACCGATTGATGAATTCTGGCCATTCATCCAATGGTAAATGCAACACGTGTTTGGTATAATAATGTTGGGTCACAAGTTCCGAATATCGCGGATTGCTAAAATCGTTCTTGGCTTCCATGTCTTTAATTTCTTTATGGACTTCTGGTGGTAATTGTGGTCCTAACACGTCTGCGGCATATGTTTCATATTCGGGGATACTTGCCATCATATTCGCAACGATAAGCCCTTTTAGATGCTCCTGATGTTTGAGTGCATATTCCATTGCTAAAAGGCCGCCCCAGGACTGTCCAAATAGGTAAAAATTATTTTTATCGAGATTTAGAGCTTTTCGCACCTGTTCTACTTGTTCTACAGCATGTTCAATGGTCCATAATGTGGAATCGTTCGGTTTGTCACTGTAATAACTATCCAGTTGATCGTAATAAATGTATTCAATTTCCTCTTTGGGAAGATACCCATCGAAATTCTCAAACAGTTCGTGTGTGCCTCCTGGACCTCCATGAAGTAGCAATACTTTCATTTTTGGATTGTTCCCCATACGTTTTGTCCATACATTAAACGTGCCTTTTGGAGTGGTGATAGGAATCATTTTGATGCCGCCTGTTTTTTGATCATCGCTATTGGAATAATCGAAATAACTGGATTTATTCTCATTTTCAGTTTTTCTGTTTTGTGGGTTTTCGCTGCAGCTTGAAAGTAGAACTACGGAAATCAATAAGAAGTAAAATACAGTTTTCATAATTCGTTGGTTTTAATTTCTTAGAAAGTTAATCTGGTCTGTACACTTATATGAAGGATATAAACGGAGGTGTTATTTATAGTTTAGTTGGATATCTTAAAAGCAATTATTTAGTTTATAGGAATTTGAACGCCTACTAAGTTAAATTTTTTTTATTCAATATATAAAAAATCTATTACTCCGGTTTAAAGATAAAACTAATGATTTTTATCCTCTAGATGATTTCCACAGTTATTTGGACCTCCCACTTCAAAGGAATAGCTTTTCTCGCATAAATGAAAAGAAACCACCAATTCATGGTCTCAACCATTGAAAAGGTGAACAGGAAGGGGCTGTACCTTTGACTGACTCAGTTACTGTCAAGGTGTTAAGTTTTTTCATAAGAAAACGGCGAGGTAGTATATTAAACAGAAATCACAGTACGATTCTGCAGTTTTGTTGAATCCGGAGGTAACTCTCAGTCTTTGAAAACGCTATAAAATTCCCTTAAAGCATTTTGAATGTTGATATGTGGTAATATTATTTCATTAAAAATTGATTTAAAGTTTGAAAACTTGATTATCTTAAACGTTCAAAACTTAACACTAATTATATGAAAATGAAACAAAACTATTTAAAAAGCGTTCTTTTCTTTATGTTTTTAACAGTTCCATTGCTGTTATCCGCGCAGGGAACTGTAACAGGCAAAGTTATTGATGGGGCGACTGGACTACCGCTTCCTGGTGTCAATGTTATTGTAAAAGGAACCACCACCGGCGCCATCACTGATTTTGATGGCGATTTTGAACTCTTGGTGCCTTCATTCCCATCAACCTTGGTATTCTCCTCTTTAGGATATGCCACTACGGAAGTTAAATTGACCGAACCTACGGTTTTAAGCGTCACTATGGAAGAGTCTGCAACCGGACTTGATGAAGTAGTCGTTACTGGATTGGCGAGTTCTGTAAAACGGCAGAATCTTGCAAACGCCGTTTCTACCGTTTCTGCTGCCGAATTAGTCGGAACTACCAGTCAATCTACAGTAGATGGAGCCTTGTACGGGAAAATTCCCGGGGTCAACATTACGGCGACTTCAGGAGCACCGGGTGGAGGATTTGCCTTAAGATTACGGGGGATTTCTTCTATTAACGGAAACAACCAGCCGCTCATCATCGTTGATGGGGTCTATTATAATAATGTGGAAATCCCTTCTGGACTTCGTTTTGCATCTGGTGCAAACCGTGGAAATGAGGAGAATTCTAGTAACCGTTTGGCGGATTTAGATCCTAATGACATCCAAAATATCGAAGTTTTAAAAGGATCGTCTGCGGCTGCAATATATGGGCAGCGTGGTAATGCAGGGGTAGTGTTGATCACTACCAAACGCGGGCAAACAGGCAAGACCAAAATTAGTTTTAGTCAAGATTTGGGCACGAATAAAATTGCAAAGCGTTTAGGCGTCAGACCATGGACGGCGGCATCGGTTGAGAGTGCATTTGGCCCTGCAGAGAGGGCTCTATATGAGGCTACAATGGCTGCAAATGGAGGGCTCTACGATTTTGAGGATATTATTTATGGCAATACAGGTTTTATAACCGAAACCCGTTTAAGTGCTACAGGTGGTAACGATAAAACAAAATTTTACCTTGGAGGTTCCTATAGAGACGAAGAAGGTATTATAAAAAATACTGGCTTTGATCGTTTCTCATTGCGAACCAATATTGACCATCGCATCTCTAATGTTTTTGATTTCACGTCATCTACCAGCTATACCAGAAGTAATTCCAGTAGAAGTTTTACAGGAAACGAAAATGAGGGTGGCTTAAGTTACGGATATACCTTGGCGTATACAAGACCATGGACCAACCTCTTCCCTGATGAAAATGGTAATTATCCTGATAATCCAAATGCTGCGGGGAATTCTATATTTGTGAGGGATCATGCCTTGAATGATGATACGAATGATCGTCTCGTGCAAGGGATGACTCTAAACACTAATCTGTTGCGAACCGACACCGATAGGGTGAAAATTGTGACCAGTGGTGGTTTGGATTATTTAGCGAACCAGACTTATGTATATGTTCCGGAAACTCATCAAGCCCAAGTTAGACCAGGACCTGGAGGTTTTATAGCTGTAGGGAAAAACAACTTTACGCAATTGAATACGCAAATTATTGGTGTTTGGAACAAGGAAGCAATGAACGGTGCTTTAGACCTTACCACTCAGTTGGGGGTGGCGTACCTCTATCAAAAATCAAATCTTGTAAATAGTCGTGGTTCTCTTTTAGCTGCTGGCCAAACCAGTGTTGACCAATCAGTAAACCAAGTTATTGATCAATTTCGCTCAGAAGAAAAGGATTTTGGATATTTCGGTCAAATAGAAGGAAATTATAAAGATCAGATTATCGCTACTTTGGGATATCGTATGGATAAATCCTCCAGAAATGGCGATCCTAATGAATTCCACGGATTTCCAAAGGCCTCTTTGGCTATAAATATGGCAAATTTCGACTTTTGGAGCATAGAGTCCATATCTCAGTTGAAGTTAAGAGCTGCTTATGGCGAAACAGGCAGTCCTGCCAGCTTCGGCTCTACGTTTACCAGTTTAGGGGCTAGCATTATTGGTGACAATATTGGACAGTCTGTCGTAGGAAGTAAGGGAGACGCCTTCGTGAAACCTGAAACTGCCAGTGAATTGGAATTTGGGTTTGATCTTGGAATTTTTAATAATAAACTCTCCTTTGAAGCGACCTATTATGACAAAAAGGTTAAAGATCTAATTTTGACTAGAGCATTACCTTCTTCTTCTGGTTTTACCCAAGAAACCACTAACCTTGGTGACCTTAAGAATACTGGGGTGGAATTAGCCTTAAGAGCTTTTGTGTTTGATAATGAAAACTTTAAATGGAACACGTCCTTACAATGGTATAAGAACCGTTCTGAAATTACGCGATTGGCTGTACCAGCATTTGCGCAACCTGGAGCTGGATTTGGTCTTGGTCTTGGAACATTCTATATTCAGGAAGGACAATCTGCCACCCAATTGGTCGGTAACTTAAACCTAGATGGTACAGGGACAAAACCAACCAAAGTGGGGGATGTAGAGCCAGACTTTCAAATGGGTTGGAGCAATAACTTCACGATCTACAAACAGTTTGATGTGTCTTTTCTTTTTAACTGGAAAAAAGGTGGTCACAACCTGAACCTTACGACGTTTCTTTCTGATTTAGGTTTGGTCACACCTGACCTTGAAACTCCAGAAGGTCAGGCGCGACTTCTCATGCCTGCCAATGCGGTGCGATTTGTAGAGCCTGCAGGTTATTTCAGATTAAGAGAGGCTTCTATCCATTATGCGTTAACTAGAAACACAGTAAATAGTGTGTTTGGCAACGCTGTGGAAGGTGTGAGGTTTGGGATATCAGGAAAAAACCTTTTCACCATTAGTGATTACAGTGGCTACGATCCGGAGGTTTCCGTAAACGGTGGTACTGGACTTTCTACAGGGATAGAAGTCGGTTCATACCCTAGTTCTCGCCAATTTTTCTTTAGCCTAAACGTTAATTTTTAAAAAATAGTAATATGAAAAATAATATAAAAACTTTAGCGATTATGACCTTCATAATCCCACTATTCTCGCTTATGGTTTCTTGTACTTTTGATGAAGTCGTAGATCCAAACGGGCCAAGTGTGGATGGGGTATTAAAAAACGCTTCCAAAGGTCAATTGAACGAGCTTGTGGTAGGGATAGAATCAACATCCCGAAATGGCATAGGAAATGAGGCTACGTCCAATGGTGTTATGGCAAGAGAACTTTATCTTTTTAATGCGGAACCTCGTAATACGGGAGACTTATTGGGCAAAGCTGGCATTCCCTTAGATAACAACTCTTTTTATAGCGTAGGGTCCTGGAACGGAAACTACAGGTGTATTAAGAATATAAACCTTTTAATAGAGGCTCTTGACAACACAGATGCCGTAAATGAAACGGAAAAAAACGGTTATCTTGGTTTTGCCAAAACGATGATGGCAGAAGAGTTGATACAAATACTTAAATCCTACGGAAAGGCGCGTTTGGACGTTACCGATCCTGAAAATTTGGGTCCGATAGTAGATTTCAATGAGGGCATGGCTAAGGTCCGCGCTCTTTTGGATGAAGGACAACAGCACCTGTCCAATGCAGGAAACAGTTTTGCATTTACATTGAGTAATGGTTTTATTGGTTTCCAAGAGCCCTCTACCTTTTCTGAGTTCAACAGAGCATGGGCTGGCGTGGCGGCGGTTTATGACGGTGATGGTAACGCGGCATTGACCGCTTTATCCAGTTCCTACATGGATATGACAGGAAATTTAAAGATTGGACCAAAGCATATTTTTGGCTTGGGTGGTGGTGATCAAGCCAACACGGTGTTTAAGGTTCCTAACCTAAATGGGGATCAGATTATCGTCCATAATTCTTGGATTGCTGATGCAGAGGCTGGAGACTCAAGAGTGGCACAGAAGTCGGCCCCTCGATTAAACCCAGCTTCTCAAGATGGCCTAAACGGCACCCATGAAACACGTTTATACGATTCTGATACGAGTCCTATAGATTTTCTAAGGAATGAGGAGTTAATATTGGTCTATGCGGAAGCAAGTATTTTGGCAAATAATTTTCAAGATGCAGTAGACGCTTTAAATGTCATTAGAAATTCGGCAAACTTGCCTAATTATTCGGGTGCCCAAACAGCAGAGGCATTAACAGCGGAAATGCTGAAACAAAGAAGGTATTCACTTTGGTCTGAAAACCATAGAATGTTTGATTTAAGACGTTATGGACTATCCAATACCTTACCCATAGATAGACCCGGGGATCAGGTATTTAATGTCATGCCAATTCCGTTACCGGAAACTTACTAAGAATTATAAGAATCTAGGAGTTGGCTATTAACTAATTTAGATTCTAAAAACACTAAACAAGCCCGATGATAACTCATCGGGCTTTTTCTTTTTAATTAGTCATGTTTGATTTCCTATTGATTAGTTCTTTCAGGTAAGATTACTTATAAGATTTATATTATTTTTCTCTAAATTAGTGTCGTGTAATAAAGAAACTAAATAAAACTCATCCTATGAAACGTTCTCGCATTCCTTTTTTCTTCTTCTTTTTATTCGCAGTTCAGATTTTCTATGGGCAGGAACAACAGGATATTTTTGAAAAACTTGATGAAATTGCCATTGTCGAGCAAAAAGTCATGATGCCCATGCGCGACGGAATTCGTCTAGCTACTGATATTTACCGTCCTAAAACCACAGATAAGGTGCCTATCATCTTTTCGCGGACACCTTATAATTTTAATACTTGGGTTGATGGTGTGCAACAGACTCGAACAGCCCAGCAGGCTTATGATGCAGTTAAGCGAGGTTATGCCTTTGTAGTACAAAATGAACGTGGCCGTTATTTTTCTGAAGGCGAATGGGATATTCTAGGCGTGCCACTTACTGATGGCTATGATGCTTTCGAATGGATGTCCAATCAGCCTTGGTCTAACGGTAAAATTGGTACGATTGGTTGTTCTTCCACTGCTGAATGGCAAATGGCGGTATCCGCGCTTGATCACCCTTCACATGCAGCAATGGTGCCACAAGGTTTCGGTGCAGGAATTGGAACCGTAGGTGATATTAAAGAGCAGGGCAATTGGTACCGAGGAGGTGCAGAGCAACTCTTGTTCTTCGCTTGGCTGTATGGGGTAGAGCATGATAAATTTAAACCCAGAATTCCGGAAGGTGCCAGCCAGGAAGATTTGATCAGAATTTCAAGGTTCTATGATCTGTCCCCAAAAAACCCACCCATAGATATGGCTAAAGCCCTATCTCATTTACCTATAAAAGATATCGTTAAGAACATACATGGCAAACAGGAAATTTTTGATAAAATGGTCGTAAGGAAACCTAATGATCCAGCATGGTTCGAGGGTGGACTTTATCATGATACCATGGAAATAGGTGCGCCTAGTTTTTGGTTTGCTTCTTGGTACGATGTGTCGATCACGCCCAATTTGGCTTTGTTCAACCATGTTCGCAACAACTCAAAAGATCCTGAAATACGGGATAATCAATACTTGGTGATTGCGCCTACTTTGCATTGTGCTTTTACCCGTGCCACTGAGAACACAATCGTGGGTCAGCGTAGCGTAGGGGATGCCCGTTTAAATTATGAAGAACAGATTTATGCTTGGTTTGATCTTTGGTTAAAAGGAGCGTCCAATGATTTTAAGGAAAAAACCCCTAGAGTACAATATTATACCATGGGGAGCAATGAGTGGAAATCGGCAGGGCAATGGCCTCCGGCAGACACTAAAATGACCACTTATTACTTAAATAGTAACGGTAAAGCCAACACCCTTAATGGAAATGGCACATTAACTAAAAAGAAAGCTACCAAAGACAATCCAGACTCTTTTGTTTATGATCCAATGAACCCTGTGAGTTCTTTAGGTGGCAATGTATGCTGCACGGGTAATGCCGTGGAAGGCGGTGCATTCGATCAACAAAAGATGGAAGAGCGCCAAGACATCCTTGTTTATACCACAGATGTGCTTACGGAAGGGGTAGAAGTAACCGGATTTATTGAATCCACGCTCTATGTTTCTTCGGATGCAAAGGATACGGATTTCACCATAAAGCTGATCGATGTCTATCCTGACGGTACTGCGTATAACCTTGATGAGACCATACAGAGAGTGCGGTACAGAGAAGGTTACGATAAAGAAGTGTTCATGGAAAAAGGGAAAGTCTATAAGGTCGATTTAACGCCCATGTCTACGAGTAACTACTTCAAAAAAGGACATCGTATTAGAATCGAGGTTTCCAGCAGTAATTTTCCACGTTTTGCACGAAATCTAAACACGGGAGGAAATAATTACGACGAAAGCGAAGGCGTAGTAGCAGAGAACATGGTGCATCATTCAAAGCAATATCCTTCCCAGATACGATTGTCTATTCGATAGTTTGCCCGAACAATGAAAATATAATTTGGAAATTAGCTTAGAAGACCCTTAAATTGCTCAAGATAATAGCGATGAAATTTGACAACCCTGCAATAAATGCATGATACCGGAATTCTACTTATTAACATTTAGAAAAACACAGGATAAAACTGGGTTATCTATCATCTGAATAAAAATAAAATGTTTTTTCAGCCAGATGAAATATCTCATCGCCATCAATGTATTAGGCACGGGCATGAGGTCCGCAAAATCGCGGTTGGAATAATCTTATGGAATAAAATTTTCAAACTTCTATCCATAACTTTATAAAGTTTCGTCAATTATCGATTTAAATCCTTTAGAATTTCGGCTATGGCTTTATCTAATTGTGGTTGATTTCCTATGAGTCTGTCTTTAAAATCCTCTTTTACATAAATGTCCGGACTTACTCCAGTATGCTCTAAGTTGTCTCCATCCAAAGTATAACATCCCCAAGATGGCAAACGATAAGATGAGCCATCAACTAGACCAGCGCCTGAGGTAAAAATAATCCAACGGTACGTCTCCGTGCCAATGATTTTTCCAAGGCCTAATTCTTTAAAACCTGCCGCTGTCACTTCAGCATCACTTAAGGATTGTTCATTAACCAGTAAAATTATGGGTTTTGCTGCAGGTGCGAAATTGGGCTGTTGTGCCAATTTTCCGTTTCTATATTTCCATTTCGCATAGGGTTTTTGAGATAAGAATTGTAAAACGGCATCATGCACGTTTCCTCCTGTATTATTTCTTAAATCCAATATTAACGCATCCTTTCTATAGGCTTCAGAAACCATCTCCTTCATGAAATTGTCGAGCTCACCGCCGCTCATATTCTTCATGTGGACATAGGCGATTTTATCATTGCTTTTTTCATCTACATACTTCTGATTGTCTTCAACCCATTCGTCATAAAGCAAATCTTTAAATTCTCTTGTAGCAATTGGATGTAGGTTTACAATAATGTTTTTGCCATTTCTTTTAAATGTTAATTGCATTTCTTTCTCCAAGGACGGTCCGGAAAAATAGAATTCCCTATTTATATTGATGTCCGTTAAATTTCCATTGACTTTGATTAAGATATCGCCTGGTTTAATATCTTTTCCTGTGATATCCGAAGGACTTTTACTAACAATATGTGCCACTTTATAAGGGTTGTCTTCAGAGAAAATTACACCTGATTCTGAGGTAGTACTCCCGTAATAAGTCTCATCTTCTTTCCCAGAGGTATTAAAACCAAAATGAGAGGTGTTTAACTCGCCAAGCATATCGTTGAATAACATACTCAATTGTGAACGTTTTGTAAGGTGTGGTAGAAAACGGGCATAGTTATCTCTAAGCTGTTGCCAATTTTCTCCATGGAAATTTTCATCGTAATAATTGGTCTCAAAACCTGCCCAGGCTTCATAAAACATCTGATGAAACTCAGTCGCCAGATTTTTTCGAAAAGTCGTTTCGGTTTCAACTTTTTCAAGCTTGTTGCTTTTTATATCCATGGTATGGATAGTGCCATTCAACAAAGCATAAAATCCTTCTTTAGAGGCTTCCAATTGACCATACCTAATAACTTGATCATCTACTTTTTCAGTTTTATTTTCTTCAAAAGGTTTTATAATAGTTCTCCAAAGATTGTATTTTCCTTGATCATGATTTGAAAAATAATAAACATAGGTAGTTTCATCCTTTGTAATTACATAGGTATCGTATTGTGACCCGAATGCCGGACTGATGAGTTCGATACGATCCATCAACCCTCTTTTATTGATGGTGATTGAAATGGGTTCTTTAATACTATCTTTTTCTTTTTTGTCTTTGTCTTTCTTTTCAGATTTATCCTTATCCTTTTTTTCGTCTTCTTTAAAAAGTTCTTTAAACTTATTGGATTTAAATGGTGCATCATAGGTGTCTAAAGCCATTCTATAAATATGTGTATCACCACTACCTCTTGGGAATGAAGGTTGGGTTAAATTAGATTGGAAATAGATGTATTTTCCATCTGGAGACCAGGTTGGATTGCTTTCTGTAACCCCCGTATGGGTTAAGTTGATAATTTCTTTGGTTGCAATTTCATAAGTAAACATGTCAAGTTCAAAATCGCGAAAAGCACAGTATAAAATATACGAATCGTCTGGTGAAAATTGAGGGACTGGTGGACGAAGTGCCCAAAATTCATCAGTAACAATAGTCGTGCTTTTTAAGGTTTTTAGATTTAATAGTCTCAACTCATCACGACCACTTATATAAGCCGCATGTTCCATTTTGTGGTCAATAACAATACTGGCATTATTTTTTGCCTCACTGGTAAGTCTTTTTTCTTCACCTAATCCATCTGCAGCAATTGTAAAGAGGTTGGTATAACCGGAAGCGGTCTGAATGTATAACAATGTGCGATTATCCTTTAGCCATTTCACCTCCTTAACGCGCTCATCTGGATTGGTGTTTAATTTTTTAATGAATTTGCCTTTAATGTCCGACACAAACAGTTCGCCGCGAGAAATAAATGCCATTTTTTTAATATCAGGTGATATGGACATGCTACTGATTTTCCCCTTGGTATTAAAATCTTGTTCCTTTTTGAGTGTATTATTTGTGTTGATTAAAACATTAACTTTTTGAGTTTTATTAGAAGCTACATCGTATAAGAAAATCTGATAATCTTTAGTAAACACCACCTTGTTTCCATTAGCACTAACCTGCGGCCAACCGATTGACGTTTCGAATTTTGTCAAGGCCGTTTTAGTACTTCCGTCTTTAAAGGTATAGAGGTTATATTCTCCATTGATTTCATCGGAGACAAAATAAATAACTCCGTTTTTATCTATGGTAGCCCACATATCTTTCCCATTATAATCGGTGTATTCTTTGTAGGCCTTGCTTTTTATATTGTAGGATTTAATATCAGGATTATAAGCACCTTTATAGCGTTTACGATTTGCGAAATTTTTGCTTTCCCAACTTTCATTAAAGAAAATTTCGGATGTTTTTGGATGAGAAACCACATTATGGATATTGTTGAAATAATTTTCGAACAACCGCATTGGTGTGCCTCCAGAAACCGGAACCTTATACCCACTATAACGATTGTACCGCGACGAGGTAAAATAAATTTCTTTAGAATCCCACGACCAACTATCTACATCATCTGTGGCATCATGAAACGTGAGTTGTTTGATCTCACCACCGTCTATTGGCATGACATAAATATCTTTATTGCCATATTGTGTGGCGCTAAAGGCCAACCATTTACCATCTGGTGAAATTCGCGGGAGCGTTTCTTCTCCTTCCATAGCCGTCAACCTAAAAGCATCTCCACCACTTGAAGGTACTTTCCATAAATCGCCATCATAACTAAAAACTATGGTTTGTCCGTCTGGCGATATGGTTGGATCGATTTGAAAATAGGCCTCTTGTGCGTAAAGTGGTCCGAGACATAAAAACGAAATTAAAAATGGTAGGAGGTAGTGCGGTTTCATAGGTTTTAGAGAATTATATACGGGGGAAGTTAACTATAATATTAATTCTCTAAAAATGTTTATACTATAATTTTAGCGTAAGGAGGGCATTGAAAAATTGCAAGGGGTCGCAAAGTTTTAAAAAGTAAAAATCATTAAATTTGAGAATTATACGCTGTGCTTTAAGAGTCTTTAACTCACGCTGAATCCCTAATTGAGAATCATCCCCAGGAATTGCATTGGTTGTAGACCAAGGTTTTCATTGCGAACATTAAGAAAGTTTTAAACCAACACCTTATTGTGATTCCAGTGAAGGATTATAACTTTTCTGCATCAATTTCCGTCTCTTGATCGCCATATTCTCTCCTATAAATTCTCACTAAAGCCATAAAGAGGCTGATCAATAAAGGACCAAAAATTAAGCCGATGAAACCAAAAATAGGAACCCCAACAATAACGCCAATTAGAGTGATAAGAGGGTGGACGTCGTCCAGTTTTTTGAGGACATAAAGACGTATGATATTGTCTGTAGTACCAACCACAACAAAACCATAGATTAAAATGCCCCAGGCCTGAAACACGTCTCCAGAGGAAAGACTAATTAAAAACACAGGTAAAATACCTACCAAAGTGCCTACAAAAGGAATCATGGACCCGATGGTGACGATCACGAACCAGAAAAAAGGTTCGCTTACGCCGAAAATCAAGAATCCAATGAGCGCGATAATACCTTGTGCTAACGCAACTAATGGAATTCCGATGGCGTTGGAACGCACCATGGCCTGGACTTCTGTGCCAACTTCTTTTAAATTATCTTTGTCCAAAGGAATATATTCCGTTAACGATTCGCGCAAGGCCCTTCTGTTGGTCAGCATATAATACAACATGAAATACATAAGTCCAATGGCAATAAAGGCATTAAAAGTACCACCTACCACATTCTGTAAATTAGTAGAGACCCATCCGGTTATGGCACCTGTATCAATTTTTGATGCAATATCAAATCCCAAATAGTGCTCAACACTACTCAACTGCTCTTTAAAAGCCTTAACTACCTGTTCACTGTTATTGGCTGCCCTACCTATTTTATTGCTCAACATCCAAATAATTCCTGCAAGAGGAAGTAGGATGCCAACAAAAGACAAAAACATGATGAGGGATGCGGCCAATGAAGCGTTCCATTTTCTGGTTTTGACCAAATAAACCATCCATTTTTTAAAAAGTATATAAATTGTTACTGCGCCAAGAACTCCAGTAAGGTAGGGTAACATTTCTTTAAAAATCAAACTTCCCATGAATAATATGAGAAGTATCACAAAGATTTGACGGATTAATTTGGCGGGTATTCGTTTCATTGTGAGTTGATTATGTGGTGTACTTTAATTGAGATATTCTTAATATAAATATACAGTAAGTTTCTGCTATTCCGTCGGAAAAACAAATCCCAGATAGTAGAATTTTTAACTCAATTCAATTTCAACTTGATTATTAAGGATGTCATCAAAAGTTTCACGTTTTCTGATCAAGTGTGCTTTTTTATTGTGCCATAATACTTCGGCAGGCCTGTAGCGGGAGTTATAATTGCTGGCCATGCTAAAACAGTAGGCACCCGCATTTTTAAAGCAAAGGATGTCACCTTCGCTAATTTCGTTAATACGTATGTTATTGGCAAAAGTGTCCGTTTCACAAATATAACCTACGACCGAATAGAATCGCTCGCGCCCGTTCGGATTTGAAATATTTATAATGTCATGTTGAGATCCGTAGAACATGGGTCTTATTAAATGATTAAAACCAGAATCCACTTGCGCAAACACGGTAGAGGTGGTCTGTTTGACAACGTTCACTTTGGTCAAAAACACACCCGCTTCACTCACCAAGAATTTTCCAGGCTCGAATGTCAAGGTTAATTCCCTTCCATATTTTTTACAGAAACTGTTGAAACGGTCGGTTAGTTTTTGACCCAATTCTTCAATATTGGTTTCTATATCACCTTCTTTATAAGGCACTTTAAATCCAGAACCAAAATCAATAAATTCTAAATTCTTGAAATTCAGTGCAGTGTCAAATAGAATTTCACTGGCATAAAGGAAGACATCAATATCCAAAATATCACTTCCTGTGTGCATGTGGATGCCATTGATGTTCATTTTTGTGTTTTCTACAATGCGCAACAAATGCGGAATTTGATGAATGGAAATCCCAAATTTACTATCAATATGTCCAACGGAAATATTGGTGTTGCCACCCGCCATTACATGCGGATTAATTCTAATGCAAACAGGTGTTTTTGGATATCGTGTTCCAAATTGTTCCAAGATGGACAGGTTGTCAATATTGATCTGTACCCCAAGTTTTGCAGCCATTTCAATTTCTTCAAGAGAAACGCCATTTGGGGTGAAGATGATTTGATCAGGAGAAAATCCAGCTTTCAATCCTAATTTAACTTCCTGAATGGATACCGTATCCAAACCTGAGCCTAATGTTTTTATGAATCTAAGTACAGAAATATTTGATAATGCCTTGACCGCATATTTTATTTTTAACTTTTTAACCTTATTAAATGCAGATGTTAAGCGTTTATATTGCGCCGCTATTTTTTCTGTATCATAGACATAAACTGGACTATCAAAGTCTTTTGCAATCTGTAGTAAGATTTTTTGTTCCATTTTCATATTTAATTTTAATAGCGGTAAAGCTAAATCCTTTTTTTTATTCAAACTAACTAAAAACTCAAAAGTGACGCAACTTTTTATAGAATGCATTCAACTCTAATAAACAATACTCAAATTTATTGGTTAAAACATTTATGTTGATTACTTTTGTGACCATTAATTTCTCAGATATTCTATGGGAATTAAAGGCAATTTTAAAATATTCCTCTCGATCGCTTTCGAATTGAGGAACTGACAAAATAAACATTTAAAGATGAATTTACACGAGTATCAAGGAAAAGATATTTTAAGCAGTTTTGGTGTACGTATCCAACGTGGTATTGTCGCAAAAAACGCCAATGAAGCTGTTGCTGCAGCAAAACAATTGACCGCCGAAACCGGAACTAGCTGGTATGTGATCAAAGCACAAATTCATGCAGGTGGACGTGGTAAAGGTGGTGGTGTTAAATTGGCCAAAAACCTAAAGGAAGTTGAAGAAATTTCTGGGAAAATCATTGGCATGCAACTGATAACACCTCAAACTTCCGCAGAAGGAAAAAAGGTACATCAAGTTTTGATCGCTGAAGACGTGTACTATCCAGGCGCAAGTGAAACTAAAGAATTTTATGTTTCAGTTTTGTTGAATAGAGCTACCGGACGCAACATGATCATGTATTCTACTGAAGGAGGTATGGACATTGAAACCGTTGCTGAAGAAACACCTCATTTGATTTTTACTGAAGAAATTGATCCTGCTGTAGGGATTTTACCATTTCAAGCAAGACGTGTGGCTTTTAATCTTGGTTTGGAAGGCAATGCCTTTAAGGAGATGACCAAGTTCATTACCAATCTTTATACTGCATACGATAAATCTGATTCGTCTTTATTTGAAATCAACCCGGTGTTGAAAACAAGTGACGATAAAATTATTGCGGTAGATGCAAAGGTGACAATTGACGACAACGCGCTTTACAGACATAAGGATTATTTGGATCTACGTGATTTACGTGAAGAAAATGCCATTGAAGTAGAAGCAGGTGCCTTGGGTCTAAACTATGTAGACTTAGATGGTAACGTTGGCTGTATGGTTAATGGTGCAGGTCTGGCCATGGCGACTATGGACTTGATTAAGCAAGCAGGTGGAGAGCCAGCAAACTTCTTGGATGTTGGTGGTACTGCAGATGCTGCTCGTGTTGAGGCGGCATTCAGAATTATCCTTAAAGATCCAGGTGTAAAAGCAATCTTAATCAATATTTTTGGAGGAATTGTACGTTGTGACAGAGTTGCACAAGGTGTGATCGATGCTTACAAAAATATGGGAAATATCAATGTGCCAATTATTGTACGTTTACAAGGAACCAATGCGGATATAGCAAAGAAATTACTTGATGATTCAGGATTGGACGTTTTGAGTGCAACTGAATTCCAGGAAGCTGCTGATAAAGTACAAGCGGTTTTAGCTAACTAAAGAAATCCTTTTATATCATTTCAGAGACCTGACAGTTTTTTTAAAAACTTGTCAGGTCTTTTTAATGAAACCCAAAACTCAAAAGCGAAGAAGCGCATTGCGTTTTGATGTTTGAACTAATCCCGTTTTTTGATGGATCTAGATCTATACCCAAAATCTAGAGCGCTTTATTCGTGGACAAGAAAGTCCATTGGATAACAGATTCTAAAATATAACCTCCGGTAGCAGATCCTTTGAGCTTCCTAAGGAATATGAAAAAATACTTCTTTTTGAACTCCTTGTGGGCTAGATTTGAATTATTTTTATCTTAATCTTCTTTTTTAGCCTTTCCCTTTTCACCTTTTTCAGGCATAGGTCCACGCAAGTGGATGACTAGTCCATTTAGAAAATTTCGTAAAATCTGATCGCCACACTCCATATATTTAGGATGATCCTCATTTCTGAAAAATGCACCCAATTCACTTTTTGAGATTCTAAAATCTACCAACTCAAGAATTTTCACGATTTCGTCATCTCTTAATTTTAGTGCTACCCGTAGTTTTTTGAGTATATCGTTATTTGTCATAATTTTTATTTATAAATTTTTTATTATAATCCTGAATGAACATATAATACTGAACACCGAACCATCTTTATCTTAATTTTCAATCAACCATTGATAGGCTTCTGGGAAATTTTGCTGCCACAAAACTTCGTTATGTTGCCCACCTTCTAGTATCACATTTTTAATTTGCGCCTTAGGAACTCCTTTTTTTAGCAAGAGTTCTACCATTTTCTCTTGATCAAATACCATCTCTTCACTTTCATTTGTTCCTGCCATAAAATAAAACCGAGAATTGGGAGAAATATCAGTTTGAGACACAAAGTCAAAAATACGATTACTGAACCAGAATGATGCCGAAAATATTCCGGCATTTCCAAAAATATCGGGATATTTTATAATCGCATAAAAAGAGAGTAGTCCTCCTAATGAAGAACCGAAAATAGTGGTGTGCTCCGCATCTTTTAACGTGCGATAGGTGAGGTCAATGTGTGGTTTAAGCGTGTTGATGATAAAATTGAGATAGGCTTCAGCTTTTCCACCTCCATAGGTTTCGTTTGGAAAGGGGGTTAATTCATTTAGGCGATTTTCATTACCATGTTCTATTCCTATAATAATGGATTTGTTATCTGAAATGGAATCAAGATACTCATCCACATGCCATTCGCCAACATAAGAGGTTTTAGCATCAAAGAGATTTTGTCCATCGTGCATATAAATTACAGGATACTTTTTATCTGAATGGGAATAGTCTGTTGGAAGATAGATCCAAATATTTTTTTTGACTGACAATTGGGGGGAGACTATATTAAATGTCGCCACTTGCGCAGATGCAGTACTTTGGGCATGTCCAAGACGACTAAATGCGAGAATGGATATAGAAAGAATATGGAGGAATTTCATTGAAACGTGTATTGAACTTGAGATGACAAATTTAATAAGAAATGACGCTTGCAGTTCATCGAAACTTAAATTTGATTTACATAAAACCGATGAAATGCACAACTTATATAATTTGTTGATAATCAATTAATTAATGTTCTAAAATGTATGAAAGTAGGAATTGTACGTTGAATTACAGTTTATTTTTCGATAAGCTACTAATAATCAACGATTATCAAAATTCGATTTTCTTTAACTTTATAAAAGAAAAATAAGATTCCTCTATTATGATAAATCGTGTAGAAAAACTAAGTCTACTTTCAGAAATGATTGCTTTTGCTCAAACTGATGCTTCCATAAAGACCATAGAATATAAATTTCTCTTAGGTGTGGCCAAACAATTGGAGATATCTAAAGAAGACTTTAATTATTTATTTGAATTTCCGGTGACTTATGTGCATTTAAAATCGCATAGCGAACGTATTGTCCAATTTCATAGGTTGGTATTGTTGATGAATCTTGGACAGATCATTACAAACAAAGAACTTGTGAAATTGCATAATTTCGGATTGCGAATGGGGCTGAGCCACGAATCCATTAATCGTGTTTTGGATTTAATGGAAAGTTTCCCCAATAAGATCGTACCACCAGATTTTTTGATTGATATTTTTAAGGTACAATATAATTAGTGTTCAGTATTCAGTTAGCAGTTTTGAGGAAACAGTTATAGTCGGTTATCAATCGGCGTAAGGATGTTTTATTTAATCTTTTCGAGATATTTTCCGGATGTCCGAAGAGTTTTTTTAATTTTAAAACTGAATACTCGATTAAGCCTTTAACTTCTCCAATTTCCCTTGATATACTTTAATTTCATCTCTTAATTGTGCGGCAATAATAAAATCGAGAGCCTTAGCAGCTTGTTCCATTAGTTTGCGTGTTTCTCGAATCTTTTTTTCCAATTGATCTTTTGTTAAGTACTCACTTTCTGGTTCAGCAGCCCGTATCGCCTCCAATTCATAGCTATATGTGCTAACAGAATTTCTCGCCAATACATTATCCAAGCTTTTGTTAAGTGCGGTTGGCGTAATCCCATGTTTCTTATTATAGGCGATTTGCTTTTCCCTTCTATAGTCAGTATCGTCAATGGTTTTTTGCATGCTATTGGTAATTCGGTCGGCATACATAATTGCTTTTCCATTTAAATGTCTCGCCGCTCTGCCCACTGTTTGTGTTAAGGAACGATTGGACCTTAAAAACCCTTCTTTGTCGGCATCTAAAATGGCAACCAAAGATACTTCCGGTAAATCCAACCCTTCACGTAATAAGTTAACTCCCACTAAAACATCAAACAAACCTTTACGCAAATCTTGCATAATTTCTACCCGTTCCAAGGTATCCACATCACTATGGATGTAACGCACTCTAATCTGGATTCTGTCCAAATATTTCGTCAGTTCCTCGGCCATGCGTTTGGTTAAAGTCGTTACTAAGATTCGTTCGTCTTTTTCCACACGCTGATGTATTTCGTCAATTAAATCGTCAATTTGGTTTAAACTTGGACGCACTTCAATAATTGGATCCAATAAACCTGTCGGACGGATCAATTGCTCTACAAAGACCCCATCACTTTTTTGTAATTCATAATCGGCCGGGGTTGCACTAACATAGATAACTTGGTTTTGCATGGCTTCAAACTCTTCAAACTTTAAAGGTCTGTTGTCCATTGCCGCAGGTAGTCTAAAACCATATTCCACCAAATTTTCTTTTCGGCTTCTATCGCCACCATACATGGCATGAACTTGAGATATCGTCACGTGACTTTCATCAATGACCATCAAATAATCATCTGGAAAATAGTCCAATAAACAGAATGGGCGTGTGCCAGGCAAACGGCCGTCCAAATAGCGTGAATAATTTTCAATTCCAGAGCAGTAGCCCAACTCTCGAATCATTTCAAGGTCAAATTCAGTACGTTCTTTTAAACGTTTAGCTTCTAAATGTTTGCCAATTTCTTTAAAATAATCATGTTGTTTGACCAAATCATCTTGAATCTCCTTAATGGCACCTTGAAGCACTTCAGGAGACGTCACGAACATATTTGCCGGATAGATGTTGATCTGGTCATACAATTCGATGACTTTATTATTTTGGATGTTGAAGGCTTCGATTTCTTCAATTTCATCACCGAAAAAATGAACGCGTACGCCATAATCGGCATATCCAGGGAAAATATCGACAGTGTCACCTTTAATTCGGAAATTTCCGTGATTGAAATCGGCTTCCGTTCTCGAATACAGACTCTGGACCAATTGATGGAGCAGTTTCGTTCTGGAGATAACTTGGTCTCTTTTTAGGGTGATGACATTTTTTTGAAATTCCACTGGATTTCCAATCCCGTATAAACAGGAAACAGATGCTACAACAATCACATCACGTCTTCCAGAAAGTAGGGAAGAGGTGGTGCTCAATCGCATTTTTTCGATTTCCTCATTAATGGAGAGATCTTTTTCTATATAAACCCCAGAAACAGGGATATAAGCTTCCGGTTGGTAATAATCATAGTAAGACACAAAATATTCCACTGCGTTTTCCGGAAAGAACTGTTTAAACTCCGAGTAAAGCTGTGCCGCCAAGGTTTTGTTGTGCGCCAAAACTAAGGTTGGGCGTTGCACTTCTTCAATGACGTTGGCCACCGTAAAAGTCTTTCCAGATCCCGTTACACCTAATAAGGTTTGATATTTTTCATGGTTTTCAATCCCTTTGGAAAGTTGTTTTATAGCTTGAGGCTGATCTCCAGTAGGCTTGAATTCCGATTTGATTTTGAATTTCATTTTACAAATTTAACCAAAGTTTTTCGAACAATAAATGATATTTTAATTTAGATATCCCTGTCCTTTTGTGCTGATTTATAGTGTATTCGAGTTAATAAATACTGCATTAGGATTAGATTTAAATTTATTTTTAGATTATTTTTACTAAACCTTACTTGAGATGGTTCTTTTCAAGGAACTATTGAAAATTAAAGTCAAGATTACTTAATCCAAAATTATTAGAACTCATGAAAAATTTAAAACAATTTACCTTCGTTATTTGTATGCTTATTGGTTTCAGCGCTTTTTCACAAACCAATAAGGATAAGAAAATAATATCAGATGCCAAAGATGCAAAGGAGGCGCTGATTAAAGCAGATCCAACCCTTGCAAATTACTTTGATAATGCAGCTGGGTACGTTTTATTTCCAAATGTTGGAAAAGGCGGATTTATAATAGGTGGTGCTTCTGGAAATGGAGTGGTTTATGAAAATGGTGTTGCCGTTGGAATGGCAGATTTAAAAAAATTAGATATTGGTCTCCAAGCGGGAGGTCAGGCCATTATTGAAGTCATATTTTTTGAGACTCCAGTTGATTTAGCGCGATTTAAGGAAGGAAACTTTAAGTTTTCAGCAGAAGCTACCGCGGTTGCTGTTGAATCTGGAGTTGCTGCGAATGCTAAATATGATTCAGGCGTGGCTACTTTTGCATTGCCAAAAGCTGGGTTAATGGCCAGCGCTTCTGTAGGCGGTCAGAAATTTGGATATGAACCATTTTATTAGACTGGTGAGAGGCAGAACCGTTCCTTTAATTTAAAAATAATGAACGTCCATGATAATTTTGTCATGGACGTTTTTTTTTTGGCGCATTTTAAACAGATGGTTGTTATATCACCTTCAATGGCGAATATCCGAAGTAAACCAAAACCCTCGAGATAGAGGGTTTTTGAGGATAATAGGAACGGTTTAAGGCTGAATTAGAATTTTGCAAGCGCAAGTTTTTTGATCTAGCGCTTTAATGCAAAGTGGCCTTTAAGCTGAAATGAAACCTTATCTTTTTTAATATCTGCAACAAACCAATAATCTGAGGCAGGCATTTTATGTCCGTTGTGGGTGCCGTCCCAACCTTTAGAGAATGAGGTCAGAAAGGCCAATTGTTTTCCATAACGATCATAGATGTAAATGACGGTTCCTGGTAGGGTTTCTACTCCTGTGATATGCCAGGTATCAAAATACCCATCATCATTTGGGGTCATGAACTTTGGGGTATCAATCACTACTATTTCTTTGGTGACTTCAGAACAACCATTCAAATCAATAATTTTAATTAAATTGGGGCCTATGGGCACATTCTCGAAAATATTTGATTCTTGAGGATCTCTATCATTTAAAACGTACATATAATTTCCAATCCCACCTATGGTTACGGTAACATTATTCGGGTCAGAGAAATCTACGGTTTCTGTAAATTCGATGGTGGCTGACTCTGACTCTATGACATTAAAAACTTGAGTAGTCTCACAACCAAAGATGGTGGTGACGTTCACCCAATAGGTACCGACCTTAGTTATTTCTATTTCTGGTGTCGTTTCGTTGGTTGACCACAAATAAATGTCATCTTTTTTATTGGTATTGGCACTCACCAAAAGTGGTCCTCTATCTAAACAAATAACCTGATCCGGAATATCTACTAGCGGTAGTGGATGGACGTAAACTTGAAAACTTGTGGTATTGTAACATCCTGTTGCATTATTTTCGATTCTTACATAAATGGTTTGTAAATCGGTGGTAGCATAAAATTTGCTCAGTGCATTTGAACCGGTATGTGCAGCCTCATTAGTTTGGTAATATGAAATTCTAAAGTGTTCAGGATTTTGGCTACCAAGAACTTTTGCGTTCTGCTGTGAAAGATCGAAAGTGTATAATCCGTCAAAATCGTCATCACAGTGCTCTAAATCTGGAGCGGCATAGGCCATAGGTAAGGGGTCGATCTTCAACGTGAATTGATGCGTAGTGAAACAATGGGTTGTAGAATTCTCTATTCTGACATAAATTTTTTCTACCGCTGATTTATGACGAAAGTTTTTATTAAGTGCGTTGGCAGCATCCAATGCATCTTTTTTAGTTCTATGATATGAAATTGTCATATTTGAAGTATCCTCAACAAGAAGGTCATCGACTTCTGTCAAATCATACTTATGGGCTTCATTATCACAAATTGAAAGACTTGCGATGGGATTAAATAACGGTGGTTGATTCACAATTAAGTCTAGTGGAATGGATAAATAACAATTGGAAATACTATTGGTAAGTCGCACATAAACCGTTTGCGGATTTGAAATGTTTTTGTAGGATTCTGGTTTTAGAATTGGGTTGATTTCTGCTTCCAAATCTTCTGCAGTTTCATAATAGGCAACGACAAGATTGTTTTGACGCACCTCTAAAATATCAATTTCAGATTGCCTTAAATTGAAGGTTGTCTGTCCGTCATAATCCGTGTCACAGGCAATTAAAGGTTTGGATGGATTGGCATCAGGAGCTTTGATGACGCCTAAACTAAAGTCGGTTATTGACGCGCAGATACTACCATTTTCAACCCGTGCATAAATTTTCTGTGGGTTTTTAGTGTTTGCATAATTTGTTTTGATAGGATTGACTGCATTCTGGGCATTGGCGAAACTTGTGTAAAAGGTAATAGTCAAATTGTCTTTTATTCCTGTTGAAATTTCCCTGGCTTTCTCTGATAGATCAAAAATCTCAACGGAATCATTGGAGATGTCATCACACACAAACCAATCTGAAGCTGGATTAAACTCTGGGCTTGTGCCTACTTCAATGTTGAAAGATGAGGTTCCATAACAGCTAATGTCTGAAGTGTTTTCTACCCTCACAAAAATTCTTTGAGGATTGCTGACATTCTTGTAGACTTTCGCTTTGTTAATAGCATTCGTTCTATTTTCGGCATCAACTTGGTTTAAATAATACGAAGTGACCTTCCCGTTTTGTCCATTCAAAATTTCAGAATCCTTGTTTTTAAAAATGAATTCTCCAAATCCATCACTAGAGTTTTCGCAATAGATGTAATCACTAATCGCTGTGAAGACAGGTAACGTGTTGACGATGATATTGATAGGTTCTACAGAGTGACATCCCGTTGAATGATTTTCCACACGTGCAAATACGGTCTGTGTATTGGTTTTAAAACTGCTGATGTTGGTAATCGCTTCCGTTTTGTGTTCTGCATGCTCTAATGAATTATGGAAGGAAAAAGTCCTGTTGTTTTTGTCTGCCACCAAGTCATTAATGGTTGTACTTAAATTTATAATGGTAAAACCGTCTTGGTCATCATCACAAATAACAATGTCCTTTGGAGTATGGGTTTCAGGTGCAGGGAGCACGGTGATTTCAAAATTCTTGATGTCCGAACATCCAGTAGCTTTAGACGTTGTTCGGGTGTAAAGTCTTAATGGATTTACCGTATTTGTATAAAAATTTGGAAGCGCATTGCGATTTTTGTCGGCATCCTCTTGAGTTTCAAAATAACGTACATTATATCCGTCTTCTCCATTGGCAATGGCACTTGAAAACGAGCTCAGATCAATGGTGGTTAACCCATCTTGGTCCGTGTCGCAATAAGTGACTGCTCCAATAGATGGGAAATCTACGACGGGATTCATTAATAATTGTATTTCTGAAGTTTCAGTACATTGGCTGTTTCTTAAAGTGATATAAAGCGTTTTCGGAAAAGATGTTGGTAAGTAAGGAAAAGCAGGATTTAAGGCATTGGACTGATTGGTTTGATCTTCTATGGTTTCGTAAAATGTAATGGTCACATCGGGAAGATCATTTATGATGACTTCTGCCATATTGTTCAAGTCAAATGAGGGGATATCTCCTTCTTTAACATCACAAATAGAAAAGTCCTTTATGCGCGTGCCAGTCAATAGAAGATTGGCATGAACCTCAAATGAAGTTATAGACGCACACCCTGACTCATTATCGACTACTCTTATGAACAAGGTCTGAAAACTTTGTTTAATGTTGCGGTATGCTGAAGGATCAGGGATAGCGTTGGTTCCTGATAAGGCATCCTCATAAATTTCGTGAAAAGTTACTGAAACGCCGGTCAGTCCGTTCAAAATATCTGGAGTGATGTCGTTGAGGTTAAATTGTGAAAATCCGTCGTGTTCTGGATCGCAGGCATCTAAAAAGTGATCGCCATTATTTATTATCGGTTTATCTAAAACTATTAAATTGAGTGTTGTGGTACTTGCACATCCCGTTTCTACATTTGAAACCCTTACGTATAAGGTTTCGGTTCTTGACTGGTTGTTATATGGAGATGCAATTGCATTAATGTCCTGATCGGCGTCGGATTGCGTATGGTAATATCCAACAATTAAATGGGCTTGTCCGTTCGTTATTTCGTCATCTTTTTCATTGAGATAAATTGACGTTAAACCATTTTGGCTAATTTCTTCGCAAGCAATTAAATCTGTAGGTGTTAGGATTTGTGGGAGTTGATCAACAACCAAATTGAACGCCGTGTAGGCCAAACAGCCATTAATTTTATCTTCAATTCTTACAAAGATGGGTTGAGGGTTGAGGGTGTTGGTAATTGGCCTTGTAATTGAGTTGTTGTTTCCTTCAGCATCATCAGATGTATAATGATAGGAAATGGTGTATTCAGATTTAGGAACCGCTTTTAAAACTTCAGCATTTTTAATATCGAGATCAAAAACTGCAAAACCATCTTCAGACATATCATCACAGATGTTGAAATCAGAAATTTTTGAAGCTGTTTGGGTTGAACTTAGAACAAGGGCCACACTATCTTCAATTGTACAGGATCCATTTCCTAAAGGAATATCAATTTTAACCGTATAAACTCCCGATTGAAGTGCAGTTAATGTAGATTGCGTTTCACCGGGTAGAAGCACATCATTCAAAAACCATGAATACATCCCTTCTGGATTATCTATATTACCATCCAAGGTTAACCGATCTGCACACGTAGTGATGTCTTCTCCTAAATCAACAACTGCAGCGAAACTATTCCCTTCAATAAAAACTGCGGAATCATAATTGGAATCGGTTTGATCCGCTATAATCAATTTGATGTGATACACCACATTTGGGACCGTATTTGCAGTGGCGGTCATCACTTTTGTTCGACCATCATAATTAGTATCCCCAATGCCGTAACCATCAAAATAAGCTTCATTTGACGCTGGGCAAAAACCAACAATTTCGTTATGAATAGTATTCGTATTTACGGGAATATCAGTACCAGGAATAATTGCAATATTTTGATAGGGATCATTAGTTCCGGCGCGTTTGATCAAAAAGGCGAACCCATCAGAATAATCACAGGGAAAATTGCCATAATATTCTTCCGAAGCTAAAATGTAATTAAATTGAATCTGGTTGGACAAGGATGAAAAATCAAATTCTATTACGGTAGCATTTAGTGTATTAGAAATACCTAATGCAGTCTCAAGATCAGGATCTGAAAGCCAATTATTATTGCCTTCATTTAAGGTTTTGTCCTTCAGTTTATTGCCGGCTGAGTCTGCATTTCCAGTGGATAGCATGATTCCATTTTCAAACGGAAAATTGGAGTTGCCGCGTTCAAAATATCCAAAACTTGAAAAGCCGTTGATTGATCCGTTTATTGGTGAAGCGACATCTGAAATTTCTACGCAACCTTTAATTAAATGATTTTTAATAAGTTGTGGAGGAGCAATTTTGCTGTTTATCGTAATTTGTTGGCCGAATGCGTGGTTACACAAAATGCATGCAAAAGCAAGGAGGGAAATTTGGAACGATTTCATTCTTTATAGGTTAAGTTTTATGGCGAGAAGTCATTCGCGAAGAATGAATTCTTTAGTCATTTATTAGGGCGCCGAAAAGTAACCAATGTTTAGATGAAATGCAATATAATACGATGAAATACGCAGAACATTAACGTTCGCATACACTTTTAGATAGATTAGACGAAAACTTAAATAAAATAACTCTCGACTGACTTTCTGTGGATATTATTTGTTAAATTTTTTAGGAAGTAAATTAAGACCAAAAGTGAAATAAACTCAATCTGGATTAGCGTTTCAAACTAAAATGACCATTAAAAGTTCGACCGTCTTGTAATGTTACTGAAAACCAATAATCATTAGTTGGCATTGGTTGACCTAGAAAATTTCCGTCCCAACCGGAACTTAAAGGATGAATTTCCTTAAGTAATTTACCCATTCTATCAAAAATATAAATAGTACTCTTAGACTGAAACTGGGCATTTATCCCAGATACTTGCCAACGGTCATTAACACCATCATTGTTTGGCGTGAAATATTTTGGGAATCCAATGACAGAAATGTTTTCTTTAGCAATTCCACAACCATTGATGTCTCTTATAAAAATGGTATGGAAACCGGGAACCACATGCTCAAAAGTGGAACTATCCTGATATGGGCCCCTGATGTCATTAAGTGCATACTCATATTCTCCCTCTCCGGTAAGCAACACGGTGAGGGTGTTATTTTCTGCCCCATCAGTAATAGTTATATCTGTTACCGAGGCAATATCTGAAGCCAACACATTAATTGTTCGGTCTTTATAACAACCGTTGGAATTACTTACTCTCACGGTGTAGCTCCCTGGAGTGTCAACCCTAATTTCCGAAGTACTTTCACCTGTAGACCATGCATAAGAATAGTTACTTGGACTATCAACAATAACTCCTCCTGTAATGGTTATCTTGTCTGGGAATTTGTTCAGACAGTAAATCGCATCATCTTCCACTTCAATATTTGGCATCTCGAATACCGTCAGCAAAATTTCGCTAATCCCATAACAGGCATTGCTGTCCTCAACTCTGGCATAAATGGTTTGGGAATAAGGGATTGTATTTGTGAATACAGTTGGGAGTGGATTGACTTCCAAAAGTGCATCCTCATAGCTTAAATAGTAAAACAATTCCATTCCATTGGGTAAGTTATTTAGAACGATATCATCGGCATCCAAAAGATGAAAAGCATAAAATCCATCTTCATTCCCGTCGTTATCACAAAACGCTAATTGTGCATTGTTTGCGGAGGTGGTACTTACCATTAAATTCAACTGGCTTAGAGTAGAGCAGCCGGTCAAATCATTGGTTACCTTAACAGACAACACTTGTGGATTCGTGATGTTCTTATAGGTACTTCCGCTAATTTCATTGCGGTCATTTTCAGCATCGTTAGTGTTGAGATAATAGCTCAGATTTCTATTAGGACTACCACCAGTTATAACCTCTTTGGCTTGCTCTAGATTAAAAACAGTAAAACCGTCGGTTGCGCCATCTTGATCGCACTGAATGAGGGTGGCGGCAAATGCATCGGGTAGCGGATTGACCACAAGATCTAAGGATGTGATAGTCCTGCAGTTGGCGTTCAATGCATCTTCAAGCCTGACAAAAATTTGCTGCTGATTTGGAACGACATTATAATAAGGACTGGATAAAGCAGCAGTGCCCATTTCTGCGGACATTTTAGACGCATGATAACTGATATTTATGGACGACGGATCTTGACCATTTAAAATTTCGACATTTTTGGAATTTAGATTGAAAAAAGTCTGTCCATTATTACTGTTTCCATCAGCATTGGAGTCGCAGGCAGATAAGTGGCTAGGCGCTAGATAATTTGGCCCTAAATTTACATTTAGAGAAAAATCGGTAATTTCAAAACAGCCAGTAATGGTGTTTGTAATCCTCACAAAAATCTCTTGCGGATTGGAAATATTGGTGTAGGGACTGGAAAGCGGATTAATATTGATGTTGGCATCACTATCCGTAAGGTGATAACTTATGGAAACATCAGATTGTGTGCCCCTAATTATTGGCGTGTTGTCCTCTAAATTAAAGCTTGTAAAACCATCCTCAAAAGGCACTACAGTATCACACTTTATAAAATCCAG
>NZ_DATJCA010000177.1:0-74570 GCF_035515035.1 Gelidibacter sp. | reverse complement strand
GGAGAACTGTACCATAGCATTTTTGTTTTTGGTGTGATGGCAGCCTCTAATTGTTCAGGAGTCATCTTGAAATCGGTGGCAATAGTTGTGGGTACTTCAACAGGGATGCCGTCATTAAGTTTTACCAAATCGGCATAGCTCACCCAATACGGACAAGGGATAATCACCTCGTCGTCCTTATTGATTAATATGGCTGCAACATTGGCAAGCGATTGTTTGGCACCGGTGGATACTACAATTTGATTGCGATTATAGGTCAATCCATTGTCGCGATTAAACTTTTTGATGATGGCATCTTTGAGCTCTACATAACCGTCCACTGGAGTGTACGAGCTGTAGTTGTCATTGATTGCCTGTATCGCAGCGGCCTTTATATAGTCTGGCGTATTGAAATCTGGTTCGCCTAGGCTTAAACCAATGATGTCTTTTCCTTCTGCCCTTAGTTCTCTGGCTTTAGCGGCCATTTCTAAAGTTGCAGAGGTAGACATGTTTAAAATTCTATCTGAAAGTAAGTTCATTTAAAAATAGTGATTAAGCTTGTAAGGTAGGTTTTAGTCCCATTTCTTTTAAGTGCCTGAAATGTGCTATGATTGCTTGGCGTGTAGTTTTGTACTCTTTGTACGGAAGATTGAATTCTTGCGCAGTCGCTTTGACTATTTTTGAAATGTTAGTATAGTGTACGTGACTGATGTGCGGAAAAATATGATGTTCTACTTGATGGTTCAATCCGCCAGTAAACCAATTTACAATTTTGTTTTTGGTTCCAAAATTGACGGTAGTCAATAGTTGATGGATAGCCCAAGTATTTTTCATGGTACCATTTTCTTCTGGCAAGGGCATTTCGGCATCTTCCATCACATGGGCCAATTGGAATACAACACTTAAAATAAGGCCTGCTACGTAATGCATTATAAAAAATCCAAGCAAGACTTTCCACCAGGCAATGTCCGTGAATACCAATGGAATGACAATCCAAATGGATACATAAATTATTTTTGAAATAACCAATTTGCTCCATTCGGTTGCAGGATTAGGGAATTTACCGTAAGATAATTTACGCTTCATATAGCGCTTCATTTGAAGGAAATCTGTCGTAATGGCCCAGTTTATAGTCAATAAACCATAAAGTAATACGGAGTAATAATGTTGGAATTTATGATGTTTGTGCCATTTGGCATGTTTCGAGAAACGTAAGATTCTCCCCGCTTCCAAATCTTCATCATGGCCGTGAATGTTGGTGTATGTATGATGTAGTACATTATGTTGTACCTTCCAATTGTAAACGTTTCCAGCCAAAATGTAAATGCTGCTTCCCATTAAACGATTGATCCATTCCTTGTTTGAAAAGGCGCCGTGGTTGCCATCGTGCATCACGTTCATGCCAACTCCGGCCATTCCAATGCCCATAACAATTGTTAATAGTAACATTGACCAACCTGGTAGATCAAGGGTAAGAATTAGGAAATAAGGTGTTAAAAACAGAGTGAACATCACCACCGTTTTTACCCATATTTTCCAGTTTCCAGTCCGTCTTATATTGTTGTCTTTGAAGTAATCGTTAACGCGTTTGTTGAGTGTTCTGAAAAATTTTGTAGAATCATTTCTAGAAAATGATAGGGTTTGTTGTGTCATGGTATTATATTTTACTAGTGATAACGTCAAAAATCACGCCATCATATTAATTATGCAAAGATAATCAATTAAAGTTTTGCTCTTGGTGCTAATATGCTAAAATTATCCGTATAAAAATGATTAATTTTGTTGAAAATTTAGAAATAATGCAACTCATTAGAAATTATTTTCCTGATTTATCTGAACTTCAATTGCATCAGTTTGAACAGTTAGAAGATCTTTATAAAGATTGGAACCTTAAAATAAACGTCGTATCGCGTAAGGATATTGACGAATTATATTTGCGCCATGTCCTTCATTCCTTGGCTATTGCTAAGTTGGTTTCCTTTAAGCCTGGATCTCAAGTGATAGATGTTGGCACGGGTGGTGGGTTTCCTGGGATACCTCTGGCGATCATGTTTCCTGAAACCAATTTTCATTTGGTAGATAGCATTGCCAAAAAACTTAAAGTTGTTAATGAGGTGGTTGACGGATTGGGGTTGACCAATGTTAAGACCTCTCACAGCAGAGTGGAAGAGGTAGATGGCACTTATGACTTTATTGTGAGTAGAGCTGTAGCGGCAATGCCAACCTTTGTACATTGGGTAAAAGGAAAAATTGCCAAAAAACAAAAACATGAACTTAAAAACGGAATCATCTATTTAAAAGGTGGCGATTTGGCCGAAGAATTACAGGACTTCCCCAAGGCCAAGGTGTATGCTCTATCCGATTTCTACAAGGAAGAATTCTTTGAAACCAAAAAGTTGGTGCATTTGCCCATAAAATATAAAGGCTGAATTAAAATTCAGCCTTTGGTTTTTAGAAGCGATAACGGTATTATTTTACAAGAAGCTTTGTGTTGAAAATAAATCCATTCTCGGTTTGAACATTCAATAGGTATAATCCGGTTTCCAAGTGAAAAGGAATTGTTGTGCTATTGGATAGTGAAGTACGGGTGCTTAAAACGAGTTTACCTGTAAGATCAACAATGGATACCTTTGCATTTGAAAATTCATTAGTGCTCAACAAAGTCAGAGAATTATAAACCGGGTTTTGTAGCAGCTTGATTTCATGATTACTTGAGAAATCAACTGTTCCCAGAGTACCTTGAAGGATTTCAGCTAAAGTAAATGCAACGTTTCCATCAGTCAGCGTAACGTGCGGCTCATTCTCAGTTGGAATATAGGTGTTGGCAAAAGGTGAGTTGTTGAGGTTTGGATTTGCATACCAATTGGATTGGTTGTTAATAGCCAATCCACTTAGGGTTGGAATGAAACTAAAATATTGCGAATTTAAGTTGTTGAAAAAATCTGAAATCAAAGGATTGGAACCATCATCAAATGAATATAGATCGAATTGACCTCCAGGAGCGCTATCTAAACCATCTGACGTTACGGCTGATTGTGCAGAGGCACTGAAATTGAGCGCGGGTATCCAGGGGCCAATAGGCAAAAATCTTATCTCTCCAGTAAAATTTGATACATTGATGGTTTCATTGGCCATTGGTGCAAAATGTACTGCTACCGATGCTCTAGAATAAACCGGTAGCCCTCCAATGTTGATTATTCCTGTATCAAAAGTATGGTTGATAAGTTCCATTCCTGGGGTGCCGGTCATTTGACCAACACCGCTGCCGTTAGTAATGGCGACGTTCCTCGTATTTTGTGGAAAACCCATAGCGTCTAATTCAGCTTGAAACGCCTCTCTAAAATTAGGTGCGCCTTTAGGGGTATGGGTGGAATTATCTTGACTGATCCCATTTGCAGCTACATGGCCAAGGTAATGGTCGATCAACATTTGTTTAGCAGCAGGACTGTTCAATAAGTCGTTTACTAAGGGTTCAGCTTCGGTAATTCCTGGCTCGCCATTGACCATGTAATTAAAAAGATATTGCATGCCAATGGGTACGTTGGCACCCCTGTGCGGGGCGTCAAATGAGATATGCAATCGTGTATCGTGATCCAATGTGTTCTGTTCCATATAGCGTAGGGCATATCTTGAGATGAGGCCGCCCATACTTGGCCCTATGACCACGTTTTGTTCAGAACCTATTTTCATACTGTTTATCGTGTTGATAAGTTCCACGAATGTCAAGGCGTTACGTTGTATATAATCCGCGCCTCCCCTAAGTATGGTGCCATCCGTAGGACTTGGGTAAGCTGCTTCAAAATTCAGGACTACGAGGTCATAGCCTTCATCTCTTATTAAATCGCCCAAATTCATTCCGGAATTTCCGTAATTTAAAAGTGCATATACCTCTGGGATATCTCTTGAATCGTTTGGATCGAAACCATCAATTAGAAAGATGGGTTTGTCCAATACGCCATCAACATTGTCATAATAAATTTTATACTGGGCAGAACCCAATAATGGATGCGCTTCGCCAAATCCTTGATAAGGAATGCTGGCATCGATAACCATAATAGGACTTTCGCTGCCTGGAGTTTGGGCAAATAAGAACGCACTGGTTAACAATAAAGGTAGGAAGTAGTTTTTTTTCATATAGGATTTGTTTTCAGTTGATTTAAAGATACAAAGTTTTGACTTTCTGAGGTTAAGATAATGAACTATTTACTTAAATGGACAAAAAAAATCCCCAAACGCTAGTTTGAGGATTATTTTTTAAATATAATTAAGATTATCCTAAAAAAGGATAACGGTAATCTGTTGGTGTGACAAAAGTTTCTTTGACCAATCTTGGAGAGATCCAGCGGAGAAGGTTTTGTAAACTTCCCGCTTTATCATTGGTTCCAGAAGCTCTTGCGCCTCCAAATGGTTGTTGCCCAACTACCGCGCCTGTTGGTTTGTCATTGATGTAGAAGTTTCCAGCTGAATTTTGAAGGGCTTTGGTTGCTTCATCTATCGCATATCTGTCCGTTGCCAAAATAGCACCGGTCAACGCGTATTCACTGGTTTCATCTACTAATTTTAAAGTCTTGCTGAAGTCTTTATCGTCATATACATAAATCGTCATTACGGGACCAAAAAGTTCGGTGCACATAGTAGCGTATTTTGGATCAGTGGTTTCAATAACCGTTGGTTCAATAAAGTAACCTTTGCTCTTATCGTAATTTCCACCGGCAATAATAGTTGCAGTCTTATCTTTTTTGGCTTGGTCAATATAACTGGCCAACTTATCAAAAGAAGCTTCATGGATGACTGCGGTAACAAAATTACTCATGTCCTCCGGAGACCCCATTTTTACGGTTTCTAAATCTTCAATGACATACTTCTTGACGTCGTTCCAAATGCTTTTTGCAATATAACCCCTAGAAGCTGCACTACATTTTTGACCTTGAAATTCAAATGCACCCCTAACAATTGCGGTTGCTACTTGTCGGGCGTTGGCTGTTTTATGGGCCACGATAAAGTCTTTCCCTCCAGTTTCTCCTACAATTCTAGGATAGGTTTTATAATTTGCAATATTATTTCCGATTTTTTTCCATAAGCTTTGAAAAACGGAAGTTGATCCTGTATAGTGTAATCCAGAAAAATCTGGACTGGCCATAATAACGTCTGTAATCATAGCAGCATCACCAAAAACAACATTTATTACTCCTGCAGGCACACCAGCTTCTTCAAAGACATCCATGATCACTTTGGCGGAGTAAATTTGATGGTTGCTAGGCTTCCAAATCACAACATTCCCCATTAAAGCCATGCATGACGGCAAGTTGCCTGCAATGGCAGTGAAATTGAACGGCGTCACTGCATAAGTAAAGCCTTCTAAAGGTCTGTATTCAACTCTGTTCCATGCATCACTTGTGCTTTGTGGTTGATCCTGATATATTTCAGTCATAAACTGAACATTGAATCTTAAGAAATCAATCAACTCACATGCCGAATCAATCTCAGCTTGATGGATGGTTTTTGATTGCGCAATCATTGTTGCGGCGTTGATTTTGGCTCTGTATGGTCCAGCAAGCAATTCGGCAGCTTTAAGAAAAATACCTGCACGATGTTCCCAAGGCATTTGAGACCATGACTTTCTGGCTTCAAGGGCAGTGGCTATAGCATCTTCAACATGATTCTTCTCTGCTAAATGATAGGTTCCTACCACATGCTTATGATCATGGGGTGGGGACATGGTTTTGGTGTTTTTAGTAGTGACATATTTGCCATTGATATAAAGAGGTACATCAACTTTACTTCTGAACATTTTCGAATATTCCGCTATCACTGCCTCACGTTCTGGAGATCCTGGAGCGTAAGTTTTTACAGGTTCATTGACGGCTACCGGTACCTTGAAAAATCCTTTTCCCATGATTATTTTTATTTTGTATGTTTAAAATTTTAAGATGCGAAGGTACAAAATTTTGAAACCTATTGCACGTGATATACTCCTAAAACGACGTTAAATGTCCGGGCGGTTTTTAGAAAATAATCATCTATCAATCTAGCTAAGTGTCTGAAAGATAAAATTTTAAGGTCGTTTTTACTATTCGGGATTCAGTTTTAAGCTTCAGGAGGCTATGAAAGGGGGAGAATAAACGAGCGATTTAAAAAATTACGTTAATTGGTTTATTAACCTAAAAAAGGCAAAATGGAAATGATGTCGGCGCCGGTAACAAAGACTTATAAACATAACAAAACTGAGCGCATGCCAATTTTATAGTTTTGGCCACAAACTTTAATTCAAGGCAAAAGGAGCACTCAGTTTAAATGACGGAATGTAAACCTTGAATTTATTGGTGGTGGTAAAGTTGACCATGTTGTAATGGCCGTGCATCGCGCCAAAAGGGGATGATAGCAAACATCCTGAAGTATACGTATGCGACTCTCCTGGTTTTAGGACTGGTTTTTTGCCAATAACGCCTTCACCTTCAATAATTTCAACATGATTTAAGGCGTCATAAACTTTCCAATGGCGCGAGTTTAATTGTACGGCACCTTTGCTCTGATTTTCAATGGTCACCCTATATCCAAAAGCAAAATGGACTTTATAATTTTTATAAAAAGTACCCTCAAAAGTGGTCTGTACACTTATCTTAATACCACTTGTAACTTGTTGTACCATAATACTAGAATGTTTTGATTAGTGCTAAAATAGGATAATTTAAAAGACTTTTATAATTTATTTGATTCAAGATGTAACGCAAATTGAATTTTTACAGTTATTTAACAGTAAGCTAGAGGCTTATGACATTAAATGTCAGTTCCTGAAATATTTTTTAAAAGAATCTTGCGTCCTTTTTCTGCTGAGGGCAACTTTAATTTGAAATATCGACTGAAGAGCCTTCGCCCATCCCAATTAATCGATCATAGCGCGCACCCAAATCTCTGTAGTACACCAAGACTTTATAATTATTTTCGGTTTGGTAGAAGTCTCCGCTAATCGCACCTTCATTCAAAGTGCCGTTTTTATCGGTTACCACGTATTTGTAATTGTAGAACCCTTGTTTTAAACGAAATGCCTTTTCATATAACCCAGTTTTCGAATTAAATTGAAGCTCATTATCCGGTTCAAGTGCATAATTATTAAAATTGCCATAAACATAGACAGAACTGCCATCTGTCAACTCAGGATATTGCAATGCAAAGTGGATCATGGTATAGTCCGCTTCAATGGATACGTCCTGCGCATCAATGGCGGTAATCACAAAATTACCGTTGATATCCGGATTGTACGTGTAGAGTTGATTGGCTCTTGATGTGTTGGCAAAAAGATAGGTATGATAAATGTCTTTTAAATCGATAAACTGAACACCTACGTTGGCGGCTCTAACATCTTTGGTCTCAAAATAAAGATACTCGTTGCCACCCCAGAAGCTGGTTTCTGAAGTGTATTTGTAAATCAACTGATTTCCTAAGAGGTATTGTGGTTTCACATTGGAAATGGCGGTGTTGAGATTGTTGTTTTGGATGATCAAGCTCTTGACATTTTCCAAAGGATTGTTGAAATTTATATTCCTGCTATTGATAACAATGTCCACCGATTGCTTTTTATCGATATCCTTAACGTCACGGGAGCGTTTGATGGCAACGCCAACGTTCACAAGATCTTCATAGATCATGAATTTTCTTGAAAACACCAATTCATCGTCATCTTTATAGATGCTCATCAGGTAATTGCCGGTCACCAATAAACCCTTGGTTTGTTGATTGGGGATTTGAAGCATATAATGCGAATATATCTGATAGGTATTGAACGAATTTTTATAGTCTTGAATACGTTGGTTGTCAAATCCCCTTAAGTATTCTGATTTCACCAAATTGGAGGGCGTCCAATCGTAATTAAAATGTTCAATCACATAATAAAAGTCAGGTTCAGTTCCCGTAAGCGCATCAAATTCCAACAGCAGGGGTTCGCCCAATTTCAGGATGGGCAATTGGCTTTCATCGGTGTTGCCTCTAAACATGATTGTTTTTATATAGTCGGGCGGATTGACTTCTTCTATTTGCGAAAAAACACAGGCCGTATAAAAAAATAATAAGAGGAAATATCGTAAATTCGAAGTCATCTACATGAGGTTTAAAAGGTAAAGATAAACAAAAATTATACCTCATAAATTACGCAATCGTTAACGTATAAATTTTATGACAATTATTATGTGAACTGCATAAATAATTCGTAAATTTGCACCGATTTTTACTGTGTAAAATCACATCATTGTTACTATTAACCAATAGACTTATAATATGTCAAACGACATTAAGATTAAAAAAGGTCTCGATATCAAACTTAAGGGAGGAGCTGAAAAAACCACTGAAAAGGCGGTTATAAGCAACTTTTATACGTTAAGACCAGATGACTTCCACGGTGTTACTCCAAGACTGATTTATAAAGAAGGTGCAAAGGTGAAAGCTGGAGAGCCTATCTTTCATGACAAAACCAATGAAGCCGTGAAATTTGTTTCGCCGGTTTCAGGGGAAATTATTGAAATAGCACGAGGGGAGAAAAGACGCATTACGGGCATTAAAATTCAGGCGGATAAAGAGCAGATTTACCACGATTACGGGAAGTTGAACGTTGATGCTGTAGATGCTGATACTATAAAGGCACATTTATTGGCCTCTGGCTGTTGGACTTTTATCAAGCAACGTCCGTATGACATTATTGCAAAACCAGACCAAACACCCAAAGCAATCTTTATCTCTGGGTATGACAGTGCACCATTAGCTGCAGATCTTGACTATGTGCTTCAGGGCAAAGAAGCGGAGTTGCAAGCGGCGATTACCGCGTTAGGTAAACTAACTAATGGTAAAGTGCACGTGAGCGTTGGTGTTAAATCAAATTCGCCTTTAGCTGGACTTTCCGGAATTACCTTACATAAAGTATCTGGGCCACATCCTTGTGGAAACGTGGGGACGCAAATCAATAAAATAGATCCTGTCAATAAAGGAGAAACCGTTTGGACCATTAATCCGCAGGATTTAGTGATCATGGGTGAGCTCTTGCTTACCGGTAAATTCAATGCCGAACGTATTGTTGCCCTTGTGGGATCTTCTGTTAAAAAACCACGTTACTTTGTTACAAAAATTGCCAGCGAAGTCGCAACCATGATCTATGATAATGGCGTTGTGCAAGGCGGGAACGATCGTATCATTTCTGGTAATGTATTGAGTGGAAAACAAATAGCTCCGGATGGCTATTTGGGGTATTATAGTAATATCATTACAGTTATTCCGGAAGGTGATGATTATGAGTTGTTTGGTTGGAATAAACCCATTTTTGATAAAATCTCTAATTCTAGAGCTTTAACTTTTTCGTGGTTGACTCCAAACAAGGTCTATGATTTAACGACCAATATGAATGGAGAGCACCGAAACTTTGTGCTTACTGGTAATTACGAGGAAGTTTTTCCATTAGATATATACCCATTGCAAATCTTAAAGTCATGTTTGTATAAAGATTTGGACGAAATGGAGGCTTTGGGAATGTATGAAGTGGCTCCGGAAGACTTTGCCTTAACAGAATTTATTTGTGTGTCTAAACAACCACATCAAAAAATTATTAGAGAAGGCTTGGATTTAATGATAGAAGAAATCGGTTAATTATAGAGACAATGGGTTTAAAACAGAACTTACATAAATTAAAAGAGAAATATAGAGGGACTAAAATGGCTCCTGCCTTTAATGCCTTGCATACTTTTCTATATACGCCTAATGATACCGCAAAAGGGGGCACGCATATTAAATCGGCAGACGATTTAAAGCGTACTATGAATACGGTCATTATGGCATTGATTCCGTGTTTGATTTTCGGAATGTTTAACGCCGGGTATCAGCATTATTTGGCTGTAGGAGAGATCCAAGCAGTAACCAACGGCTTTTTTAGCAGTGAATTTTGGAACTTGCAGAACTTTGTCTTGGGCTTTTGGAAGATTCTACCTTTAATCATCATCTCTTATGGTGTTGGATTAGGGATTGAGTTTTTATTCGCCGTTATAAAAGGTCATGAAGTTGAAGAAGGGTATTTGGTAACGGGTATGCTCGTGCCGTTGATCGTTCCAATTGATATTCCATGGTGGATGTTAATCGTGGCCGTTGCTTTTGGTGTGGTTATTGGGAAGGAAGTATTTGGCGGTACAGGAATGAACATCCTGAACCCCGCTTTAACCATTAGAGCATTCCTGTTTTTTGCTTATCCTACCTGGATGAGTGGAGATAAGGTATGGGTTCAAGGTGCGGTAGAAAGAACTAAAGAAATTGCAAATGGCTCTACGGCCGATGCCATTTCGGGAGAAACCATATTAGGTAGCTTGGCACAATCACATCCGGTCGATTATTCGGTAATGGATATGTTTTTTGGCTTTATTCCTGGCTCTGTGGGTGAAACCTCTACACTTTTAATCCTCTTGGGCGGCTTATTTCTCATCTTCACAAAAGTAGGAAGTTGGAGAATCATGGTAAGCGCCACACTTGGTGCTTTAGTCATGGGTTATATCTTCAATATGGTGGTTGACTCAGGTTGGATAACCGAAACAAGCAAGTTTTATGGATTGATGAGTACTGAATTCTGGCATCATTTGATTATTGGTGGAATGGCGTTTGGTATTGTTTATATGGCTACAGATCCAGTTACTGCATCTCAAACTAATAGAGGTAAATGGATTTACGGATTCTTGATTGGATTTATATCCATCATGATTCGCGTCTTTAACCCGGCTTATCCAGAAGGTGTGATGTTGGCCATATTGTTAATGAATGTATTTGCACCAACCATAGATCATTATGTAGTTCAGGGCAATGTGAAGAAGAGATTAAAACGAGGAAAATTAAAAACAGCTTAGATTATGGCGATCGATACAGATAAAAATAGTTATACCGTTATTTTTGCCATTGTTATGGTTATTGTGGTAGGTTCTATCCTTGCAGGACTTGCCCAAGGCTTGAAACCATTGGTGAAAGCGAATGAGCGATTTGAAATACAACAGAATATATTGTACGCCATGGGCATTAATGCCAATGAAGGACCCAGTGATGTTGAATTCATATCTGCAGATAAAGTAGAGGACGTATTCAATAGTACCATTACTAACCAATATATTATTGAAGGCGATAAAGTGACTGAGGATCCTCAAGCTTACTTGCTAGATGTCAAAAAGGAAGAGGCTAAAGCAAAAGATCCTAACTACACACGTAAACTCCCTTTGTTTGAAGGAGAGAAAGATGGGAAACCTATTTATGTTATTCCTATTAGAGGAAAAGGATTATGGGATGCCATTTGGGGTTTTGTAGCTGTAGACAAAGATATGGTGGTACAGGGCGTATTTTTTGATCATGCTGGAGAAACTCCTGGTTTAGGTAGTGAAATTAAACAGCGTTATTTTATGGACGATTTTGAAGGTGAACACCTTTTAAATGAATCTGGTGTTTTTAAAGGAATAACCGTGGCCAAAGGCAATGCCGATCCTAGGAATGATAGGAAAACTGACAATGCAGTAGATGCAATTGCAGGGGCGACCATTACTGGAGATGGTGTTACCGCGATGATTAAAAAGGATTTAAGAATGTATGTGCCTTATTTCAAGACATTAAAATAAAATTGTATGAGACTTTTATCAAAAAAAGATAGTAAACTAATATTAGATCCTTTAGGGGATGATAATCCTATTACTATTCAGGTTTTAGGAATCTGTTCTGCCTTGGCAATTACGGCACAATTAAAACCATCAATCGTGATGGCCATTTCGGTGATATTTGTACTTGGCGCGGGGAACGTTGTTATTTCGTTAATGCGAAATATCATTCCTTCAAAAATTAGAATTATTGTACAGCTTGTTGTTGTGGCAACCCTGGTGATTATTGTAGATCAGGTATTGAAGGCTTACGCGTATAGCTTAAGTAAAGAACTCTCTGTATTTATTGGATTAATCATTACCAACTGTATTATTATGGGGCGTTTTGAAGCTTTTGCCTTGGCAAACGGACCGTGGAGATCGTTTTTGGATGGCGTTGGAAACGCTTTAGGCTATGGTGTTATCCTGGTTATTGTGGGTTTCTTTAGAGAACTGTTGGGCTCGGGAACATTATTGGGCTTTAAGGTTCTTGGTGACTCCGTAGAGAAAACAGGTCTGTACGCTTTTGGATATGAAAACAACGGTTTTATGGTATTGCCTCCAATGGCCTTGATAGTCATTGGTATTATCATTTGGGTACAAAGAAGCAGAAACAAAGAATTAATAGAAGACTAATTTAAATAGCCTGCAGTAGGCAGTTATCAGTAAGCAGTCAAACGCTACTGAAGACTGCGGACTGAAGACTGAAGACTATAAAAAATGGAACATATAGAATTATTTTTCAAATCGATATTTGTAGACAACATGATTTTCGCGTACTTCTTGGGTATGTGTTCATATTTGGCTGTGTCTAAAAAAGTAGCTACTGCCGTTGGTCTTGGTGCTGCAGTAATCTTTGTTTTGGCAATTACAGTACCTTTAAACTGGTTGTTGGATCAATATTTATTACAAGAAGGTGCTTTAACATGGTTGGGACCAGAGTATGCGGATTTTGACCTAAGCTTTTTATCCTTTATTATGTTTATTGCCACCATTGCAACTATGGTTCAACTTGTTGAAATTGTTGTTGAGAAATTTTCACCGGGCTTATATAATTCGTTGGGGATATTTTTACCATTAATTGCAGTGAACTGTGCTATTTTAGGAGGTTCATTATTTATGCAATCTCGTGAAATAGAAACTTTAGGTTTGGCTCTTAATTACGGTATTGGTTCAGGAATAGGGTGGTTTTTAGCTATTGTTGCGATTGCTGCCATTAGAGAGAAGATCAGATATAGTAATGTGCCTGCACCTTTAAGAGGATTAGGGATTACATTTATTATTACAGGATTAATGGCCATTGGGTTTATGAGTTTTGGTGGAATGTTGACTGGAGGTGATGAAGAAGCCACAGAAGATAATATAGAGACTGTAGATGGTATGGTGACTGTCCAAAAAGATCACAAAACTTCTGATTTTGTGATAGAAGAAATAAACGATACAGATAAAAAATAACAAAGATTATGATATTAGCAGCAAGCACATTAGGAACAGTCATTGTTACAGTTGTCGCGTTTTTAGTGGTTACTTTATTATTGGTAACGCTTTTACTTGTAGTGAAACAAAAATTGTCTCCATCAGGTCCTGTAACGATTACCATTAATGGCGAACGTAAATTGGAAGTCAGTTCAGGAAGCACCTTATTAAATACCCTATCCTCCCAGAAAATATTTTTACCATCCGCTTGTGGTGGTGGAGGAACGTGTATTCAGTGTGAGTGCCACGTACTTTCAGGAGGCGGCGAAGCTTTACCAACAGAGACGCCTCACTTCAGTAGAAGAGAGATTCAAGAAGGCATCCGTTTATCTTGTCAGGTAAGGGTGAAACAGGATATGGAAATCACCATTCCTGAAGAAATATTTGGGGTTAAGAAATGGGAAGCAACCGTGGTTAGAAATTACAACGTGGCTTCATTTATCAAGGAATTTGTTGTTGAAGTTCCTGAAGATATGGGCTACAAAGCGGGTGGTTATATCCAAATTGAAATTCCAGAGTGTGAAATCAAATTTGCGGATATGGATATTACTGCGCATCCAGAAGAGCACGAAACTCCAGATAAATTCCAAGCAGAATGGGACAAATTTAAGTTGTGGCCTTTGGTCATGAAAAACGACGAAGTTGTGGAACGTGCCTACTCAATGGCTTCCTATCCAGCAGAAGGACGCGAAATCATGTTAAACGTGCGTATTGCAACACCTCCTTTTGATCGTGCAAAAAACGGTTGGATGGACGTTAATCCAGGTATTGCTTCCTCTTATATATTTGCTCAAAAACCGGGTGATAAAGTCACTATTTCTGGTCCTTTCGGGGAGTTCTTTATCAATGAGTCAGATAGTGAAATGTTGTATGTAGGTGGTGGAGCTGGAATGGCGCCAATGCGTTCGCACTTGTATCAACTCTTCAAAACCTTAAAAACTGGTCGTAAAGTGAGTTACTGGTACGGAGGCCGTTCTAAGCGTGAGTTGTTCTATATCGAGCACTTCCGTGAATTAGAGCGTGATTTCCCTAACTTTAAGTTCTATATGGCATTATCTGAACCAATGGAAGAGGATAATTGGAAAGTAAAAGAGAACATTGATGCTCCAGGGGATGGTTTCGTCGGATTTATTCACAATTGTGTGATTGATAACTATTTGAATCACCATGATGCACCAGAAGATATCGAATTGTATTTCTGTGGGCCACCATTAATGAACCAAGCGGTACAAAAAATGGGAGAAGATTTCGGAATCCCTGATGAAAACATCAGATTTGACGACTTCGGAGGATAACCAACAATTCCTGCGTAGGCAGGATACTATAGGTTTAGTTTGGCGAAGATCAGTCAACTAATGAAGAAGAAAAAGCCAGTACTTTCAATAAGTGCTGGCTTTTTTTTATTTTTATGAAGCGAATAAAATGGAATAGATTTTAACTCTTCATTCCCCCTGACTGCTGGCAGGTTCACCTAAAAGCTAAGAGGTCCTTGTGTTCATTAAAAAACCTACTGATCTTCATTCCAATAATAACTATCCGGGTGCTCGCGTTTGCCAAAAATAGCAGTGCCGACCCTAACCATGGTTGCCCCTTCTTCAATGGCAATTTCAAGATCGCCACTCATGCCCATAGAGAGTTCATGGACAGGAATATCCTTGTCAAGCAGTTGACCTTGTATATTTTTTAGTAATCTGAAACATTTCCTAACTTTTTCATGCTCTGCTGAAAACAAACCAATGGTCATTAAACCTTTGATGTTGATGCGGTCAAACTGTTGGACTTCCAAAGCGAATTTTACGGCATTGTCAGGGTGCATTCCAAATTTGCTATCTTCAAATGAGGTATTAAACTGTAAATACGCATCCATGGTTTTATTTTCATATTCCAACCTGTTTTGTAACTTCTCTGCCAATTTGAGCCGATCTAAAGACTGAAGGCAATCCACATCGTAACGTATTAATTCTTTGACTTTATTCGTCTGTAAATGGCCTATAAAGTGTTTTTGATGAGGGATGGATTTTAAACTTTCGTATTTCTCTTTTATCTCTTGAATTTTATTTTCGCCAATTAAGGTTTGATGATGGGAAAACGCAATTTTTATAGTTTCGGCAGCTACAGTTTTCGTTGCCAACAGGAGTTTTACGTCATCTGTATTCCGGTCGGCGTTTATACAGGCCTTTTCAATTCTCCCAAGGATTTTTGCGATATTCGTCTGGATCGTGTGTTCCATATTAAAACTCATTTTTTTCAACATAAACCCAAACTTCGGTTCCTGAATTGGTGGTTGCTAAAATTCTTTGTGAATTAGGAGGTGTTAGTCGATCCGTTAATACAAGTTCTTCCCCTGTAATTTCGGACACCATCCCTGTTAATTTATCACCTTCTTCTTTTGATTTGATGGCAATACGGGACGTTTCCGCACTGTTTTTATCAGGTAGGAAAATACCATTAAGTTTTGAATCCTTTAGTTTGAATCCAGATAAAGTGTCCTCAGTCCCAATAAGTTTTCTGCCATAATAGTGCCGTTGTAGCGCTTCTAATTCTGGAGTGTCATAAAAAAATAAAAGATGTTTTTTCTGTTTTTCAAATTTTATGACATTGGCCTTTATCTGTTGATGGATGCTGTCTTTTGCTTCGGCATAAGATATACCGTAACTACGCTTTATAGAATTGAGGTGATTTGGAAAACCTGCTAATATACTATCATAATAGGCGTTTAGATCATCTTCCGTAGGCAGGGTGTATCGGAGTCTAATTTGGAACCGTCGTAATAAGGCGGTGTCAATAATGTCTAAATGGTTGGTAGCGCAAATTAATAGGGCTGTATCTGGTAAATTATCAATCAATTGGAGCAAGGTGTTCACCAACCGTTTCATTTCTCCTGAATCTTTTTCGTCATAATCTCTTAGTTTCCCTATAAAATCAAATTCATCAATAAAAAGAATGGCGTTATCGTTCGAAGCTTTTTTGAAAAGTTCAGAAAGGTTCTTTGCTGTTTCTCCTAATTTTGAAGAAACAAATCCGCTTAAATTGATGGCAATGACTTTCTTGTTTAAGGCGTGTCCAATGGCGTAGGCAGTCGCTGTTTTTCCACAACCTGTATGGCCGTACAATAAAATCTTATTGTCTACGGGAATGTTTAGGTTGTTGAGTGCATTGATATAGGTGAATTCTTCCAACAATTGATTGATACGCTCCCTGATGTCTTCATTAAGATGAAGTTGATCCAAAGAAAGAACGTTGTGTTTTGGATTCAAATAAGTACTGTGATGTGCCATGCGATAGACCTTCTGAGGATTATGATTGCTGTTTCATTTTGGTTATATGTAAAACAATGTGATTCATAGCGCCAATTAATAGCGCCGATTGTGTCATTTATAAAAGAGTTCAAATTTACTTAAATCGCACAACTTTCCATATTCAAAACACTAGCATATTACGTCTATGGAGTGAGGTCTCAGGAGAGGTCGATATCATGAGGTGTTTGATAAGTTTCCCACCATAAGGTCTTCTTGGTAAAAACCGTCTTAGCGCCTTTGGTTCAACGTGTTCAATGCTAGAAGGAGCTGGAGATAGACACTCTGAATATTTTGAAATATGAAACTAACACCTTTGAAGAAGTCTTTATATAACATAAATTAAAACACTTTAAAGATGAAGAGTTTTATAAAACTATTGGGGTCATTAGTTATTTTGCCAATTATGAAACTCTGTTTTTCGACTTTGAAGTTAAGTTAAGAGTTCCTCCAACTGGTATCGTGGTTGGTCATTATCATATTCGAAAAGCCGTGAATAATCCATGACGTTATCCACTCCATCCAACGCGCATAAAAAGGCTACAGTTTCACATAAACCATTAAAAAGAACGTTTTTGTCTTTTGGATTTTGCGGTCTTTTTCCTTTGTGATTTAAGGGTAAGGAATAACCACATCCTTTAAGAAAACTGGCTTCTATCTGTAATAATTCGAGAGGTGAATACCCACTAAACTTTCTGCCTAGATTCTGATGGACCAAGCCCACATAATTCAATTGCAATGAGCCATGCGAATCCGACAGATGTTTCCAGGCATCCGTATTGTCTAGTATATTTCCAACGGCACATTGCTGACAACATTCAGGATGAAGTTCATTATTATGAAATGCTGCATATAATTTCTGAATGGCCTGTTCTAACCGGTGTGGAGTCTTCATAACGTGAAATTTATGACTATTAAGATACTGAAATTGATAATTCAAATGAAGAAATATCATGGTTTTAACAAAAAATAAAGAGTGAATCTTATGAGATGATCAGCAATTGAGTTTTAGTATTCACTGAAAGCTTCGGTTAAAGATGCTATGCCTTATAAATAATTTTCATTTTTCTTAAGCGGGTCATCATTGATATTATTGTATTTTTGTATCATGAGAAAAGCACTTACAGAACAAGAAATGCACAACCTGGCCATGAATCATGTTGGAAAGGATCTGGAAGCTCGCGGATTTGAATTTATAGCCATCAATAGTAAGCTTAAAAAGCATCCGCAGTTTGTGTGCATAGATAAAACGAACCAATATTTCTTCGTCATTGTGAGATCGGTTCTCCTTCCGGAAAATCCCAATAATTATGATATCATCTGGATGGAAACCTTTAAAAAACATGCACGAGAAAAAAATGCCAAGGTATTATACGCTGGTGTGGGCATAGGAAATCCTGACGGTGAGCATTTGCCAGTCTATTTGAATGAAGAATACTTGATTGAATACAACGGGATTCAGGTGATAGAAACCAATTTGAATTAGAAATAACCTATGGCACGGATATCCGCGAAGAAACACAAAAGTTCACAGAGTTTCATTTATAATTTTTCTAAAAATAGTCGTGTTTTCTTGACAGCAGGAATAGTTATCCTTTTGGGTTTTTGCACATTTTCATGCAAACAAGACCCTACTAACACTAAACTGTCTGGCGAAGTTTTTGGGACCTCCTACGGCGTCCAATATTATTCAGAAAAGACTGAGACCTTCCAACGGCAGTTTGATAGTTTATTTGAAATCATTAATACCTCCATGTCTACGTATCAGAAGGACTCAGACATTTCTAGGATCAACAGGAATGAAGCTTTTGCCATAGATGAGCATTTTAAAAATGTATTTAACGCTTCAAAAGAGATCTTTCAAGCTACCAATGGTGTTTTTGATCCTACTATAGGGATTTTGGTCAACGCATGGGATTTTGGGCCTGAGGGAAAGGTTGTGGCCTTGGACAGTCTTAAAATTGATAGTTTAATGTTGTCTGTAGGGTTCGATAAAATAACACTGAACAACAACACGATTACAAAGGAAAACCCAAACACCTTCATAGATTTTAATGCGATTGCAAAAGGCTATGGCGTGGATGTTATTGCAGATTTTTTGGAAAGTCAGGATGTCACCAATTATCTTGTTGAAATAGGTGGAGAAATACGATGCAAAGGTCAGAATTTTGAAAAACAAAAGCCTTGGAAAGTGGGAGTGGAGTTGCCTCATTTTGATGCAGAGCAGTCTGTTTTAAAAACCATTTCACTATATGATGAAGCCATGGCAACCTCAGGAACCTATCGAAAATTTAAAACCGATAGTTTGGGAAATCGGTATTCGCACATCTTGGATCCATTAACCGGCTATCCTAGTAAAACCAATTTATTGAGTATTTCAGTTATTGCAAAAGATTGTATGACGGCAGATGCCTATGCCACAGCATTTAAGGCTATGAGACTTGAGAAAGTAAAGGCCTTTTTAATTAAGCACCCCGAATTAAAAGTGTTTTTGATTTTTGAAAATGATGATAAGGAACTGGAAACGCTTTCTTTGAATGGTTTTCCTGAGGTTTAGCCACCCAGTTCCTGCGTTGGCAGGAATCTCAGCTTAAAAAGACATAGAGAACAATTATATAGATTACCCTTCGGAACTTTCTTAATCAAAAATTTACTCATGAAAAACTATTACACAAAGTTCCACAAAGAAGATTCATCTCCATTTGTATCTGCTAAGAAATCAAAGAAACTCCAGGATCTCTCTGTGCCTCTGTATCTCTGTCAAAAAAAATCTCTGTGAAATAGGCTCACTTTCGCACCAAAGGAATAATCTCCCCCTTAGCCAAACAAAAACGCCGTACTTCCTCCTCAGATAATGTCGTCGTATAATCAATCTCCTCCACTTGAAAACCAATAGAACGAAGTTGATCAAAATAATCCCGGCCATAAATTCTGACATGATCATATTGACCAAAGATTTTAGCGCGTTCTGTTCTATCGGTAATACTATTATCTTCAAAAGTTTTTGATCTAGATAAATCCTGCGGAATTTGAAATATCCCATAACCTCCAGGTTTCATAATCCGATATAATTCCTGCATCGCTTTAGTATCGTCAGGAATATGTTCCAGCACATGGTTGCATAAGATGATGTCAAATTCGTTATCCTTAAACGGTAAATCGCAAATATCAGCTTTCACATCGGCCAAGGGCGAATTTAAATCGGTAGTGACATAGTCTAAATTCTTCATCTTCCGAAAGCGTTTGTAAAAAGCCTGTTCGGGCGCAAAGTGCAACACCTTTTTAGAAGCAGAAAAAAAATCGGTTTCATTCTTAAGGTACAGCCATAACAATCTGTGGCGCTCCAAACTCAAGGTTGACGGCGATAAGACGTTGTTGCGCTGATTTCCATAACCGTAAGGTAAAAACGATTTGAAACTTTTACCATCAATAGGATCGGTGAATTGATTGCCTTTTAAAAAGAATGCCAAAACAGGGCGTGCTACGTAACTCAAACGGATTAGAATTGGCCTTGGGATGGTGTTGAGGATGTATTTGAAGAGTTTTCTAAACACGGATTTTTAATGATTTTTTTGGACACGAATTTCACGAATTTTAACGAACTAATGAGGAAAGATTGCGCAGATGATTTATGAATGTAAATTTCACTAATTTTCTGAAAAACGCGATTCTCATTTTTATAATTCCGATGATCATTTTCAAAGAACAACTCTTTTGTATTTAAGACTATCTTCTCCAAAATTAATCAAAAGTCCGAGTTTAAGTTTGTTTTAAATGTGCATTATTTAAAAATTCGATAGCTTTAATATCTAAAACTATTTTATCGTCAATAATAAAGTCTGCTTTGTATTGATGAGATAGAGTATTGCCTTTATAGTTGATAGCATAAAGCTTTTCTCTCGAATAATTTGTTTTATTATCAATAAATTCAATTTCTAAGGCGTTGCAATAGACCACCTCATTAAAACCTTTGCCTAATTGCTTGTGCACTTCCATACAAAGGCCAATAATCTTGTATGCTTCCTCTTTGTAAATTAAATCTTGAACCATTTTGTTTCGATAATGGAGATCTAAATTAGTGAAATTTATACAAGCTTGCTTACTTGAGTATTGTGCTTTCAACTATATGAGCTAAATTACAACAGACGTAAAAAATTCGTGCCAATCAGTGAAATTCGTGTCAAAAAAAGAATTTCGTTTAACTTAATTATAAAACTAAAGTCTCTCTCCTAAATTCATCCTCCTCATCAGAAACAATCCCCAGCGCCTCATAAATATACCCAAAGGTTGACAATATCTCTGGTTTGCCATCCACGAGTGCCACGTCATGCTCAAAATGTGCACTCGGTTTTCCATCTAAGGTGACAATGGTCCAACCGTCATCCAATTGTTTGATTCTGTGGGTTCCTAGATTGATCATAGGCTCGATGGCTACGACCATACCTTCAATGAATTTCTTGCCACGTCCACGTTTGCCATAGTTTGGCATTTCAGGATCTTCATGCATTTTTTTTCCTAGCCCATGACCGACCAATTCACGTACCACACCATAGCCTTCCGCTTCACAATAGTTTTGGATGGCATGACCGACATCACCCACACGGTTGCCGATCTTAAATTCTCTAATCCCAACGTATAAAGATTCTTTGGTGATTTGAAGAAGTTTTTTTACTTCTGGGGCCACTTCGCCAATTTCAAAGGTGTAGGCATGGTCTCCGTAAAACTCATTCTTTAGGGCGCCACAATCTACCGCAACCACATCACCTTCTTTTAAAGGAACGTTTGTTGGTAAACCGTGAACAACGGCTTCATTGGTGCTGCAAAGTAAGGTGGATGGACAATCATAAAGTCCTAAAAAACCTGGGATGGCGCCTTGCTCGCGAATAAATTCTTCCGCCATTTTATCCAATTGCATGGTGGTAACACCAGGTTTAATTTCTTTGGCCAACATGCCCAAAGTTTTGGAAACTATTAAGGCGCTTTCGCGCATTAACTCAATCTCTTCTCTTGTTTTTTGTATAATCATTGTAAAAAATTATGGTGCAAAGATAATTAAAATAAATGGGGTTGACATTCTTCTGGAACATGACATATAACAGTTTTTTAATGGATTTTGTTGAATAGTTTTGTAATTAAATAGAAGAACTATGTACAAATCAATTTCCGCAGAAGATGCCGTAAAGGCAGTCAAGTCAAATGATCGTATTTATATTCAAGCGGCCGCGGCCGCGCCACAAGTGTTGATAAAGGCGTTGACCAAACGGCATGAAGAACTGAGAAATGTTGAAATTTGCCAATTACATACTGAAGGGGTCGCGCCGTATGCGAATCCCGAATTAAAAGATAGTTTCCATGTCAATTGTTTTTTTGTGGGAGAAAACGTAAGACACACCATCAAAGCAGGAAATGGTTCTTATACTCCGGTTTTTTTAAGTGAATTGCCTTTGCTATTTAAGTGCCGCACCATCCCATTAGATGTTGCTTTAATACATGTCTCAGTTCCAGACCGACATGGGTATTGTTCCCTTGGCGTTTCTGTAGAAGCGACTTTGGCGGCCATTGACAATGCGAAATATGTGATTGCACAGGTAAATAAACAAATGCCCCGAACGCATGGCGCGGGAATTATTCATATTGCTGAGATCGATGCCTTTGTAGATTGTGACGAAGCCTTGCCGATTCACGAAATGGCAGAACCAACTGCGATAGAAGGTAGGATTGGCGACTATGTAGCCGGTTTAATAGAGGATCGAAGCACATTACAAATGGGGATTGGGAGTATTCCTAATGCCGTATTGACCCGATTGACCAACCATAAGGATCTGGGCTTACACACTGAAATGTTCAGTGATGGGGTGATTGACCTTATTTTGAGCAATGTCATCAACGGCAATTATAAAAGTATCAATAGAGGAAGGGCATTGGCCACTTTCTTAATGGGTTCAAAACGTTTGTATGATTATGTAGATGACAATCCGTTTATTGAAATGCGGGCTTCAAATTACACCAATGATGTGTCCATCATCAAACAAAATCCACGTATGGTAGCAATCAATTCTGCCATAGAGGTTGATTTGACCGGGCAGGTCTGTGCGGATTCTATTGGGTCAAAAATATATTCTGGCGTAGGCGGACAAATGGATTTTATCCGGGGTGCATCATTAAGTGAGGGTGGGAAGGCGATTATTGCTTTGCCTTCTGAAACCAAATCGGGCATCAGCCGTATTGTGCCAAGTTTAAAACCGGGAGCCGGCGTAGTAACTACAAGGGCGCACGTCAATTATGTGGTAACCGAATATGGAATTGCCGAATTATATGGTAAAACGATCAAAAACCGCGTCAAGGCCTTAGTGAATATTGCCCACCCCAATCATAGAGAAACTATTGATAGGCAATATTATGATTTGATGAGCACCTAATTCTTATCTGAAAAATGAAAAGAACCCTCTTTTTTTCTCCGGAATATTGGGTTCTTCCCTGGTAATTATTTGGTACACTTCACCCCATCCAAGAACTCCGCCGATGTTTCGGTCATCAATAAAAAGATCCGCATTTATTTTACGGCTTTTAGTATTGTCAAATTCCTCTCCCGGAAAACTTTTATTGACGGCATAAAAGGTGATGCCATTCTCCTCACAAAAGGCAACAGCCTCGTCGAGGGTTTTACCATATCTATAAGTCCATAGAATCAAGCGGTGCCCATCTTCTTGGAGGCGTTTTAAGGTTTCAAAGGCAAAGATACGGGCTTTTCCAATCCCTGGATAGCGATCTTCTACAATGGTGCCGTCAAAGTCTACAGCGATTATTAGTCTGTTCTGAAAATTCATGTGTCAATGCTTTGGGAGGCAAAAATACAATAAATATTCTGCTTGCCTAAAATCATTATATCAATGGATGTTGGGTCATAATTTTGGGTTGTGGAACCCCCATTAATTTTAAAATTGTGGGTGCCAAATCGCCTAAAATGCCATCGCTGATGTGTTTTAGATCCTTATCAATTAAAATAATAGGCACAGGATTGGTGGTATGTGCCGTATTAGGAGTACCATCTGGATTGATCATGGTTTCGCAGTTGCCATGATCGGCAATCAATAATGTGGTGTAGCCATGTTCAAGAGCCGTAGTTACCACATCTTTCACGACAATATCAACCGCTTCACAAGCTTGTATGGCTGCTTGCATAACGCCAGTATGGCCCACCATATCGCCATTGGCAAAATTGAGGCACACAAAATCGACTTCCTCACTTTCCAATTCTGGAATTAAAGCATCGCGCAATTCAAAGGCACTCATTTCTGGCTTTAGATCGTAAGTGGCTACTTTGGGCGAATTTCTCAGAATTCGTTTCTCTCCATCAAATGGAACTTCGCGTCCCCCTGAAAAGAAAAAGGTGACATGTGGATATTTTTCAGTCTCCGCAATACGGATCTGTTTTTTATGGTATTTCTCTAAAACTTCGCCTAAAGTTTCAGTCAAATTATCTTTTTCAAAAACGACTTTAATTCCCTCGAAAACATCATCATAATTGGTTAAGGTTACATAATACAAATCGAGTTTGTGCATGTTTTGCTCATGAAAATCGTATTGTGACAAGGCTTGTGTTAATTGTCTTCCGCGATCAGTTCTGAAGTTGAAGAAAATAACCACATCGCCATCTTTGATTTTAGCCTTAGGCTGACCATCATGGTCGGTCATCACAATTGGTTTTATGAATTCGTCGGTCACCGCATGGTTATAACTATTTTGTATGGTCTGAATCGCATCTGTAGAAGGTTCTCCAATGCCATTCACTAGAGCATCATAAGCGAGTTTGACACGCTCCCAGCGTTTATCTCGGTCCATGGCATAATAGCGTCCAGTGACTGTTGCCAATTCTGCCGAACTATCTTGAATATGATTTTGAAGTTGAGCTATAAAACCTAATCCAGACTTTGGGTCCACATCACGTCCATCCGTAAACGCATGGATAAAAACGTTGTCAAGATCATACGCTTTTGCAGCATCTAACAGACCAAATAAATGGTTGATATGTGAATGCACACCACCATCACTCACTAAACCTAAAAAGTGAACCGGTTTATGGTTTTCTTTGGCGTATTTAAAAGCATCCACCAATACTTTCTCCTGAGCAAGTGTCTTGTTTTGAACCGCCAAATTGATTTTTGCCAAGTCCTGATAAACAATTCTGCCCGCACCTAAATTCATATGGCCCACTTCGCTATTGCCCATTTGGCCTTCGGGCAATCCTACGTGAAGACCGTCAGTTCTTAAGGAAGCGTTGGGGTATTTGAGATATAGCGAATCAATAAATGGCGTATGGGCATTATCTATGGCTGACACTTTAGGGTCTGGAGATTTTCCCCATCCGTCAAGAATCATAAGGATGACTTTTTTGTTCATGGTGATTTGTTTTGAATTTCAAAGATAAAGTTTATAGAATCAAATGATAGCATATCGACTTAAATTCCGCATATAATCAGCGCATTTTTTTAGACAAACAGTGGAAAGATAGTCATTGTGCAATTCATATTTACAGCGCCAATCTGGACATGAAAAGTAAAAAAAGAATCTATTTAATTAGAAATACTGTAACACCTCCAATTTTGAATCGTCTTTCTTATATAATCAAAAAGTAATCACAAATCCGACCGTACTGAAAAAGTAGGTTCGGGAGGATCAAAAATCATTCATCATGAAAAAAACAATCATTATTTCCGCAATCGCATTAGGTTTTGCATTTCACACCTCTAATGCCACCACATCAATTCAAACTTCAAAGCCTTCAAGTTTTGCAAAAACAAAAGTCTCAGTCAGCCCATTCTGTATTTCCATTGTAAAAGGCGATCTTGAAATGGTTAATAAGTTGATCCAACTTGGTGCTGATGTTAATGAGGCGTCAAATGGTATGACACCTGCAATGTACGCTGCCAAATATAACCGGGTAGATATTTTGGAGTTGCTCGTAAAGAATGGCGCTAAACTTAAAAAGCGATCAGAAAATGGTTTAAACGCAATGGATTATGCCAAGCGTTCTAACGCCAAAGATGCTTTAATGTATTTGAAAAAGATTTCATAAAAACGAGTGCTGAGTTAGTGTATGAGAAAGCTTCTTATTTTTAAGAGGCTTTTTTATTTACATATAATTTACAACAGTTCAGGGTTAATGTCCACAATGTTTTCAGCGTAGTAGCTATCCAAAAAAGAATCGGTGAGGTGTTGATGCCCCATCAGCGATTCGTTTTTCAGAATGTCTTTCAAGTTTAATTTTCTGTAGGATTTCAGATAGTCCGCTGAAAGTGCTTTGAAGCTATAATGCCAAGGTTCATATTTAAAACCTTTCCGCCCAGGTGTATCGGTGTAAACCAAATAAAAACCAAAGTCTCTGGAATTTGCGTCCATCCACTTCTTAAGTCTTACATAACTTCCATTGCCTTCAAAATGACCCGGACTCAATACGTTTTTTGGTTGGGGAACATTAGCATCAATAATATCCATATCTGTGCCCCAATGATGGCGCGATGTTCCTGGAATAGTAGAATATTCTATGATTTTCTGAATTGCTTTTTCAGGGGATAAACCTTGTTGTGTGAAGTTTTTGTATTTGCGTTCCCAAATCCGATTTTGATGTGCAAAATTCCGATAACTCGAGACCACTTCAATCGAAATATTATCTTTTAAAGCAGCAGCTTTCATTTTTGTGAACGCATCAAAGGCCTCTTTTCTGATCTGGAATCCGTTGCCATATAGTGTTGGATTTCCTTTTCCTATTAATTCCTCATAACTCAATTCGGCATTTTTGAAAGCCAATTGTGGTATTATGCCCATGGCCATGGCGCTAAGAGCTATAGTTTTTATAAAATCTTTTCTATCCATCTTTTTTATTAAATCTATCAAACTTAACCAATTTACTTTTAAAGTAATTTATTTATTTTTACTAAAAATTCCAAGTATGCCCATCACTTTTAAAATATTAGAACCTTCCCAGATCAATACGATCATTCCCTTAATGTTAAAATTGAACAATCATAAAATCTCTGAAGCGGTGCTCAAACAACGTTTTGCTGAAATGGTGACCCAAAACTATGAGTGTGCCGCGCTCTATGATCGTGATAAACTCATTGGAATAGCAGGGATGTGGTTTTGTACACGGCATTATTCGGGGAGAAGTGTAGAACTGGATCACGTCATTATTGACGACGCCTACAGAAAGAAAGGATTGGGCAAACAGTTTATGAAAACTATTTATGATTATGCCTTGCAAAAGGGTTTCCAATCGGTAGAACTGAATACTTATGTACAAAATCATCTCTCACATAAGTTTTATATGAATGAAGGGTTTGAAATTCTGGGCTATCATTTTTTGAAGAAACTTCAGTAAGGAGATGCGGATTTTTTTTAGACACGAATTTCACTGATTGTCACTAAATATTGCTGTCCAATTATTTCACTAATTATCTGTACGGTTCCTGATGATGCTTTTTTGAGCTGAAGTTTGTCATGAATTGGCAAAAATCCAATTTGACGTCTTCATTTTTCATAATCCCAATTATAATAGTTCTTTGTGAAGCTTTGTGTCTCCTTTGTGTAATAGCTCCTTTCGACATCTTCCAAATGCTTTCGGAATCACTGATTTGCGCTACCCCTGACAACTGCTACTGAAGACTGAAGACTGTCAACTGAACTACTTCAACCCACTCAAATCCGTGCCAGTTTCCACTTCATATGGCGCTTTGTTGTATTCAAAAATCCGAGCATCCAATTCCCCTTCCAAAATAACACGATCCCCATTGACCTCCAGCCAGCTGCCTTCCCTGAGACCTATCACTGGTTGCGAATTAAAAGCATGGAATTCTTGGATCCGGGTTTCCCGAGTTTCGCCCATGTGTTTGCTTTTTTTATCTGGATCTAAATAATGCGGATTGATATTAAACGGAACTATCCCCAAAGTCTTGAAGCTTGGCGGGTATACAATAGGCATATCATTGGTGGTGTTGATGGTAAGTCCGCAAATATTACTGCCTGCACTTGTGCCTAGATAAGGCGTTCCGCCGTGGATCACGTTTTGCATGGTACTGATCAAATCATTTCTATAAAGCTGATTGACCAACACAAACGTATTGCCTCCGCCAACAAAAATTCCTTTGGCATTTTTTAAAGCTTCTTTAGGATGGTCAAACTCATGAATACCTTTGACTTTTTTTCCGATTTTTGAAAACGCTTCTTGGGCTTTTTGAGTGTATTCTTCATGACTGATGCCACTTGGACGTGCGTAAGGAATAAATAAAATCGTATCAGTATCTTTAAAAAGAAAAGTCAATTCTTCTAAAAGATAGTTGAGATAACCACTTCCATGTAAGGTGGAGGTGCTGGCAATGATCATTTGTTTCATTAGGTTGGTGTTTTTATCGTGGCTATTTACAGCTGTTGTCTGTAGGAAACCTCCTGAAATTTGCCCATAATAGGGCTAATCTCGATTATTTTGTTGTAAATTTAAGTAATCTGGCAATTTAACAAAAGTTTAAACAAGCTTTAGAGTTTAATTAAGAGAGTTCGTACTTTCTTTATCAATCTAACTAAAAATCCAATCTTATGAAAACAGCTTTTCTTTATCTATTTCTCCTCTCACCTTTCTTCTTTTTGACTGCGCAAAATATCAAGCGCGTGGAAATTTCAGGAAAAATTGTGGTGAACAGTGATGATTTGGAGGGGATCACGGTTTATAATACCTCCGCTAAAAAAGGCGTGCTGACGGACGAAAATGGTCTGTTTACGTTGAGTGTGGCATTGAATGATATTATTGAGTTTAGAGCACTACAGTTTCAGGACTTTACTGTAACCATTGATGAAAATATCATTAAGACTAAAAAAATGACCGTGTTCTTGGTCGAACAAATCAATAAATTAGATGAGGTTGTCATTTTGCCTTATGATCTTTCAGGAAATTTACTTGTAGATATTGAGAGTGTAAAAACCTTTAATCCAGATTTAGACGCTATTTATTTTGGTGTAGCCAATATGAATGAATACGAATTTCCAGAAGATTACAGATCAAAAGTAGTCAACGTTGCCATGCCGGGGACTGGAAATAATATTCCGTATGGATTAAATGTCGTCGGGATTGTGGATTTGTTCTTAAGACCTATTTTCAATTCTAAAAAGAATAAAGATATTGAAGTCATGGGTCCTGAAGATTCTAATAAAGCCTTTACGGACCTCTACAGTACTAAGTTTTTAGTGGAGAATTTTAATATTCCGGAAAATAAAGTGAATGATTTTGTAGATTATGTAGAAGACCAAGGAGTGGATTTCTCACTCTTAAATGCAGGGAAGGAATTCGAGTTTTTAGAATTTATCAGCATTAAAAGTAAAGAATTCTTAGCCAAAGAAGGTGGAAAAAAATAGTTATGCACTTTCTTTTTTCATGGTCTTTGGACTTCACTTTATGATTGGCCAAACCGTTACCATCAAGGGCAAAATTATTGCTGATGACGATGTGGAAGGCATTCATATTCTCAATAATACGTCCAGCAGTTTTACAATTTCCAACGGTCAAGGCGAATTTTCCATCCCAGTTAAACTGAATGATACCTTGGCATTTTCGGGCGTGTCGTACCTATTGAAAAAAGTTGTGGTAGGTCAAGATATGATCAATTCAAAAGTTTTGACTGTTTATCTCACTGAAAAACTAAATATTTTGGATGAAGTGGTCGTAGGAAGAATATTGACGGGCGATTTGAGTTCAGATCTCGCCAATTCTGGAATTGAGCGCACTATTAATTTTTTCGATTTGGGAATTCCTGGATATGCCGGGAAGCCTAAAACCCAAAGTGAGAGACGATTGCATACCGCAGGAGACTTCAAACCCATACATTTGCTAAGTTTATTAGGGGGTTCTCTTGAAGTTGATCCTATCTTGAATGCTATTTCTGGAAGAACTAAATTGTTAAAGCATAGGATCCATCTTGAAAATAAAGACAAATGCATTGATAGGACCAAGTCAAATCTTTCTCAAATTTTATTTACGGCGCATGCGCTAGAAGAATCTTATAGAAATGAGTTTTTCTATTTTTGTGCCGATGGTGAACAATTTGATAAACTATGTATCATTAACGACGATTTTAAAATGCTCGAGTTTCTGAAAGAAAAACTGGTGAGCTTCAAATCCATTCTGCAATCAACCGTCGAAGAGTGAGAAGTTATCTAATTTTTAGCATTTTAGGATTATTATTTGTGAAAAATGCGCATTCGCAATCGGTGGATATTAACGGGAAAATTAGTGCACCCCATGACGTAGAAGGCATTCACATTATCAATAAAACGGCTAGCCGATTCACGATTTCCAATAGTAATGGCGAATTTTTTGTCCAGGCAAAACTGAACGATACCCTACTTTTTTCTGGCATTTCCTATCAACCAAAGGAGGTTGTCATTACCAAATTTATCATCGCCGCTAAAGAATTCACCGTATATTTAGAAGAGTTGGTCAATGCTTTGGATGAGGTTGTAGTAGGAAAAGTGCTTACGGGCGATTTGCTGTCCGATATCAAGAATGCAGATTTAAAACGAGATATCAATTTCTATGACTTGGGCATTCCAGGATATACCGGGAAATTAAAACTCAAACAGAAAGACGCTTGTATGAAGCAACCTCAGGGGTAGGTCTCATCCCCATTTTCCCCATTATTAATGCCATTACAGGACGGACAAAACAACTAAAAGCACATGTGAAATTTGAGAAATTAAATACGTGTCTCGACAAAATGAAATCTGATTTTTCCGATGATTTATTTAGTAATTATGACTTGGAAGACGGCCAAAAATCAGAATTTTTCTTCCATTGCCAAGATGATCCCGGGTTTGAAAATCTATGTAAGATAAAAAACGATATGGCAGTTTTCGAATTCTTGGTGGCTAAATTGAACGTTTTTATCATCATTCTTGAAACACAAAAAGAGTAGAAATATCTTTTTGTTTGATTTTTGCAAACTACAAAACAGTATTTTTGTATTTCAAATTCACTATGAAAACCCTAAAAATTTTTGTTCTAGCGCTTGTTTTTCCACTATTACTTTCGGTAAATGTGCATAAATTTTATGTGAGCGTTACTGAAGTTGCGTACGTGAAAGAGAAAACGTCCGTCCAGATAATTACCAGAATCTTTATTGACGATTTGGAGAATGCACTCCGCCACCGCTATAGTAAACACCTGACTTTAGCTTCGGAAAATGAAGCGAAGGAAGTAGAAGACTATTTGCAGCGTTATTTAAAAGATAAAATTTCCATCCAAATCAATGGAAAGTTCGTTGACTATAAATTCATCGGAAAAGAATATGACAATGATATTGTTTTCTGTTATTTAGAAATCGCCGATGTCAAGGACATCAAGAGTTTTGAAATCTCAAATAAAGTGTTGTTTGAGAGTTTTGACGACCAACAGAATATAGTAAAACTCAAAATAAATGATCAAAACAAAAGTTTTATTTTGATCAATCAGTCGGATAAAGCACTATTGAAGTTTTAATTTTTCCTACTCATAATGCCTTATTTATAAATAGAATATCTAGATAAATACCTTTTTTCCATGAAAATACTCAAACTATTAGGTTTTGCGCTCTTGACCATCTCAAGTGGTGCTTTCGCTCAAAATGACACCAAACAAGATCGTAAACCTGGTCATGTCAATACCAATAAATTCAGGCAGTTATACAATGAGTTTTCTACGCCTAATATGTACCGATCGGCTTCTGGTGCACCTGGCGTTGCCTATTATCAGCAGCAGGCAGATTATAAGATCACTATCGAGTTGGATGATGAGAACGCGAAAATTTCTGGAGATGAGGTTATTACTTATACCAACAATTCCCCAGATGTGTTGACTTACCTGTGGTTGCAACTCGACCAAAATGTGCGTGCAAAAGATACAAAATCGCCTTTAATTGAAAGTAGAGGTGTAGCCAAAGCCACAGCCACGTCGCAGTTTGCATCCGATTATTTGACTGAAAATTTTGATGGCGGATTTAATATTTTAGAGGTAAAAGATACCAGCGGAAAACCGTTGCCATATACCATCAATCAAACCATGATGCGCGTAGAACTTCCACAACCTTTGAAATCAGGTGAGAAGTTCTCTTTTGGTATCGCGTGGTGGTACAATATCAACAATCACATTAAAGACGGTGCGCGTTCTGGATATGAGTTCTTTCCAGAAGATGGCAATAGAGCCTATGTTATTGCACAGTTTCATCCGCGTATGGCGGTTTATAATGATGTGGAAGGTTGGCAGCATTCCCAATTTTGGGGACGTGATGAATTTGCTTTGCCGTTTGGAAATTTTGAAGTGAATATTACCGTCCCAGCAGATCACATTTTAGACGCCACTGGGAAATTGATGAACAGGAAGGACGTGTTTTCCAAAGAGATGATGCAACGTTACGAAAAAGCAAAGAAAACCTTTGATAAACCTGTTCTTATTGTGACACAGGCAGAGGCGGAAAAGGCTGAAAAAAGTTTTTCTAAATCCAAAAAAACCTGGAAATTTTTCGCTGAGAATGTGCGTGATTTTGGCTTTGCAACCTCTCGTAAATTTATTTGGGACATGATGGCTGTCAAAGTTGGTAACAAAGAGGTCATGGCGGTGTCATTATATCCCAAAGAAGGGAATCCACTTTGGGAAGAATGGTCGACCAAAGTTGTGGCAAGTACCTTAAAATCGTATTCAAAGATGACCTTTGATTATCCATACCATAAGGCTATTTCTGTACATGCCGATCGCCAAGGCATGGAATATCCAATGATTTGCTGGAATTACGGACGTCCTGAAAAAGATGGGACGTATAGTGATCGGGTAAAATACGGCATGATGGGCGTAATTATTCACGAGGTTGGACATAACTTTTTTCCGATGATCGTCAATAGTGATGAACGCCAATGGACCTGGATGGACGAAGGCTTAAATACTTTTTTACAATATGTTGCCGAACAGGAATTTGGTGAAGCCTACCCAGAAGCCTTATCGCCCGGTGATAAGAAATTCCCATCGCGTCGTGGACCGGCGGAAAACATCATTCCTTATATGGAAGGGAATCAAGATTATATTGCGCCGATTATGAGTAAAGGATTGAACACCTACCAATTTGGAAATAATGCCTACGGAAAACCTGCAACAGCACTGAATATCTTAAGAGAAACCGTTATGGGGCGTGAACTTTTTGATTATGCGTTTAAAGAATATGCTCGTCGATGGATGTTTAAGCACCCTACGCCAGAGGATTTCTTTAGAACCATGGAAGATGCTTCGGCCTTTGATTTGGATTGGTTTTGGAGAGGTTGGTTTTATACTACGGATTGGGTGGATATCGGAATTAAAGAGGTTACAAAATTTTACGTATCTGCAGAGCCAAATCAATATATGAAGGATGTTGCTGCACAAAGAGGTTTGGATATTAATAATCTTTCACCAATGGTGTTTATGGTAGAAGATGGTACTGATGAACTTACAGAAACAATAAAAAAGGGCATTCAGGCAGAGGATATTCCAACATTGAAAGAATATCTGTTGGACAATTTCACTGAAGCTGAACGTAAAAATATCATCACGCCAAAATATTTCTACACTATCACTTTTGAAAAGCCGGGAGGATTGGTCATGCCTATTATTGTGCAATATAATTATGTGGATGGGACTTCTGAAACGGTAACTTATCCTGCAGAAATTTGGAGACTAAATGACCGCCTCGTCTACAAGGCAATTCCTACCCAAAAGGAGATCAGCTCTATTGTGGTGGATCCAAATAATGAAACAGCAGATATTGATACTTCAAACAATTCTTGGCCTAAAAAGGAAGTGCAAAGTCAATTTGATGCGTTTAAGAATAAAGTTCAAGACTAGCATAAAACTTTAACAAGAGACCGGATTAATTTAACAGTCGGCTTTTTTATTGGATTCAAAACATCTCACTATATTTGCAGTGTGATACTACATACGACATTCTTATTCATTGGCACCACTGAGGTCATGTTCATACTATTTATAGTTGTGATGGTTTTTGGTGCAGATAAAATACCTGACATTGCACGCGGTATGGGCAAAGGCATGCGCACGCTTAGAGACGCCACCAATGATCTCAAATCTGAGATTACCAAAACTGCAGAAAAGAACGGTATCAATACTACGGAGCACACCAAGGCTTTTACCGATGAAGTACAAAAGGTAAAAGATGAGTTGGAAGAGACCATTGGTTCCGTAAAACGGAAATTATAAAATCATTCATAAAAGATTTCACTTTTTGTTTTAAATTACCTTATTCGTCCTTCTCTAAATAGTGATGGACAATATTTAAAGTTTCTAAACTTTCGGCATGTTCCAATAGGGTTCTGTTGACCTCATAAATTAGTTTTGAATCTTTTGGAAACGCAAAACCATAACCTTGTTTAAAATATTCAGCCTTGGCAATAAAGAGGTCCTCATCTTTATGGTTCTTCATATAGTATAATAATTGCGGTCGGTCATAGACCACAGCATCAACCTCTTTATTTTTCAATTTTGACATGGCTTCCATGAGATTTTCCACCCCTGTGATTCTCGCTTTATATTCTTTCAGGAACGTCTCAGAAGGTGAGGCAGTAATAGTCGCAACCTTTCGTCCGGACAACTGTTCAATATTGGCATAAGTGGAAGTGCCAAGCGATGTTAAAGTAAGTGTGCTTGCAATACCTGCCACCATTGACGTTGCGAAAATAATAGAAATAATCATCCAACTACCTGCAATAATTCGCCCCCATAAAGTAATGGGCGCTTTATCTCCGTAGCCAGTCGTACTCATTGTTACAATGGCAAGCCACATGCCTGTTCCAATACCATCTGCAATTTTAGAGGGAAACTGGTCTGGCGATTTTTTACGCTCTGCCAACCACAATAAAGTCCCAACAATTGCTAGAATAATCAAGAAGATTCCAACGGCAAATAATAATCTAATACTGAAAAGAGGCTTAACTTTTTGCCAAAGCGTGAGTTCGTCAACACGAGAGACAATGGCCAAACTTGAATTATAGAACGGTTGCGAAAAATGCATATTTTCAAGACGTTGTGAGGTAATACTAATAGGACCAACCACAATATCCAATTCACCTTGATTTAATGTGTATAAGGCATCTTCCACATTATCAAACATCTTATAAGTATAATCCCAAGATTTTTTTTTGGCCATAGCTTCCCATATTTCTATGGCAATCCCTTTGGTGGATGAGTTTTTTGAAAACACGAACGGCTCATTGCCAGCAACTCCTACAATTAATTTTTCGGCTTCAGAACGCTCCACTTTTGCTTCTTGGGCATGAAGTGCGACGATAGAAAATAAGAAATTAAAACAAAAAAGGAAAAAGAATGTCGCAATGGTTTTTAATCTCATGAAATGTATTTTGAAAACTAGACCTCTAGACAAATAATACTACAAATTTTATTTTCTCACAAGTTTTTCACCTCAGTGAGTGAAAATTTGTGGTAACTGTTTTTTACTTTTTTCTACTTATCGTCAAGCCATCACGAATAGGAAGTAGGACCGTTTCAATACGATCATCGTCCTTGAGTAGATTATTGTAGGCCATTATGGCTTTTGTTGAAATATCATCCTTCTTTAAAGGTTCGAGCACTTTTCCACTCCAGAGAACATTGTCGGAAAGAATAATCCCTCCTGGATTTAGTTTGTCAATGATGAGATGAAAGTAATTGCTGTAGTTTTCTTTGTCCGCATCAATAAAGACGATATCAAAATTCATTTTTAGTTTCGGAACGATATCTAAAGCATTTCCTAAATGTTGATGGATTTGATTTCCAAAATTGGATGCGTCAAAATATCTCCGCTGAAAATCCACCAATTCTTCATTTATGTCAATGGTATGAAGTTCGCCATCTTTTTGAAGGCCTTCAGCTAAGCATAGAGCAGAATATCCGGTATAGGTGCCAATTTCCAATATGTGTTTAGGATTCTTTAATTTTGAGACCATACTCAGTACACGACCCTGATAATGACCGCTGAGCATGCGTGGTTGTAGTATTTTTTGATGTGTTTCTCTAGAAAGCTGTTGTAATAATTCTGGTTCGTCTTCAGAATGGTTTTCAATATACTTTTCTAATTGATCTGATATAAAATGCATAATTTTTTTCTTAAGTCGATTGTTGATCGATTTTTTTTGATCAAGTAACTCTTTTCATACTCAGTAGTTCGCTCATCTAAACATTCTGATAAAACAGAATCTGAAATATCAAATTTGTCATGAAAACCGATCAAATACGTTGGCCTTGACTGCTTTATTTAGCCGATAGTTTCTGTACAACTCCATCGCATTAGGATAATATGATTAGGTAATCATTTCGTTTGCAAACTGCACAAAGTAGTAAGTTTTAGTCCATTGCCTTTAGCTTATAATTCTATTGATTAATTTTTGTTTGGCAGCCTCATCATCACCACACAGCCACCTAATTACGTTGTCTTCCCAAATGGCATCGCGTTCTTCTTCGGTAATAATTTCACGTTTTACTGCCAAATCTAAAATTTTCCCAGGATAGGAAGATTGTTGTGCACTTTCCATTTCCCCCAAAGGGTAAGGGTCATCCAATCCCATTAAAACTTGTTTTGATCCTTGGTTCTTGATTAATAATTGAAGACCCCCAGTATCGTGTACCAGAGTATCAAAGAAAATATTTTTGTGGCCCACAGCTCTTCTCGGATGGGTTTTTCCTTCAAACAAATCTGGTCGGCCATCAAAACCTTGAATACGTCGTCCTAAGTTGATTTGTGCCAGTTGGCCACCATGCGCAAAACAGGTACGCATATTTGGATATTTTTCTTGATAGCCATTTAAAGTCAAAAAATGATAGGCATCAGCACATTGTGCCAACATCCAAATCAAGTGGAAACGCCATGAGGTGTTTTCTAGTTTGATGAATTTTTCACCATCATAGGGATGGATCTCAACGGCCAAATTGTATTTGTTTGCCATTTCAAAAATAGGCTCATTTTCTTCGTCAAAAATACAGCGCCAGGTTCCAATGGTATCCATATAGTGGGTTGGCAAACACAATAATTGCATGCCCAGTTCTTCTACACACCGCTCAATTTCCCAACAAGCTCCTCTAACAAATCCCGGATGTACAACAAATCCGCAAGTAAATTTGCTCGGATTTTCCCTTTGGATTTTCGCATTAAAATCATTTTGAAAACGTAAAGCTTGTTTCATTTCCTCTACACGCAGGCCGTTACCATACAATTGAGAAAGATTTAAAACAACCGCATGATCTATTTTAAAACGTTCCATCCACAGTAATTTGTCGTCCAAAAAGAAACTCGAATCCGTTACTGGGCGGCTCCAATCTTTTTGAAGCATAAATTTCCGGTCTTTATCCACCCAAAAGATTTCTTTGTCCTTCATGAATTGCGGAATTTCCTCTGGGTAAGGAAGAAGATGCGAGTGGCCGTTAATACGAAGTTTGCGTTTTGTCATCTCTATCTCCCAACCTAATGGGAGTTGGTTTTTTTGTGGTTATATTTAAAATTTAACATATTCCAGTTTCATTTCGCTTATTTGAGAGGCGTGAACCTTCATTTAAGTCCCAATGAAATCGGGAGGAGGGAAGCGAATTTACTCGATTTTTACTTTTTTTGGCGGCTCCATCAACTCCCCACAATTAGGGCATTTGCGTTTGTTTTCGTCGCTGTAATATTTATCAAAAATCTTCGGCATATCGGTTTCAATATTTTCCACCGTAAAATCCTCTTCATAAAGTTTTGTGGTACAATTCTCGCAAAACCAAAGTAATGCATCGCGCATCCCCTCGGGACGTTTGTACTCGATTACCAAACCTACGGTATTTGCACCCCGTTGTGGGGAATGTGGCACTTTTGGAGGTAGTAAATAAATATCACCTTCTTTGATATGTATGTCTTTTGGGGTACCATTATCGATGATTTTCAAAACGATATCACCTTCAATCTGATAGAAAAATTCTGGAGTTTCGTTGTAGTGATAATCTTTTCGGTTATTAGGACCGCCAACCACCATCACGATGAAATCGCCATCTTTCCAAACCACTTTATTGCCTACAGGTGGTTTTAATAAGTGACGATTTTCTTCAATCCATTCCTTGAAATTTACGGGAGATACTAAGTTCATGGTTTTAGTTTTTTGGGCGTGCCCCTAAAGGGTCGGGCTTTCGGCAGTCGCTCTCTTCGAGGAGCTCCAACAATGCCTTAATCCCTCACGCAGATTTCGTTCTTAAAATTAGGTATAAAACTACAGAACAAAAAGTCTTTGCTCTTGGTTCTTTTATCTTGATTCATTCTTTTTATAATGATTTTGTCCGTCCTCCATCTACTGGCAGATTGATGCCATTGATATAACTCGCACATTCACTTGCTAAAAAAGTTACGGCGTAGGCAAGTTCTTCAGGTTTTGCAAAACGTTTTGCAGGAACTGAACTTTTCATTGCATTGGCAGATTCTTCTTCGCTATGCCCCGTTTTAACCGATTTGTCTTTAATGATTTCCTTCAGTCGGTCTGTTGCTGTTGCTCCCGGAAGCACGTTGTTGACCGTAATTCCAAATTGCCCCAGTTCATTTGCCAATGTTTTGCTCCAATTGCCTACCGCACCACGAATGGTGTTACTCACGCCCAATCCATCCAATGGTTGTTTTACAGATGTGGAAATGATATTGATGATCCGGCCATAACCTTCCTCCTTCATAAAAGGAACGACAGTTTGCGCCAAAACATGGTTGCATTTTAAATGTTGCGTAAAAGCCTTATCAAACTCTTCAAGTTTCGCCGAAAAAACCGGACCAGCTGCCGGTCCACCGGTATTGTTTACCAAGATATGGAAACCATGTTGTTTTTTTATAAACTCAGAAACCTTGTGTCCCAATTCTTCAGGATTCGAAAAATCGGCCACAATATAACTGTGGTTCTTTGAATGAGGTAATTCAGCAATTACCTGTTTCAGTTTTTCTTCATTTCGCGCAACCAAAGTTACGGTAGCGCCCTCTGTAGCCAATGATATGGCTGTTGCTTTTCCTATTCCTGCGGTACTTCCGCAAACTATCGCGTATTTGTTGTCTAGTTTTAAATCCATAACATTCCTTGCTAAGGCAGGGATCTTTTTAAGGTTAAATTATTTTGTTTTAATTATTTTATTTTCAAAATCATTTTATAGAATTCAATCTAACTTGCGATGAGATAAATGAGGTGGTTTTCACGTTTTTAACTATCCTTTTCATCAGGAGATTCCTGCCTTCGCAGGAATTGGGTTAATATTTTATACACACATTCTTCGCCTCCGTGAAAAACCGTAGCGCTTCAAATCCGCCTTCACGTCCAACACCAGAAGCTTTTACTCCGCCAAAAGGCGTCCGTAAATCGCGCATCATCCAGGTGTTTACCCAAACAATACCGGTTTGTAATTTGCTGCTCATGCGCATGGTGCGTTTTAAATCGTTGGTCCAAAGTGTTGCTGATAATCCGTATTTAACTGCGTTGGCCATTTCCAAAACTTCCTCTTCACTTTCAAAAGGCATGATGGTCACTACTGGTCCGAAGATTTCCTCTTGATTGGCACGGCAGTCGTTTGAGGTCACTTCAATAACGGTTGGTTCTAAATAATAACCGTTTTCAAAACCATTTAATGTCACTTTATTGCCGCCACAAAGAATGGTCCCGTTTTCTGTTTTGGCGATTGCGATATAGGCCATCACTTTCTCTAAATGGGTTTTTGATACCAAAGCACCGATAGTGGTTGCTGCTTCTGACGGATGTCCAACTTTCAGTTCTTTGACTTTAGCGACAAAATCCTTTTTGAACTTTTCGTAAATTGAATTCTCTACAAATATTCTGCTTCCACACAAACAAATTTGACCTTGATTTGCAAATGAAGAACGCACCGTTGTTTCCAACATGTCATCATAATCACAATCGGCAAAAATGATGTTTGGGTTTTTACCACCTAATTCCAAAGACAATTTTTTAAATAGGGGTGCTGCCACTTTTGCAATATGAGCGCCTGTTGCGGTGCCTCCGGTAAAACTAATCGCTTTGATGCCTGGATGTTCAATAAGGGCCTGCCCGGCGGTTGTGCCCAATCCATGAACGATATTCAGAACGCCCTTTGGCAAACCTGCTTCTGTACAAATTTCACCTAGCAGATAGGCGGTCATTGGTGTAATTTCACTTGGTTTGGCAACTACACAGTTTCCTGCCGCGATGGCTGGAGCAATTTTCCAAGTAAAGAGATAAAGCGGAAGGTTCCATGGCGAAATACAGCCCACCACACCAATAGGTTGGCGTAACGTAAAGTTAATGGCATCTTGTCCAACACTTTCATGGCTTTCACTGGCGAATTGGGTAATGGCATTTCCGAAAAAGCGAAAATTACTGGCCGCTCTTGGAATATCAACTTGTTTTGCTAAAGAAATGGGTTTGCCATTGTCCTTGCTTTCGGCTTCGGCAAAACGTTGTAAGTTGGTTTCCAATAATTCTGAAATTCGAATGAGAATTCGACTGCGTTCTTCCAAAGTAGTTTGCGACCAACTTGTGAAAGCCGATTTTGCAGCGCGATAGGCGCTTTCTACATCGTCTTTGGAAGAGTTTGGAATTTGTCCGTATACTTCGCCGTTTGCTGGACAATAGTTATCTATCCAATGGTCTTGAATTGGATTGATATATTCTCCGTTGATGTAGTTACGAATTCCTGCGAAGGCAGGAATCTCGTCTTGTTTTGCCGTTTTCACCACTAATTCACGATATTTTAAGAGAATCTCTCCTCCGAAACCTCTCAGATTTTCCTCCTACACTGACATTTCGGCGGACAAGTAAAAACCTGAGAGGTTTTCTGATTTACTGTTTTTTGTATGCGACCACTTTAATTTCAACCACCAAATCAGGATTTGGCAATTGATGCACGGCCACGGTGGTTCTGGTTGGTCCAGTTTCTTGATCAAAGAATTCTGCGTAAGCTTTATTATAACCTGCAAAATCATTCATATTTACCAAAAAGGAAGTCACATCCACCACGTCTTTAAGGGTAGCACCTTCCTTTATGAGATTTTTTTCAATATTTTTAATCACCTCACGGGTTTGAACTTCCGCATTTAAGTGTTTAGTGCCCATATTGTCAAGAATGTCCACGCCAGCAATTGAATTGTCAGCGCGCCTTGAACTGGTACCTGAAACATATATAAAATCGCCAGCACGTCTGGTGAGGGGATAAGTGCCTCTTGGTTTTACCCCCGTTCCTGCGGAGGCAGGAACCTCATTATTTTCTTTAATCATAAATTTATCTTTTATTAAACCTGACAGGTTTTAAACCCTTCCATCTTTGTCCAGTATTTTTGGGACAAATCCACCTTCCCTTGAAAAAAGAGAAGGAATTTATTAATGTTTAAAATCCTTCGCCACCCGGTCGTTATCCAAAATTTCTTCTGTGGCGGCTATTACTTTTTCTAAATTCGTTTTTAAATCGTCGTTGAGGTCTATTTTCTTATCCGCCAACATATTCAGAATCGCTTTGTCCTGAGCGCGACCTCTCAACATCGCTTCGTAATAGCTGATGTCCTCATTAAAGGTAACCAAAGAATATTTTGAAGAATAGTCATTTGGAAAGTTCTTTTCCAATGCCATTTCCAAGTTACGCTTTTCCCGAAAGATGGCATTGTTGACATGGCCTTTCATTTCATGGAAATTGTCGATTGCTAAATCTGCAATGGCATCTGTGTCTCTTTTTCGGTTCTTCTCATACGTTTTGAATATGGTCTCCCAGTCTTTATGGCCTTCATCCAAAACTTTGTCAAATACGGACACATCTTCAAAAGAAGCATTCATTCCTTGTCCATAAAATGGTACAATGGCGTGAGCGGCATCTCCCATTAAAAGGGTGTTGCCCTTATAATGCCAAGGCGAACATTTTACAGTTCCTAATGGTGATGTGGGATTGGTGAAGAAGTCTTCTATGAGGTTGGGCATCAGTTCCAAGGCATCTTTGAAATACTTTTGGAAAAATTCTATTACTTTTTCTTCCGTAGTCAAATTTCCGAAATTGTATTCCCCATCCTCATAACTTAAAAATAAGGTCACCGTAAAACTGCCGTCCAAATTTGGTAGGGCAATCAGCATAAAACTATCACGTCCCCAAATATGCAAGGCGTTTTTATAGGTTTTAAATCCCCCATTTTCTGTAGGATGAAAACTTAATTCTTTATAGCCATGTGACAGCCAATCCTGCGAAAAGCTAAATAGAAACTTTTTACCTAAAAAATAACTTTTTCTCAAGGCCGAGCCAGCACCATCCGTGGCGATAATAACATCAGCATCCTCTACAAATTCGGTATTGGTTTCAGAATCTTTAAATAAAGCCGTAGTATTTTCGAAATCAACCGATTTGCATTTTTTGTTGAAATAAATTGTGACGTTGTCGTGCTTTTCAGCTTCATCCAACAATAATCCGTTTAAAAGACCTCGGGAAATAGAATTTATATATTCATGGTCACGTCCGCTGTAAGGTGCCATGACCATATTACCATCAATATCATGTAACATACGACCATTCATAGGAATGCAAAGCTCTTTGACTTTATCTTCAATCCCAACGAGTTCCATGGCTTTAATGCCTCTGTCAGAAAGAGCTAAATTGATGGAACGGCCTGCGCTAATATTGGCTGTACGTATATCTGGACGCATTTCGTAGAGCGAAACGTTATAGCCGCGTTGGCCCAAGCGTAAAGCGAGTAAGCTTCCGCAAAGACCTGCGCCGATGATGAGTATGTTTTGTTTTTTATTCATGCTACTTTCCCCGAAGGCGGGAATCTTATTAATCTTATTATAAAACCTACAAGGTTATGGGAAACCTTGCAGTTATTTTAATATCTCTTTTAACTTCTCCACTAATTCATAGACATCCTGATACGAATTATACAACGGCACTGGTGCACAACGTATCACATCAGGTTCCCGCCAATCACTGATCACGCCAGCTTCGGTTAGCTGATAGTGTAATTTTTTATCAGCATTTTTCACTTGAATGGAGAGTTGGCATCCGCGTTCTTGCTGATTTGAAGGGGTGATGATTTTAATGTCTTTATTATTGAGTTGGTTAATTAAATACTCAAAATAGCCTGTAAGATGTTTTGATTTTTTGATCAATTTTTCCATGCCAACTTCTTCAAACATATCCAAGGAGGCTCTAATTGCAGCCATGGATAAGATGGGCGGATTGCTCAATTGCCAGCCTTCCGCACCGGGAAGTTGGTCAAACTCATCACGCATTTTAAAACGCGTTTCTTTATTGTGGCTCCACCAACCGGCAAACCGATTGAGATCTTTATTGTGCGCATGGCGTTCATGTACAAAACAGCCACCTAAACTTCCTGGTCCGGAATTTAAGTATTTATAGGTGCACCACACCGCAAAATCAGCTCCCGAAGCGTGAAGGTCTAATTTAACATTTCCAGCACCATGGGCACAGTCAAAACCAACCATGCATCCGTATTTATGCCCTAGTTGCGTAATGCGTTTAAAGTCGAAAAACTGCCCCGTATAATAATTGACGCCGCCAATCATTATCAAAGCGATCTCATTTCCTTGCGCTTCCAGAATTGTTTCTAAATCGTCATAATTTACCAATTCTTCACCCTTTCTGGCTTTCCACAGCACCAATCCATCTTTCGGATCAAAACCATGATGGCGTAATTGCGATTCTACGGCGTATTTGTCAGAAGGAAATGCATCAGCTTCAATGAGAATTTTATAGCGTTTTGGAGTGGGTTTATAAAAGGAGACCATCATCAAATGGAGATTGGCGGTCAAAGTATTCATGACTACCACTTCAATGGGTTTTGCACCCACTACTTTGGCCATGCTTTCCGTCAAGAACTCGTGATAATGCAACCAAGGATGTTTGGCATCCGTATGGCCTTCAACACCTAAATTGGCCCAGTCCTCCAATTCCTGATGGATATAGTCTTTTGTAGCTTTTGGCTGAAGTCCAAGAGAATTTCCGGTCATATAAATCACCTCCTTACCGTGTTTGTCCTTTGGAATATGGAATCGATTTCTGTAAGATGCCAAAGCATCATTTTGATCTTGTTGTTTGGCGTATTCTGATCCTAATTGATAGTTTGACAAGGTGAATTGATTTTCGGTTTCACACAAAAATAAGAATTAAAAGTTTAGGATGAAGGGCAGAAAAGAGAGAGTTTGATGTGCGATTGAACATTTCAGCACAATTTTTCCCATTACGCTAAAATTGGTTCAGCTAAAATTGACTTAATTTGGAAAGGTGTTGTGAATCCTACTGTCCTGTTAAAAAGTGGGGTTCGTTCAGTTGGAAATTTCCCACACGTCAAAAGACTTTTGAAAACGTAGTATCACTAAAAAAAAAAGAGCTTCAACTTTTGTAGTGGAAGCTCTTTGAATATATAGTGACGCATACTGCGGAATATTCGTGCGATATATTTTATATACGTCCTATGGCAATAGTTTGGATTATGGTATGATTATTTTAACGCTCCTTTAACAAATGTTCATTGGACCACTTTGATATTGGTGAAATGTAGCGTCCAATTCTCGTTTGGTCGTTTGTGGGTCTTGGCAATTTTAACGCCGTCAAAATCTTCATAATCTTCCCAACTTGTCATCATGGAAGGTTCTTTTGAATTTCCTTTTCTATAGATCCATTCTTTGATCAGGAAATCATCTCCATAATAAAGATCATAAGCATCCCCTGGGGTATAGCCGCCTTCATTGGGATAGGTAATGGTAATTTTATTTAGTTGTGCCTTACTGATAGGCGCCTCAGCATTTGACGTTTCAGAAATCGTGGCAGAAGTATCCCAAACCAATTGAAAAGGTGCTAAGAGCCAATATTTATCGTTAATAAACGCCTTATCCGCATTCATCGAAAGACTGTCCACAGCTTTTCGATTGTAGGCTACAGTGTCTTTGCCTGAAACCATCATGACATCCTCTGTTTTTGGATGCCAGGCCCAAGAACGTTCAAAATGCGTGGTGTCTTTATCTACGTTGAACGTAAATTGCAATTCGGAAACATTTTTCCAGTTTTCAATACCATTGGCATTTGCTATTTTTTCGGCTATAGACCCATCTTTTTCGATTGCTTTTGTTTCTTCATTTTGTTTACAGGAAAACATAAAAGCGAATACAGCGACTATTATCAGAGTTCTTTTCATTTTAATTCTTTTTATAAAGATACGGAAGAATGCTTCAGATGTTTTAATTTTAGATTCTAAATCAGACCTTATGGAACGAAATGACCGCTATTTTGAAATAAATAAAGCGACTTGGAACCACAAGGTGAAGGCGCATTCAGAAAGTGAGATGTATGATCTGAACGCTTTCAAATATGGAAAATCGTCACTGATGCCTTATGAATTAGCAGCTCTTGACAATGTAAATGGAAAAAGTCTATTGCATTTACAATGTCATTTTGGTCAGGACACCTTGAGTTGGAGTAGGATGGGAGCCAAGTGCGTAGGGGTTGATATTAGTGATGAAGGGATTGCTTTGGCTCAGCAATTAAACGATGAACTAAAGTTGGATGCCCAGTTTGTCTGTTGCAATGTACTGGACACTTCTAAGGTGGTCTCTGAAACTTTTGATATTGTTTTCACCAGTTATGGCGTGATAGGTTGGCTGCCCGATTTAAAGCCTTGGGGACAGATGATCGCAGAGCGTTTAAACCAAGGTGGTTCTTTTTTTATGGCAGAATTTCATCCGATTGTTTGGATGTTTGATTACTTGGATGGTAAGCCCAAAATGAAGTATGGATATATGCAAGATGAGGTTATTTACGAGGAATATGAAGGCACGTATGCCGATACCAAGTCAAAAATGATCAGTAAGGAATATGGGTGGAACCATGGTTTGGGCGAAGTGGTTTCCGCGTTATCCGATGCCGGACTGCATATTGACTACTTGAAAGAGCATGACGAAAGTCCGTATAATGTCTTGCCAGATTTAAAAAAAACCTCTTCTGGAATGTATGCTACTCAGGATCGACTTTATCCATTGGTTTTTACATTGAAAGCGACTAAGATCTCGTAAAAAAACCTGACAGGTTTGGGGTGCTATTTTTAATCTTTAATCAACTCTGGAAACTTCGCTTTAAAACGCTCATATCTTGGGATGGACACATTTTGGATATAAGGGTTATTAGGGTTTTTTTTCTCATAATCCTGATGGTAATCTTCTGCAATCCAGAATTTTTGAAACGGATAGACTTCTGCAGCAATGGTTGCATTCAGTTTTTTTGCCAATGCCGATTTCTTTTGTTCTATGATTTTTTTCTGCGCATCGTTCTGATAAAAAATGATCGAGCGGTATTGTGAACCTCTATCGCCGCCTTGACCATTGACTTGCGTTGGATTTTGAGAACCGAAATATACATCTACCAACGTAGCAAAACTTACAATATTTGGGTCATAAATAACTTCCACGGCTTCTGCATGGCCTGTTTTACCTGTATTGCTGGATTCGTAAGTTGGATTTTTGGTATGACCACCAGCATAACCGCTGATGACTTCTTCAACGCCTTTGACATGCTCATAAATATTTTCGACACACCAGAAACAGCCACTCGCAAAATAAGCTTTTGCTTTTCCATCTTTCAGGGGGACTTCAATAGGTTCTGCTATTTTAACCGCTAGCTGTTTTGGATTACTTTGTGCTTTATTTTCACAACTGAATAAAACGATGAGCGATAAGGAGATTATAAGAGATTTCATAAATGTGTTTTTATAAATAGTCGTTGAATCCAATAAAAACTTAAAATGTAAAATAGGAAACTTGTGTTAAAATAAAAAGCCTTTACAGAATGTAAAGGCCTTATCATTATATCAAGGAGGTTTTGCTTAGCTTAATTTAGCAAACATTTTCTCCATTTTTGCTTTTTGTTCTTCGGCTAATTCCGCATCAACCAAAATACGTCCACTGTGCTCGTCTGTAATAACTTTTTTACGTGAAGCAATCTCAACTTGTACTTGTGGTGGAATGGTGAAGAAAGATCCGCCAGAAGCACCTCTTTCAATAGCCACTACAGCTAATCCGTTTTTTACGTTAGCTCTAATTCTGTGGTAAGCATTCACTAAACGTTGATCAATGGTATCTTGGTATTCTTGTGATTTTTTGATCAATGCTGCTTCTTCTTTTTCAGTTTCGGCCAAAATTGCGTTTAACTCGCTTTTTTTGTGCTTTAGATGTGCCTGACGATCTTTCAATCGCTCTTTGGTTTCAGCAACAATTTCTTTTTTCTGGTCAATTTGAGCCTTGAATTCTTTAATGTGCTTTTCAGCCAACTCAATTTCTAAATCTTGATATTCGATTTCTTTGGTAATTGAATTGAATTCTCTGTTATTTCTAACATTCTTTTGCTGTTCAGCATATTTTTTGATCAGAGCTTTTGCCTCTTCAATCAGATTTTTTTTTGATTTGATGTCATCATCAATCAGGGTAAGACCACCGTTTAATTTTTCAAGTCTAGTATTAAGTCCTTCAACTTCATCTTCTAAATCTCTTACTTCTAAAGGAAGTTCACCTCTAATATTTCTGATTTCGTCGACTCTTGAATCAATAAGTTGCAAATCATATAATGCTCTTAATCGGTCTTCAACAGAAAGTTCAGCTTTTTTTGCCATAATTTATAAATACTTTACAGGATTGGTGTTTATCTTCGATAAAACGACTGCAAAATTAGTAATTTTTTTTGAGAGATAGTTAGCTAAAAAGGATTTTGTGAACTGTTCACTTTCATAATGGCCAATATCTGCTAAAATAATTTGATCTTCTGCGGAAAAAAAATCGTGGTATTTCAAATCTGCAGTGATAAAAACGTCCGCTTTTGCAGCCTTTGCTGCGCCAATTGCAAAACTCCCAGAGCCACCAAGGACGGCAATTCGCTTCACTTTATCTTTGGTTAATCTCGAATGTTTTATACAAGAAGCACTCATTTTTTGCTTTACAAACTGTAAAAACTCTTCTGTTTCCATCTCATTTGGAAGTTCACCAACCATTCCCATGCCAATATGCTGATTGTAATTGTCTAATGTGGTGATTTCAAAAGCCACTTCTTCATAGGGATGGCTTTTAAAGAGTGCATTGAGAATCTGACGTTCCAAATGCTTCTGGAAGGTAACGGAAATCTGGGTTTCTTCTTCTTGGCGATATTCACCACGTTCTCCAACGGTCGGATCGGAAGCTTCATTACCTTTAAAGGTTCCAGTGCCTTGGGTGTTAAAACTACAATTTTCATAGTTACCGATGGTGCCAGCTCCAGATTGGAATAAGGCTAGTCGTAATGCATCGGCATCTTTTTGAGGCACGTAAGTGGTCAGTTTTTTGATGGTACCTTGTTGCGGTAGCAGTATCTTTTTGTTTTTGATGCCTAAGGTGTTACATATAATGTCATTAACCCCTTGCAAGCTGTTGTCCAATGCCGTATGAATGGCGTAAATGGCGATATCATGTTTGATGGCCTTTAGGACCGCACGCTCAACATAATTGGCACCATTAAGTTTCTTTAAACCTTTAAAAATGATGGGGTGAAAACTGACAATCAAGTTGCAGTTGTTGGTGATGGCTTCATCTACAACACTTTCTAGAGTGTCTAAAGTTATCAAAACTCCCGTGAGTGGCTCGTTTTTGTCACCAACCAATAGGCCAACATTATCAAAATCTTCAGCATAAGCCAAAGGAGCCAATTCTTCGAGATGATTGATAACATTTTGGATAATCATATGTTTTTTAGCTTTTAGGTTACTTACAAAGATAAAATATTATATTTTCGTTGTAAACAAGTCCTTTGATTATTATGAAATATATACTTACGCTCATTATTGCTATTAGTTTTCTGGCCTGTCAATCTGTAAAGAAGAATCCATCTGAAGCGCCAGAATTGGTACTTCCAAATACCGATCTATACGAACCCTTGGAGAGTGAAGCGGCTTCAGATGATGAAAATTATCAAGCGGCGCTCGATTTTATCAACTCTTATATTGAGAGTATCGATCATCTTGAAATTCTTGAATTCGCAAAAAATTCACCTCTTGCTACCGATCAATTGAAATCTGAACTAGAGAAGATAGTCATTTTAGCATGGGAAGAAAATCCTAGAATTGGGTTGCTGGCAGATCCGCTGTTTGACGCACAGGATTATCCTCCTAATGGCTTTGAACTCCATGAGTTTGATCCTCAAACTGGCTATGTCATTGTTAAGGGAATAGATTGGGAGGACTTTAAAGTGGCCATGCAAGTCGTTGATGTGGACGGTCATATTTTAGTGGACGGCTGCGGGATCGTAAATATGCCCGAACATAAGCGTATTGAAAGGTAATGTGTCGAATGTACTTTTCTGTTGTTGAAACAATCGTCGGGCTTTATTCTGTCAGCGATATAATTAGCTCATGATGAAAATACTAAGGTATTTGCTTTTGCCCGTCGTTCCAATTTACTATTTGGTAACCTGGCTGAGAAATATGTTATATGATTTTGGAATCAAAAAATCCACATCTTATAATTTCCCTGTGATCTGTGTTGGAAATCTAAGTGTTGGAGGCACAGGAAAGACGCCAATGATTGAGTATTTAATCCGATTGTTGAAATCTGAATACCATATTGCGACCCTTAGTAGAGGTTATAAAAGACAGACCGAGGGTTTTGTGATTGCCGATGAAAACGCATCAGCAAGTTCTATTGGCGATGAGCCATTTCAATTCTATCAAAAATTTGAGAATATCATTGTAAGTGTTGATTCTGATAGAGTCCATGGTATTTCTCAACTTACCAAGTTACCAGATCCACCTCAAATTATTTTGCTGGATGATGCGTTTCAACACCGAAAGGTTAAGGCTGGATTTAATATTTTGTTGACCGCTTTTGATGATCTTTATACAGAAGATATCCTATTGCCCACCGGGAATTTAAGAGAATCAAGACAAGGGGCAAAACGTGCCGACATTATTGTGGTGACCAAATGTCCAGAACATTTATCTGAAGAAAGAAAGCAGCAAATTACGCACGCCATAAATCCTTTGGCACATCAAGAGGTGTTCTTTGGACGGATTGCCTATTCTAAATCCGTAAGAAATAATGAAGCGCAGTTGGACTTGGAAAAGCTTGGAAATACACCATTTACTTTAGTTACCGGGATTGCCAATCCGAAGCCTTTGGTGGATCATTTAAAATTATTAGGATTACAATTTGAACATTTAAAGTTCAAAGACCACCATGATTTTAATGCCACTGATATTGCTACTTTAAAACAAAAATCGTTAATCGTCACTACCGAAAAAGACATGGTACGTTTACAACCACACTTTAAGAAAAGCGGGGTTCTATATTATCTGCCTATTGAAATAAGAATGGATAGGCAAGCTCAATTTGATACTTTGATAGGTAATTTTATTAAATAGACGTTGTTGATTTTTGGTTAGACTTTAGCACGTTGTAAAGTTTTTTCTCGAAATCTTCCTGCTTAAATGGTTTTGAGATGATATCGTCAAATCCGGCTTCGTCAAATTCGTGCATTTTATCTTCTATAGTAACGGCGGTTAGCGCAAAAATTGTAAGTTCCTTGTCAAAGGTTCTAATGATTTTTGTGGCTTCAATTCCGCTTATCCCAGGCATGTGGATGTCCATCAAGACCACATCATATTGTTCTTGTTGAACGCGATCCACCGCATCTTCACCATTATCGACAACATCACAATAAAGGTTCATCTTGTTTAAAATCTTACGGGTTATCATTTGGTTGATCTTGTTGTCTTCAACAACCAAAATTTTGATATTTGTCAAGTCCAATGTATTAAATTCGTTAAGGGTTTTAGGTTTTGCAGTAATTACAGGTTCAGGTGCATAGAGTAGAGGGATTTCAAAAATGAAGGTTGATCCTTTTCCGAGTTCACTTTTTAAATAAATTTTACCTTTTAAAATTTCAATAAGTCCTTTTACAATAGAAAGACCAAGTCCGGTTCCACCATATTTTCTATTAATTTGAATGGAACCTTGAGAGAAACTTTCAAACATATTTTCTTGTTTCTCTTTAGTAATTCCGATGCCATTATCTTCAATTTCAAATCTTATGATATAGTTGTCGTCTGTTTGCGAGTGCTTTTTTAATCGCACCCAAATATCTCCGTCTTTAGTAAACTTAATCGCATTACCTATGAGGTTAATTAGAATTTGGGAAATCTTCAATTGGTCTGCTATAAACGTTGTTGGCAAACTTTCGTCATATTCATAATGGAGTTGGACATTGTTATCTAAGGCAGAATTGCTCAAAGCCGAAACCACATTTTCTACCTTTTTCTGTAAATTGAACACCTCAGGATCCAAATCGACTTTATTGGCTTCAATTTTATTGATCTGAAGAATGTCATTGATAAACGTCAATAAATAATCTCCAGAAAATTTCAACGATTTTAAATGCGGCAATTGTTCTGGTTTAGGTTTCTCATCCAAGAGCATATTGGTCAACCCTGTGACCGCGTAGAGTGGCGTTCTAAGTTCGTGTGTAACCGTTGATAGGAAGTTGGCTTTAGTTTTGGAAGCCAATTCGGCCTTTTCCTTTGCAATAATAAGCTCATCATTTTTTTTATGGAGCATATTGTTGGTTTTGAGCCTAATGTTGTTGTTTTTGTAAAGTGATAACGTGAGTAACGATAGAATGGTAATTAATGCGATACTTAAGATGGTTGTGATTCTGGTCAAGTTATTTGAGGCGTCGGCTTCTTCAAGCTTTACTTCCATTTGCTTGCGTTCAGAATCTTTATATTCCGTTATAAATTGCGATTTTCTTTCAGGTGAGAGATTTTCGCGTTTGATATCTAATAAGGAATCTGATAATTGAATGTGTTTTCTTAAATATTGATTGGAAAGTTTATAATCTTCATTTGCCTGATAGATATCGCTTAATGTCAAATAACCATCATTAATGTATTCGGGAATATTATTTTTTATTGCCAGTTCCAGTCCTTGATTGGCCATAGAAAGCGCTACATCGTCATTTCCAAGTTTGTGAAGAACTTTTCCGCTGTTAATGTAAGCACTGCTTAAAATACTTATCTGGTTATATTTTTTGGCTAATATGATGGTTTTCTCAAGCTTGGCTTTGGCAGTTTTATAATCTTCCAATTCAATATAGACCTTGGCTTGATTTAAATTGACATCTGAAATAAGCCGTTCTAGACCTTCTTCTTCAAATCTAGTTTTGGCAGAGTTAAAGTAATCCAGGGCAATGGGATACTCTTTTTTACTCGTATGAAGTATGCCACGTACATTATAGGTAATGGCCAGGTTAGTATAGTCGTTGATCTCTCTCTGCAACTCAGCGGCCTTGGTTAAGGATACAAGCGCATTTTCTGGTTCTTCAACAATAAATTGAACTTTTGCTATTTTGGTATAAATACTCCCTTCGCTTTTTTTATCGCCAATTTGTTTGGCAATAGCTAAAGCTTTTTCGAGATTTTCCTTGGCATTATAATAGTTGCCGCGCTCCGTTTCAAAACCCGATTGGGTAATGTAGTTTTGAACGCGCATCTTAAGAATGTCAATATCTTCAGGAGCATTATTTTGTGAAAATAATGTCATAGATATTAAGACAAGAAAAGCAACTATATGGTATTTAGTTTGGGACATTTTTGGTCACTTTATGGAAACAAATATAATTATTTATTCGACAAAAGCGACTATTTCTTCGACAAATCGCTTATCAAATCTAAAATTCTACTTGAATATCCAGTTTCATTATCATACCATCCCACAATTTTGATCATGTTGCCAATGACGGAGGTCATTTGAGAATCAAAAATACAGGAGTGCGGATTACCAACAATATCAATGGACACAATAGGATCTTCCGTATATTCCAAAATGCCCTTGAGATTCGTTTCTGAAGCTTTTTTGAAGGCTTCGTTAATCTCTTCAATGGACACTGTGTTTTCAACGTTTAAAGTAATGTCCGTTAAAGAACCATTAGGTACGGGAACCCGAATGCCACAGCCACCAATAACATCACTCAGTTGAGGGAAAATTTTGGTCAGTGCTTTTGCCGCCCCGGTTGTTGTTGGAACGATAGATTGACCCGCAGCCCGAGCACGTCTTAAATCTTTGTGCGGTTGGTCATGTAAACTTTGATCTGTTGTGTACGAATGGACTGTGGTTATGTAGGCCTGTTTAATGCCGCAAAGATTGTCAATGACCGCTAGCATTGGTGCTGCGTTATTTGTGGTGCACGAAGCATTGGAGATGATGGTTTCCGTTCCGTCCAGGATGTTGTCGTTAACGCCCAGCACAACGGTTTTTATTGAATCGTCTATTGGAGGGACGGATAGGATAACTCTTTTCGCTCCGTTTTTAAGATGGTTTTCTAAAGCTTCCAAAGTTTTAAATTTCCCTGTGGCCTCTATAACGAAATCAACGTCATAAGGTGTCCAGTCAATATCTTCAATCTGTTTTTGATTTAGTAAAGGAATTTGCTGCGCGTCAAAAATGATGTGGTTATCATCAAAGGTGATCTTGTTTTTTAAAACACCATGGATACTGTCGTATTTAATCAGGTGACTTAAAGTTCTGGCATCTGCCAAATCATTAATGGCAACTACCTGAATGCCCTCACGTTCTTGAATAAGCCGGAATACCCGTCGACCAATTCTTCCAAAGCCGTTGATTGCAACCCTGATCATTAGTGGATGTGTTTTTGAGCTTTGTAAGAAGATCTTACCAAGGCGCTACTTTCTACGTGTCTGAAACCAAGATCCAATCCAATGGTTTCATATTCTTTAAACTGTTCAGGAAGAATAAACTGTTTTACGGGCAAATGTTTTTTACTAGGTTGTAAGTATTGCCCAATGGTAACTACATCAACATCATTAGCTCGTAAATCATGTAAGGTTTCAATAACTTCCTCACGAGTTTCGCCCAGACCAAGCATGATGCCCGATTTGGTCCTGCGTTGTCCTTGAGCTTTTAAATATTTAAGAACGCCTAAACTACGCTCATATTTCGCCTGAATTCTTACTTCGCGGGTCAATCTTTTCACGGTTTCAATGTTATGTGAAACCACTTCAGGTGCCACATCAACAATCCGATCAATATGTTGTTCTACTCCTTGAAAATCGGGAATAAGTGTTTCTAATGTGATATCAGGATTCATACGTCGTACCGCCTTCACGGTTTCTGCCCACATGATACTTCCCATGTCTTTCAAATCATCTCTATCGACACTGGTCAAAACCGCGTGCTTAATATTCATGATTTTTATGGAACGTGCTACTTTTTCTGGTTCATCCCAATCTAAAGTTTCAGGACGTCCAGTTTTTACACCACAAAACCCACAAGAACGCGTACATATGTTTCCTAAGATCATAAAGGTGGCTGTTCCTTCTCCCCAGCACTCGCCCATGTTTGGGCAGCTTCCAGATGTACAGATGGTGTTCAAACTATATTTGTCCACTAGACCTCTAAGTTCTGTATATTTTTTACCCGTTGGCAGTTTTACTCTTAGCCATTTTGGTTTTGGGATACGTTCTGGAATTACTTTTGAAATAGTTTCTGTACTCATTTATTAGGAAGTTTACAAAGACAAAGGTACAAAGTATATTTGAAAATATATATTATAGCGTGGTCAGATACCAAATGCTAAAGCCAATTAAAAAGAGAATCCCTAACCAACTTAATATGTGCATTCTTAGGGACGGTCGCCATTCTACAGGCATGTGTTTGCTGCTGATTAGCCTATAATTTATAATGGCATAAAATGGTGCGGTCAAAAATGAAATGATGGTGGCCACTTTTATGAGCAAGCCCATTTCGGAACCTAAGAAGAAGTAAATAGAAACGGTTCCAACTATTAATAGGGCAATCCACCATAAGTAATTATGTTTTAACAAACGGCCAAACAGTAGCTCTGATGTTCTTGCCATAGTTCTTGGAGAAGCGTCTAAAGTGGTTAAGGTTGTGCTGAACATGGTCGTAAATGCGGCGATACCGATGATGAGGTAAGACCAATTGCCTAAGCTTTTAGTGTACATGGAGATGAGTTGATTGGAAAATTCACCAGCTTTATCACTAAATGTGGAGCCGCTTTGAAACATGACCAAGGCGCCGAGGGCCATAAATCCGAGTCCGATAATAATAGTCGCCAAATAGCCCACATTAAAATCGAATAGCGAGGACTTTAAGTCATAATCTTTGTTCACTTTTTGTTTCTCCAAGGCCCATAAAGATTGCCAAACGGAAATGTCCAAAGGTGCGGGCATCCAGCCCATGAAAGCGATTAAAAAGCCAATTTCCAATGTGTTTTCTGGTAATTTCTGCGTGAGTGACAAGGGTTGCGGACTGGTGTTCAACGCGAGAATTACAGCAATTATGGTACTTATGGTGAGTGTAATGACAATGATCTTCATTATTTGATCCAGAAAACTGTATTTACCTTTTATCAATATGAGCGCACAAATTGAAAGAATAATGACGGCCCATATTTCTGATGAAATGAGATTTCCAAAAAGAGTGGAAGCAATACCTGCGGTAACAATGGTTACCGTAGTTTGGATGGTAAACATGGTGGTGAACGTGAGGATGAAATAAGCAATTAAAACACCTTTCCCCATTTTCTTATAGCCATCCAAAAGGCTTTCTCCTGTGGCCAAGGCATATCTTGGTGCAAATTGAAAGAAGGGATATTTAAAAATATGGACCAAAAGTAATGCCCAAATAAGTCCGTAGCCAAAATCGGCACCGGCGCGAGTAGATTGAACTAAATGAGAAACACCAATAGCAGCTCCGGCAAATAATAAACCAGGACCTAACTTTTTAAAACTGATTCTCACTGCTATTTAATAATTATCTCCGCCAATAATTTTTTTGCTCTTAGAAGCTTGACCTTAACGTTGTTTATGGGTTCGTTAAGTTCTTCAGATATTTCCTTATAAGTTAATTCCTGAAAGTACCTCAAGTTAATGACTTCTTGGTAATGTGGCTTTAATTTCTTTATATCCCGAAGTAATTTAGCTAAATTCTGTTCAGTGATAAGTTTGTCTTCAGGAGAAGGAGATTCGTCAATTATGTTATGAAAATGATCATCATCACTTTGGTTGGGCCGGTTTTGAATTGAGGATTTTCGTTTCCTGATCAAATCAATATGAATGTTTTTAGAGATGGCAATCAGCCAGGTTTTAAATTCATAGGTCTCGTTATAGGTTCCGATTTTGTCGAAAGCTTTTGAAAATGTTTGAATGGCGATATCTTCGGCATCATTTTCATTTTCGGTTCGCTTCAATTGAAAGCCGTAGACATCATTCCAAAAAAAATCCAACAAGGCATTAAATGCTGATTGGTCATTTGTTTTTGCTTTTTTAATGATTTCTTTTATTTCCAACGATTTGGTTTTGAGATGAGATTTTTTATAAAGATAGAGAATTGAGTCACAATTAAAAATATTTCGAGAAGAGGAAACAAAGGAATTAAATCTTTCTCTTCTAATTTTTTAGCCGCTAAAGTCAGCGTGATGTATAATGCTAAATACCTTAAAACAATTAATCCAGCAACTATTTCCCAATTGAAAAGAGCACTGATGAGAACAATGCATAAGATGAAAAATAAAAATTGGGATATATGAAATAAGGTCAATATGGCCTTATGCTTTGTTTTATAATGATTGGCGGTTGTGATATGTCGGCGTTTTTGAATGACCCAATCACTATATGATTTTTTAGAAATGGACTCTGTAAAACTGTTTTTAGATATACAAATGGTGGTGTTTTCTGCGTTGGCAATCTGATTTACAAAAAGGTCATCATCTCCTGATTTGATGTGCATATGATCCATAAAACCCCTAGCTTCAAAAAATAAATCTTTTGTATATGCTAAGTTTCTGCCAACACCCATATAAGGTTGTCCTAATTTTGAATAGGAAAAATACTGGATGGCGGTCATTAAAGTTTCAAAACGGATCAATTTATTTAGAAATGATTTCTTCTCTTTTGCATAGGCGCCATAGCCTAAAACCATCTGATGCTCATTTGAGAAACAGCCGGTCATCTCAGTAATCCACTGATTGGAAACAGGCTTGCAATCGGCGTCAGTAAACAAGAGGTGGTTGTGTGTTGCTGCTTTAATGCCTAAAGTGAGCGCATATTTTTTATTCCCCCAGAAAGCCTCAATGTTCTTTACATTAACAATTTTTATATTGTTATGATTCGCCTTAAAACGCTCCATGACTTTCAATGTGGTATCAGTAGAACTGTCGTTTATCAATACCAATTCAAAGTTGGGATAGTCTTGGTTTAAAATGGATGGTAGAAATTTCTCTAAATTACTGGCTTCATTTTTGGCACAGACAATAACAGAAACGTTAGGTTTATTGGTGGAGGAAGTTGTGTGCTTTTTCTGTTTGACCTTAGAGAAAACATAAGCGTAAAAAAACAATTGAACAAGAATGACTACAATAAAGATGTAGAAAAGTACATGTAAAATAATCATTAACTGTTAAGAGTGTTGAGGTTCGTTACAGTTTTCAAATTGATCAGGTGATTTTCCGCAGAATCCACAAGAGTCGCCATTTTTGTTAAGCATCGGATTTTGACTGGCACAGGTACCAGCGAATTTACCGTCTTTTTTTGCCCATATTTTTATGGCAATTCCAGCAAATCCAAGAGCTAAAAGGACGATTGTAATAAGTAAGAGTTTCATCAGTTAAAAATTTTTACAAAGATACGGGTTTTTTAGAATATTTTCAGATATCTGACCACTTCATCTGTTATAACTTTTTAGGCGACTTCTTTTGGGTTTAAGGCGATTTTGGACAAAATTTTTCGTATAAGATCCACTGGATTGAGACTTCCTGCACCTTCCGCGGAATAATCGATTCCTTTTTAGTATTTTTAATAAAAATCCAAACCATGAAACCCATTTTGTTATGTATCACGTTTATGATCGCATGCTCTTGTAAGAACCCTGAAAACAATGTAAAGGAAACCAAAAAGCCTACCACAGACATCAGTGCGATTTCTGCGAAGGAATTTACTGAATTTAAAGTGCTGGATTCAAAATATATTAATAAGTCGAACCTCTGGGAAAGCTTCGAACACGAGTTGTCGGATTTTACTGAAGAAGAATACATCGCTCTAAAACCATTGGTCTTAGAACAAGATATTCCAACCTTACAAGAGCATATTCAATCAGGAAAATTGACTTATGAAAAATTGACCAAATTTTACCTTTATCGTATCAGGGTTTTTGATAGAGAAAATGATCTCTCCTTAAACGCGGTGATCTCCTTAAATCCTAATGTTGTTTCTGAAGCGAGAAAAAAGGATATTGCTTTTAAAAACAAGATGCGAAAGCATCCCATTTTCGGAATGCCCCTTCTTTTGAAAGATAATGTCAATACGGTTAATATGCCAACGACTTCCGGGGCTGTAGCCTTTCAGAGTAATAATACCAACGATGCTTTTATTGTGGAACGCTTGAAAGAACATGGCGCGCTCATTTTAGGAAAGGCGAATTTAAGCGAATGGGCCTATTTCTTTTGTGGCGATTGTCCAAGCGGTTATAGTGCTGTTGGTGGACAGACCTTAAATCCGTATGGTCGGAAGATTATGGATACTGGAGGATCAAGTTCAGGAAGTGGGGTGGCTGTAGCTGCTAATTTTTGTGTGGCGGCGGTTGGGACTGAAACCTCTGGATCTATTTTATCGCCCGCCAGCCAAAATTCAGGAGTTGGATTGAAACCTACTGTTGGGTTGTTGAGCAGGCGTGGGATTGTGCCTATTTCATCAACATTGGATACGCCTGGTCCCATGGCTAAGAATGTCACGGACACGGCCATTCTTTTGGACGCCATGATTGGATTTGATGATAAGGATCCAAAATCGGTCAACAAATCTTTAGATAACATATCCTATTACGAAAACAACTTTAAAACATCTGAGCTCAAAGGCAAGCGTTTTGGCGTATTCACCACCTTGTTGGAAGATTCTCTTTATGTGCGTGCCATTGAAGATTTAAAATCCGATGGCGCCATTATCATTGAAATTGAACCAGAAAAAATCGAATTACCAGATTTTTTGAGACTTCTCAATTTGGATATGAAGAAAGATCTCCCACACTATATTGAAACTTCGGGAGACTCTAGACTGGCCGTTAAATCTGTGGAAGATATCATGGCATTCAACAAAAAAGATTCCGCCGCGACCATGCCTTATGGTCAAAGCTTATTTGCAGGAATTGTTGCAGATTTAGCGACGGATGAGGAATTTGAGTCCATCAAAAACATCTTGAAAACCAATGGAAAATTATTTTTCGACACGCCATTAAATAGAGAGCATTTGGACGGTGTTTTATCCATAAATAACTATCATGCCGGATTTGCGGCGGTTGCAGAATATCCAGCCATCACGGTTCCGATGGGGTATACAGAAAGTGGAGAGCCTAAAGGTTTGACTTTTATAGGAAAACCATTGTCAGAAGCCTCGCTTTTAGCTTGGGCTTATTCGTATGAACAGGCTTCGAAGCGTCGTATGGCTCCTGAGAACTATAATTGATTGGCTTTATAGTTCAAAGTTCAAAGTTCAAAGGAGCAGGTAAAATTAAGAGTGATATTTTAAATTGTATGGATCTCAAAAAATTCCTTCACTTTTTAAGGGAAGGTGGAATCATTTCCAGCAAAGGAATTGAAGACGGAAAGGTTTATTCTGCAAAAGCGACAACTAAGGAATCAAAGAGAATAGCAAAATAAGGATCGAATTTATCAAAATTAAAAACTACCTTGACTTCTAATTCTCTGCTGAAGCAGAAACCACTCCGCCTTCAAACGAGGAAAGATTTGTTAACTGCTGGGTTTTTAAAGTTGAAAAAATAACCAAATTAAGCCAGGTGAAGCAAGTGAAGTTTGTACAGAGATTCGAGCTTATATTCTTTGAAGATCTGCGCCATCTGAGGGAGAAAAAACTTAAAGTTCCAGTTTCAAAGTTTCAACTTCAACTTTCCGCCTTCGCGAAAGCTACGGACTGGCGGGCAATTTCATTTTATCCTCTCCGTAATTTATCAATCGAAAATCGTCATTCTTAAATCGTTTTATTCCGTACCTTTGCACACTTAATTTTTTTGAATATGAGAACGAAATCGCTTAAAAAGAACCGTATAAACGTTGTAACCTTAGGTTGCAGCAAGAATGTTTATGACAGTGAAGTCCTTATGGGGCAACTCAAAGCGAGCGGTAAAGATGTGGTGCATGAAGAGGAGGGCAATATTGTGGTGATCAATACGTGTGGCTTTATCAATAATGCAAAAGAAGAAAGCATCAATACCATTCTTGAATTTATGCAAAAAAAGGAAGATGGTGAAGTAGATAAAGTTTTCGTGACCGGATGCTTGAGTGAACGTTACAAGCCAGATTTACAAAAGGAAATTCCCAATGTAGACCAATATTTTGGAACGACGGAACTTCCGGGATTATTGAAAGCCTTGGGTGCCGATTATAAGCATGAACTGATTGGTGAGCGTTTAACCACCACCCCAAAAAACTATGCCTATTTAAAAATAGCCGAAGGTTGCGACAGACCTTGTAGTTTTTGTGCCATCCCGATCATGCGTGGCAAACACCGATCGACGCCAATTGAAGATATCGTTGTTGAAGCTGAAAAACTGGCCGCCAAAGGGGTTAAGGAATTAATCTTGATTGCTCAGGATTTAACCTATTACGGCCTCGATTTATATAAAAAACGTAACCTTGCCGAATTGCTTGAAGCGCTTGTTAAAGTTGAAGGCGTAGAGTGGATCCGTTTGCATTATGCATTTCCAACCGGATTCCCAATGGACGTGCTTGATGTCATGAAGCGTGAGCCAAAAATATGTAATTACCTCGATATTCCGTTGCAACATATTTCCGATGATATTCTTAAAAGCATGCGTCGTGGAACCACTAAGGAAAAAACGACAAAACTACTTAAGGAATTCAGAGCTACAGTTCCAGAAATGACCATTAGAACGACCTTAATTGTAGGCTATCCAGGAGAAACTGAAGAGAATTTCCAAGAATTAAAACAATGGGTCAAAGATATGCGTTTTGAGCGTTTGGGTTGCTTTACCTATAGTCATGAAGAAAATACCCATGCTTACAATTTAGAAGATGATGTGCCTCAGAATGTTAAGCAAGATCGCGCCAACCAGATTATGGAAATCCAATCTCAAATTTCTTGGGAATTGAACCAAGCCAAAATAGGGCAGGAGTTTAAAGTGGTTATTGACCGTAAGGAAGGAAATTACTTTGTAGGCCGCACGGAATTTGATTCGCCAGACGTTGACAACGAAGTCCGTATTGATGCCACGAAGAATTATTTAAAAACAGGTGAATTTGCCATGGTCAAAATTACGGAAGCTGAAGATTTTGATCTTTATGGCGAAGTGGTGACCGCCTAAATATATTTACAGGATAATTATATCTAAACGTCGGTTTTCGAAAAAATCGATTCCTTTGAATAGTGTTTCGAAACTTGGTTTCCCTATAGCATGCGTTATCTAGAATCCAAAATAGCGTGCGGCAAGAGAGAAATAAATCAATACCCCACAAATATCAGACATTGACGTTACCAATGGCGCGCTTGCCGTGGCTGGGTCAATTTTTAACTTGGTAAATATAAAAGGCAAAAGCATTCCGATTAAACTTCCAAGCATCACGTTTAAAACCATCGCGATGCAGACGACAACAATTACTTCTGGGGCTCTAAAACTTGCCACGGCAGCAACACTGGCCGCCATGGTCAATCCCAATAAAAAAGAGACCAATAACTCGCGGCCAATTAATTTATACCAATCGGATAATTGGATTTCTCCCAAGGCTAAATAACGAATCATCAGGGTTGCGGATTGCGATCCGGCATTACCGCCACTATCGATTAATAAAGGCAAAAAGAATACTAAAGCAACTACTTGCTGAATAACATCTTCAAAGCTCGCTAAAGCTGCTCCTGAAAAAACATTCATAAAGACTAAAAGAACAAGCCAAACAATTCTGTTTTTATACAGGATAAGAATACGCTCCTTAAGTGGATTTTTGCTGGCATTTTGAATAGATCCAAATTTATGGAAATCTTCAGTGGACTCTTCCTCTATAACATCCAGAATGTCATCAAAAGTAACAATCCCTAAAAGCACACCTTCTTCGCTTAAAACGGGCATGGCTTCCCGATCATAATCCTTAAAAACCTGTATGGCAGTTTCTTGATCGTCTTTGGCATTAAGAAAGACAAACCGATGATCCAGCAATTCTGAGACCTGTTGTTCTGGACTGGCTAAGATGAGGTCTTTAATAGATATGTCATCAATTAACTTCCAGTCGTTGTCGATAATATAGATGACGTTTAAAGTTTCAGAATCCTGTCCAAACTCCCTAATATGTTCAAAAGCTTTGGCAACACTAATGTCTTCTTTAATGGCTACAAATTCAGGAGTCATCAAACGTCCAATACTATCTTTTGGATAGCTTAAAAGTTGAACGGTGATTTTTCGTTCTTCGGGAGAGAGCATCTCAATGAGGCTTTGTGCGATGTCTCTAGGTAAATCTTCAAAAAATGCAGTTCGATCATCAGGCTCAATATCGTTGAGCAATCGCGAAAGTTTTTGGGAGTTCTCAGACATTCCCTCAATGACTTCCTCTTGATCAGATTGCGAGAGCATTTTGAAAACGTTCTTGGCCTGGTCCCTGGATAACAATCTAAATAAAATGATCTTATCATTCTTTGAGAAGTTTTCCACCATTAGTGACAGGTCCAAAGCATCCATGTCCTGTAAAGAACGCTTTAATTCACGCCATTTTTTATTCTTTATTAATTCGAGAAAATGTGGTTTAGTAACTTGCATAAACAAAATTTTTTATCATCAGGATCCTCTAAAAACAAGAGCCAATTTGGGTGCTTTCTTTTAGCGTTTAATTGCAAATGTAAGTCTTATTTTTTGCTTTAAAGGGCAAGGTTTTGCCCCTATTAATGAATTTGTGGATCAGTTACTAATTCTTTAAATTAATTCTTTAAACAGCACTATTTCATTTATACAATTCAATTGCAGGTCCGCGTCTTTTGTGTAATAAAGTATTCTCAATTTCGACATTGAACAGTCATTATTCGGTACTGACAGATAAGTGAAACTTTCAAACCTATTTTATGAGCTTTTAACTATTACGCTCTAAAATTCCGATAAATACTGGTGGTGCACGACATCTGGAAATTAATTGGAATTACATATCGTAAATTCTTCGAACGTCAGGTTAAAAATCAACAGCGATTGTTATTTAAACTCTTTTAAATATGTTTTAATGCACTAGAGGAGAATAAAAAAAGAGAATAGAGAATAACCTTTACTCTTTTCCTTTTCGTTTCTCCATTTGCTTGTTGATTTTATCGATGGCAGATTCAATGGATTTCTCTGGTTCTATAATATTATATTCACCCCAAAATTTTGGATCAGAGAATCCTGAGGCTTGCTCACTCAAAATTACCGTAGGCCGTAAGGTTTCTTTTCGGGTAAAGGAATCATCCAGACTCTTTGCCCAATCTGTAATGGCCATTTCGCTATTTAAGGTGTAAACACTATTGAACAATCTGCCTTTCCAATTCACTTTCATCGTCAATTGAAGGTTACTATAGCCATAATACCACTTCCCGTCTTTGATTCTATAATCAACCCGATATGCAGCTTCTGTGGGGTAAACGGTAACTTTATTGGGTTTTTTTCTGACGAACATTTTGGATGCCATTTCCCGATTGGCAACATTCAAATTATAAATGGCGCTGACCAAGGCAAAGGTTTCGGCATCAATATAAAGCTTTCCATAATACAACGGTTGGTCAAGCTCAGGTAGTTGTTTGAATTTTACTACATAAACAGAACGGTCATTGATTTCAGTTGGGGTATCAAAAGAAAATTCATACATGGAAAGATTGTTTTCGGGAAATATATAATCAGGATACTTTATCATGTCCGCATAGAGGGCACTAAATGGACCGCCTTGTAACTTTACCGCCAAGGTATCTAGCCTGTTATAGTCCGTGCTTTTTCGTGCTTTGACAAGTTTGATTTTATCTACTTTCGTGGAGCTATAAGGATCTCTATAAATTTCAACAATGGCTTCAGATAGAGACGCATCGCGACGTCTTTTTTTGATGGTTTCCCTATAAAAAGCAGTCATTATTGTCTCTTCATTGATGTAATGGTCTCCTTTTTTATCTAAAGCGGTCTTTACCAAGCTTCTAGCGTCTTTGGGCACGTTAATTTTAACTTCTGAAAGTTGCATTACAGATTCTTCCAGTAAAATTTGAATATCCTCACCATTTAAATTCGAAAGCGGAATTGTCTTGACTTGATATCCTAAAAAAGAGATGCTGACAGCATTGTTGAGCATGGAATTTGGAACTTTTAATAAGAATTCGCCATCAGAATTGGTCACCGTACTGATGTTCGTTCCGTCAAGGGTTAAAGTCGCAAATGATAACGGTGCTTTGGATTTGCTATCCACCACAACGCCTCTATATTCGGTGAAAGTTTGCGCCATTTCGTGCTCTTGAAATAGTGTGAGTGAAAAACTTGTCAACCCGCAAAAAACAATAAAAACCAAACTGAGCACATAGGTTTTATAGGCGAGGCACGCGAAATGTATTTTAGTTTTCATATCCTATTGTTTTTTGTTATTAAAATACGAAATAAAATAGACGTGCCAAATGACTTTAGCGGTTAGTTTTCGTATCTTATAATTCGAAGGCATTATTGTTCACGAAGAAAACGGCATTGACAAAAAATAATTTGCCATTTTCCCAAAAATTCCTAAAAAGGATGTTGTCAGCCATATAGATGATGCTTCCTTGACCAAGGCGTTCTTCACCGAAAACCAGGGAATTCTCGAGATTTTTTAAAGTGTTCTTTCCGGCAAATCCCGATGCTTTCTTTGGGTTATCACCTAAATAGGCCACGTTGTAGCCTTTTTCGAGTAAACTGTAAGCTTTGGATCCTGATTTTAAAGTATAATAGTTTTTCTCATAGCCAAATGCCAAGGGGTGCGTATTATCCACTTCCGTTTTAAAAATAGTGCCTGTAATCAAATCGTTAGTGTCCTCACGCTCACGTTCTGCATATGCAATAAGGTTAGTTTTTACGGTGGTAGTGTCCTTTGATGCGTTGGTCTTCAAACCGAAATCTTTTTGATCTGCGAAAATGTTTAAAGCGCCATCAATCGCAATGACTTTACCTCCTTTTTTGACCCAACTTTTTAGTTTTTCCAAATTGGAATCGGTGAAGAATTTGCTGTAATATCCGTTTGGAATGACCAAAACCGTGTATTTATCGAGGTTGGTTCTTGCAAAATTATCGGTATTGATTGAGGTGACAGGATAATGCAATTGCTGTTCAAAGAAATGCCAGACTTCGCCATACCCCAAAGACGAGGTGTAATTGCCGGAGAGTACTGCAATATTATGTTTATTGACCAACTTGACATCAGGCGATCCAAAATCAGGACCTGTTTTTGAAAATCCGCTGGTAACGGCAACCGTTTTTCTCTTAAACTTGTTGGCGGCGGCAATCACGATATCATCAAAATTTTCAACTTTTTTATTGTCACCTCTGATAATAATCAGGGCGCCCCGATCAAAAGATTCCGAATTCCTAGTAGTTAAAGGTTTTTCCGTGAAACGGATTTTGATATTTTGCTTTAATAATTCTGCTAAAAACTCAGCGTCCTTCATATGGTCCCATTTAGCCACATACGCTACGGCATTGGTGTTTTTCGTATTTAATTCTTGAGTCTTTCCAATAGTTGTGGTTCCGACTAAATTAGCGCTGGCCAGGGCATCCAATCCATAGGCATAAGGTAAACTCCACGCGGTGATATCGTAAGTAATGGAATCAGCCAAATGTGTGTGGGGTTCAAATAGCACTTGAACCATCTGACCTTTTGGTTGCTGGGCACTGATCACTAAGTCTTCAGAGTTTACATTGCGATTCCCGTTTTTGCGGTCCTTATAACTGTACCCTGAAATCTTTCCTGACGCTGCGGCACCATAAGTGATTTCGTGTTTGTCCAATAATGCTTTTAGTCCGTCTATTTTATCAGAAGAACCACTCAAAACAAAACTTTTGTACTTGAGATTCTTGTTTGCGAAGAACTTCTTGAATTCCATATTCAGTTTTTCAGCATTTTTTGAAGCCATCTCTACCGTAGACAATCCTGTTGTATGATGGTGCTCCAAACGATCGACTAGGGTTAGGATGTCACCTTCGTCATTCAAGACCCCTAAACCTTTTTGGCCACTTTGCTCATAGGTCATTCCAATAGCGCCCATATAGGTTGGGTACGTATCGCCATAACTTGGATAGAGCAAATCAAAACGCTCTTGTGTAAAGTACAGCCAACCGTGGGCGTCAAAATATTTGGCGTGATTTTCTCCAATCTGCGTCTGAAAATCACGTTGCCAATCGGTGATAATATCGTGAAAAGGTTCTGCGGCTGGTGCAAAATAATACGGATCATTGATGCCCTGTTCGTGGAAATCGACATGAATTTGCGGTAACCATTTGTTATAAACTTTTAGTCGTGCCTGAGTTTCTTTTTGGCTCGCCCAAACCCAGTCTCGGTTGAGGTCAAATAGGTAGTGGTTGGCTCTGCCTCTTGGCCAAGGTTCGTTCTGTTCGCTGGCTTGTTGGTCAATATCATAAGGGGTACTTTTTGTTTGATTGTACCAATTGACGTATCGGTCACGACCATCAGGATTCAGGCATGGATCAATGATCACCACAGTGTTTTTCAACCATTCTTGTTTTTCTATCAATAAGGCGTAAATGGTTTTCATGGACGCTTCCGTACTTGACGCCTCATTCCCGTGAACATTATAGCTCAGCCAAACCACGGCAATGTCATTGGAAGTTGGGTTTCCATCAATAACACCCGCATTCTTTAGGTGATTTTGTCGGATGGTTTCAAGGTTTTTTATGTTCTCTTCGGATGAAATAATGGCGGTGTAAAGTGGACGTCTTTCATAAGTTTCTCCGTAGGTTTCAAGTTTTACCTGATTGGGCATTTGGGCGGCTACCATTTTAAAATAGTCCACCACTTGATGGTGCCTTGAAAACTCAGTGCCCAATTCATAACCAAGAAAATCAGATGGTGACTGAAGTTTTTGGGCTTGCAATGTAAAAATAGGACTCAATAAGACAAAAAGAAAAACCGATAGTTTATGCATAATGAAGGGGTGTGGAATAAATTAGTTGAGTAAAGATAGGAAGCCAAAGTGAATTAACTTTAATTTAGTACTCAAAAAAAGTTAAGAGCATTATCTTTACAATTCAAATTTAAATTCGAATATGCCAACCCATTATATCCCATTCAAAGACACCAACTATTTTTCTTCCTTGATTTGCGATTATCTAGATGAAAAGGAAAATCTCGAGCCATTTTATAATCGTTTTCCAAAACTTGGGAATTTTGAAAAGCAGATTGAAGAAAAGCAATTAAATTATAATAAGAAAAATAGATCAGATTTGGTCAAGGCACTCATGCTGCAATATGAAGGGTTGAGTATTTCTTCCATGACCCTAACCAATATTGATCTCCTAAAACACGGCACAACGTTTACGGTGACCACAGGGCATCAGCTGAATTTGTTTACTGGCCCTTTGTATTTTTTCTATAAGATTGTTTCCACAATCAATCTTTGTAAGGAACTAAAAACCGCCTATCCCCACTTTAATTTTGTGCCTGTTTTTTGGATGGCTACAGAAGATCACGATTTTGAAGAAATCAACTTCTTTAATTTTAAGGGGAAAAAAGTGCAGTGGAATCGGGAAGCATCTGGCGCCGTAGGAGAACTGGATTTGAAAGGTTTGGACCATGTTTATGAAGTGTTTGCCGCACAATTGGACAAAAGTGAAAATTCTAAATCTTTAAAAAAGCTATTTCAACAAGCGTATTTGGAACATGATAATTTAACCCAGGCCACTCGGTTTTTGGTAAATAAATTGTTCGCCATTTATGGTTTGGTGATTTTGGATGGGAACGATCCTGTATTAAAAAACATGTACCTGCCCTATATTGCTGAAGAATTGATTCAGCAAACGGCATTTGAGAAAGTTTCCGCAACTAATGAAGCTATAAATAAATTACCTTCCAATTATAAAATACAGGTCAATCCCAGAGAAATTAATTTATTCTATCTCAATACAAATTTAAGAGGACGGATTTTAGAAACCGAAGGTGTATTTGGTGTTTTGGACACTGATATCCGTTGGACGAAAGACGAATTGCTGGCTGAGGTCAATGAGCATCCTGAACGGTTCAGCCCTAATGTGATTTTGCGTCCCATGTACCAAGAAATTATCCTGCCTAATCTATGTTATATCGGCGGTGGCGGAGAATTGGCCTATTGGTTGCAATTGAAATCTAATTTTGAAGCACAGGATGTGACCTTTCCAATTTTGCTATTAAGAAATTCAGTATTACTCATCACGGAAAAACAGAAAGAAAGACTTAGTAAATTGAAGGTATCCGTTGCGGATCTCTTTTTGAGTCAAGATGATTTGATGACCAAGGTGACCAAATCCATTTCTGATATCAACATCGATTTCACACCTCAAAAAGAACATTTAAAGAAGCAATTTGAAGATTTATATGCTTTGGCTGAGCAAACCGATAAATCCTTTAAAGGTGCGGTTGCCGCCCAAGAAGTGAAGCAAATCAAAGGGATTGAGAATCTTGAGCAGCGGTTATTAAAGGCTCAAAAGCGAAAAATGGAAGATGTTTTGGAACGTGTAAAAATCCTTCAAGATGAATTATTTCCACGCCAAAGTCTCCAGGAACGACACCTAAATATTTCAGAGTTTTATTTGGAATATGGCGACGGTATCATTCAGCATTTGGTTGAAAATTTAGAACCATTAAGACCCGAATTCTTAATCTTAGACGTTTCAAATCAATAATTTCGGAGCTATGAAAAGTATGCACAAAATTGATTTGAACTTAATTGAGATGACCTTGGATATTATGAAATACGCCATTGGGCGTATCTCAGCAACCGAGCATCCCATAGGCAAGCCCAAAAAAGAAGAAGAACTGAAAAGCCTGGTAGGAGAAACCATTACGGCAAAAGGGATTGGTGGTGAATATGCTTTTAATTTATGGAAGGATCATTTAGCAACGGCAAATGTGCCTGTTGATCATCCTCGGAATCTTGCTTTTGTGCCTGCATCACCTACCAAGGCAGCTATAATGTTTGATTTGGTCACCTCAGCATCCAGTATCCACGGGGCTTATTGGATGGAAGGTGCCGGCGGCATTTTTTGCGAGAATGAAGCCATGAAATGGATCGTATCATTAACCGGAATGCCAGAAGGTTCCTTCGGTGTATTTACAAGTGGTGGAACCGCAGCCAATTTATCGGCCATTGTAACGGCGAGAGAACATTGGCGTGAAAATCCAAAATTTCAAAACGAAAAAGGATTGATCATCACTTCCATTGGTGCGCATTCGTCCATTAAGGCGATGGCAAAAGTAGGCGATGTAGATATTCTTTTGGTCGATTCTGAAGAACGATTGACGGGCGAGGATTTAAAATTGAAGATTCAAAATTTGACCGACCATGAACGCAAACGATTGTTTGCTGTGGTCGCCACGGCAGGAACAACCAATGCGGGAATCATCGATGATTTGGAGGATATTGCATCCGTTTGCGAACAGGAAAATTTATGGTTCCATGTAGATGCCGCCTACGGCGGTGGTGCTTTGGTTGCAGATTCGGTGCGGCATTTATTTAATGGTATTGAAAAGGCAGATAGCGTGACCATTGATCCTCACAAATGGATGTTTTCGCCCTACGATTGTGGTGCCGTTATCTACAAAGAGCCGGAATTGGCCAAAAACGCCCATTCACAACAAGGCTCATATTTAGATATTTTTAAGGATGAAGGTGCCCATGGTTTCAACCCTACAGATTATCAGATTCAGTTGACCCGTCGTGTACGCGGATTACCCTTATGGTTTTCATTGGCAACTCACGGGACAGACCGCTATAGAGAAGCGGTAGAACGTGGCATTCAATTGGTACAAATTGCAGGGAGAATGATCACAGCCCATCCTGATCTGGAATTGGTGCGAGAACCAAGTTTATCCTGTGTATTATACCGAAGAAAAGGCTGGCAACCGGAAGATTATACCGAATGGACCTACGAAAACCATCGCAAAGGGTTTGCCTTGGTCACACCCACCAAATGGAAAAACGGCGACCACTTTGAAACCGTCTCCCGTTTTTGTTTTATCAATCCCGATACTACGGAAAAGGATATTGAGATGATTTTGGAAAGTATGGTGTGATAGACCTATCCGATAAACAGAATTTTAATCTTAATTCTTAACTCTAGTTGTCTTTTCTGTTAAAATCACTCTTAATTATGGGCTGTTTTATTTGGAAATCACAGAGTGGTTAACGAGATTGCAAATTCCTGATGATTAACAATAGGTCCACTTTCAAGCATCTGTTTTTGAGATAGTTCGTCGAAAATATTAGTAGTTCGCCTAATAAAATCTGCGTTTTTAATTAAAGTGTGTTTCTTTATAACGAAAAGTAGACGATTCGTCTATTGAATTAATTCATATTGACCCTAATCAACCTTGAGTTAAGACTTAGTCGAAGAGGCTATCTTAATTTTTACAATCCTACTTATTCCTAACAATTATGACACGCTTAAATATTTTTGCTCTTTCTCTTTTCCTACTATTTATAGGATTTAAAAGTTTTGCTCAAACCCCTCAGCCACACATTGATGGTCAATGGGGTGATATTATTGAATTTGATATCGTGCCTGTGGCCGTAGCAAATTTGCCAGATGGAAGATTGGTGACCTGGTCTTCAAAATACCATGACCACTTTGACATGAATGATGGGTACACCTTTACCCAAATATTTGATCCTAATGGTGGTTTGGATGCCAAGGGAGGCGTGTTGCCAAGAACCGTAACCGAAACTTTTCATGATATGTTCTGTCCAGGCATTAACAACCTTCCAGATGGTCGGTTGTTGGTCACCGGAGGAAGCTCTGATGAGAAAACCAGTATCTATGATCCTAAGACTGGAATTTGGACCGCTGATGAAAATATGAAAGTAGCAAGAGGGTATCAAGGCGCAGTGACCTTGGCCGATGGCTCGGCATTTACTATTGGGGGGTCTTGGAATGATGGCGTCCCTGCTGGAGGTCGCGATGGCGAAATTTGGCGAGGTGATGCAGCAGAGGGACAACGATGGACCCATCTTACTGGATTGCCAGGTTCGCTACTCTATAATCAAAACGATATAGATGGCGAACCGGAGGGTGTTTACCGATTAGATAACCATGCATGGTTATTTGCTGCACCTAACGGGAAGATTTTTCACGCCGGCCCAGGAGAGACCATGCACTGGATTGATGTTAATGGGAATAGTGGAATGGGCTCTTATGAAGTAATTGGACAAAGAGCTCAAGACTCTATGTCTATGAACGGCGGTGCCGCCATGTTTGATATTGGGAAAATTTTAAAAGTAGGTGGTAGCCCTTCATACTCCTCAGGAAGTTTAGGTAATCCAAGTGCATACGTCATTGATATTAAAGGGACGACTAATGACCCTGACCACGTGACCGTAACCCGTACAGCTAATGATCCTGAACACGCAAGGATCTATGTCAGCAGCGTTGTGCTTCCTAATGGCGAAGTGCTAATTATGGGAGGTTTGGATCATGCCGAAGTCTTTGTGGACGAGGTGGCTTATTTATCTGCTGAGATGTTTAATCCCGAAACAAACTTATTTAGAACCTTGGCCAGTATGCAAGTACCACGAACTTACCATAGTGCCGCCATTCTATTAAAGGATGGGCGTGTGTTTATGGGTGGTGGCGGACTTTGTGGTGAAGGATGTGCCGCAAATCATAAAGATGCGGAAATATTTAGCCCGCCTTATTTGTTTGATAATAATGGCGAATTGGCAGAGCGTCCAAGTTTAAAGGCACCGGATAAGGCATTTTATGAAAGAACATTAACCGTGACGGCCACACCGGGTATTGATAAGTTTTCTTTTATAAGAATGTCCTCTGCTACCCATAGTGTGAATAACGAGCAACGCAGAGTGCCAGTCGATTTTACTATAGGAAACAATGGCGCATATATTTTAGATATTCCTGAAGCTAACCTAATGCCACCGGGCTATTATATGTTGTTCGCTATAGATGCTAACGGAGTACCAAGTGTTTCGGAAGTAGTGATGGTGGGTGCTCCAGATTCAAGACTTAACGGAGATAATTTATTGGTAGAATATGACTTTTTTGAAGGTACTGGAGCTTTAATCAGGGACACTTCTGGAAATGATAATCATGGAGAAATTATAGAGCATGATGACGACGGAAACCCAGTAGCATCACTTGGTGATTTTTGGACCGCTGATGGTTTATCAGGAAATGCCCTTGAAATGGATGGTATGGAGTTTAACAGTAATTCCATTGTTGACATTCCGACATCTCCTGCAATAGGAGCAGCGTTAACAAACCAAATTACGGTTATGGCCTGGGTGAATAGAAATGTTGATAGTAGGTTGCCAGACGGCAAAATTCCTAATGTGGCGGTTTTTACCCACGTTGGTGAAACTTCAAGTAGAAATCTATATTCGTCTTTTTTTCTCGGATATCATGCGGATGTATATAAATTAGAGTTTTTCACAGAGGGCGGTGGTGCAGCAGTAATTTATCATGACGGAACGGAAGATAAGAGGTACACACCTGGAGTATGGGAACATCTGGTTGGGACTTATGACGGAACCACAGGCATTGCATCGCTTTATGTGAATGGTGAATTGTTGGAGACCGCTGATGATGTAACAGGCGATCTCATAATCAATACGACAGAATCTTTGAAAAGTGCCTTCACCTTATCTGGTTTTTATGAGCTACGTAATAATCCTGGAGGAGAAAATGGAAACAGTAGTGGCATAACCGATGAACTTGATGGCCGTATGGACAAGTTTAAACTCTACAATATTGCACTCACCCAAACAGAAATCCAAGCTATTTATAATGAAGAATATAAGGTTGTTGTGGAGCCAGACCCTTGTGACGACTATTATTTAGTGTATGAAATAGGCGATAACTCGGGCAGTGGCTCCAAAGAGATTTCCATTCGTGAGGAGGATAGTATCAGATTGACGCTTAATGATGAGAACGTCGATTATGTTGTGAGAGGTCCAGATGGGGTTGAAATAACTAATGGCATCATCAATAATATCACTGAGTCTGGAATATATACAGTAACCGCAACACTAAATCAACTTGAAGCAGTCCAAGGTGTCGATATCCACGATTTCTGTAGTGAAGAGATTGTTGGAAGGAAGCATCAAGCCTCGTTGGCTATTGATGAAAATATCAAGTCTTATTGGCATACTTTATGGGCTGGAGACCAAGATATAACGGAAGCAACAAATTTAGGTCCCCATAACCATTTTATCGACCTCGATTTAGGAGTAGAAATCCCTGTTTTTGAATTCCGCTATTTACCTCGTCCATATGATGAGCCAAATGAAAACCCAAATAATCTTTTGAATGGAACGATTACAGAATACAATATTTATGTCAGCAGTACAACTGATGCCTCTGGGGATGTAGTGTGGGGTTCGCCAGCTCAAACAGGCATGTGGGCATATAACCATGATTTAAAAATCGTCGACCTAGGGGGTGCTGTAGGTAGGTATATACGTTTGGAAGCACTTGAGACAAGAGAGGGGGCTTATCCCGGTACTATTAATAACAAATATGCTTCTGCAGCCGATATTAAAGTGATGACATCTAAAGAATGCGTCCAGACCTTAGAGATAAATGTCGTGACTCCAAAAACCTATATCTTTGACAACAACGCATGGTCGTCTTCCCCTGGTGATCCAAGTGTTAAAGAAACTGAATCCAGTGAGTTTGATGATATTTTCATTGAAAGTGGTGTTGCCGTTATTTCAAAAAGTACCTCTGCGCGTAATATTACTGTTGCACCTGGCGCCGCCCTTACGGTAGACCCAATTAATGCGGTCAATTTATCGGTTAGAAATACCTTGACTCTGAATTCAAACTCCACTTCTTATGCAAGTTTGATTGAAACTGGGTATTTAACCGGGACAGTTATTTATAATAGATATGTGAATAAGATAGGAGGTACATCAGGTGGTGGGAATGATCTTATTTCTCCTCCTGTGGCTCGAAATTTTAATGCTGCTTTTGTGACTGAAAACGAAGGTGTATTATCTAAGCATCCAAGTATTGAAGGCATCTATGCCTTTGCACCATTTAACTTGAACTCGGGTAAATATGAGAATTTTGATATAGGAACCGGTCTTTCGGAGAGTATTGCGATGGTTCCTGGTAAGGGCTACAGAGTAGCCACAGATGAAGGGGGAACCCTGAGTTTTAGTGGGGCAACTACCAAGAACGCTGTAAATGTTCCCATTTATGAGGGTTCTAGAAGCTCTTGGAACCTTATTGGAAACCCATATCCATCGTATCTTGATTTTGGAATGTTCTTTGAGGCTAATAAGGATCAATTTGAAGCTGGAGAAGCCTATCAGGCCATATATGGTTATACTGGTAATTCCGGCGAATGGACAGTTTGGAACCAAACTAGTATAGGAGATCCTGCCATATTAACACGGATTACTCCTGGACAGGGCTTTTTTGTGAAATCTAGAGTTGGTGGTGGAGTGGTTAAGTTTACGCCAGAAATGAGAACTACAGGAACTTCAGATGACTTTATTGTAGGGAGACCAGGAAATACCAATGTGGCGTTAAGTAAACTTAAATTAAGTAGGGCATCCAATGCCGTTACCACCAGTGTGTACTTTATTGAAGGCACAACCAAAGGCCTGGATTCAGGTTATGATGCGGCTGCTTATGGAGCGACAGCAGTTGATTTTGCGATATTTACTAATTTACTGGAAGACAATACGGGTCTTGATATTGCTATTCAGTCTCTACCTTATGAAGATTTTAATGATGTGATCGTGCCCTTGGGAATCAAAGCTAAAGCTGGAGCAGAACTGAGCATCAGTATTGATGATCTCTCTACACTGCCATCTAATATCAATGTTTATTTGGAAGATACCAA
>NZ_DATJCA010000176.1:0-5194 GCF_035515035.1 Gelidibacter sp. | reverse complement strand
AGTTATTGGTGGCACTGAAAGCACCTTACGTACGCTGATTAGGGAATATCTTTTTGTGTCCTTGTACAAGGCCAGTGCAGAATCTTTGGCGGCCGAAAACGCCAGTAGACTCGAAGCTATGGAGCGCGCAGAAAAAAACATTGATGAGATGTTGGAGGATCTGAAACGTGGGTACAACCGTTTGAGACAAAGCACTATTGATGAAGAACTTTTTGATGTGATTGCAGGATTCGAGGCATTGAAAGATAAATGATGTAAAAAGTTGTTTTCGATCTTTGCTAACTTATGGTTGTTGTTGCATTAGTAACAAGGTGTGTCCAATTAAAACTTCAGTTATTTGACCGTATCTTTGATAGTAACAAATGATAGTATCGAAGTTGAAGCCTGATTATCACAGAAAAGACGGTATCACGAATTTGAAAGACAGATCTTCAGCTAAGGCAAATCTCTGTTTAAAAAGCAGCGGAATTAGATCTCTTCGAAAAAATGGTGAAAAAAATAAAATAATTTATCGCCTTAAAAACTTAATACAACCAAGTATATTGAATTGCTTGGTCGCTGGATATTTTAAACCCCATAAATTATCCAACCTAGATTTTTTCTTTCAATAAAACTTGCGAGATACGCAATCGCTTTCACGTAAAGCATCCTCACCTAATCAATGGATAAACAAAATGGGAAAGGCCTTTGAAATCTCAAAGGCCTTTCCCATTTATAAGAATAACTTAAATTTAAAATTAATTCTTAAGTTTCTCATATTTGCACCTCTCCTTTAATTGGATGGAGATTGCGAATTTCACCATACTAATACATTAATGCAGGACCAGTATAGGGTACCATTCCAGCCGGTCTGTTTGTAAGCTGCTCTCTTCGGGCTTCTAATTCGTTTTGAACTTGAGTTTTTTGTGCCTCCATTCTTTTCGCTGCATCTTTAATATAGTTTTCAGTTTGCTCGCGGATGGTAGTTTTTAGCTCTTGTTCTTGTTGTTGCTTGTAAACTCTTAGGTTATTTTGGTTTTCTACCGAGTTTATTTTTTCGAATTTTTCTTGTGCAGACATCCCCATGATTGAAAATGTTGCAATAGATAAGCAAATAAAAATACGTTTCATAATAAATAATTTTTAAGTTAATAATTTTTTGGAAAACCATGAGTGGTATTTATCCACTTTGGTTCCTTTCAATAGGTTTAGGATATTTAAGGGAGCAATCCCTAAAATTCAATTTTTATAAGGATGTTATCAGGAACATTTTAGTCTTCCAATCTGTTATCAATATACTTGATATATAGAGGATTAACAATGACTTGGGTCAGTTGGGCGTGCTCATGCAGTAGAGTGTCATTATTGAAAGAACGCACCGTTTGGAGCCATTGATATGAGGAGCTATTTATTGATAAAACCTAGGTAGTGACTGTCGTCATCAAATTTGGAGGAACTTGCTAGTGCCGAAGAAAGAAGGTTGAAAAATAGAAAAATACTGAATAGACCAGCCCTTGAATGAACTCCATACTCTTTTTTTACTTGCCTTTAAAAGAATGCCATTCTATTCAGTGATTCATTAATATAGTTTTAAAGGTGGAATTTGCCATAATTTTTGGCGTTAAAACTCATTAAAGGAATTTTGCCGTAAGACTTCATTTTTTTTAAGAGATTTCGATAGAACAGATCTGAGGTGTAACTTGTGCTTTCACGCTCAAGCATGCCGATGATGTCGGCATTGGTTTTGTCGGAATATGTAATGAGTTCCGTAAAAATATCATCGGAATGTAATACATCTAATTCAACGTTATCATATTTCACATGTTTACCAATGGTTTCCATTCTTTGTGTCTTTTCTATATCACATATGGTTTTTTCCATCGTGCAAATATGGACTATTTTGATTTTTGCGTCAAGAGGCTTGGCAATTGCTGCCAATTTACAAAGGGCATCGAGATCTTCTTGTTGAAAATCTGTGGCATATACGATGGTTTTGATCGGATTATATGCTTTATCTTCTGGAATGGTCAAAATTGGATAAGGTGCTTTTTCTACAAGACCTCTTGCCGTACTCCCCATAATCAATCTTTGCAATTTATTTTTGCTATTCATGCCAGTCACGATGAATAAGGACTGGATGTCCACGGCTTTGGAGACGATACCATCAATCGCTGTTTTATCCTGAATCGCTTCAACTTCGATATTCATCTTTTCTAAATCGCCACCTAAATGATTTTTGCAAAAGGCCTCAAGTTTCTCAGTATGTTTCTTAAAAGTATCTTTTTCAAATTTCGGAAAGGGTATTCTTGCTTTTGTTTGCATTATTGAAGGCGTCTCAAATACATGAACTACCCATAATTTAGCATTTAAGCTTAAACTTAGGTTATGAGCATATTTGAGGGCGGCGACGGAGCTTTCTGAATAATCGGTGGCGTATAAAATTGACTTCATTTTAGCTATTGTTTTAATTAAAACCCAAATTTATGAAACGAATCATCGAAATAATATGACATAGATCAGCTTGAGTATTAAATCTTTAAATGAAGGGAACTTTTTAAACATCACATTTAAACGAAATTGCATTCACCACACTTTAAATGCCGTAAAACTTATCCTTACTTCTTTAATGCGATTTTTATCGAGGTGTACAACCTGTATTACGAGGGTTATTTTCTGAAAATTCGATGTATAAAATTTTCATATTCTCATTTTTTACTAGTAATTTCCAAGTTTTATATCAATAAGATTCAGTAAAAAAGAAAATGATAAAAAAACTATCGAAAGCGAAGGGTGCTGAAAGATTTTTAAAAAAGCACCTCTAGAGAGTAATTGGGTGATTTTAATTTAAATAACAGGTGTTTCTCATTTTTTAAAATCAGGTCTTTATTCTATAAGCGAAGCGGTCTTGATTCTTTATTTAAGGACACATTGAAAAGATAAACTTTTGGACACAAATTATAAAAAGAAAATATGATAGATAAAATTGGAGTTCTTGGCTTGGGAAAAGTAGGCAGTCTGGTGGCAACCTTACTTAGTTCGAAGTATGAAGTAGAAGGGATGGATCAAACTGAACCAGATGAAAAATTCCCTTTCAAAATAACCAAAGGTGATGTTTCCAAAGATGAAACCATTCGCGAATTTCTGAAAGACAAACAAGCTGTAGTGTCCTGTTTGCCATATTTTCTCAATATAAAAATAGCCCAAACGGCATCTGATATGGGTGTGCATTACTTCGATTTGACTGAAGATGTACCCACGCTTAATGCAATTCAGAAAATGTCTAAAGGCAGCAAAGCCGTTTTGGCGCCTCAATGTGGGTTGGCACCAGGATTTATCGGAATCCTAGGAGCGGGATTGTATTCGCAATTTTCTGAAATCCGATCGGTGAAGTTAAGGGTAGGCGCATTGCCTCTGCATCCTATGGGGCAATTGGGCTATAGTTTTACCTGGAGTGCTGAAGGGGTCATCAATGAGTACCTCAATGATGCTGAAGTGATTCATAATAGCCAGCGTAAGATGGTAAGTTCTCTTGATGATGTTGAATCCATCAATATTAACGGACGTCAATATGAGGCCTTTTCTACTTCGGGTGGATTGGGGACCATGTGCGAAACTTTAGATGGCAAAGTGGATATGCTCAATTATAAAACCATGAGATATCCAGGGCATCGTGATGCCATGAAATTGATTCTTTATGATTTACAGTTGAAAAATGATCGAAAGTTGGCAAAAGAAATTTTGAACAATGCCCTGCCGCTGGTCGATGAAGATATCGTCTTGGTTTATGCCGCTGTAGAAGGTAAGATAGAGGGCAATTTGAGAAGGAAGGAATTTAGCGAATCTTACCGTCGAATTACTTTGGACGGTAAGGATTGGCGTGCCATAAGTTGGACCACCGCCTGTAGTATATCGACGGTGGTGGACTTGGTTTCTGAAGGCAAATTAAAAAACAAAGGGTTTATCAAACAGGAAGAGATTCCGTTGGATATGTTTTTGGCATCTGATTTTGGATCGATGTATGACACCTATAAAGATCCTAAATAAATACGGTGAAAGTGTTTTAAGATGCTTTCAGTTAGCTAGAAAATATAAATATGATGAAAATAATTTCTTGGAACATTAATGGTATCCGAGCCATCACACAAAAGGATTTTTTTGAGTACTTCTCAAAAATGGATCCAGATATTATTTGTCTTCAAGAAACAAAAGCGCAAGATGGGGAGGTTAAAAAAGCCTTATCGCATTTGAGCAATTATCATCATTATTATAACTCGGCCATTCGAAAGGGCTACTCGGGAGTCGCGCTGCTCTCAAAGGAAAAGCCAATTACTGTAACCTTTGACATGCAAATCGAAGAACATGATCAAGAAGGTCGTGTTATTTGTGCAGAATTTGAACGCTTTTATTTGGTCAATGTCTATGTGCCTAATTCTGGACAAGAATTGGTCCGGTTGGATTACCGACAACAATGGGATATAGATTTTCGGAACTATCTAACAAATTTAAAAGCAATTAAACCAGTTATCCTTTGTGGCGACCTAAACGTTGCCCATCAGGCTATCGACCTTAAAAACGATAAAGCCAATTACAATAAAACAGCTGGTTATACCCAAATTGAAATTGATGGGATGGACCATCTTCTTGACGCCGGATTTGTGGATTCGTGGAGGCATTTTCATCCAGATACCATAGCTTATACCTATTGGAGCTACCGGTTCAAGGCTCGGGAACGCAATACGGGATGGCGTTTAGATTACTTTTTGGTCAGTAACTCTTTATTGGATAAAGTCAAAAACGTGGAGATATTATCCCAATACTACGGCTCAGACCATTGCCCAATCCAGTTGGATCTTGCCCTATAAATTGAAGTTTAAAAGCAATTCCAAATAAAATTGGTTCTGAAAAACAGATTATTCTTCTAGATTCAATAATTCTTTTGCTTTTCGTTTTCCTAAGATTTGCTCTAAATCTTCAATATCGGCGATTTCTTTATCGAGTAAGAGCGTTGCCAATTGTTCGAGTTCATCTTTGTGTTTGATCAAAATATCTTTTGCTCGTTGATACTGCGTCATAATAAGATGATGGACTTCCTTGTCAATGCGTTTGCCCATTTCCTCGCTGTAAGGCTTACCTAAAATACTTTGATATTGTCCAGAGGAATCGTAAAAACTAAGCGGACCAATATTCTCATCCAGACCATAATAAGCCACCATTC
>NZ_DATJCA010000175.1:0-1523 GCF_035515035.1 Gelidibacter sp. | reverse complement strand
TTGTGTTCTTCCCGACTATTGCAACTGAAGGAATCTTCAAGAAATTTTAGTGCCTCCCAATCAAAAGCCCCACGTTCACCAAGCAGGTTGTCCCAGACGGGCTTGTCAATTTTTAAAATGGAGTCTTCCAGTTGGATGTTTAATTCAGAACTTAAATCTTTGGTCAGTGGTGTTGCTGGATGTTTTGGGATCAATTTAAACGCTTGGAATACCCGATCAGAGTTGGTGTGCGTATCTTCAAGTGCCCTAGGATAATGATATGCCATGGCTTCGACCAGTCCCTTAATTTCTTCTTTTTGATTGTGCCTTGATATGGTGATACGTACGCCCGTGTTCTTTACAGGGACTGCCGGAAAGATACCGAGATTGACATAGAAACCCTCATCCATTAATCGGTTTACAAAATTGTATCCCGTTTTGGGCATTCCGGTGCCAATATAAAAAACGGGAGAGCTATTGTCGTCAACCAATGGCAGCTCCGTTTGTTGCAGGAGCTTATTAAAATAGATGATGCGTTCCCTTAGCTCGTGTTGGAGCGTATATATTTCGGGTGAAAGATGGATGTCTGCAGAGGCTGTGGCTGCGGCTACCGATGCCGGTTCCAATTGCGCTGAAAAGGTGAGCGGGCCGCCAAAGGTTTTTATTTCATGGTACATTTTTTTATTGGAGCAGGCCAGAACGGCACCACTGGCACCGAAAGTTTTGCTCAGGGTTCCAAATAATAAGATGTTTTCCGAAAGCTCCCCAAGTTCACTCAAAACATAGCCCGTTCCGTTCTTCCCGATCCAGCTCATTCCGTGTACATCATCCAAATAAAAGTTCAACTGTGGGTATTTTTGGCTCAATAGCTTTAGGTCTGATATGGGCGCAAAATCGCCATACATGGAATAGATGCCATCGGCCATATACCAAATTTTATTCCGTTGGTCGGTGTATCGCTTAATTTTATCTTCGAGCATGTTCAGGTCGTTATGCCGAATCATATCGATTGGTACACTTCTGTTTTTTAAAACCTTGGCAGCACTCTGTACGCTCCAATGTACTTGGTGGTCGAGAATTATCGCATCTTGATCCTTGACGGCACTTGGGATTACCCCCAAATGGCCCAAAGTGCTGTTTTTGGTGATTATAATAGGATGGCCATACATTGCTGTAACTTTTTCTTCCAAAGTCCTGTATAGCGGATTGGATATGTAGGACTTGGATAAGGGGAATTGGGTTCCGTATTTCCTGATGGCATCTATGGCGGCTTCCTTTAAGCGTTCGTCTTGTTCTAGACCCAAATAGCCCGTAGTACCAAAATGAAACAGGTTTCTGTTTTTCACCTTAATGGTACGTCCCGTAAAATCATCCCCCTCCGCATAAAGATGGAGAATACCTTCGTCTTTTGCATTTGTAAATACTTCGTTTACAGTATCTAAAAAATTGTTTTGTTTGATTTTTGCCATGACTTTTGAATTTAGGAATAGAATTTAGTGGCATTTGATGGAAAATAAAAGCCCCAACCAACTATAATACCTTAG
>NZ_DATJCA010000174.1:0-7124 GCF_035515035.1 Gelidibacter sp. | reverse complement strand
AACGCCTAAATATGATCAGTTTTATAATGATTTAACGCTGGATTCCAGACTTGACGCCGCAAGCTCATCAGCAGAAAAAGATCAGATCTTAGAGCAATCAGAAGACTTTACCAAACGTAGGAGCATCAATTTTATTGGGGTCAGAAAACAACGTACTGGTGATGAAAAGCCGCGCTTCTATGATGTGGAAAATTTGACCTTTAATTATTCTTATAATAAAGTCCACCATCGCGATTTTGAAATTGAAAATGCCTTAGATCAAAATGTCAGGACTGGGGTTAACTATGCCTATAATTTCAATCCGATAACCATTGAACCTTTCGCTAAAAATGATTCCATCTTCAAAAGCAGGTACGCTAAAATCCTGAAAGACTTTAATTTTAATCTATTGCCAAATAGTTTTACGGTCAATTCTGATATTTTGCGTCAGTTCAATAAACAAAAGTTTAGAGAGGTGGAATTGGGTGGCAGTAATATTGGTTTGGAAGAATTGTTTCGAAGAAACTACCGTTTTGATTTTCAGTACGCCATTAATTACAAGCTGACAAAATCATTGAGTTTTAATTTTACGGCCAATAATACCAATATCGTCAGGAACTATTTTGTTGATGATGTCATTAATGGGAAACAAGATCCTACGCTTGATATTTGGGATGGCTTCTTTGATCTGGGTGATCCAAATATTCAAAACCAACAACTCCAACTCAATTATGAAATTCCGCTATACAAGATACCAACCTTTAGTTTCTTAAAAGCGACGTATTCCTATACGGGCGACTTCCAATGGCAAAAAGGATCGGATTTGAACAACAATCTGCCATTATTTGATGAAACTACCGGAACAACAAATAATTATAATCTCGGGAATTCAATTCAGAATGCCAACACACATAATATCAATTCCACCTTAAATATGGAAACGCTTTATAAATATATTGGGTTGGTAAGAAAAGATCCGAGAAAAACCAAAGCAAGGGGTGCAACTCCAACAGGAATAGAAAGAAGAGGTGAGGCAGCCAATAGAGAGAATGGAGCTAGGGTTGTGGATGAAACAAGTGTAGGTACAAAAGTGTTCAATACTTTTGTTGATATTACCACCATGGTAAAGCGTTTGCAAATTAATTATAGTGAAAACAACGGAACCTATTTGCCTGGGTATTTAAGGGCTCCCGGGTTCATCGGAACACTTAAACCAACTTTTGGTTACACTTTTGGAAGTCAAAGTGATATTAGGGATATGGTGGCAAGAAATGGTTGGTTGACCGTCTATCCCGATTTCAATCAGCAATATACTGAAGTAGCCAACCGTAGTTTGGATGTCTCTGCCAATATCGAAGTCATAAAAGATTTGAAAATTGATTTGATCGGGAGCAGAATGTATTCTGAAAACACCAATGAGAATTTTAATGCCTCCGATACCAATGGTGACGGATTGAGTGATACTTACAATTCATTGATTACAAATTCCTTCGGAAATTTCAATATTTCCACATCGCTAATAAAAACAGCATTTAGTCCAAGTGACGAGACACAGTCTGCGGCTTTTGATGACTTTAGAGCGAATCGGTTGGTGGTTGCCAGACGTTTGGCGCGTAATTTTTACGGGAATGATACGTATCCGGTCGATGCTCAAGGTTATCCTGTGGGGTTTGGTAAAAACAATCAAGCGGTGTTGTTGCCGGCATTTTTGTCGGCTTATCAGGGTTCTAATCCAGAGAATGTAAGCTTGAGTGCTTTTAGGGATATTCCAATTCCTAACTGGACCTTAAAATACACCGGATTGATGCGCTTAAAATGGTTTAAGGACAAGTTCAAACGTTTCTCAGTAACACATGGGTACCGCTCAGGATATACCATAAATCAATTCCGTAGTAATCTGGATTATGATAAAAACAATCCTGATGCATTAGATCAAGGAGGGAATTTCAAGAACGAAACTTTATTCAGCAATATCAACTTGGAAGAACAGTTCAGTCCGTTGATGAAATTGGATTTTGAGATGAAAAGTTCTGTGAAGATTATGGCGGAAGTCAAAAAGGACAGAATCCTTTCTTTAAGTTTCGATAATAATTTATTGACTGAAATAAAAGGGAACGAATATATTTTAGGATTGGGGTATCGTATTAAGAATGTAAGGATCCGATCAAAAATGGCCGGTCCAACTCAAGTCATCACTGCCGATTTGAACATGATGGCCGATATTTCAGTGAGAGACAACAAAACCATAATTAGGTACCTCGACTTAGAAGACAATCAAGTGACTTCAGGGCAAACCATATGGGGTGTGAAATATAAAGCCGATTATGCCTTTAGTAAAAACCTAACCGGGATCTTCTATTTTGATTATACCTTTTCTGAATACGCCATATCAACGGCATTCCCACAAACCACTATCCGATCGGGGATTACCTTACGATATAATTTTGGCAATTAATTTTGATTAAAGGATTTTAAAAAAGTACATTTGCTTCACTATAAAATTTATTAAAAAATGAATATACCAGCACAATTAAAGTACACGAAAGACCATGAATGGATTAGCATTGATGGTGATGTTGCCACTGTAGGAATTACAGATTTCGCTCAGGGCGAATTAGGTGATATTGTCTATGTGGAAGTTGAAACTGTAGATGAAACTTTAGAAATGGATGAAATTTTTGGTACTGTTGAAGCAGTGAAAACAGTATCCGATTTGTTTTTACCACTTTCAGGAGAAATTATTGAGTTCAATTCTATTCTTGAAGATGAGCCAGAAAAAGTGAATTCAGATCCTTACGGTGAAGGTTGGATGATAAAAGTGAAGCTCTCTGATCCTTCCCAAGTTGCTAATTTGCTTTCAGCTGATGCCTACAAAGAAATGATAAGTGCATAAATATTGGGCATTGACCTTATTGGTGGGTTACGCCATAGTGCTTTTGGTGTTAAGCCTAGGGAACACAGGTGGTTTTGAAACCCTGGGTTCATCATTTGATGATAAGATCAATCATTTTGGAGCTTACTTCTTTTTGACCCTATTTATTTTCAATTATTTCAAGACATTAAACCTTAAAAGAGGTCTTTTATACGCCTTTATAATTGCCTCTACCTATGGAATTATAATGGAAGTCCTTCAAAAGTATTTAACCATTGAAAGGATGTTTGATGTATATGATATGATTGCCAATGCTTTTGGTGCAATTGTTGCAGTACTCTTTGTAATTTTCTATAGAAAGTTAAAGTTAAAATAAATTAATCCCTTGCTTTTTTAACAAATTATTGGTTATTTTAGCATTCCTTAAACACTCTAAGCATATGGAACCGAAAAAAAATGTAAAAGCTGACGTTGGTAGAAATAGTTCTATCTATTTTGCTGTTGGTCTGGCTTTAATGTTATTGTTGACCAACTTGGCCATCAACTACAAAACTTACGATAAAGCGGATATTGATATTGGTATGATTAATATGGACGATGAATTGGAAGAAGAAATTCCAATTACTGAGCAGTTACAACAACCGCCACCACCGCCACCGCCACCACCAATAGCTCCTGAGGAGATTGAGATTGTTGAGGATGAGAAGGAGGTTGAAGAAACAGTCATTGAATCTTCAGAAACAAATCAGGAAGAGGAAATTGCTAAAGTTGAAGATGTTGTTGTAGTAGAAGCTCCTGAAGAGGATATTGAGGTGCCATTTGCCGTTATTGAAAACGTACCTGTGTTTCCAGGTTGTGAAAAAGAGGCTGGTAACAATGCGAAGAAACAATGTATGTCTGATAAGATTTCCCAGTTTGTGAATAAAAAATTCAATGTGGATTTGGCTTCTGAACTTGGTCTTTCGGGAAGGCAGCGTATCAATGTGATCTTTAAGATTGATAAATCTGGTAATATTACCAACATTCAAGCTAGAGCACCACATCCTGGATTAGAGAAAGAGGCACAACGCGTTATCGGTTTGCTTCCTAAAATGTTACCTGGAAAGCAACGTGGTAAAGCGGTAACCGTACCGTATTCTTTACCTATTCTTTTCCAAGTACAGGATTAGAACATAAACATTATCGTTTAAAATATAGAACCCTGATGCGAAAGCCTCAGGGTTTCTTTTTATACTAAGGTGTGTATTGGTCAGTATCTTTTTAAGAAGTTTTTTAGAGATTATAAAAAATCCCGTCTATTTATTTAGACGGTTTTTTTTTTTTGGAACGCTTGTTGTGATTTTACCATAATATTAACATTTTAAACACACACATATTATGAAGAATTTAAAAAACTCAAGCGACGATGCTGGTCAGGGCAACAAGCCCGATGTGAAACCACACAAACATGATGCAAATTTACGAAGGAACTCTTCGCTGTATTTTCAGGTGGGTCTGATTCTCTGTTTACTCTTCACCTATGGACTTTTTGAAATGAAGTTTGAAACAAAGGATTATAGGTTGGCAAAATTGGAATACAAGGATAATGATGTGGAGGTGACGCCAATAAATTTTGTTTTGGAAAAAGAAGTGGTTGTAATGGAAAAGGATGTCAATATAAATGTTCTTACCAAAGACCCGATTATTGAAGACAATGATTTCGTTGATGCCTTACCAACGGAGCTTCTCACGGAAAACCCTCCTTTAACCACTGATCCGGTTAAGATTGATGAGATTCTTGTGCATAATGTCGAAGACGATGATGATTTGGATTTGAAGATTTTTAGTACCATTGGTGTTGAAAAAGCGCCCATTTACCCAGGTTGTGAATCTGAAACAACCAATGACGGCCGTTTAAGATGTATGTCTGATAAACTATCCAAATTCGTCCAAAAAAAGTTTGATAAAGACTTGGCGTCAGACCTTGGACTATCAGGAGTTCAAAAAATTGATGTCGTTTTTAAAATTAACAGATATGGGAATATAACTGAGATTCAAACGCGTGCCCCACGACCTGAATTGGAGCGGGAAGCCCAGAGAGTTGTGGGGCAAATCCCAGCAATGATTCCTGGAAAACAAAGAGAGCACCCGGTGACTGTTCAATATGTGCTACCTATTATTTTTAAAGTAGAATAGTAAAATGGCTCATTGTTTCCCTTGAACCGCTGTCAAATTGGATAGCGGTTTTTTTATGCTCTCATTTTGAAAAAAACAGTATCTTTCGTTCGGAATTAAAGCTTGTAATCATCTATGAAGAACTTCTTCTTAATCGTTTTTGTCAGTTTTCATCTCAATAGTTTTGCACAGAATATTGAAATTTATGAAAAACCTCCAGTGTTTAAAGGTTGTGAAGATGAAACGATTGAAAATTTAAAAACTTGCTTTAATAATAAACTCAACCAGTATATTTTTGAAAACTTTAAAGTCTCAAAAGAAGTCGCTAACGACAGTTATAAAGGAGATGTGAAAGTGCTTTTTGAAGTTGATAAAGAGGGTCATGTTAGCGTCGTCTATGTTGACGCTATCTATGATGCGCTAAAGGATGAAACTAAACGGGTATTCCAATCCTTACCAAAAATCCAACCCGGAACTTATAATGGTAACCCCACATTCTATCAATATTCCTTGACCATTAAAATTCCGTTGGTTGATCCTGTATTCATGAAAAATGCTCCTTCGGCAAAACAAGACAACCTGAAGAAATTTGTGGATCTCAATGAGGTTGTTTCTAATGAGTTTGATAGTATCACCAAAAATATCAGTAACTATCAAGGTTTGGAATATGCGAGTCAGTTAAATATTCCCTTCACCCATCACTATTATTCACGTTTTGATGCCAATATGAATGGTTTGGGAACGAACAGTCATACAGCGGCAAAACCATTTGTATATGAGGAAGTCGCGAAATATTATGATTTTAAGGCTGAAAAAGAGGTACTTACAAAAGGTTCGGACGGATGGTGGAGTAGAAAATTATGGGATGAACATTTGGTGCAAATCCAAGGTGAGGATTATTGGTTTACCATTGATCCCGTTTTTGATTTGCAGGTGGGTAAAGATATGGATGCCGATTTCAATACTACTTTCAACAATACCCGAGGAATAAACATACAAGGCGGCTTGGGCAAGAAATTTAGTTTTTCTACGTCTGTCTTTGAAAGTCAAGGAAGGTTTGCTCAATATTATAACGAATACGCCGAAAGCTTAAAGGCGTTTGGCCCTGATCCAGCCATCGTTCCTGGTAGGGGCATTGGCAAACGATTTAAGGGAGATGCTTATGATTACCCAGTAGCGGAAGCTTATTTGTCTTATTCTCCCGTAAATTTCCTCAATGTTCAATTTGGCCATGGCAAGAATTTTATTGGAGACGGGTATCGCTCTTTATTTCAAAGTGATGTGGCAGCGCCGCAGACCTTTTTGAAATTAAATACTAATTTTTGGAAAATTAAATATACCAATACTTGGATGTGGCTTAGGGATGTGCGCGACGCCGTGGTTGAGGACAAAGCGTTTTTGACCAAATATATGTCCAATCATTATTTGAGTTGGAATGTATCCAAACGTCTCAATATCGGGCTTTTTGAGTCGGTAATGTGGACCGATACCAATGGAAGGGGTTTTGATATCAATTACCTTAATCCCATCATTTTTTTCAGAGCTATTGAATTCGAATCGGGGCAAGGTTCAGGGAATGCCATAGTAGGTGCTTCTGCAAAGTATAAATGGAACAACAAAGTTAACTTGTATGGGCAATTTATCTTGGACGAATTTTCATTGAGTCATATAAAAGCCGGTGACAAGAGTTGGAAAAATAAATTTGGTTACCAATTAGGAGCCAAATATTACGATGCGTTTGAGGTTGACAACTTGATATTACAATTAGAATATAACCAGGTAAGACCTTATACGTATTCCCATAATACTATCGTGAATAATTATGGACATAGCAATCAGCCTATGGCGCATTTATGGGGTGCCAATTTCAGGGAAGTAATTGTAATTGGACATTATAATTATGAGCGCTGGTTTGCTGATGCCAAATTTATATTCGGGACGCGTGGCTTAGATTTCAATGATGGCACCGATAATTTTAGCTATGGCGGCGACATCTACAGAAATTACAACGAACGGCCGTTTGATACAAACGTAAGGATTGGGCAGGGCAATAAAACCACAACTTTTAACGCCGAATTGCATGCCGGATACATCATAAATCCTGTGAGTCATTTAAAGG
>NZ_DATJCA010000173.1:0-4876 GCF_035515035.1 Gelidibacter sp. | reverse complement strand
TGTTTATTTTTTATTTTTCTCAACCAAGCTATTAGTGCTGCGTGGTCTGCATGTGCCGAGAGGCCTTGAATTTCTGCTACTTCCATATTAAACGGCACCCATTTGCCATATACTTTTAGCTCTTTATCGCCTTCCAATAATTTTCTTCCGCGCGTTCCTTCCGCTTGGTACCCAACAAAAAGCAACGTGTTATTAGGATTTTGCGCTTGGGTTTCAAGATAATTGAGCATTCTTCCACCTGTGAGCATTCCGCTTCCTGCAATCACGATTTTGGGTTTGTTATCTGTTCTTAATTCCATTGTTTCACGATAGCTGCTAACAACCGTAAAGTGCGAGCACATTTCGTCACATTCATTGTCTTCCAATCTGTGCCAATCCCGAGTTCTATGAAACAGTTCCAATACGTTGGCACCCATCGGACTGTCCATAATCATTTGTACTCTGGGGATTTTCTTTTCTTTCAATAATTTCCAAAAGATGAGCATCATCAATTGGGCACGTTCTACCGAAAAGCTTGGGATAAACAGGCTGCCACCTCTATTGATGGTGTCATTTACCAATTTTTCAATCAGTGGAAGTGCTTCCATTTCATCTGGATGAAACCTTCCTCCATAAGTAGATTCTATAAAAAGCACATCTGCTCTTTTTGGTTTCAGGGGTGGATAAAGCAATAAATCACTGGTTCTTCCAATATCTCCTGAAAAGACAAAACGCTTTCCTTCAACATCCAGCTCGATGAATGTAGCACCAAGAATATGTCCGTTATACTGAAATCGTGCCTTGATACCATCAAATAACGGAATCCATTGTGCTTGTGGAACGTCTTTAAAATGTGGAATGGTTTTTTCTACATCCTTTAAATCGTAAAGCGGTTCTGCCGGACTGTGTTTGGAATAACCTTCCTTGTTTGCTCGCTCTGCTTCCTGTTCCTGTATTTTTCCACTATCGTTCAAAATTATTTTAGCGATATCCAACGTGGGGTTGGTGCCATAGATAGGTCCATTAAAACCTTGTTTTACCAATCGTGGTAGATATCCCGTGTGGTCTAAATGGCCGTGAGTAAGCAATACCATATCAATTTCTGAAACTTTTACAGGTGGGTACTCCCAGTTTTTAAGCCGCAATTCCTTTAAGCCTTGAAAAAGTCCGCAGTCTATCAGTATTTTTTTATCTCCTGTATCCACTAAATATTTTGAGCCAGTTACCGTGCCTGCCGCTCCTAAAAAGTGAATGTTTATTTTATTGTTTTTCATCTTTGTAGTACTTATTTAGTGTCCACCACAGCAGGAAGGTGTGTTTCCTTTATCTTGATTTGATTTGCTCAATTCCACTATTTCTTTATATAGATTACGAGAATCCTCTTTAATAAAAAGAGCCAATTTCTTTACTGATTTAGGTTCAAAGTTAACCATTTCTAATAATATCTCAAGGGCTTCTTCAAGTAGTTTTGGATCATCTTCCAATGCTTGGTAAAATGGCTCCAAATCTATTGTGTTCTGTTTTTGGGTTTCATCTGTTTTCATCTGGTTATTTTAAGATTATTGAACTATTATATCATTTACTCTTAAGTGCTTTGGCACAGCTCTTTTGAATCTGCCAAAATATTTTTGTGCCTTTTTTTGTCAACCCCTATCTGCTCTAATAACGCAGGATTTTCGTGAAGCTCTTTACAGAGCACAATTCCCTTGTCCAATAGCTTTGATTTCTCAGCTTTGGTCAGCGTTGTCAATGCGGTCAATGGGTGCAGACCAGCTTTATCTATTCTGTCTTTTAACCCGTTATCCATTGGGTAATCCCAACTTGTCAATAATAGCCCAACGCATTTACCATATTGTACCGCATCACTTGTAAATCGTGTATTTGTATAGACGCCTCCTTTGTGAAGTTTAGTATCGTGACCTTTTTGGCGTTCCCAATTTTTTTCTACATCTAAAAATCTTGAATTGATGTATAATGGAATCTTCACGTTGCAAACTCGGCCTTGATCGCTATGGTATTTGCATTCAATCATATAATGATTATTGTCTTTTTGCGCTATCACATCTATTTCGTGTTGAACACAATTACCTTGGACAATAACATCAACTTCTGTATCAAAACCTTCGTGTGCCAATAGTTTGCCTACTAATTTTTCAAATGGAAAACCGGTTGGACCTAGTTCCATTAAAGCTTTTTTGAGCTTGTACTTTGAGGCACTTACCCTAGATTTTCGTTTTAGCATCTTGAAAGCCAACTGATAGATTTTTTTGGTTGTCATTCCTTCTTCAATCTGCTCTTGTACTTTCCGGGCTATATCTTGAATAATATCCTCATCTGCCCGTGAACGCCGCAGGGAGTTGATGAGTTTGTTTACATCAAAGGCTTCGTACTCACCAGAGTATTTTTTTATTAAGACTGATTTATTCATTGTTACATTTTAATAGTCATTACTGGTAATTCGGAGTGATTGGTTACACCCTCTGCGATGCTTTTAGAGAATAAGCTTAAAAAGCCTGTACGTCCGTGAGTACACATTGCGATTAAATCGGCATTTTTATATCGTAAATAATTGTTTATCCCTGTTTCTACGTCTGGTTCGTTATATACATTCATTGAGAAGTTATCCAAATCGGGGAATTTTTTCAGGAACTCCTTGATGGGATCCAACCCTTGTTCTATACTGTTAAAATCGGTCTGAGTATTGACCCTCAATAAATGGATATGTGCGCCGCATTTTTCAGCAATCGAAATAACTTGCTTAAATGCATCGCTTACATCTTGAAGAAAATCTGAAACAAAAACGATATCCTTAAAAGGAAAGGATACTTCTTCATCCTTGACTACAACAACTGGTACATCAGCTTTCCTAACAATTTTTTCTACGTTGCTTCCCATTAACTCACGTATACCGCCTCGGGTGCCACTACTTCCCGTGACTATAAAATCGTGATGAAAATGACCCGAATGTTTAAGAATATTTGCCTGACCACCATCAAATTCAAGAAAAGTCCTGCATTCAAGGCCTTGTCGTTCTGCTTTTTTCTCCAGTTCTTTCAGGTAGGCTTTTGCGATGCCTATTTGCTTTACTGTTTCTGGGTACTGTTTTTCTTTTTGTTTATCCAACTTTACCCATTCTACCGGGGTTTTCATCAAATGGAAAAAATGGATTTCGGAATTGTAAAGCTTTGCCATTTCAATTCCGAGTTCTTCTGCTTTATTGCAATTTTTTGAAAAGTCTGTTGGTACGAGTATATTTTTCATAATATTTGTTTTTAACTATTAATTAATGCTAATTTCATTTCCAGAAGGTTTTTGTTTTTCAAAACAATCCAGATTATATATGGTTGTTTCTGCAATATTGGTCAATGCGGTTTTGGTTAAAAAAGCTTGATGACTTGTTATTAGCACATTATTGAAAGTCATTAACCGCGCAATGACATCGTCTTGTAAAATATCTTCGGAATGGTCTTCAAAGAACAATCCTTCTTCTTCCTCATACACATCCAGTCCTAAATACCCTATTTTTTTAGTTTTCAATCCTTCGATAACTGCCTTGGTGTCCACCAACCCACCACGACTTGTATTGATGAGCATTACTCCAGATTTCATTAGTGCTATATGCTCTTTATTTATTAAATGTTTTGTTGAAGCTTTTAATGGCACGTGCAGGCTTATTATATCTGCGTGCTTACAGAGCGTCGCACAATCTGAATAGATTACGCCATATTTATCAATTAGGTCTTTGCTTTCTTCTATATCCTGGGCAAGAATATTGCAGCCGAACCCGTGAAGTATTTTTACGAGTACAGACCCTATTTTTCCTGTTCCAATCACGCCAACGGTTTTCCCATTTAGGTCAAAACCAGTGAGACCGTTTAATGAAAAGTTTTGTTCGCGCACTCTATTGTGGGCTTTAATCAGTCTTCGGTTTAATGCAAGTATCAAAGCCATTGTATGTTCTGCAATGGCATAAGGTGAATAGGCTGGGACACGGGCCACTTTTATATTCAATTCAGCTGCTTTTTCTAAATCGACGTGATTGAAACCTGCCGAACGTAATGCGATAAATTTTATGCCTAGTTTGTGTAAAATATCCAAAACTTCCGAAGAGGCATCGTCACTTGAGAAAAGTGCTATGGCCTTTGAACCTTCTGCCAATAAGGCGGTTTCCTTTGTTAGCCTAAATTCCAGAAAATTCAATTGATGTTTTCCTTTATTAGCGTTTTCAATGGAAGGCTTATCGAATTTATGTGTGCTGTATATTGTTGTTTTCATAATTTATGTTCCAAATAGTTCTAAAAGTTCGTGCAATTCTTTATTGACCTGATGTTGCTTGACCACTTCATTAAAAGGGGTTAAGTGCAATTGATTGTTTAAAATCCCGACCATTACATTCTTTTTACTTTGTAAAAGTGATTTTACGGCTTCCACCCCAAGCCTAATACCCAACATCCTATCTAAAGCAGAAGGATTTCCACCACGCTGTACGTGCCCAAGTTTTGTAATTCGTAAATCGACATTGGGGTTGACTTCCTTTATTTTTGAAGAAACAAGTTCGGCACCTATTTCATCGCCTTCTGAAACCACGACAAGAAAAGCATCTTCGCTATCGTAATTTTTCACTTTATCTAAAAGGTTAATAAAGTCGGTATCGCTCTCTGGGATGAGTATGGCATCAGCGCCAACCATCAATCCTGAATGAATGCCGATATAGCCAGAATCTCTACCCATTACTTCCACGATAAATACCCGATTGTGAGATTCGGCAGTATCCCTTATTTTATCAATGTTTTCAATGGCTGTGTTAACAGCGGAATCGAAACCAAGGGTGTAATCCGTACCCGAAATATCGTTGTCAATAGTCCCGGGAATCCCTACGAATGGGATATCGAATATC
>NZ_DATJCA010000172.1:0-18001 GCF_035515035.1 Gelidibacter sp. | reverse complement strand
AATGGCATATATAATGATTGAAATCAATGCCCAAGTTTCTTTTGGATCCCAAGCCCAATAACGTCCCCACGATTCGTTTGCCCAAACACCGCCTAAAAAGGTACCTATGGTCAATACAAATAAGCCTATGGTCATGGAAATCTCGTTAATATACGAAAGTTCTTTAATGCGGATATCAATTTTGTAGGCACTGCTTTTCGTTCTTATAATCATTAATATTAAGGCCATAAAGCCTAAGACGGCAGATAATGCCAACGGCGCATAACTACTGACAATGGTAGCCACGTGCACCTTAAGCCAAAATGACGATTTCAATACCGGCATTAAATTGGTGATCTCCGGATTTAGCCAATCCAAGTAACTCACAAATAGGAGGGAGCCCGAAAATAACGTCGCCAAAGGCAGTGAAAAATCAGATTTTCTAAACGTCATTAATCCGCAAAGCATCAATACCCAAGCTACAAAAACCATCATTTCATAACCGTTACTCCAAGGTGGATGTTGTGCAATATACCAACGTAGGAGAATGTTTCCGGTAAATATCAAGAAACTGATCAATGAAATTAATATGAGAATATTCCAAAGGATATTTATAAATTGCTTCTGAACGAATATTTTAGAAAGTGCCAAGACCAGCATGATCAAACCAATGGTGAAAAAGGTTTGGAACAGCCAAAAATTAAGATTCATTTGGTTGTACCACAACTCGGCTTCTATTCGTTCTTCAGAAGGGATGATGTCCTTTGCCAAAGTGGTTTGATAGGTGTCTATATAGGATAGTTTATCGGTAGCACCTGCCCAATTATGGGTTGCGATATCATTAAAATACGTTCTTGTGATGTTTTGAACAAAGACCCCATCTTCTGCTGGGAAGTCATTAAAATGGTGCGTATAACTAAACCACTTATGCGTATCATCTAAACTGTTTGGGAAGATATTTAAATAATTACCAGAGAAAATATTGAATAGAATATTAAACCGTTCATCAACTTTAATGACTTCCTTGTCAAACTCGTTTTGCTCCGCAGGTTTTTTGGCATGTGCCACTTCTGCCATTTTTGACAGGACATAATTGCCGTCAGGATTGATCAAATGATCAAAGGAGATATACCCGTCGTCCGTAATTTTGAGAGGTTTGAAAAAATCCCCTCCTTTTATGGCTTCGATTTTAATGACCGGAATTTTCTGCCATGCGCCAGGTGAAACGTGCATCGCTAAGAATACCTGATTGGCATCCAAACTTATTTTGTCTTCTTTTGTTTTATAGGTAAACGTGGTCTTACCATAGATTTTACGTAAAAACTCTGAAGCTAATGTATTGATAGGCTTGATCCGTCCATCGACATCCTGGACTAAAATACGTCCGAAGAAATCTGAATGTTGTTTTTCAATTTCTTGAGCTTTCACTAATTCTGTTACAGAAGGTATGGAATCTTTCTGCATTGGTCCTTGCCCGAATGTGATCACGGAACTGAATAACGCAATCAGAAGAATCGTCGTGTTTTGCTTGATTTTCTTTAGTTTCTTACTAATAATAGTAAAACGTGTACTTTTTCCGAAGAGCGTAAAAAACATCCCAATCATCAATAAAAAATAACCAATATAGGTTGTTGCCGTACCCAAAACATCATGATTGACCGCCAGTAAGGTTCCTTTTTCATCGGTATCGTAACTGGCCTGATAAAATCTATAGCCGCCATAATCTAAAACATTGTTCATATAGATCCGGAAAGGTATTTTGGTATCGCCATCTATGACCATAACTTCACTGGCATAAGATGATGGACTCTCTGAACCTGGATAACGTTCCAATTGAAATTCGTTCAACTTTATTGAAAACGGAATTTCAATGGGCATCGCGCCGTACGAAAAAGCCAATTTGACGTCTCCAATGATGGTCTCGTGAGTGGTAGGTAAAAATCCTTTTCTATAAAGCAACATGACCTCTTCGGTTTTATCTCCAACCTTAACATTTAAAACCACAGCATCGTCCTTAGTTGGGTCGTTGTCTTTTGGTTTTTCGGACGTACTTACCAATTTCATACTTCCTTTGGGATGATAGGAAAGTGGCACAAATGATAGATCACCTTGTCTGTATAAGGTTTTAAGCGACATCGGCTGAAGAGAATCTCCTTTTATGACACCCGCTTTTTGATCGGACATTATAAAAAAGTCGAGTGGGTGAGGTGCCCATATTTTAAACTCTCCATCTTCTTCGGTAATATTAATAATTCCCTTTTCTTCGGCTTCAAACCCTACTTTATGTTTGTGAGGGCCTATGATTTCTACCTCTCCTTTATTTAGAAAAAGTGTTTCTCTACCGTTTCCAGATGTGGTGACCATTTGTAACAAAGGAATGCCATTTTCTTGATCATCAACAATTTCAGGTAAGGCATCGGCAACAAATTCTTTCAAAGAAATTTCAATAGGAATGTTTTCCAGATCGGAACTGATAGAAAAACTATTGTCATTTAGCGGAGAGAACTCCATTTTCTTTTCAAGATGTCTCGTTTTTTCTCCGTTGGAAATATGAACTTGCAAATAGTTTTTATCTGAAATAATCATATTTGAACTTTGACCTTCCCTAATGCGCATGATGCCGCCGTAAGAATGATATCGTGTAATTCCTGCACCAATTATGATGATGATAAACGAAAGATGAAAGAGGAGTATGGCCCATTTCTCTTTTCGCCATAAGTTGTATTTAAACGTACTGGCGAGAAAACATAGTGCTAAACCCACCATCACTAATTCAAACCACAATGCGTCATAGATTTTGATCCAAGCGGTATCCGTGCCAAAATCATTTTCAATAAAAGTTGCGGTTGCCATGGCAACCGCAAAAATTAAAAGTAAAACTAAGGCTAAAACGGAAGACGAAAAGAAACGATAAATTAATTTCATAGAGAGTAATCTGGCTTGAAAAAGCCTTTATAAGAATGTTTTAATCCGATTATGGATCTTTATTTGGTGGCGCTTACTACTTTCTTTGAACCCATTTTGGCTTCACGCGCTTTTGCCTCTTCCAACCATTTTGGCAAAGTATTAGCTTTAAAGCTCTCTTTATCCTTTCTTAGTTGGTCCATATCAAGGCCAATATATTTTTGTGCTTTTGCTTTTGTTGAAATATCAGGCATTGCCACAGGCTCGTTATGTCCTAAAGTAGCCAAGAGCCGCACTAACTTAACTCGTGCTTCTTGTGCTTCAGCAAGACCACTCCCCAATACACGCCCTATTTCTACAGGTGAATGAAAGGACGCACCATGAGAAGCAGCAGTATAATCCCAACGCCATTGTGCGTGACGAATGCTCATAAGAATGTCTTTCATTTGCTCTTCTGTTGCACCAAGTTCCCACGCTTTTCCAGCTTCAATATGAGCCTTTACCAAAACATCTTCTAATTTGATTCTGTTTTCATTAGCTTTTTTTTGTCTGTCGTATACGTTGGCAATAAGTTTGGCAGTTTCTTCTCTGTGACATACTTGGCATGAGTTGGCCACATTGTTTAACGGCGATTGTAAATGGTGATCTGTAAACTTTTGTCCGCCTTCACTCTTATACGGCATATGGCAATCGGCACATGAAACGCCACGATCGGCATGGACTCCTGTTAGGAAAATCTCATAATCTGGATGCTGTGCTTTTAGCATTGGCGCTTTACTGATGGCGTGTGTCCAATCTGAAAATCCAATAGCGTCGTAATATTTTTCCATATCCTCAACTGAAAATCCGTTTTCCCATGGGAATGTAAGGTAACTGGTTCCTTCATGGCCTAGTTTATTTTTGTTGAAATAATATTCCACGTGGCATTGTGCACATACCAAAGAGCGCATTTCTTGGTGCGTGGCCTTGTTGATATCTTTGCCCATGGCCTGAAAAGCCTCCACCAACGCAGGTCTTGTAATACGCAACTTCATGTTGTTAGGGTCGTGACAGTCTGCACAACCAATTGGGTTGACTACCTCCGATACGTTTTCGGCCCAAGTACCAGCATAAAATTCCCCAACACCATGCTCGTCCATCAATCGTGGTACATCCGGTCCTTTACACGCCCAGCAGGTTGCTGGCATTGGACCATCTTCTTTGTTTTCCGGCGCTCCAGAGCGCAAACTGTTGTGAAGGTCATCTATGGCATAATAGTGGCCACGACCTTGATTGTAATCTTTTGAAAAAGCATATCCTGCCCAAAGCAACACCATTCTAGGATCTTCTTCTAGCATATCCACAGTGGCCGAACCACCTTGGTAAGAACGAAATGTCGTATCTGCCGTTTGCAGATAAGACTGATACTCTCGTGGATAGTTTTTTCCCCATTCCTCATTTCGTGGCTCATTTTCACCAATTACCACACTGGGCACGTACTTGTATTTGGCCTCACTTTTCCTGTTAATAATGCTTGATGCCAGGAGTCCTAGCAAAAAGACGACTATAATTGTGACGATGAAGAGAACTTTGTTTTTCATAATTGTTGGGTTTATTGAGCTTCCATTTCTTTTGCCAACCATTCCGGAATCACCATTTCATCTTGATCCGTCGGTAATGGGGCGATATTATATTTTACCGTCGATAGCCCGTGGATACGACCGTGTGGCACTTCTTGGTGACAAGACCAACAGGCTCTTTCAGTGCGGTTTTCTCTATGATTATCAAGCCAGCCATCATATTTCACTTCGGTTACTTGCTGGATGTGGCATCTAATACAATTGTTTTGGACAACTTCTTGTGATGCCTCACGCATCGTGATGACATCTGGCTCTGCTCTGGCCGTGAAAACAGCCGAGTGATATAAGCCATCTTTAGCTTTAAAATAATAGGAATTAAATATATTATCCTGGGGCACGTGACACCCATTACAAGACACCCATTCTCTATGGGAACTGTGCATCCAACTGTTATAAACTGGCGTCATGACGTGGCAGTTTACACAGGCTTGGGGATTGTCAGATAGGTAAGATACCACTTCGGCTTCACGCATTAGGAAAAAGCCCATGCCCATCACAACAGCAATTGCAAAAATTGCAAAAGTGCGCCAAGAGGACCCTTTTTCTGGAAGTATTTTAAAATTAAACTTCATACTACTGTGAATTGTATGTTAAAAATAACCTATGTGAGGAGCACTATAAATGACATCCGTCATATAAAGATGAATTCTAATCAACTCTAAATTGTAAGAACCTGTCAATAACAAAAATGCAGTTGACCATGTGATAGGTTTTATGATTTAACTATTTAAGCCCGAGTATCTAAGATGCGAAATATTTGTTATTAAAGGAAATCCAGAGGCGATTTTGTTCGGCAGAATAGAAGATTTAGAATGTTTCTAAATTTGAATTATTATTTGGTAATATTCAGTTTTAGGCAGATTTTAGGTTTGTGAAGTGCCCTTAATTGTTCCTGATTTGTGAATGTATTTTAGGTTTGATTCGCCCTTCCTTCAGGTTCCTTCGGTAAACCATATTTTACGGGCAAAACCCGAAAAAACCCGAAAAAATCCGACTAAAACCATCGTAGTTGGGTTTATGGTTGTTTTTGGTAGAAAGATAAACCAATTGTTAAGTGGGCATACTAATATAAAAAGAGGTGCATTTTATGGGAAATATCCTTAATTCTGCTTTAATCGCCGTCTCATCTTTTTAAGTTTTCTATTTCCAAGTTTGAACTTGACTTTGAGCTTTTGTTTTCTCGCCTTTTCACTATTTTGATCCTGTACCAATTGTAAAAAAAACTTTGCTCCGGCATTTTTATAACTCGTTTTTTCGGGTAATGAAAGCCCGTCATTGTTTTTAAGATTTTTCCAAGGTACGGATATCCAGATATTCATATGCTCCTTCAGTTTTAACCGGCCTTCGGCAAATAAATGAAGGGCAGTCGATTGGATTTCCGTTCGCGGGATGATAATCTCACCATCCTTTATTTCAAACGTTTGTACAATGGGTTGGAATCTTAGGTTTTTAAAGCGTTCTGCCCTCATCAACGGTACATTCTCCATGATGGGCTCGTAATTATAAAGGGCTAAATCCTCAAGTTCAAAATAAACAGTACCATTTAAGGAATCCAGATTCAATTTACCTCTTTCATCCAGCATGCCATGAGCTTTTATAGTGTAATTTAGCTGGCCTTTAATGCTATCCGCCTGTTTTAGATCGGAAGTATCAAAGTAATTGACACTACTCAGAAATTCCTTAAGATCAATATCTCTTACGCTCATTTCCAACGTAACAGGGGTTGGGGAAACATCAGCAATCCCTAATTCGAGATCTACTGCGATGGTGCCACCAAAACTCTTGAATTGCATGTCTTCAATATGAAAATTGTCCTCAACAAATAACAATTCCGATTCAAATTTGGTGACATTGAATTTATCGTGTTTTAATGTATCAATTTCGATGGCTATGGTTGGATAGAAGGATCGGTTGATCTTTAACAGGGTTTCCTGCCATTCTTTGAAATTAAAAGGTTGGGCATCGGTTTTATCAGAATTTGATTTTGAGGACTTTATAAATTTCTGAATATCAGAACTGTCCAAATAAGGTGAATAAATAGAAAAATCAGATTTGTGTTGGTTAAAATCCTGAGGACCATTAATGAATTCTGAGAAATTATCGATGGTCCCGGAGAAAAAAACCTGACTTTTCCCTGGCAATTTGATGTCGAGCGTTTTAAGTTTGGCAACATCATTGTTTATTTCAACATGCAAACTGTCTATTGGAAATTGAAGACCCGCAGCTTTGAACTCGCCCGTGGTGCCGGCAATTTTTAAATCGCCAAATCCCTCGGCATTCAATAGCGTTAAATCCGTGGATTCAGCTTTGTAGTTTCCGACAAATTCAAAATCGCCCGATTTGAACACAAAATTAGTGGTCTTTAGGTAATCATTCAAATCTTCAGATTTCCCTTTCACTTCAACCGAAAAATCAAGATCAAATGGGTTGTCTTTAAGTAACTCCACTTGACTTGAATGTGCATTGATTTCACCATGAACATAGGCTACAGTCTCTTTAAAGTGTAAATCCAAATGGTTCAATTTAAGTATGGAATCATTTTCAAAAAACACTTGGGCATTGATGTTCTGGGTGATCAATCCTTTATATTTTAAAGAATCTACGGCGATTTGGATTTCCGGATTAAATCTATTAAGGTCTTTAAAGATGCTGTGCAAAGCCTTTTTGCTTTTATGGACCTTTGATTTGTCTTCATTTTTAAAGGAGTTTATGGTTCCCAATAAATCATCACCGTCAATAAATGGAGCATCAAGATTCAAGGATACAGAAGCGGGACCTTCTTTATTGTCCAACAAAAAAACGGGGAATTGATTAATCCGTCCATCAAGATTTATGGAGTGGAGCTCATCAATCTGTAAATTGAATTCCTTGAGTAGAATATCAGAATTATCAACAAATAGGGACAAGGAATCAATTGTGATATCCATTTTTGCAGGTTCGTAGTGAAGACTAGTGTTGGTCAAGGTCAGATCACCTCGTGCATTATCCATGAGTTCACTGAGCTCTTTGACATTACCTGTAACATGGCCATTAAACTTAAAATCGCCAGAGTCAATTCTAAAAAGCTCAATATTGAACAACTCCTTAAAAACGGAAATTGGACCACTTGAACTTGCCTCCGCATTGATGTAAATGGCATCTTTTAAACGACTAAGTGGCCCGTGAACCCTGACATTCCCTTTTAAATTGGTTATGGCTTCACCATAGTTGAAGTTAAAATTCCTTAATAGAATAGTCTCAGAATTGATGAGCTCCATATTCGATTTTAGCGCGTTTATCACCACATCATTATAAGTTAAAGAACCTATATTGATCCTAAATTGTGGATGGAATTGGCTGTAGATGGCCTCAAGAGTTTCATGCAAATTCCTTCTATCATCCACAGCTGCGCTAGACTTTGGGACAAATTGTTTCGCCATGCCAATCACGTCATTGATGTTTAGGTTTTTGGAGTTCAATGAAATTTGACTTGTGGTAGGAACTGTTGGTGTCTTAGACAAAATTCCGGCAATGTTTTTTAGGTTTCCCTGAAATACAAGATCCTCTCCATTGGGCAAGTTAATGGTGAGCTCTCTTAAAACGGAATTTTCCCTTTCTAACGAAACCGTAATCGATTGGATAGGTAATTGAAGTCCGTTTTTCTTAAGGATTACTTGAGTGTTTTTCAAGTTAAACAGACCTGAAGCCTTATTTAGGAATTCGTACGGATTTTGAATATCTCCAGAAAAGTGTGCATCCAAAAGAAACTTTCCACCCTTAAAATCAAAATTATCAGTTTCAATAATCGCTGCCAAGTCTTCATTATTACCATTTAAATGCACATAGGCGTCTATAAAGTTTAGGGCTTCAGGTGTGCTTTGGAAATATGAGTTGTAAATGTCAACGTGTATCGTCTCCAGATTCGCAACTAAGGTGTCAAAAGTTATTTTAAAATCTTTTACCGACTTTTTTTCCCTTCTTAAACTATCTGTTTTATAAAGATCATTGGTCAGGTTACCACTAAAGGAGGTATTCTTAAAATGAAATTTGTCGGCAACTATCACCTCATTGTCTGTGGTGGAAAAATCAGCGTTAATATCAGGGTTGTTGCCGTAGGCGAATTTTCCTAATAGCCTGAGATGGGTTTTAAGGGGTCTTTGGATCTCATAACTTTTAAGTTTTGCTGAAATGCTATCCGTCAGTAACCCTTTAAGGGCTTTAAAATCTGAATTAGGATTTTCCAATGAAAATCGGTATTCTGTGATGTCAGAAAGATCAAAATTCGCACTTAATTGAAAGGTCTGATCATCAATTTTGAGTGGAAATTCAGGAACTTCTATCAAGTCATTTTCTAAATCTACACTAAAATTATAGACGCCTTTTACAATCGCCCCGTTGAAGAAACTGCCTTTATTGGTGTTAAATCCCAAGTTGTTGACAGTGATATTTATATCTGAGTTTCCAACTAACAGGTTGTGATCCCCTTTAAATGCTCCTTTAATCTTATGAATGTCAAGATTAAAATATTTGTTTAAAACACTATCCTTGGTAATATATTTAACATTTTCCAATAAGACCTTGGCACCCGTGGGGTTGACCCAATCTGGTAGGTTAAAACCTTTGATTCGATTTTGTTGCTTTTCTTTCTTGAGTTGCTGGTGATACATTAAAGGTTTGGTGGATATGACTTCAGAATGGAATTCGGCATTTTTGATGGCAATATTTTTAAAGACAATCTTGCCTCTTAATAACTTTCCAGCGCCAATGACCAACTTTGCTTCATCGATTTGAAGTCGTGATACCTGATCAGAAATAGAATCTGTATTAGTGTGTTTGATGTCTTTAAGCGTAAAAACGACATTTGGGAAGCCGCTTAAAAATCGCGCATTGACTTTACCAATGGTCAATGTACCTGAAGTATTCTCAGCATACCACTCCTGTAGCACGTCAATTACACTATCTCTATTGAGCCAACCAATCGTGAAAAGACCAATGGGCAATAGCATAATGACCATGAGGCTTATAAAAATTCTTTTAAGCCATAATTGCTTTTTAGACTTTTTAATTGCGGCTTTCGGGGTTTTCAAGGTTGAAATTTATTGAAAAGTAAGGAGAATATTTGGGCTATTGAGCCTTGTAGATGGAATATTTTTCATCAGTAATAATACAGATTTCAGGGCCGGTTCAAATATAAAAAAAGCTAATCTATAAAATAAATATCAAACTGATGATTTTTGACAAGACTATGGTATAGTGGAGAGGTAAGCTCAACTTGTTACGTATGAGTCTAACAATATTAACTTTAGTATAGTTAGACCTGAGGCAGGCATAACTTTATCTATAGAAAGAAACGCAGACGATAGTACGGTCATTTTTAACGACAGAATAAGTTCATTAAATTAGTTATATGCTCTCAAAACCAAAATGATTCCTCTGAATTGTATATTGGAAATTTGAGGTCAAAAGAAATCTTAAGGTAAAACAAAAAAAGAGGCTATCTCAAGTTTTATGAGAGACTTCTTTTTATTTATAATTTTGAATTTTCGGAACTGGTTTAGCAGGAATTGAGTTAATCTTCAGTCAAAACCCAGTCATCTTTTGTGTAGTGCGCGTGGGGATATGGATTGGTAATAATGACTTTATTCATTTGTCAGGTCTTTTTGTTAATAGTGCTGATGAAGATGAGGTAAGTTATGATACGTATAATGTGGGTAGTTATTTACGCAACCAAAATTTTCCGTATAATTCAACCTTTAGATGTTCCTTTCTTATTTAAAAAGTGCAATTTTGTGGAATGACACCAAATTTGAAATGGTCTTGCTTGAGGTGACAAAAAAATCTAAAATTTAACACTAATACAAAAGATGGATAATAAATTTTCATGCCCCAAGTGCAAAACAAAAGTTCCTTTTATGGAAGTTTTTAAGTTTAAAACAAATCATGTTACGATATGTTCTCATTGTGATTTAGGTATTGTTCCTAAAAACATAAAGTCATGGAGTTTTGGTTTTTTCGTTGGATTTGTAAGTGTCGTAATACCCGCTTTTTTAATACTCCGGTATTATAATAACTTTTCATTTGCTATGTTAATTGGTGTAGGGACTGGTTCGATCGGAATATTTGGTATGGCGTTATACACCTATATAACAACAGAGTTTAAAGAAGCGGATTAAAACTTTTAAGCTAATGTTTAGCTAATTTTTTTTTGATTGCATGTAAAAGAAGTTAGAAGCCTTATGGCTCTAATATTATTGCAGAATATGGTACTATTATAATTGAACGATGATATAGGAAGGTCTGAGGAAGTAGCCGAATATATCTCAAAAAGTATATAAACCCTGGAAGCCGTAAAAAAACGAAAACATCCTGACATCTTATGCTGTCAGGATTTTTTTATTAATAAGATCTCACAGGTTTTTAAAACCTGTAAGGTCTTTTTGTGTTTTATTGGTTTTCAGTCAATACCCAGTCTCCTTTTATCAATAATGGTTCGGCTTGTTTATATTTTAAGGTTTTGTTTTCACCGCTCATCACGTGTTTGATGGTCACTCTATCATTACGTCCAATTTTTGGTTTGTCTCGTACAATGGTTTCCACCACTTCTTGACGTTGTGTATTTCCAGCAGCCCTGCTTTGAGAAGAGCGTTCGTCCAAATTCGGGATTTCCTCCTTCTTGGTTTCGAGCTTTTCTTTGGAACGTACCTGTCGTGCTTCTTGAATGGCATCTGTAGTTTCTGACGGCAATTCCCCTTTAAATAAGAAGGAGATCACATCTTTGTTCACTTGGTCAATCATCACCTTAAACAATTCAAAAGCTTCAAATTTGTAGATCAATAACGGGTCTTTCTGTTCATGGACAGCCAATTGAACCGATTGTTTCAATTCGTCCATTTTGCGTAAATGGGTTTTCCATGCATCATCTAGAATAGCCAATGTAATGTTCTTTTCAAAATCATTGATGAGCTGCTTCCCATTAGTTTCATAAGCTTTTTCGAGATCTGTAACTACTTGTAAGCTCTTTACGCCATCTGTAAACGGAACGACGATACGTTTAAACTTATCGCGCTGTGTTTCATACACGTTTTTGATCACAGGAAAAGCCATTTCAGCATTCTTTTGCATTTTATCCTTATAATGGCTGAATGCAGCCTTATAAATTTTACCTGCAATCTCTATATCGGTCATTTTACTGAATTCAGCCTCTGTAATCGGCGAACTCATTGAGAAATAACGGATCAATTCAAATTCGAAATTCTTAAAGTCGTTGGCAGCTTTATTGGTTTGAGAAATAATTTCTGAGGTATCATAGATCATATTTGCCAAATCCACACGCAAACGTTCGCCATGTAAAGCATGTCGACGACGTTTGTAGATGACTTCACGTTGGGCGTTCATAACATCATCGTATTCCAATAAACGCTTACGCACACCAAAGTTATTTTCTTCCACTTTTTTCTGTGCACGTTCAATAGATTTTGAAATCATGGAATGTTGGATTACTTCACCTTCCTTGAGCCCCATTCTATCCATCATTTTTGCGATACGCTCACTACCAAAAAGACGCATTAAATTATCTTCCAAAGATGCATAAAACTGTGAGCTTCCTGGATCACCTTGACGTCCCGCACGACCACGCAACTGTCTATCCACACGACGTGAGTCATGTCGTTCTGTACCCACGATGGCCAATCCGCCTGCTTTTTTAACTTCCTCACTCAACTTGATATCCGTACCACGACCAGCCATATTGGTCGCAATGGTTACCTGACCCGGTTGGCCTGCTTCAGCAACAATATCGGCTTCTTTTTTATGGAGCTTCGCGTTCAACACGTTGTGAGGCACTTTTCGCAAGGTTAACATCTTACCTAATAGCTCACTGATTTCAACACTGGTTGTTCCAATTAGTACAGGACGGCCTGCTTCTGATAATTTGGTCACTTCATCAATTACCGCATTATACTTTTCGCGTTTGGTTTTATAAACTAAATCATCGCGATCATCACGAGCAATAGGTCTGTTGGTTGGAATTTCAATGACATCCAATTTATAGATTTCCCAGAATTCACCAGCTTCAGTCAAAGCCGTACCGGTCATACCAGATAACTTACGGTACATTCTAAAGTAATTCTGTAGGGTTACCGTAGCAAAGGTTTGCGTGGCTGCCTCAATTTTCACATTTTCTTTGGCTTCAATGGCTTGGTGCAAACCGTCACTATAACGACGACCATCCATTATACGACCCGTTTGTTCATCGACAATCATCACTTTATTGTCAATGACTACATATTGAATGTCTTTTTCAAATAGGGCATAAGCCTTTAATAATTGGCTCAGGGTGTGGATACGTTCTGATTTGATTCCAAAATCCCTAAACAATTCTTCTTTAGCTTCTGCTTCTTTTTCTTTGGAAAGGTTTTGTGATTCGATTTTAGAAATCTCCATTCCTATTTCAGGCATGACGAAGAAATTTGGATCGTCCTCTCCGGAAAGAAAGTCTACCCCTTTATCAGATAATTCCACCTGATTATTTTTCTCATCAATTACATAGTACAGTTCCGCATCAACTTTGGGCATTTCGCGGTTATTGTCCTGCATGTAATGATTCTCTGTTTTTTGCAATAATTGTTTGATGCCTTCTTCGCTTAAAAACTTGATTAAAGCTTTGTTTTTAGGCATTCCTCTATATACACGCAGCAACTTAAAGCCACCTTCTTTGGTATCGCCTTCGGCAATCAATTTCTTGGCTTCTGCCAAAACACCTGTTAGATAATGACGTTGCGCTGCTACGATGGCATCAACTTTAGGCTTTAATTCGTTAAATTCATGACGTTCGCCTTGCGGAATTGGTCCAGAAATAATTAAAGGGGTACGAGCATCATCCACTAAAACAGAATCCACCTCATCCACAATAGCGTAGTGGTGTGGACGTTGCACTAAATCGTCAGGCGAATGTGCCATATTATCACGCAGGTAGTCAAACCCAAATTCGTTATTGGTGCCGTAGGTAATGTCTGCATTATATGCTTTTTTACGTGCTGCAGAATTCGGCTGATGGTAGTCAATACAATCGACACTCATCCCATGGAATTCAAACAATGGCGCCATCCACGCACTATCACGTTTTGCCAGATAATCATTGACCGTTACTAAGTGCACACCGTTACCAGTAAGTGCATTTAAGTACATTGGAAGGGAGGCCACAAGTGTTTTACCTTCCCCAGTTTGCATCTCTGCAATTTTACCTTGATGTAGTGCCACACCACCAATGAGTTGCACGTCATAATGGATCATGTCCCAGGTAATTGGTTTTCCGGCAGCATCCCAAGAGTTTGCCCAAATGGCTTTGTCATCTTCTAAAGTGACATAGTCTTTGCTTCCCGAAATTTCGCGGTCAAAAGTACTCGCGGTTACAGTTATGGAGGTATTGTGGACAAAGCGCTTTGCAGTTTCTTTAACAACACCAAAAGCTTCCGGTAAAATAGTGTTCAATACTTCTTCTGTAGCCTTATAGATATCGTCTTTGATACGATCAATCTCTAGATAGATGTCTTCACGTTCGTCAATGTCTTCTGTCGCTTCAGCATCTTTTTGAAGTTTATCGATCTTATCGTTAAAAGGCTGACGCGCTTCAGCGATCTTAGATTTGAAAAATTCAGTTTTTGCCCTTAATTCATCGTGTGACAAAGCTTCCAAGGCCTTTTCATAGGTTTTGATTTGATCAACAATAGGCATGATGGCTTTGACATCCTGTTTGGATTTGTCGCCAACAAAGACCTTTAATATGGAATCTAAAAAACTCATAAGGTATTTGTGTTTAAGCTACACTTCGACAAGCTCAGTGTGCGTTTATGATAATATAAATTATTTGTACGATATTTTTGCTGCTAAGGCTCACAAAGATACGGTTTGTGCTAAGTTTATTAAATAATAACGCACAAAAAAAGTCTCTTGATGAGACTTTTTAACTATTCTTTTTTATTTATTTAATATTCGTCTTCGTTCCAGAGGTAGTCCTCATCGGTTGGATAATCTGACCATATTTCTTCAATTGAATCGTAAGAGTCACCTTCGTCCTCAATTGCTTGTAAGTTTTCAACTACTTCTAAAGGTGCACCAGTACGAATCGCATAATCAATTAATTCGTCTTTGGTGGCAGGCCAAGGCGCATCACTTAAATAAGATGCTAGTTCTAATGTCCAATACATTTGTTTATTCGTTTTAAATTTTTGCAAAAATAATTTTTTTGTTGATATAATCAAGTAAAAAATGAATTATTTAGTCATTAATTAAAAGAGCGTATAATTCTTACATGATTTCACGACTTTAAATATACAATCAAAAAAAATGTAACAGCCCAATTTCTTTAGGATTCTTTTTGCGGAATCCATTGGATTTCTTCGGCTTGTAAATCATGAGACAACTTTCGTGCCAACACAAAGAGATAGTCAGATAGTCGATTTAAATACATTAAAGCTTCCGGTTGGAAAGGCTCTAAGTCATTAAGTGCAGAGGCTAAACGCTCCGCCCTGCGGCACACGCAGCGGGCAATGTGACAAAATGACACGGTTTGATGTCCGCCTGGTAAAACAAAGTGTGTCATTTCTGGTAAGGTCGTATTCATCAGATCTATTTCATTTTCCAAACGATGGATATCGGCCGCTGAGATTTTTGGAATGTTCAATCGGGCTTTTCCACTTTTAAGGGTTGCCTTATTGGGATCCGTAGCTAAAGTGGAGCCAATGGTGAACAGTCTGTCTTGAATGATCATTAAGATTTCTTTCGAATGTTGATCGATGTTTTGATCTCTAATTAAGCCAATATGTGAATTTAATTCATCCACCGTTCCATAACTGTCAATGCGGATATGGTGTTTTGGGACTCTTGTGCCGCCAAATAGTGCGGTGGTCCCTTTATCGCCTGTTTTTGTATAGATTTTCATTTTTTAAGGAGTTTGAAGTTGTAAGCACTAGGCTTGATATACGAAGATACATTAGAATAAAAAGTTTTACCACGAATGGGCAACTATTTTTTTTTGAATCGGTAGAGGGATAGGTGGTGGAGGTGTAGTAGGGAGTTATCGTGAGTACGACTATTTCTTTAAATTTGGGGAAGGAAGCCTGAAGCACGAAGATGTTATAGTGTGGTAAAGTAGCCACGAATGCCCAAATTTTTATTGAAGGATTTGATCGCAGAATTCACACCTATAAAGAATTCTACATTCAATATTTATTGGATAGTAAGTAATTGATAAGTTTTTAGGAATTAAGTCCTTGGTCCAACTAAAAAAATTTATCCTGAACTCTGAACCCTGAACCCTGAACCCTGAACCCTGAACCCCGAACCCTGAACACTGCCTGTCCGTGCGTAGCATTTGCGAAGGCGTAATACTAATCCTTTAGCAAATCCGGGCGCCTTTTCTTAGTGTGTTCGTACGCTTGGTCTTCGCGCCATTTTTCTATATTCGCAAAATGCCCAGAAAACAGAACTTCAGGCACCTTCATGCCTTTATATTCTCTGGGTTTTGTATAAATAGGTGGAGCTAATAAATTATCTTGAAAGGAGTCTGTCAATGCCGAAGTTTCATTGCCCAAGACACCGGGAATAAGCCGGATGATTGCATCACACAATACGGCTGCTCCCAATTCGCCTCCTGAAAGGACATAATCGCCAATTGAAATCTCTTTGGTAATCAATAAATCCCTCACACGTTGATCTACGCCTTTATAATGACCGCAAAGAATTATAATATTCTCTTTTAAGGAAAGCGTGTTGGCCATGCTCTGATTTAATGTGTTACCGTCAGGTGTCATATAGATGACTTCGTCGTAATCACGCTCCTCCTTTAATTTAGAGATGCATTTATCAATAGGTTCAATCATCATGACCATACCAGCACCGCCACCAAACTGTGTGTCATCTATGGACTTGTAACGATCCGTTGTGTAGTCTCTTAAATTATGGAAATGGACTTCGACCAACCCTGCTTCGATGGCACGTTTTAATATAGAGGCTTCGAAAGGACTTTTAAGTAACTCAGGTAAAACAGTAATGATATCTATGCGCATGTTGGTTAAATCTTCGGTTAGCAGAGCACAGTCGTCAGAATGTGAAGAAATCTGCAATAATTTTAGAGAGGATATTGGGTTCGTATTTCACGCAAACTAGAAAATGTCTGTGGCCCTCTTAATCAAAAATCTGTAAGGTTTCTTACAGATTTTTTAAGTTTTTTACTTTAAGGTTTTTTGCTTATTGATCTCATCCTGCAATTGTCGCCTTACTTTTTGTTCACGTTCAAGAGCTGTACGTCTGTGTTCTTCAAATTCCTCCTCAGTTTCCATCAAGGATTTTTTCGCTAATCTTGTCACAGAATTACTATTTCTAAATTTATAAATGAAGATTAATAACAAGAAGAATAGCGCGCCAATGATGCTCCACATCAAAACGTTATAATTGTTTTTGCTCATTTGCAACCCAAACAAAGCCATATTGTCCTTCTCTTCATTGGTGTCTGCTAACGTAGATTCAGTTTCAGAAAGGTTCATTTTTAGGGTTACGATTTCCTGAGCCAAACTATCCACCGTGCTTTGGGTGGTTTTTAAATCGTTTTGAAGTGCTTTTAAAGAATCTAATGTGTGGGCCTTTAATTGATATAACCAAGTTTTTTTTACATTTTTATACTCTTGATAATTGTAAGATTTTTGAATGACATATTCAAACTGGTTGTCTATCGTTCCTTCAGTAAGCGATAACGTATCCTCCTCCTCAGTGGTGGTAGTATTTTGAGCGTTGGAGACTACAAAAAACAGACAAGCGACGAGAGTAAGGGTTAGAGTTTTTAAAGAATGCATTGGATTGATTTTTCGGATGTGATTAAATTTTGGACAAGATAAAAAAAATATGCCGATGTACGCTAATATTTAAAACAAATAGCCTCGCAGTGTGGAGGCTATTTGATATACGGTTAAAGTTTTATTTTAGATGTTTTATCCGACTAATAATATGTAAAACGTCTTACTTTTGATATGTATTTAGCCAATCTTATGACTTGATGGCTATAACCATATTCATTGTCATACCAAATATACAGAATTATGTTTTGGCCACCATCTCTTATGATGGTTGCTTTGCTGTCATAAATTGCAGGTGCGGAACATCCTACAATATCACTGGAGACAAGCTCATCACTCAATTCATATTTTATCTGTTCCACAAGATTTCCTTCCAGAGCATACTTTTTTATGATGGTATGAATTCCCTCGAGTGATGTGGGTTTTTCAAGTTCCAAGTTCAATATAGCCAAAGAGCCGTTTGGCACGGGAACACGAATGGCATTGGAAGTCAATTTTCCTTCTAATGACGGTAACGCTTTGGATACTGCGCTGCCAGCGCCCGTTTCTGTGATGACCATGTTCAAGGCAGCGGCACGACCACGACGGTATTTGCTATGGAAATTATCAACTAAATTCTGATCGTTTGTATAAGAGTGGATGGTTTCTATATGACCATATTTTACGCCTAAA
>NZ_DATJCA010000171.1:0-60226 GCF_035515035.1 Gelidibacter sp. | reverse complement strand
TGTCAGAGGTCGGTGAAACATTTATGGTAGATCCCCATTGAAGCCCATTTACCCAAACTGTTATACTACGTGGAGCGGTACCTGTGAATGCTCTTGCATAGGTGAAGGACAGCATTCCAATTCCTGAGGAATAATTTGAAGAGGTTACAAATCCACTATTGTTTAAGCAAATTGCTCTACCATTTAACGTTTGATCGGTGCGTGCGTTGGTCGCATTCCAAATAGTTCCATCATCTCCAGTCCAAATACGTGGTTGATAGGTATTTGGACTTGATGTTGGAATGTTCGTAAAACTCTCCGAGCCTTGCCCATACACAGACAAACCAGAGCATATGAATGCTACCAATAAAAATGTGTATTTTTTAATCATGAGAAAATTAATTAATACTTATTGCTAACACAGGTGATCAAATATAAGCTAAAATACCTTACATTCAACACGTTACGATTTATGAGATATTATTAAATTAGTTGCTATTTTTGCATATGTTTTCGAAAAAAACCTATACCGTCGATGAAGCTTTAAAGAGAATGGAACACTACTGCAGTTATCAAGAACGCTGTCACAAGGAAGTCATCCAAAAGCTCCGTGACATGTCAATGATTCCTGAAGCTATTGACCATATCGTGGTAAAACTTATGCAGGACAATTTCTTAAATGAAGAGCGCTATGCCAAAGCTTTCGTCAGCGGAAAATTCAGAATTAAGAAATGGGGAAAACAACGTTTGACACGCGAGCTAAAGCAAAAAGATATTGGAAAAACTCTAATTTCCTTGGCCCTTCAAACCATAACCGAGCAAGAATATTTGGAAACTTTTCATGCACTGGCTGAAAAGAAGGCAGAAAGTATTAAAGAAACCAACGTTTTAAAGAAGAAGAAAAAATTGGCAGATTATTTGTTTTATCGTGGATGGGAAAGCCATTTGGTGTATGATAAGGTCAATGAGATTTTTTAGGCATAAAGCATTAGAGGTGAGAAAGTATAGATGAGGGAAAAATCGCGAAGATTGATTAATAACAATTAACGACCGACGAATATTGATTTTTGAATAGTGATTAACGAATAACAACGTTTGTTTATCACGCTCCAAACTAATCAAGCCTCTACATTGCTCGAAAACTCTGCAAAAATTCGTGCGATCCGCTGAAAATAATTCTTAATTTAAAGAAATGAGTGGATAGAAGGTGGCCAAGTTTGATAGACGATTATCGATTGAAGAATGTTCATTTTTGACAAAAGACAACAGACCAATATCAACAAAAAAACTGTACCATTCCGAAGAACCGTACAGTTTAAAATATCAATTAAAATGCTGTTTATAAGTTAAATGACGCGCCAATAGTGAATACAAATTGGTTGTAGATATACTGCGCCGGATTGGTGATGTTGGCTTTATATTTTGCAATTGGGAACACCGCTTCGGAGAAAACTCCAAAACCATCTGAGAAAAAATAACGAGCGCCCACATGACCTCCAAAATTCTTTAAGCTCAGGTTTAAACCTGGATAAACATCAAAACTTTCATCAACATTCAATACGCTCCCTAAATGCGCATTAAATCGTCCTTTAACGTCAAAACGATCACCAAAACTAGCATTCAATTCTTCCTTGACACCTAAAGCGTAGGCGCCTACAATACCTATAGAGATGTTTTCGCCAAGACCATAATCATAGCTTACATTAATCCCTGTTGCATTATCTTGGAAGTTTGCTCCAATTTGAAATTTGTTATCAGTGTTTCCTATAAAGGCCTGTGCATTTACAAAAGAAACGCTCAAGACACATAAGATTACAATCAGTTTTTTCATGATAAAATAGTTGTGTTTAATTTTTGCGCAAATATAACTATGTTTTTTAATAATGCGCTAAGTATTTAACCTAAACTCTTTAGGGTCCTGCTAATGGCTTTTTCGTTTTTCCACTCAATCCATTTTTGACCTTGTAGCTTGCGCATCATGGCATCAAAATGCCGCATGATGACAATATTATAAACGGCTTTCCCAAAGTTTTTTGGGTTTCTGGCGATAGCCCTTAAACTCATTGAAAACCCTGGAGTCAAGTATTTCATATAATGCCAATACCCTTCTGGCATATATAAAACTTCGCCATGGTTCAATTCAGTTTTATACCCTTTTGCTTTTTTGAGTGCGGGCCATTTTTCTAAATCTGGATTTGAAAAATCGATGTCCTCTCGGGTAATTAATGAATGTGGGATCTTGTAGAGATAATCATTTTGCTTCTGGTCAAATAAAATGCATAGTTTTTTTCCTTCAAAGTGGAAGTGGAAAATGTTTGCAAGATCAATGTCATAATGCATGAATGTATGGGAGTTTTTACCACCAAAAAACAGCATAGGTAACCCTTTCATCAGCTTTAGTCCAAAATCAGGATAGGAATAATCGTTCTGTAACTGTGGTACCTCCTTTAAGGCATTCCACAAGAAAATTCGAAATTTGGTCGGTTCACGTTTTAAAAGATCGATATAATCTGCCATTTTCATTTTGGCATGTGGCTCATTAAATCCATCTTTATGATGTACAGGACGATCGTCATAAAGTGGTACGATCTTATCTCCTGCAATCTCCTTGATATAGTCTAGTCGCCACTTTTCATAGGCTGGCCATTCTTCAATAAAGCGCTCAATTACAACAGGTTTTTGTGGCTTGAAATAGTGCTTTATAAAATCCTCTTTGGTAATAGTTTTTACACGAGGGATGTCTTGTAGATCTAGTGCCAATACATTAAGGTTTAGCTTGCAAAGTTAAGCAATCGTAACAGAATGACTGAAAAGGAATGTTAAATATTTGAGTGATTTCACCTTTGGCATCAGTGAGTCCGTATGTTAAATCAGGTTGTCTTGAAGATAAAAAAACTCCTCTTTTCAATGACCTTCCAAAACCAATTGCCGCCCTAAGGCTGCCAAAAAAGGAATGCCTACAGTGTCATATTCGTAAATACCATCATTATAAATTCTGTTTTTGTTGACATGGATGGTGGCCGTGATAAGGTATTCTTTTTTTGTCTTGCTGTCTACGATATAGGCGCAATCGGTTAAATAGCCATAAGCATAACCTACTTTGTTATAAATTTTCAGATGTTCAGGGATAGGATTTTTACTATCTCCAATAACTAAAAACTTGCCATAGCTATCATAATATTCCTCGGTGGTATATCCGGCTTCGCGAGGAAGGATTCCCATGGCTTGAATTAAAAAGTGCCGATCATCTTCTTTAACATGAAATTGTTGGTCTTTAGGAAATAATTCTGGAAATATCAAACGTTTTAGAATGCCATGTAATGAACTGATGGGCAAATAGTTTTTATCAGAAAAATCCATCGGCTGATTGACCAAGCTGTCGCTAACGGTGTATCCCAATCCCTTTTTTATCAGATTCAAGTGTAAAGGAGAAATAGATAAATTATTTATTGGCTCTGTCTTAAAAATGATTTCTTCACCCTTGTAAAAAGAAATAGACTTGGTCACCAAATCGTCAGAGTTTGGTGTGGACAAACGGTGTGAGATTCTAGCGGAAATACCTTTAGCGTTAAGACGACGGTTGATGTCATCCTGACCTAAAAACTCAAACAATCGGTTGGAAGCAGCGTTACTGCTTACCGCAAATATGTCGGTGATATCTTTGGCGAATGAGGAGATGATGCTATCTCCTTCTACTTGATAAGTCGTGTTTCTATTGAGCAATTTGTGTTCGTTCAACTTTTCCAAAGCCAATATGGCTATTGGTAACTTCACGGAACTGGCAGGATAGAAATACGTGTTATCGTCTACCTGAAATTGATCTTCCTTAAAACTGACCTTATCATTTTTGTCACGAACGACTTCAGAAAAGAAAACCTGCACTTCGTGGGAAGGCAGGTCTTTCATTACTCTATTTATTTTGACATCATCGGAAGATAATGCGCTTTTAACTGGACCCATGGTCGTACATCCCAAAGTGCTTAATAATATAAATAAGACTGCATATTTCATTGTTTAAAAATATAGAAAAGTTATTTAAAACGATAATTCAATAACTTAAAAACTCTTATTCCTCATTTTTTGGAACGCTCTTACTTTTTGGATTTTCTTTCTGGACATCAGATTGGTCCTTGCCTTTTAAATATTCAGGCAAATCCATTCCAGCCATATTGAACATGTCCTGCAATGGTGGCACTGATTTGTACATGCCTGAAAGGAAATTAGCCGTTGATGATTTCCCATCGCCATTGCCACCGTTTTCCCATACGGTTACTTTATCGATTTTGATATTTTTAATGGCTTCCGCTTGTGTTCTTACCAATTCCGGTAGTTTATCAGCAATCAATAGCAATACCGCATCTTTTGAATTGTTGCCGGCAGCTTTCACAATTTGATCTAAACCTGCAGCTTGCTTGGTCAAGACTTCGTATAGACCTTGGGCTTCTGCCTGCGCCTTGAATAAAATAGCATCAGCTTCACCTTTTGCTCTTCTACGGATGCGTTCTGCGTCAGCTTCGGCATCAATTTCTACTTTTTGTTTATCTATTTCAGCTGGTACAATAATATCGGCCATTTGAGAGGAGCGCACACGTTCAGCTCTTGCTATTTCAGCTTCCTTCTCGGCAGCGTAAGATTCTTCCAGTCCTTTTGCTGTTTGTACTTTTTCAGATGCGGTAGCCACACGGTCTGCTTCTGCTTCACGTTGACGTCTTAAGGAATCGGAATTTGCCACCGCAATTTTGGCCGTATTTTCACCTTCAACTGCTTGAGCATTGGCCGCAGCCACTTGTGATCTTTGGTCTTGTACGGCATTTGCCTCTCCAATCGATCCATCTCTTACTTTTTCGGCAACCGACTTACGTGCGGCATTGATTGCATGGGCGGCAGCTTCTTTTCCTAAAGCTTCAATATATCCAGACTCGTCAACAATATCGGTAATATTGACGTTGATCAATTTAAGGCCTACTTTTTTCAATTCCGATTCTACACTTTGTGAAATGTTGGTTAGGAATTTATCTCTATCGTTGTTGATTTCTTCAATGTCCATGGAGGCTACAACTAAACGCAATTGACCGAAAATGATTTCTTTGGCCAATTCTTGGATATCACTCATGCCTAAACCCAATAAACGTTCGGCAGCATTCTGCATCACGCCCGGTTCTGTTGAAATCCCAATCGTAAATCTGGAAGGAACGTTGACCCGTATATTTTGTTTTGAAAGAGCATTTACCAAGTTGACCTCAATAGACATTGGCGTCAAGGTCAAAAACGAATAATCTTGGATGACAGGAAAAATAAAAGCAGCGCCACCATGAATACATTTGGCAGATTGGCCACCTCCAACTTTACCGTAAACTACCAGGATTCTATCGGAAGGACAGCGTTTGTAGCGTCTGATAAGGATGATTAAAAATACAAAAATAAAGAGGATCGCAACAACGACTGCAATGGGCAGCCCTAAATTAAACGTCTCTTGTGTCAGCAGGAATCTCATAGGTTTTTGGTTTAAAGGGTTCTATTGGTTTAATGGTTTGATCGACAATAAGGATGCCGTTACTGGTGACATCTACAACTTTAATAATGGTGCCCGATTTCAATTCAGTAAGGGAATCTGAAAGTGCTTCGAGCTCTCTTAAAGTGCCTTGAACACGTACGCTAACCTTACCCATTCTTGAACGGTTTTCGCCAATGGTCAAATAGACTTCACCAATGGCGCCAATGGCATTTTTATAATCGAGTGTGCCGCTATCGGTCAGTTTTTTCATAGAATGGAACATCGCAGCCATAATGGTCATCATGATCAAACCGGCAATTACCGAAATTAAGACGGTGATGGGTTTTGAAAATCCTTCGCCAATACAGGCAATTCCCGTCCATCCAAAAATGGTAAAAAATCCGATAAGATTTTTAAGTGAAATAAATTGAAATTCGATGCCAGTATCGGTATCAATCGATGTGTCAACATCATCAAAATCCTCGCCACCATCAAATCCCATAAGGGTCATGATAACAATGAAAAGGAACACGAGAGAGCCAATAAGGGCGATGACCCAGTAAAACTTGGCGAACAATTCTAAATCTGAAAACCACTCCATCATAATCGGATAATTTTTAATTTAAAAATGGAATATAAGACTTTAAAAATCTTAGACCATTTATTTTGATAATAACATTGAAAGGGTATTCACCTCGATCTTTCAATGCTTTAGGTAATTCTATTCAATAGAAACATGGGTTAAATTCCTAATGTTCGACTATTACTACCGTCACTTCAATATTTTTCAAGGAGAAATTCCTAGAGTATTGTCAACCTTCTATTTATTGGTAGTAAAATACGGATTTTTGTTACAGAGGAGGTAGTTTTTATAATTTGACATCTGCGTTTGGTTGAAATTACTTTATTTTAAATCAAACTCTGTGTCGCACATTTCACACCTGTATTTATGTTTGGTGTAAAATGGCAGTGAGGAAAATAAGATTCCAAAAAGAGACCCGAAGAGTGATTTGAGGTCTTAAAAAGGTTTAAAATCATTGTATATTTACGAATCAAAATTTCAAAACCATGATTCGTATACTTTTCTCCCTCATTTTTTTTCTGACGTCATTTCTTTTTCAAGCGCAAATTTCTTCAAAATATACTATTTCTTTTGAAAATGCGGTACATCACGAAGCTACCATCAACGCAACTTTTACTAATCTCCAAGCAGATGAGACGGAATTTGCCATGAGCCGTTCTTCGCCTGGTCGCTATGCTTTGCATGAATTTGCGAAAAATGTTTACAATGTAAAAGTAACCGACGGAAAAGGAAAGGAACTTACTGCCACGCGGCCAGATCCGTACTCTTGGAAGGTTAAAGGCCATGATGGTACAATCCATGTCAGTTACACGTTGTTTGGTAATCATGGCGATGGTACTTATGCGCAATTTGATGAAACCCATGCACACTTTAATGCACCCGCAGTCTATATGTATGCACCGGAACTCAAAGATCAGGAAATTGAGGTGACTTTCAATGTTCGGGAAGACCTGAATTGGAAGATCGCCACCCAACTCAAACATTTACAAAATAACACCTATTATGCTAAAGATTTCCAATATTTAATGGACAGTCCTGTAGAAATTGCCAATTTCAGAACGCGTTCATTTAAAGTTAAAGATCAAACCATAACTTTTGTGTTGCATGATGATGCTGCTACAGAAGAACAATTGGATGCTTATTTTGATAAAGTCAAGAAAGTAGTTTTAGAACAGAGGCAGGTTTTTGGTGAATTGCCACGGTTTGATTATGGTGAGTATATCTTCTTGGCCTGCTATATGCCAAATGCTACTGGAGATGGGATGGAACATCGGAATTCGACATCTATTCCAAGTTCAAGAAGTTTATCTCAAGGAGGTCTTGAAATGAATATTGGAACCGTTGCCCATGAGTTTTTTCATATTTGGAATGTGGAGCGTTTACGTCCAAAATCTTTGGAACCGTTTGATTTTTCAAGAGCTAATATGAGTGGCGATTTATGGTTTGCGGAAGGGTTTACCAGTTATTATGATGATCTGTCTTTGGTTAGATCTGGGATTATGAGTCGGGAAAAATATATTGACGGGCTTTTAAGGACTTTTAATTATGTTTGGACTTCTTCGGCAAGACAGTTTTTTACACCTATTGAAATGAGCTACCAAGCCCCTTTTGTAGATGCGGCGAGATCCGTAGATGATACCAATAGAGAAAACACGTTTATCTCCTATTATTCATATGGAAGTATGTTGGCCTTGGCTCTGGACCTATCCTTAAGAGAAAAGAATTTGAATCTTGATGATTATATGACCTTGGTCTGGAATTCTTATGGGAAAACGGAAATTCCCTATACAGTTGAGGACCTTCGGCAAAGCCTGAATCAGTATGCAGGAACGGAATTCAGTGATCATTTTTTTAAAAATTATATTTTTAAAAGTGGCATGCCAGATTATAAAGAGGCTTTTAAACAGGTTGGCTTGAACTTGAAAACCAAAAACGAGATTGAATTTGGTGCCTCAGTTAGGAGTCAGAGAATTATGACACATCCTAAAATGGGTTCTTCCGCATATAGATCGGGCTTTGAAAAAGGGGATAAAATTCTCAAAATTGGAGGCATTATCTTTGACGGAAATGCAAGTATCAATTCGGTGCTAAATACGTTTAAAGTAGGAGAGGTGATTACTATTATATATGAGCGTTTTGGAACTGAAAACAAAAAAATGGTCACCATTGCCACGGATGTGATCTACGATCTAAAGCCGATGGAAGAAAACGCCAAGGACTTACCCAACAAGATTAAAGAGAACCGCGAAAATTGGTTAAATTCTAAAGTCTAAAACTAAAAAATCACGCTTTCGGGCGTGATTTTTTTTATGTCAAAGAAGTAAGTTTTGATTAGTCAACCAATACAATTACTTTATTGTCTTTCATTTCAACAGTGCCACTATTAATGTACATAACCCAGCTTCCGTCTTCTTTAGTGAAGTTTTCTTCCTGACCTTCCGCAATGGTAGCATTACCCTTGAATTTCACCGGGCCTTTCCCAAGAATGGAAACAATAGCCGCGTGATTGTTCAACATTTGGAATTCACCTTCTATACCTGGTACAGTAACGCTTTCAACATTACCACTAACCAGTGAAGCTTCAGGGGATACAATTTCTAAATACATAGTTTTATAGTTTGTAGTCCGCAGTCAACATTCTGCAGCCATTGAAGACTGAAGACTGCCGACTGCCTACTTGTTTTAGGCTTCAGCAAGCATTTTTTCGCCAGATTCAATAGCTTCTTCAATAGTTCCTTTAAGGTTGAAGGCTGCTTCTGGTAAGTGGTCTAATTTACCTTCCATGATCATGTTGAATCCTTTGATGGTTTCTTTAATATCAACCAATACCCCAGGTATTCCTGTAAATTGCTCAGCAACGTGGAACGGTTGTGATAGAAAACGTTGTACACGTCTTGCGCGTCCAACAGCCATTTTATCTTCTTCAGAAAGCTCTTCCATTCCTAGAATAGCAATAATATCCTGTAATTCTTTATAGCGCTGTAATAACTCTTTTACGTTTTGAGCACATGTGTAATGCTCTTGTCCTAAAATTTCAGCCGTTAGGATTCGAGATGTAGAATCCAATGGATCCACCGCAGGATAAATACCTAACTCAGCAATTTTACGAGACAATACAGTGGTTGCATCCAAGTGGGCAAACGTTGTTGCCGGTGCAGGATCCGTCAAGTCATCCGCAGGAACGTAAACCGCCTGTACAGATGTAATGGAACCTCTTTTTGTTGAAGTAATACGCTCTTGCATGGCACCCATTTCAGTTGCCAATGTTGGTTGATAACCTACTGCAGATGGCATACGACCTAATAATGCAGAAACTTCAGAACCCGCTTGTGTAAAACGGAAGATATTATCAACGAAGAATAATACGTCTTTTCCTTGAGCTTCACCGGCACCATCACGGAAATACTCGGCAATGGTCAATCCTGATAATGCTACACGGGCACGAGCTCCAGGAGGTTCGTTCATTTGTCCAAATACGAATGTTGCTTTGGATTCTTTCATGATGTTTTTATCCACCTTAGATAAATCCCATCCACCATCTTCCATAGATTGCATAAAGTCGTCACCATATCTAATAATGCCAGACTCCAACATCTCTCTCAAAAGGTCATTTCCTTCACGAGTTCTTTCTCCAACTCCAGCAAATACGGAAAGTCCACCGTGACCTTTTGCAATATTGTTAATCAACTCCTGGATCAGAACCGTTTTACCAACACCCGCACCTCCAAATAAACCAATCTTACCACCTTTTGCATAAGGCTCAATCAAGTCGATAACTTTGATCCCTGTGAATAATACTTCTGTTGAAGTTGATAGATCTTCAAATTTAGGTGCTTGTCTGTGGATAGGCAAACCAGCATCGCCGGCTTTAGGTAAATCACCCAATCCATCAATAGCATCACCAATAACATTAAACAAACGTCCGTAAACATCTTCGCCAATTGGCATTTGAATAGGAGCACCCGTAGCCACTACTTCAGTGCCTCTGCTAAGCCCATCCGAAGAATCCATCGCAATGGTACGAACAGTATCCTGACCAATATGAGATTGGACTTCTAATACTAATAAAGAACCATCAGGTCTTTTAATTTCTAAAGAATCATAGATTTTTGGAAGCTCTGAACCCGCTTCAAACGCTACGTCGATTACTGGGCCAACGATTTGTGCAACTTTACCTGTAACTTTTGACATTACTTATCTGTTTAATGTTGAATTAAATATAAAGCGAAAAAATACGTACCCAATCAAGTTGGGTACTTCGTTTTTCGCGCTGCAAAGATATGATTTTTAAACTAATTAAAAAGTGCTTTTTGGCGTTTTTTAAGCAAAAAAAAACACCTTCTTTTGAAAGGTGTTTTAATTTTTGAATTTTAATCTGAATTATCTTAATGCTGAGTTATAGTTTGTTGGATATTGTCCTGGTTTTGCTTTATAGCCAGCCGCAACAAAATTGGAGCCATACTTGGCGTCAATAGCTTTTAAAAACTCGTTTGCCATAAGCGAATAACCTCTTGATGTTAAGTGTACGCCGTCTAAGCTGATCAATCCACCAGTCACTAATTTTGTAGTGAATATAAAATCTCCATCAGAAAAACCACTTTCTGTTGCGGTTTGTAAAATAGATTTAAAATCTACCAAGGCCAAGTTGTTTTGGTCTGCAATGGCCGCAATGGATTGGTTGTATAAATCCGTAGCCGCTTTGATCTCTGCCTGCTCACTTGGGATTAATACCCATTTGTCAGCTAAAGGCAAAGTAACGCCTTCTACAGAAAACTGTCCTGCAAGTTGCTGAGGGAGTCCCTGAGCCATAAGGGCGGCAACAGATGCCGTGTTTACAGTTCCAATGATACTGCTACTAGGTAAAACCAATAAATCTTTGGCAGTAGCTTGTCTTGCTTGACCATAAGTTACTCCTAAAAGATTTGCTACTAATGGAGCCGCTTGGGGAGGCAAACCAAATTGTGCAATGAATGCAGGAAAGGTTGGACTCGCATTTAAAGCGCCAGTTATTTGAGCAGAAATATTCGCTAAACTTTCATCGTGAATGACGACAGCGCTCGCGGCTGTTTCTGAAAAGACAATAACTCTAGATGCATCAATTACCGCGAAAATCTGATTCAAAGCTCCAAAAATGGAATTCAACATTGGAATTTGAGGACCAAAAGCAGGATTTGCAGGGCTTAATGGATTATGTGGTACGGTTGTAAAATGTGCCAAATTAGTAATATAAGGTACATTGGTGACGACACCTTTTGCACCATTACTTGTTAATGCCTTGACCGCACCTGAAAATGAAGCAGCAAATACATCAGGATCTGTAATGTCATTACTTCCGTAAGTTGCCGGATTAAAGTTGCCTAATTGATAGACTCCAGTACCTCCAGAAGTAGCATAGGCCAATACATCATTTCCACCAATTTCTGAAAGTGTGAAAAACGTCGCATTTTGGGCTACAGCATCACCAAGAACTGTGGCTGATGCGCTAGACGCCATACGTCCAAAATAAGGGTTTAAAGCCCCATATCCAGGAATTCCTAAATGAAAACTTTTTGCTCCTGGAATACCATAGTTGTTAAACGGACCAGATAATACATCAGTTAATTGAGTTGTTGGTACAGCATTTAGCAATTTTGGCGCTGGACTGGCTCCTGTTAAATCTAAATAGAGCCTTGGAGCTACCGCTACATTAGAACCTATAACAAAGCCTCCAATATTATCTTTCATTAAGGGTTGTGAAAATGTCCCACTACCAACATTTTCAAAAATACCAGCAAGAATATTAGGGAAGGAGTTTTCCTGCGCTTTTATAAATAGGGCATTGTCAGTATATCCGGCAGAAAAAGATGCGCCTACCGCTACATATTTTGAAAAGTCAACAGAACCTGCAGTCAGCTCCGGTAATGGTTCGGGGGCTGGGTTGTAATCATAGTCATCATCACTACAGGCTGTAAAAGCAACTAGTATAGCGGACAGTAGTAAATATTTTATATTTTTCATTGTTAGTTTGTTTTATAGGTTGTTGATAGTCCAAGATACATAATACATTGATCCGATAGAACCTGTACCAATAGCCGTAAAGTATTCCTTACCAAGAACGTTGGTTGCCCCTGCCTTAAATGTAGATTTTAAAGTAGGAACGGTAAAGTTAATTTGCGCATCGAGCGAGTGGTATGCTGGGATAGCACCGTCTCCAAAGGTAGCTTGCCAGTAATAATCGTCACTCCATCTCCAAGCGGTATTAAACCCAAAGTTTTTAAACAACTCGGTATTTCCGAAATTGATTTTTGTTTTATGCTCTGGCGTATTAAAGCTTGTTTTAAAATCAGGGAATGCTGCCTGATCGAAATCTTGTTTTGTGTACGTGTAGCTACCACCTAAATCAAAATTCCCAAATACTTTTGTTGATATTCCAATAGAACCACCATAAGAATTGACATCTGCTTTTGAATTGGTGTAGGTTTGATAAACTTGATAATCTCCATTTGCAATAGCAGCAATTGATAATGCATTGTCTCCAGCAGTTCCGTAAAAAGGAGCAACTACAACTTCGCCAGAAATGAAATCTTGGTATTTGTTGTAATAGACGCTCATATCAATGATCACACTATTGAGCTTACCTCTATATCCTACTTCGGCAGTGGTAATCTTTTCTGGAGTTACAAGTGCTGAATTTCCAATTTTTAAATCGGCAGGATTTTCAGATTGTGCAAAAGCAGTCACTGAAGAGGCTAAATATGAATTTGTGTAAGCTGCACCTCCCGTTTGAGAAATTTGGGCAGGTTGTCCGAATGCAATTTGGCCTGCTGCGCTCACAGGATGATCTCTAACGTAACGGTCTAAGTTGCTTGGCGCTGAACCTACCAATACGGCACGACCGGCATCTAACCCAATAAATAAATCTTGAGTAGTTGGGTTTCTAAAACCTGTTTGTACGGAAGCTCTAATATTATGATTTTGGTTGACCGTAAAACCTGCAGAGATTCTTGGAGACAGAAAACCATCAAAAAATTCCGATTTGTCATAACGTGCAGAACCTGTCAATTTCAATTTCATTTCTGCGCCTAAGTCAAATTCTTTCTGCAGTTGGGTATAGACACCAAATTCTGAATAAGGAATAGAGCCATCAAAATCCGTGTAGATAGTTCCTGATGAATTCAATTCATATCTTCTGTAAGATCCTCCAACTTGGATATCAATAGCATCCCATAAGTGACTAAAGTTGTAGTTACCATCTGCGTGATAGTATTTGGACTGATCTTTAAATTGAGAACCACTAGCAAAATCAGGATCTTTAATAATTCTATCAAAAGCCGATTGGAAGGCAGGCGTGCCTGGTTCTAATCGTCCTGTTTCTGCTACTGCTCTTGCTGCAGCATGGGCTTCTGCTTCCGTTGCACCACTGAATGTTGCGCCGGCATAAGTTTGAATGTATTCTCCAAACCATTGTGCATCGGGTTTCCAGGCACGGTTAATATTAATTCCAGTAAAAACCATGTCATAAGAATCTCCAGCACTATCAGCAACCACATAGCCCCTTACGAAGAAATTATCGTTCTTTACCTCAATTTTATGTTGTTGCTGAGTGAAATTATCAATGGCATATCTGTTGGTTCCTTGGTAAAGAGTAGAACCTGTACCAACTTTACCAACATACTGGATTTCAAAATCATTGGCCCAAGGTCTGAAATATAGTCCCCAGTCGGCTTTGATGCTTTCTGCATTGTAATCGGTTAAATCACGTTCTTCATATCCTGTTCTGCTCACTATCACATCTGGAATTACTCCTAATCCTCCAGAGGCAGCTCTAATGTTTGTAGATACTTCATCCCCATAAATATTAAAACCATCGTAATCTATACTTGCTCTAGTGGCACCACCGCTTGGTTTACCACCGTAGTTGTTGGCAGTCCAATCCGTTCCTTTTAACCATCCAAAGTTTACTTTTGCGGCAAAATGATCGGTGAATTTGTAAGCCAATCTTAAGCCCGAGTCTCTATAGGTGTTATCTCCACTGCCATCTTGAGAAGTGATACCTTGTTTATGGTATCCACTGATCCCTTGAAAGTCAAATGGGTTTTTACTACGCATAAAGAGAATCCCGTTAAAAGCGTTCGCGCCATATAGAGCAGATGCGGCACCTGGTAATAACTCCACGCTCAATACATCAGTTTCATTCATACCAACTAAGTTTCCAATTGGGAAATTGAGAGCAGGAGAGGAGTTGTCCATTCCATCCACCAGTTGCATAAATCGTGTGTTGGCAAAAGTTGCGAAACCTCTAGTATTAATGGATTTAAATGTCAAACTGTTGGTGTTGACATCAACGCCTTTTAAGTTTTCCAACCCGTCATAGAAGCCGGCAGATGCTGTATTTTTTATTTCCTTAAGACCAAATCTTTCAACAGTTACTGGCGATTCAAAAACACGTTCTGGCGTTCTGGACGCTGAAATAATCACTTCATCCAAAGAGGTACCTTCTCGAAGCATAAAATCGAGGTTTTGGGTTGATGAGGCGACCTGTTTTGTTACCGATTCAAATCCAACACTACTTACTTGAATAGAAAATGGTGGGGTTTGGGAGGTGGTTAAACTGTAGTTTCCATCAAAATCTGAAATTGTCCCAGTTGACGTGCCTACAATAATAACGTTGGCACCTGGTAAGGGTTGACCGGTTCCATCGGTTATTTTTCCGGAAACTGTGGTTTGCGAATAAGTGAGGGTAACACTTAACAGCATTATAATCTTAAGAATTGTTTTCATTTTAGGAGATTAGTTAATTTGGATACCAATATAAATAATTAAATGATACTTTGAATTGTTTTTCATAAAAAATTATGCATGCATAGTATTATTTGGCAATAGAAGATGCAGTTGTTTGTTAAAAATGATAAAAAAAAGGCTAAAAGCTACTATTAAGTAGTTTTTAGCCTGATGTTATATGCTATTATTGTAAAGTAATAGGAAGTGAAATCTTATTCTACCGTGACGGATTTTGCAAGATTTCTTGGTTGATCTACATTTTTTCCTAACATAACTGCAATGTGATAAGACAATAGTTGCAATGGAATGGTAGTTAATAAAGGAGATAAATTCTCTAAAGTTTCAGGAACTTCAATCACGTGATCGGCGAGTTCTCTAACACTTACATCACCTTCAGTTACAATACCAATGATTTTACCTTTTCTGGCTTTGATTTCTTGAATATTACTGACCACTTTATCGTAGTGTCCCTTTTTGGTGGCTATGATAATGACCGGCATATTTTCATCGATTAGTGCAATAGGGCCATGTTTCATTTCTGCGGCAGGATAGCCTTCGGCGTGGATGTAAGAGATTTCCTTTAATTTCAAGGCACCTTCTAATGCTACTGGAAAATTATAACCTCTACCTAAATAAAGCATATTGCGCGAATCTTTATACAATTCCGCTATGGCTTGGATGTGTTTATCGGCTTTTAATGCGTGTTTTACTTTTTCTGGAATAAGTTCCAATTCCTGCAACTGACGACGGTACTCTGTACTTGACATCGTGCCTTTTGCTCTTGCTAAACGTAAGGCTATCAACGTAAGAACTGTAATTTGGGTTGTGAATGCTTTTGTAGAGGCAACGCCAATTTCAGGACCTGCGTGGGTATAGGCACCCGCATCGGTCTCTCTTGCAATGGATGACCCTACAACATTACAGACACCAAAAACAAAAGCACCTTTGGACTTTGCCAATTTAATAGCTGCTAAAGTATCTGCGGTTTCACCAGATTGAGAAATTGAAATCACCACATCCTTTTCAGTAATAACAGGGTTTCTGTATCTAAATTCTGAGGCATATTCTACTTCAACAGGTATTCTTGCCAAATCTTCAAAAATATACTCAGCCACCAATCCTGCATGCCAAGAGGTGCCACAGGCGACAATAATTATGCGGTCGGCATTTAAGAAGCGTTTCATGTTATCTTCTATACCAGCCATTTTGATGATGCCTTCATCCACCAATAATCGGCCTCTATAAGTATCTTTTATAGCTAAAGGTTGTTCGTAAATTTCCTTGAGCATAAAATGGTCGTAGCCACCTTTTTCAATTTGCTCTAAATTGAGTTGGAGTTTTTGGATGTAAGGATTGACCAAAGAGTCGTCTTCTATTTTTCTGATTTTGATATCTTTATCCAATCTAATGATTGCCATTTCATGATCTTCAAGATAGATGGCATTGTCAGTAAATTCGATGAAAGGAGACGCGTCACTAGCGATAAAAAACTCACCTTCACCAATGCCGATGGCTAAGGGGCTTCCTAACTTTGCTACAACAATTTCATTGGGTTTTGTTTTGTCAAATACTGCAATGGCATAGGCGCCAATCACTTGGTTTAAAGCCACTTGAACAGCTTTTCCTAATTTGATCTTTTCATTGCTCATGACATCTTCAATCAAATTGATCAATACTTCGGTATCGGTATCTGATTGAAATGTAAACCCACGTTGGATAAGTTCTTTTTTTAGCGAATCGTAATTTTCAATAATTCCGTTATGGATGATCACTAAATTGCCAGAATTGGAATAGTGGGGATGGGAGTTAACATCATTTGGTACACCATGAGTGGCCCAACGCGTGTGCCCAATACCCAAATTTCCACTGGTGGACATTTCTTTTTCTAAAAGTTCCTTTAAATCCGCAACCTTACCCTTTGTTTTGCACAAGTTGAGGTCCTTGCCATCATATAATGCAATACCAGCGCTATCATAGCCTCGGTATTCTAAGCGTTGCAATCCTTTTAATACAATAGGATAAGCCTCTCTATGGCCTATATATCCGACAATTCCGCACATATTTTATTTGGTATTAAGTTGACTATTAGTTATTTGGTTCAGTATAAAATATTTCCAAATATAACTTTTTATTTTCATCGGAACCTACTATGTTACTTCCGTATAAGACAGTGCCTTTAGGAGATAAAATAGAGCTTACCGGTAGTTTTTTGATAGAATTGTTAGTTGGAGTTAGAACAGATCCTTGTAGTATTGCGTCTTCTACATTGACATTGGTGGAAACGGCTAAACCTAAACTAACATTTGAGGAATCCTTCAATAAAAGGTTTTTAATGTGTTCAGTAATTTTGATTTTGTATTTGACGCCTTGAGAATTAGCCTCATCGTTGACACGTTGTAACACTCCAAGGTGATTGCTTCTGGAAATCTCAGCAGAATCGAAGTAATAATCCACCAAAGGAATGTTGTTTTTGGTATCGTATATGAAAACTCTATCTGGTTCCTGTCCTTGCGTAAGGCTTTGGTCTACATAAAAGATCAAATTGGCTTCATTGACCAGCCTTTTGGCTTTTACGAATTTTCCTGAAGCATCTGTTTGAACAAAATCATTTTTAAACGTTTCAAAAGCGGTCATTGTCCCTTCATCCGCATCCATATCAGTACCTTCAAATAGTTTTATTACGGCCATGGAGCCTTGACCACCTTTAAGGTATAATTTCTCGTCGCCAGTAACTGGGTTGCCGTTAGGCAAATTCAATATAAAATCGTTATCGAAAAAGTTAATCAAATTGCTTGAAGGCGAAGTAGTATTTGCATTATAGCCCGGGAAATTTAATCTATACGTACCTGTAATCCGCGCTGCGTCAGTTGCTGTTGATGCAGGGGGCGAACTGTAATGAAGCGTGATGTTGGCAGTGGCAGCTCCAAAATTAAGCATCATCAATGTGCCGTTATTGTTGATGGCTTCGGCCTCAAAATAAATTCCTCTAAAATAATTTTGAAAGTTATTTTCGTTACTCAATACCGGGTTGCCTTCTTTGAGTAAAATTTTATTTGACCAAAAAGTAGTGTCCATTTTAAATCGCAAGGCGGGAGCTATACGCGTAATTTCGTCCCCTTTTTTAAGAATGATTTCCTTGTTACTTGGTTTAAAATTGGTGGAATCCTTCAATACTGTACCTTGTAAGGAAGTTAAAGGTATTTGGCTTGACGCAGACATTGATCGGTCTGAATAATATTTTTGAGGTTGGTTAAATCCTGAATTCGGATCAAAGTTTCTCAGAAAATAGTTGTTCTCATAAAGTCGAAAGTTGATGGGACCATCCCCATAGATAGAATCTAATTTGTAAGAGGTAATGTCATTCTCAACTCCCGTAGATTTACTAAAAAAAGGGATGGTCAAAACTACAGAATCCAAGCGTGTTCCCTCAGGGAATTTTGGATCGAATGTAACTGGTGTCAATTGAGTAACCAAACTGGCGGTACTATTTCCGTAAACCAAATCTTTATAAAAACCAAAAAGATTGGATGGTAAATTGTTGGTTTGAACAGGTCCTAACTTATTGGAATACGCGATGACATCATACTTCATGTCAGCCACATCAAAATTATTGAGACCAGAAATATCTGAGTCAAGCGATACAAAATCCTTGTCACATGCAATGAATGCTGTCATCAATACAGCAAGGATAAATAGATTTTTTAGGGCGATTTTTTTGTTTTTCATTACTGTTTGTAAGTGGATTTAGATGCGAAGAATGTGTGGTTATATTATTTAAGAACTTTGGTGTTATAAAAATCAGCGTAGGGTTCCGCAAAATCCTCCTGAGAAAAATAGTCCAAAACTGGTTTGTCTGATGCTTTTAGATAGTCTTCCAATTCAGGATCCAATTCATATGAACCTTTTATTAGGGCATCGGAGTAATCAATCGCAATCTTCATCAGATTGATGAAACTTGGCTTTTCTAAGACTTTAATTGCTGATTCGTCGATATTGTCAAATTTCACTTTGTTGATCATCCCAGTATTTAAGGTGCCCTCAAAACTTTGGTCGTAGATGGAGGTCACAATCTTGCTCTCAGTGAACAACGGCTCATTTTTATAATATTCCTTGAGGTAAACAGGAAGTAAAGACGCCAACCATCCATTAACGTGGATGATGTCTGGTGCCCAATTGAGTTTCTTTACGGTTTCAATGACGCCTTTGGCAAAAAATATGGCACGCTCATCATTGTCCGGATAAAGATTTCCATCTTCATCTGTCAAGGTGGCTTTTCTCTTAAAATACTCTTCGTTATCAATAAAATATACCTGGATTCTTTCCTTAGGAATGGAGGCCACTTTTATTATCAAAGGCATATCCAAGTCATTGATGACCAAATTAATCCCTGATAATCTTATTACTTCATGCAATTGGTGTCTACGTTCATTTATGTTTCCATATCTGGGCATGAATATCCGTATTTGTCCTCCTTGTTTATTCACCATTCTTGGAGCTTCAAATGACATTGAAGAAATTTCAGTTTCAGGTAAATAAGGTACAACCTCGGAAGACACGTACAATATCCTCTTATCTTTCATAAATCACGGAGTTTAAAAAAATTAAAATTTAAAACACGCAAAATTACAAAATTTTATGCAGATTGCTAGTAAAATCTTAAGTTTGCACGCTGTTAATATTTTGTTATATAATGATAATTAGCCATAAAAAGGAAGATTTAAGACAGGTTGTAGATGGGCTGAGGCGAAAAAACCAAACCATTGGTTTTGTGCCTACAATGGGTGCTTTGCACGACGGACATTTGTCGTTAATTAGAAAAGGACTGGAAGAAAACTCACAAATGGTGGTGAGCATTTTTGTCAATCCGACGCAATTTGACAATACCTCCGACCTTGAAAAATACCCAAGATCCATTGCAAATGATTTGGAATTATTGCAAACAGTTTCAAAAGATCTGATTGTTTATGCCCCAGCGGCCGAAGATATTTATGGAAACAGCGTTTCTTCTGAACATTTTGATTTTAATGGTTTGGAGGACCAAATGGAAGGCCAATTTCGGAAAGGCCATTTTGATGGTGTTGGGACAGTTGTAAAGCGTTTGTTTGAAATTGTACAGCCAGATACGGCCTATTTTGGCAAGAAGGATTTTCAGCAATTTCGGATTATACAAGAATTGGTAAAAACACATCAACTTCCTATCAAAATAGTGGGTGTCGAGATTTTTAGAGATCATGACGGTTTGGCTTTGAGTTCAAGAAACGAACGTTTAACCAAAGCGCAGCGAGAAGCAGCACCTTTCATATACAAAACCCTAAAAACTGCCAAACATCTTTTTGGCACGGAAAGTGCGAATAAAGTTACGGAATGGGTTGAAAGACAGTTTGCTGAGCAGGATTTGCTGACCTTGGAATATTTCACGATTGCTGATGAAGCAAGTTTACAAACCATCCAAAGAAAAACTAAAACTAAATCATATAGAGCTTTTATTGCTGTTTTTGCCGGAGATATCCGACTTATAGATAATATAGCGCTTAATTAATTACCTTTGCCAAATGCAAATACAAGTTGTTAAATCGAAAATACACCGTGTCAAATGTACAGGTGCGGAGCTGAATTATATAGGAAGCATTACCATTGATGAAGATTTAATGGATGCAGCCAATATTATTCAAGGCGAGAAAGTACAAATTGTCAATAATGACAATGGCGAACGCTTGGACACTTATGTGATTCCTGGTCCGAGAAATTCCGGTGAAATTACCCTTAATGGCGCTGCTGCAAGAAAAGTAGCGGTAGGAGATACACTTATTTTAATTACCTATGCATTTATGGATTTAGAAGAGGCCAAAACCTTTAAGCCTTCATTGGTTTTTCCTGATGAAGCTACCAACTTACTCAAATAGTATTGAACGCCACGACCAAAAAAACATTAAGGATCGGACTCCCGATTTTATTGGCCGTTTTTTTTGGGTGGTATACCTTTTCAAAATTGCCAATTGATAAAATCATTCCGTATTTCAAATCGGCAAATTACGGTTGGATTGCTTTAGGGATGCTTCTTGGATTGCTCAGTAATTTATCTCGAGCGTACCGATGGAAATATTTATTGGTACCAATGGGCTATAGTGTAAAGCTTTTCAACAGAATTATGGCCGTTTTTATTGCTTATCTGGCAAATTTTGGTATTCCAAGATCTGGAGAAGTGCTAAGGGCTGCAGTTTTGACAAATTATGAGGAGGTCCCATTTCAGAAGGCTTTTGGTACCATTATAGCAGAACGGATGGCAGATATGATCATTCTATTCAGCATTATTGCCGTCACGCTTTTGATACAGTTTGATTTTATTTTTGAACTTTTACAAACTTCCTTCCAGCCAAAAAAGCTTCTAATTTTTGCAGCCATTGGGATTGTTATTTCGATCCTTGTTTTTGTTTATCTAAAGAAAAGCCAATCCAAAATAGCCTTAAAGGTGCGAAATTTTGCCCGCGGCTTATTGGAGGGAATTTTGAGTATTTTTAAGATGGAGCAAAAATGGCTATTCATTTTCCACACACTGTTTATCTGGATCATGTATGTATTGATGTTTTATATCACCACTTTAGCGGTAGATGATTTAAACGGCGTTTCCATTGGTGCGTTGCTGATAGCCTTTATTGCAGGAAGTTTTACCATTGCTGCAACCAACGGTGGCATTTTTGTGTATCCATTGGCTATTGGTGCAGCTTTTTCTATTTTTGACATTCCGGAAAACCCTAGCATTGCCTTTGGTTGGATTATGTGGGGCTCCCAAACCCTTATGATTATTGTGCTGGGGAGTCTTTCTTTTTTGTTTTTGCCTGTCTATAATGCGAAGCAAAAGACGATCAAGAAAGGTTGAGTCTTTATTAAACAATTAAAATGGCCTGGTAAATCAATGCGAATATTTTTTTACCTTGCCGTAGCTAATATTAATCACAAATTATATGCAAAAGATAACCCTTGTCCTATTGTTTCTCATCAGCATCTCAATGGGTGCCCAGGTTATTTATCAACCTTTTGATTCCGAAAAATTGGGCGAAAGGAGAGAGCTAAAGATTCAGTTACCTCGAAATTATAATCCTGAGGATAAATCACAGTACCCATTGATAATTGTTTTGGATGGCGATTATTTATTTGAACCTATTGCTGGAAATGCCGATTATCAGGCTTATTGGGGCGAGATGCCCAAAGCTATTGTGGTAGGTGTCAACCAAAGAAACAGCCGTGAAAAAGATCTTTTTTATGACAAGGAAATTTATTTTCCTGCGCATGAAGGCGCTTCCTTTTTTGAGTTTATAGGGATGGAGCTTATCCCATACATTGAAAGTAAATATAATGTTTCCAATTTTAGAATTGCAGTGGGACACGATTTGAGTGCGAATTTTATTAATTATTATTTATTTAAGGACAATCCCATTTTTAGGGCCTTCATTTTGTTAAGTCCAGACTTGGCTCCAGAAATGACCGTTAGGGTACAAGAGCGTCTTTCAACTATTAAAACCGATACCTTCTACTATATAGCAAGCGCTGACAATGATATAGTGGATTTAAAGGAAAAAATTCTTTCACATAACGCGCAAATGGCGGCGCTTACCAATCCGAAAGTACATTATCGATTTGATGATTTTATGGACGCCGACCATTATTCACTGGTGGGACTGGGTATTCCAAAAGCTTTAAATGAAATATTTTCGCTCTACAAACCCATAAACAAACAAGAATTTACAGACCTTGTTTTGACCTATCCTGAAGGCCCGTTTAAATATCTCGAAAAGAAGTATGCAGACATTAAGTTCTTTTACGGATTTGAAAAGAAAGTGGTTGAGAACGATATCAGGGCAATAGCCGCCGCGGCACTTAAAAAAGATGATCGTGATGCCTTGAGGGATTTATCCAGATTGGCTCGAAAGGAATTTCCAGACTCTATGATCAGTGCTTATTATACAGGCATGTATTATGAAAATGAAAACAACCTCAAAAAGGCCTTGCACAACTACCAATCGGGTCTGCTTTTAAATGCTTCTGATTTTATAGATAAGGATATATTATTAGAAAAAATCTACACTATAAAAGATAAAAATTAGGACAATCGTGCATTTCATCGAATAATTTATACAGATCAACTATATTTGTATATATTTACCATCCCAAACCTTAAACCTACTTACGATGAAAAAAGCCCTACTTTTTCTCTTCATCATGCTGTGCGCTATGTCTATTAATGCACAAACAATCTATGAAAGCTTTCAATCCCGAAAATTAAATACAACCAGAGATCTAAAAATCCGACTTCCCAATAACTACGATCCTGCATCCAATTTGAAGTACCCCGTGATTATAGTTTTTGATGGGGATTACTTGTTTGAACCGGTGGTTGGACAAGTTGCTTTCCAAACTTATTTTGATAAGATGCCGGAATCCATAGTGGTGGGCCTGGTACAAGGGAAAGATCGTTTTTATGATAGTTATCATGATGAGGTCACAGGATTACCTATAGAATTTGGAGCTCGATTTTACGAATTCATCAGTACGGAATTAATACCACACATTGATCGTAATTATAGAACCAGCAAATTCAAAGTGGCAGTTGGCCATGATCTCATGGCTAATTTTATGAATGCCTTCTTATTGAAGGATGATCCAATATTTAAAGCCTATGTCAATTTAAGTCCAGATTTTAAAGGGAATATGGATGAGAATATCAGTAACCGATTGAAATGGTTAAAAGAAGACGTTTTTTACTATATGGTAACCAGTAGTGATGATGTTGCACCGCTTCGAAATGGCGTTCTTGTAGCCGATCAAAAATTGAATCAAATTGACAACAAAGCCTTGAAGTATTATTTTGATGATTTTGAAGGGCACTCTCACTATACTTTGGTGACCGGTGGTTTATCTCAAGCCTTGGATAAAATATTTGAGCTTTATAAACCCATCAGTGATCGGGAATTTAAAGAGGACATTCTTACTTATGAAGGCACATTGGATACCTACATCAGTAAGCGTTACAAAAAAATTGAGGATTTGTTCGGAATCTCCAAGCCTATTTCAGAAGATGAATTTGAGAAAATAGTAAAAGCTGCTGAGCAACGTGATGATCTTGCCTCTCTTGAAAAAATTGGCAAATTGGCTAATAAACAAGATCCAACCACGTCTTACGGCACTTATTATATGGCGCTTCACGCAGAAAGAATTGGCAAAACCAAACGAGCAAAAAAGTTATACGAATCTGCGCTAGATTTGGAATCCACCCCACATATCAACAAAGATCTCATTCTATTAAAAGTAGAAGGACTCGCTGTGGCCGGTGATGATAAAGAAAGTGATATTGACTAATAAAACCGGAATTAGGATTTATAATAAGAACTAATACCGCAAATAGTTTTAATTTAGCTCAAACTTTAAAGGATGGCTAAATTAAAAACAACTTTTTTCTGTCAAAACTGTGGCAGTCAATATTCTAAATGGCAAGGTCAGTGTACGGCTTGTAAAGAATGGAATACCATTGTTGAAGAGGTCATCCAAAAGGAAGAAAACTCCAGTTGGAAAACCCCTTCCTCCACCGTAAAACGTGCATCAAAACCTTTGCGCATCAATGAAATTGATGTCACTCAGGACGCACGAATGAACACGGAAGATGAAGAATTCAACCGCGTTCTTGGGGGCGGCATTGTACCAGGGTCAATGATTTTGTTGGGAGGAGAGCCGGGGATTGGAAAGAGTACACTTCTACTTCAAATCTCATTGAAACTGCCTTATAAAACCCTCTATGTTTCAGGTGAAGAAAGCCAGCAGCAAATTAAAATGCGGGCAGAACGCATCAATCCTAGCAGTGCTAACTGTTATATCTTGACCGAAACCAAGACCCAAAATATCTTTAAGCAAATTGAAGCTCTTGAGCCAGATATTGTAGTGATCGATTCTATTCAAACCTTACATACTGAATATATAGAATCGTCCGCTGGCAGTATTTCTCAAATTAAGGAATGCACTACGGAGCTTATAAAATTCGCCAAAGAAACCGGAACCCCAGTTATTTTAATCGGCCATATTACCAAGGACGGAAATATTGCGGGACCTAAAATTTTGGAACATATGGTGGATACCGTCCTGCAATTTGAAGGTGATCGTAACCATGTGTTTCGGATTTTGAGAGCTCATAAAAACCGATTCGGATCTACCAATGAATTGGGGATTTATGAAATGCAAGGATCTGGGTTAAGAGAAGTTTCCAATCCTTCAGAAATTCTAATATCCAAAAAAGACGAAGAGCTTTCAGGCAATGCGGTCGCCTCCACTTTGGAAGGGATGCGTCCGCTCATGATTGAAGTGCAAGCGTTGGTCAGTACTGCTGTTTATGGGACCCCACAACGATCTGCAACAGGTTTTAATGCCAAACGTTTAAACATGCTTTTGGCAGTGCTTGAAAAACGTGCTGGATTCCGATTGGGCGCTAAAGACGTCTTTTTGAATATTACGGGAGGCATTTCGGTGGATGATCCTGCCATTGATTTGGCAGTTGTGGCGTCGGTATTATCATCAAATGAGGATGTCGCTATTCCTAAAGATTTCTGTTTTGCCGCTGAAGTTGGGCTTTCAGGAGAGATCCGTCCTGTGCAACGGGTAGAACAACGGATTTTGGAGGCGGAAAAGCTAGGTTTTTCAACTATTTTTGTATCCAAATACAATAAAATCGCACTAAAGAACAGAGGAATAAAGATTCAATTGATTTCGAAAATTGAAGATTTGGTGAGTTTTTTGGTTTAGTGGCGTGAATATATTTTGTAATTAATAAGTACCTTTAGGATTAAATCTTAGTAGCTATGGACCTTCAATTAGAAAGATCTTTCTGAGACTGAAAAACTTTTTATTAAAGCGGGAACTAAAGACCTTGAAGAAGGGCAGGTCTTCTCTCATGAGCAAGTGATGGAAGAGATAAGTAAATCTTACGGACTTTGATTACACTTAACCAGTTCTACTTTGGTTAAAACAAACCATTATGGATTGAAAATCCTTAGTTTTACATTGACAGAATAAAAGTCTGTTTCGTGAAATAGCTCATAAAGACTATGAGAAAACCCATAAGTATTCGTGTATTCGTGGCTAAAAGGAATTTTAATCTTTAACTATATAATAAACCTTGAGCAGGTTGATGTATCCAAAACCTTAAAAAATAATTAAACAACCACTAAATGAAATTCAAAGGCGTTCAAATCCTATTTGCTATTGTTTTATTCACTTCCTGCGGACCAAAGCCTAGCAAATCCATTGGTGATATCATAAAAGAAATTGATACTTATATTTCAAAAGTTGATGCCAATTCAAATTTAAAAGAAGAAACCATTGAAGGTGCTTTGACCGATAGGGAAGGTTTTAAGGATATAGGAAAATTCAAGTACACTGTATATGTTGATGGACAGAATAACCAGCTTTATAAAATAAAAAATGTTGAAATGACCGATAAAACCATTTTTGAAACTTATTATTTTAAGGAGGGCGAGTTGATTTTCATTGACACCAACATTGGAGGTGCTTCGCATAAAATGTATGTTCAAAAGAACAAGGTTATTTCCGAAACCAAAACGAATGCCGAAACCCAAAAGTTGTTGTTGGAAAAGGCAAATCGCTTCCAGAAAAATTTTAATAAAGGGCGTTAAGAATCTGCCTTTGTTGCTGTTTACGACCAACAAATTTAAAGCCTTAAGTGCTACTTTTTAACCTTAATTCCTTAGGTTTTCTTTTTCCGACATTTAGGACTTCTATTTTATCAAAAATCATTAATTTCGCACTTCGATTAGAATTAATGAGATCATGAGATTCACTGAATATAAAGGACTTGACTTACCGAGCGTTGCAAAGGAAATCGGTAAGTATTGGAAAGAAAACGGCATTTTTGATAAAAGCGTAACCACAAGAGAGGGTAATAAACCATTCGTGTTTTTTGAAGGGCCACCTTCAGCAAACGGACTTCCTGGCGTACACCACGTTTTAGCGCGCGCCATTAAAGATATTTTTCCGCGTTATAAAACCATGAAGGGGTTTCAGGTTAAGCGTAAAGCAGGATGGGACACACACGGCTTGCCAATTGAATTGGGTGTGGAAAAAGAATTGGGGATTACCAAAGAAGATATTGGCAAAACTATTTCCATAGAAGATTACAACGCTGCCTGTCGTAAAGCAGTCATGCGCTACACCGATGCGTGGAATGAGCTTACTGAAAAAATGGGTTATTGGGTAGATATGGACAACCCGTATATTACTTATGAGCCAAAATATATGGAAAGTGTTTGGTGGTTACTCAAACAAATCTACGACAAGCAACTTATATACAAAGGCTATACCATTCAGCCGTATTCCCCAAAGGCCGGTACCGGATTAAGCAGTCATGAGCTCAATCAACCTGGTACTTATCAGGATGTGACGGATACCACAGCGGTAGCGCAGTTTAAAGCCAATGCCGATTCTCTTCCAGATTTTTTACGAGATGAAGGCGATATCTATTTTTTGGCTTGGACGACTACGCCTTGGACCTTGCCAAGTAATACTGCATTGACCGTAGGGCCAAAAATTGATTATGTTTTAGTGGAAACCTATAACCAATACACGTTTGAACCGCTCAATGTTATTCTTGCCAAGCCGTTGGTGAACAATCAATTTGACGGAAAGTTCAAAAGAGTGGAAACAAAACCTGAGTTGTTGGAATACACGTCTGGCGACAAAAAAATCCCATATTTCATTGTCAAAGAATTCAAAGGAAAAGATTTAGTAGGTATTACTTATGAGCAATTATTGCCATACGCACTTCCAAATGACCATCCAGAAAATGCTTTTAGAGTGATTGCTGGCGATTTCGTAACTACTGAAGATGGTACAGGAATAGTGCATACAGCGCCAACTTTTGGTGCCGATGATGCTTTGGTTGCCAAACAGGCCATTCCGGAAGTGCCTCCAATGTTGGTAAAAGATGAAAACGGAAATCTGGTGCCGCTTGTGGATTTGCAAGGACGGTTTAGAAAAGAGGTTCAGGACGATCTTTATGGATTTGCTGGAGAATATGTGAAATCGGAGTATTTAGATGATAACGAATTGGTTTCGGAATATGAAAAGCAGAAAGTGAGTTTACAATCGGTGATTTCCAACCTTAAAGAGTATTTGAGTGTTGATGAACGCTTGGCACTAAAATTGAAAAATGAAAACAAGGCCTTTAAGGTCGAAAAATATAAACACAGTTACCCAAATTGCTGGCGTACCGACAAACCAATTCTCTATTACCCATTAGATTCATGGTTCATTAAAGTGACTGATGTCAAGGACAGAATGTTTGAACTGAATGAAACCATCAATTGGAAACCAAAATCTACCGGAACGGGCCGTTTCGGAAATTGGTTGGCCAATGCAAACGATTGGAATTTATCACGTTCACGTTATTGGGGTATTCCTTTGCCAATTTGGAGAACCGAAGATGGCAAGGAGGAAATCTGTATTGGATCTGTAGCAGAATTGAAAGCAGAGATGCAAAAAGCGGTGTCTGCAGGCGTTTTGGCAAAAGACATTTTTGAAGATTTCGAGGTTGGAAACCAATCGGAAGAAAACTATGCAAAAATAGATTTACATAAAAATATCGTTGATGACATCATTTTAGTGTCGCCATCCGGAAGACCAATGCAACGTGAAGCCGACTTGATTGATGTTTGGTTTGATTCTGGGTCTATGCCCTTCGCACAATGGCACTATCCTTTTGAAAATGCCGATCTTATTGATGATAAAAAAGCATTTCCTGCTGATTTCATCGCGGAAGGTGTTGATCAAACCCGTGGCTGGTTTTATACCCTTCATGCTATTGCCACCATGGTTTTTGATTCGGTTGCGTATAAAAACGTGGTGTCTAACGGCTTGGTATTGGACAAAAACGGACAGAAGATGTCTAAACGTTTAGGGAATGCTGTGGATCCTTTTACCACTTTAGATGATTATGGTGCAGATGCCACACGTTGGTATATGATTTCCAATGCCAATCCGTGGGATAATCTAAAGTTTGATTTGGACGGCATTGAAGAGGTCAAACGCAAGTTCTTCGGAACGCTATACAATACCTATTCCTTCTTTACGCTGTATACAAATCTCGATAATTTCAATTATTCCGAAGCCGAAATACCTTTGGAAGATCGGCCGGAGATTGATCGTTGGATTTTATCAGAACTCCATACATTGATTCAAAAGGTTGATGAGTATTATGCCGATTATGAACCTACAAGAGCGGCTCGTGCCATATCAGATTTCACACAAGATCATTTAAGTAATTGGTATGTGCGATTAAGCAGAAGACGTTTCTGGAAAGGCGATTATCAACAAGACAAAGTGTCAGCCTACCAAACCTTGTACACCTGTTTGGTGACCATTGCAAAACTTGGCGCACCCATTGCTCCATTCTATATGGACCGACTTTATCTCGATTTGAATGCTGTTACTAAAAAGGAAACTTTTGAAAGTGTACATTTATCAAATTTTCCTGTATATGATGAGGCGCTTGTTGATAAGGAATTGGAGCGTAAAATGGAAGCGGCACAAAGCATCTCTTCTTTGGTCTTGTCATTAAGAGCAAAAGAGAAGATCAAAGTACGTCAGCCCCTGCAAAAAATCATGATTCCTATTTCAAGCGAAGCTCAGAAACAGGAAATTTTGGCGGTGGCAGATTTAATAAAATCTGAGGTTAACGTCAAGGAAATTGAAGTCTTGGAAGATGCTTCCGATATTTTGGTCAAACAGATAAAACCTAATTTTAAAGTGCTTGGACCTCGTTTTGGACAGGACATGAAGGCAGTAGCTCAGGTGATTGGCGGTTTTGAAGCCAAGAATATCAAAGAAATCGAACAAAACGGTACTTTAGATATGGAAGTTAATGGAAAAAGTATTAAATTGGAACTTTCAGATGTAGAAATTACCTCACAAGATATTGAAGGCTGGCTTGTTGCAAGCTCAGGTCCATTAACAGTTGCCCTAGATGTGACTATTACAGATGAATTAAGAAAAGAAGGGATTGCAAGAGAGTTGGTAAACCGTATTCAAAATTTAAGAAAGGATTCGGGTTATGAGCTTACTGACAGGATTGTAGTACACTTTCAAAAAGATGAACATATTATTAACGCAATAAACAAAAACTTAGATTACATAAAAACCGAAACCTTAACCGAAAAGTTGGAAATTCTGGAACACCTAGATAATGGTATAGAAATTGCTTTTGATGATGTAAATACCAAGTTGTTTATTAAAAAATTTTAAAATTATGAATGTAGATGCAAACGTTAGATATTCTGATAAAGATTTGGCAGAATTTAAAGTACTGATTCAAGAAAAAATACAAAAGGCAATTCGTGATTTGGACCTTATTAAAAGCGCGTACATGAACGACCTTAACAATGGTACGGATGATACGTCGCCTACTTTTAAGGCTTTTGAAGAAGGTAGTGAAACTATGAGTAAAGAAGCGAATTCACAGTTGGCCATCCGTCAGGAGAAATTTATTCGAGACCTTAAAAATGCGTTGATTCGCATAGAAAATAAAACTTATGGCGTATGTCGAGTGACTGGTAAATTGATTGGGAAAGAGCGTTTAAAACTCGTGCCTCATGCTACTTTAAGTATTGAAGCTAAAAACATGCAACAGTAACATTCCCATGAAAATGGGAATTCGAAGATTAAACAAAGTTAATCTCGTAAAAAGACCTTTATATTTCTTTTAAACAGAAAAACACTTCTAAAATAGAGGTGTTTTTTTGTTTGATCCATTTTATTAAAAACCGAGATTTTCAATAATATTGCTATTTTTACACTTTATTTTGAATTAGAGGGCAGCATTTAAAATCATGGTATTTAGAATGTAGTCGTCATTAAAAAAGACTCTCACTTTCGTGGGAAATGTTATGTCCCTAAAAAAAGCGACCTTATTGATCATCACCATCTTATTGATTGATCAAATCAGTAAATTTTACATTAAAACCCATTTTGCCCTCCACCATAGAATTGAAGTGTTTGACTGGTTTCACATTTTGTTTGTCGAAAATGATGGGATGGCTTGGGGTACCAAACTGAGTGATTTTATTGCGGGAATCTCAGATCGCACGGCAAAATTGGCATTAACCATTTTTCGTATTGTGGCGGTGATTGGAATTGGCTATTGGTTGGTTTCTTCGATAAAGAAAAAAGGCCCTCAAATTCTTATTGTGGCCATTGCCTTAATTTTTGCGGGTGCTTTAGGTAATATTATTGATTCTGCTTTTTATGGCATCTTATTCAACGACAGTTATAGCCAAGTGGCCACATTTCGTCCAGAATCTGGCTATGATACCTTATTTCATGGAAAGGTGGTAGATATGCTCCATTTTCCAATTTGGAAAGGCATTCTACCGGATTGGATTCCGTTTTTTGGGGGGGATTATTTTACCTTTTTTGAACCAGTTTTCAATGTAGCAGATATGGCGATAAGCTCTGGGATTGGCATGTTGATCGTCTTCAATAAAAAAGCCTTTCATCAGGAGGATGAAATGGCTGAAACTGTTTATGTAGAAAAAGAATAAATGTTTTGAGGCGTGACGCAATAATCTAGAGCCACATCACTTTCAATAACCCCTTCAATAGTATCTTCAACTTCAAAGAATGACACTCCTATTTTAAGAGTTTCAGGTCGGCATTCCGAAAGAAACTTATCGTAAAAGCCTTTCCCATATCCCACCCGATGGCCGTTTTTGTCAAACGCTAACAAAGGCACAAAAACCACATCTATTTTATCAGAACTGATCTCAATACCATCCACCGGTTCAGGAATGTTCCAATAGTTTTTCTTGATGATTGTATTGTCCAATAGAAGATAATGAATCATTTTCAAAGTTTCAAACTGCGTCTTTGAAACCACAATGTTTTTGTCTTTACCCGATAAGATATTGAGAATATAATCGGTATTGATTTCTTTGTGTTCCGTAATGCTCAGAAAGATATGGTAAAAGGAAAAATTCCAAATCGGAAGTTGCAACAATTGGTTGGAAATAGCCAAACTGTGCGCTTCAATGGCATCTGAAGAGAGTTCACTGCGCTTTTGTTTGTAAAGTCGTCTTAATTCTGATTTAGTCATAGCTAGGTCATTAATCGCTTACCACCTTAGTTATATGAAAAAGCGCATCGCCTTGATAGACCAAGGAAGCCTCGTTCACATTTATCACATAGCCATCGAGTGTCGTTTTGACTTCGTGGTAAACTTTGCCGTAAGGATCCGTAATCTGACCTAAAACATCATCCACCTTAACTTTTGTGTTGACCTTGACTGTGGATTTAAACATCCCCGATTGTTTGGCCCTGATCCATTTGCTTTCTTCTATAAATACTGTGGGAAACTTGGGGGCATTTGCTTTAATTCGATGATGTAACATGTCATAATGTGCCAAAATACGTTTGACGCCTTCCACTCCAACTTTTGAGATATTGTCATCTACAAAGAATGATTTTCCACCTTCATAAAGTAAAATAGGCTTGCCCAATTGAAAACAGGCATTTCTAAAGGATTTTGAAATATGATTGGAATACAAAACAAATGGCGCACCAAAAATACGCGCCAAATTATCCAGCTCTGGTTGGTTTTTGACAATTCTTATTTGTGCCGCATTAAATCGGCTGGCACCGCCGGTATGGAAATCGATTATTAAATCGACTTCCGGAATAATTTCATGCATGAGCCTATGTGCAACCCTGCTTGCTAAGGATCCATTGGAAGATCCTGGAAACATCCTATTCAAGTCACGGCCATCCGGAAAGGCGCGTTTACTATTTAAAAACCCAAAAATGTTCAAGATGGGCATACAAATTATGGTGCCGCGCTTTGGCTGGTTAATACGTCTGGCAATTAATTGCCTGACAATATCAACACCGTTAATTTCGTCGCCATGGATGCCTGCAGAAAATAAAATGGTCGGTCCCGGTGTTTTGGAGCGTTCAATAATTATAGGAATTTCGATTTTTGTCGCGGTATGGAGTTTCGCAATATTAAAATTGATTTCTCGTGAGGCGCCTAAAGGAATCTCTTCTCCTAAAATAGTGATGGTATTTTTATTTTCTTTTAGCATGAATCAGGTTAAACGTTTCGTTCAATATATCTTATGATACTTTTGGCGATATCCTTTTTAGTGGCCGCTTCAATGCCCTCAAGACCTGGTGAAGAATTGACCTCTAAAATTAATGGTCCGCGAGCAGATTGCAACATGTCCACGCCACAAACACCCAATCCGAGTGCCTTAGCAGCTTTCAAGGCCGCGTTTTCCTCGTCTTCAGTCAATTGAATAATTTCTGCCGTGCCACCTCTGTGAAGGTTAGATCTAAACTCGCCATCTTTACCTTGGCGTTTCATCGCTCCAACAATATTGCCATCAACAATAAAAGCCCGGATGTCTGCCCCTTTAGCTTCCTTGATGAATTCTTGGATGATGACGCGTGCCTGTAACCCGTGAAAAGCTTCAATCACAGATTCTGCCGCATTGTTGGTTTCTGCCAAAACTACACCCAAACCCTGGGTGCCTTCCAAAAGTTTGATTACCAATGGCGCACCGCCCACTGATGCAATAACCTCAGAAGCATCTTTGGTATAATTTGAAAACACTGTTTTTGGCATTCCCAATCCCGCACGGGAAAGTACTTGAAGACTTCTCAGTTTATCGCGTGACCGCACCAAAGCTTGGGATTCTACCACTGAAAACACCTTCATCATTTCAAACTGTCGTACTACGGCCGTACCATAAAAGGTCACTGAAGCTCCAATTCGAGGAATAATGGCATCAACATTTTCTAATACACGCCCTTTATACAAAATGGCAGGGTTTTTCTTTTCAATAATAATGTCACATTTTAAAGGATCTATCACTTCACAAGTGTGCTTGCGCTGCCTGGCAGCTTCCACGAGGCGTTGAGTAGAATATAAATGAGGGTTTCTGGATAAAATAATAATGTTCATTGGGTTTAATTTGCTTTAAATTTTAGTGATAAGGATTAATGTGATCGCATAAAAACGCGCACCCAATGCTTATTTGTTTTTGTTGTTATAAGATATATATTTTTGTGTGACATCTACGATAAACTTTTTACTTAGGAATTTCCGACCAATCAAAATCGGAAATCTCATGTCATCCCGCGTACTTAAAGTAAGCGAGATATTGTATTTCTTTTCGAATAAAATAATATTGGTCTTTACTTTATATCGTTTTTGTACAATGCCATTACTGCTTTTAACTTTTGCGAAAGTGTATTCCTTAAATCTAAATTCCTTTCCGTTATAACGCGGATGGCCTTTATCATAAAACAAACACACCAACTCATCATTGTCTATCCAAACCTTATGGCAATGAATGGAGGAGGTATAGGCGCCTGTATCTATTTTGATGTCGATATCAAAAAGATCAAGTGCTGGAAAATCAGCTTTGTCAATTCTGCCTATAATTTTTTTGGGCATCTCACTTAATTACAATTGGGTCGCAAGATAATAAAAATTCATTCTTTTATTGAAAGACTTAAAATGCTTTACATTGAAAAGTTTTGAAGATATAGTATCTTTGATATATGAGTAAGCCTACTTTAGAAATCCAATTGCAAACATTGCCCCATGAACCTGGAGTGTATCAATATTTTGATATCAACGATAAGATTTTATATGTAGGTAAGGCCAAGGATTTAAAGAAACGCGTCACTTCCTACTTTACCAAAAATCACGATTATGGCAAGACCAAAGTACTGGTCAAGAAAATTGCCACCATTAAACATATTGTGGTCGAGACGGAAACTGATGCCTTGCTGCTCGAAAACAATCTCATCAAAAAATACCAACCACGTTATAATGTATTGCTCAAGGATGATAAATCCTATCCATGGATCTGCATTAAAAAAGAACGATTCCCCCGTGTGTTTTCAACACGCCGAGTCATCAAGGATGGTTCTGAATATTTTGGACCTTACACCAGCATGAAAACGGTAAAAACGCTTCTCGATCTCATTAAAGGGGTTTATATGTTGCGCACCTGTAATTATGACTTGGCTCCGGAGAAGATCCATACGGGTAAATTTAAAGTGTGTTTGGAATACCATTTGGGCAATTGCAAAGGTCCATGTGAAGGCTATCAATCTGAAGCAGATTACCAAGAAGATATCACAGCAATCAGGGAGATTTTAAAGGGGAATTTCAAAGATTCATTGTCACAATTCAAACAGCAAATGAGATCGCATGCTGAGGCTATGGAATTTGAAGAAGCACAGCGCATCAAGGAGAAAATTGATATTCTCGAAAATTACCAAGCAAAATCTACGGTGGTCAATCCTAAAATAAGCAACGTTGATGTGTTTTCAATAGTTTCTGATGAAGGTTATGCTTATATTAATTTCTTGCAGTTGTCTTACGGTTCCATCATCCGTTCTCACACCATGGAAATTAAAAAGAAATTGGATGAAACTGATGAAGAATTATTGCAGCTTGCCATCACTGAAATCAGACAGCGTTTCCATTCTACAAGCAAAGAGGTCTATGTGCCTTTTGATCTGGATTTGGGCGAAGACCTTAAAGTCAGTATTCCGAAATTGGGTGATAAAAAACGCATTCTCGAGCTGTCAGAGCGCAACGCCAAATACTATCGTATGGAGCGTTTTAAACAAGTCAAAATTATTGATCCTGACCGTCATGCCAATAGGATCATGGCACAAATGAAGGTCGATTTACGTCTTAAGGAGGAACCCAGACATATCGAGTGTTTTGACAACTCCAATATTCAAGGCACAAATCCAGTGGCGGCCTGCGTAGTCTTTAAAAACGGGAAACCTAGTAAGAAAGACTACCGCCATTTCAATATCAAAACCGTGGACGGCCCAGATGATTTTGCCTCTATGGAAGAGGTCGTTTACCGGCGTTACAAACGTTTGTTGGAAGAAGAGCAAGCCTTACCACAACTCATTATTATTGATGGTGGCAAAGGTCAATTATCTTCAGCCTTAAAAAGTTTGGATCTTTTAAATTTGAGAGGAAAGATTGCGATCATCGGAATTGCGAAACGTTTGGAAGAATTATTCTATCCAGATGATCCAATTCCATTATATTTAGATAAAAAAAGCGAAACCCTTAAAGTCATTCAACAACTGCGTAATGAAGCCCATCGTTTTGGGATTGAGCACCACCGTAATAGACGCAGCAAAGGCGCGTTGACCACGGAGTTGGAGTTAATCCCTGGCATTGGGGAACAATCTATAGTGGAGTTGATGACGCATTTTAAAACAGTTAAAAAAATCAGTAAAGCGAGTTTTGAGGACTTACAGCAAATTGTTGGCGCATCCAGAGCAAAGAAAATCCTTGATTTTTATAATAAGTAGCATACACATCTCGATATGTCGAGAGGTCAACTAATCTACAGATTCACGTCTTAAAGTATTTGGAATTGGAGGTTTAAAAATCTAATCATTTGAAAAAATTCACGTACATAATAATTCTCACTCTGTTCATTTCACTAGCTATGAACGGTCAGGACACCGTTTCACAAATACCACAAAAAACGCCTAAAATAGGATTGGTATTAAGTGGTGGTGGTGCTAAGGGATTTGCGCATATTGGGGTGTTAAAAGTGATTGACAGCTTGGACATAAAGATTGATTATATTGCAGGAACCAGCATGGGCGCTATTATTGGCTCATTATATGCTTCAGGCTATTCCGGAAAACAATTGGATTCCATTTTTAGATCCCTCAATTTCGATGACGTCATTAGTGATAATCTACCACGATCTGCCAAAACATTTTATGAGCGGGACAATTCAGAACGGTACGCCGTAACCTTGCCTTTTACAAACTTTAAGTTGAAACTCCCTTCAGCCTTGTCAAGAGGTCAAAATGTATTTAATCTGTTATCAAAACTAACCTTGCATGTCACTGATATTTCCGATTTTGACCAATTACCAATTCCTTTCTTTTGTGTGGCCACTGATGTGGAAACAGGGAAAGCAATTATTTTAGATCAAGGAAATTTGGCCCAGGCCGTTACGGCAAGTGGTGCGTTTCCTTCGCTATTTCAGCCGGTTATTATTGATGATCGTGTACTTATTGACGGCGGCGTCATCAATAATTATCCAATTGATGAGCTAAAGGTCAAAGGGATGGATGTGATTATTGGTGTGGATGTGCAAGATGGATTGGCCAAAAGGGAAGACCTGAATTCGGCTCCTGCGATTTTACTTCAGATCAATAACTATCGCACGATTAGTGATATGATTAAGAAAGTCGAAAAAACGGACATCTACATTAAACCAGATATCACCGATTATACGGTGGTCTCTTTTAGCGAAGGCAAAAAAATAATTGAAAGTGGTGCACGGGCAGCGCTTATAAAACTTGATGAATTAAAAAAACTTCCAAAATATAAAAGCTCAAGAGGCGTAGAGATGGATCTTACCTCTAAGGATAGTATCGCAATCAATAAGGTTAAAATCCATGGAAATAACCGATATACACGAGCCTATATTTTGGGAAAATTGAAGCTTGTGGAAGATACTAAAGTGAGTTATGCCAATTTTAATGAAGGTGTAAATAACTTGGTGGCAACCAATAACTTTACCACCTTCTATTATGAATTTGAGAAGACCGATAGACCAAATGTCTTTAATTTATTGGCTACGGTGGATGAGAGTAATGTTACCAACTTTTTAAAGTTTGGATTGCATTATGATGATCTTTATAAAAGTGCAGCGTTGGTGAATTTTACTAAAAAGCGTGCCTTGTTAGATGACGATGTGGTGTCTTTAGATTTGATCTTGGGCGATCAAGTTCGCTATAATTTTGAATATTATATAGATAAGGGCTTTTACTGGAGTATTGGGCTGCGTTCAAGATTTAATCAATTTAACAGAAATGTCAACGTAAAACTATTCTTAAATGATCAAGAGCAATCACTAACGGGGTTAAACAAGATTGGTGTTGAAATTGAGGATCAAACCAACCAGATTTATATTCAAACCATGTTTGGAAAAGATTTTGCGCTAAGCTTAGGTGGCGAGCACAAGCGCTTAAAAATAAAATCTGAAACTGTTGCCGTCAGTGGTCCGCGTGGGCAACGATTTTTTGAAAATACCGATTATTTATCCGTTTTTGGAACCTTAAGATTGGATATGTATGACAATAAATACTATCCAAAAACAGGTTTCTATTTCAACGGTGATTTCCATCTTTATCTTCATGCATCCCATTTCAATGAAGATTTTAATAAGTTTTCTATAGCCAAAGCAGATATAGGCTATGCTTTTGGAATTACCGATAAATTATCAGCCAATATTTTTACTCAAGGAGGATTTAAAATCGGCGATACCAATACGCAATCACTTGATTTTGCTTTGGGCGGTTATGGCAATAATTTCATCAATAATTTTATTTCATTTTATGGTTATGACTATATTACCCTCACCGGAGATAGTTTTGTTAAAGGCACCATGAGTTTTGATTATGAACTTTTTAAAAAACACCATATTACCTTCGCTGCCAACTATGCCAATATTGGCTATGGTCTTTTTAAATCAGGTACTTGGTTCTCATCTCCTACTTATTCGGGGTATGCACTTGGTTATGGACTCGAAACCTTTTTAGGACCATTGGAAGCAAAATACACCTATTCTCCTGAGCTTGGTGAAAGCATTTGGTTGTTTAACTTGGGGTTTTGGTTTTAAACTATTCCTGCGGAGGCGTGAAGCCTTCTGGTTCAGCGCAGCTAATCTTGCAATAGAAATCCTGTACTCGAAAGTTTTTTCAGAGAGCTCCACGGAGATACACTGAGGGCGAATGGGTTTTGTTGGATATGTGATATTGCCTAAAAAATTAACAACTTTACGCTTTTGAGAAAGATAGGTTGGATATAGTTTAGGATTTCGGAATATTATAATTTGTAAGCAACTTTAAACATTACAATTCTTGGAAGGATAAACATTTTACTGTCACTAATCAAAAAACTGTTGAATGAATTCTGTTGCTTAAATCGCATATCAAATAAATTTGTAGCGTTGATTTCAAAGCCCCACGGACTATCCTCCACTTGATAAAACAAGGACGCGTTTGCCGTGTCAAAAGTGTTTTTGGTGTTGTTGCTTTTGTTGTGATATCTATCAAAGGCATAATCGGCCTGAAAAAATAAAATCCCTTAAAAAATCATATTGTAGAATGGCAAAAAAGTTATCGTTTTCAAAATTGCTGATGATGTTGGAAGATCGGTAAGCATTGAAATCTTTTTTATAGCCAATTTCTATATTTGGCAATTTTTTAAAGAAAGTCTCCGCGCTGACGGTTGAGGAAACGGATTTTGAAATATTCAGATGCGTGTCGTTGTTTAAAATTTGGTAAAAGTCATTATAGTTAAAGGTACTTCGCAATTTGTAACGAATCTTGTTGATTTTTTTTGAAATCGCACCGTTAACGCTCCAACTATGTTCTGGCAAATCAAAGAAAACAGGCGTACTGTATTGTTCAATGCCTTGTAATTGGGTGACATTCTTAAAATGTTCTACTTTTTTATTGAAATTGGTGTTGAGGTTAAGGTTTAAATTTCTAAATAGACTGAACTTGTGATAGTTCAAACTCACCGTATGGTATAATTGATTTTCCAAAGTGGCATTGCCTTTATAAACGCTATTGAAATTGTTCAAAACGAAATTGTTGGCCAATTGCTCAATACCCGGGAAACGTGCATTGAGGCTGTATTTGAAATTAATCTTTTCACTGTTATTGAATTCTATTTTGGTGGTGAATTGGGGCAATATCAGAGCTTTGGAGTGATTGCTTTTTTCTTCAAACTGTTGGGTCTGCCAACTGTAAAAATGGGTGTATAGCATCGGTTTGAACGTGGCAATCCCGATCTGAAACTTGTATTCCAGCCCAACAAAGGTGTTCAGAAAATCATAGCCAAAATCATTGCCAAAACCTGCCGTATTAAAGTTGTTGATGGTGCCATTGCTCAATTGTTGTAAATCCTGATTGTAAAAATTGGTGAAAGCTGCATTAACGCCCACACTTGTATAGATATGATTAAAATTATTGAGTACCCAATAGTCTTTTACAATGGCATTGACGTTGTGTGCACTATTGCGTTTGGTCTGTAAAATATCATAAATGACATCATCTTCCAAGGGGATCAAGCCTTGTAGGATTTGTTGGTTGGTCAACCATTCCGTTAGGGGTTTGTCATTTTGAAAGGTATAGGTGGCTTCTAAGGTACCCGTATGGTTTTTGGATAGTTTCCTACTGTAGGTAATGTTCTGTTTAAGGTTTAGGGCTTTGATATCAGTATTAGTAGCTATGCTATTGTTTTGAATGGGGTTGATGGTATTGATCAATCCCTTACTGTCATTATTGGTTACCTTAATAAAACTATTATAGGCGAAATCTTCCTCAAAACTTGGCTTATAATTCAAGGTGAGTTTACCAATCGTGAAAAAGTTATTGAAGTTGTTGGTGGTGGTACGGTTTTCAAAATAGGGGTCTTCGTTGTTCAAATACTCATTTGTAATATGACTCTCGGTATTGGTTTTACTATTTGAGCTGATGATATACCCGCTGATATCGGTTGCCTTATTAATAGCCTGCCTAATATTTAAAGCCCCAAACTGGTTGGTATTTGCGGTATAATCTTGATTGTTGAGGTACCGTGCAAAATCACTATTGAAAAGATCAAAATAGCTGCTGGCATCACTTAAGAGTTTGCCAAAGCCACCTTCAAACTCCAAATAATCCCTAAAACTAAAACTTTTAACACCTTGATTGTTGAGGTCGCCTATAAAATTGACATTGGTTTTAGGGCTGTAATAAAATAGGTTGGGATGGATCACATAACGGTCTTTGATACCGGCACCGGCTTCAAGGTCTCCAAATGTAAATTTCTTTTTGTCTTCCTTTAGTTTAATGTTCATGGCCATGTCTTCATTATCCTGTAAGCCTTTGAGCATGGCCACCTCGTTGTAATTGTCAAGTATTTCTACTTTATCAACCGCATCTGCCGGAATATTATTGACCGCCAATTTGCTATCGCCTGTAAAAAAGGTTTTGTTTTCCACCAACACCTTCGTCACTTTTTTGCCCTGAACGGTAACATTGCCAGCTCTGTCTACTTCCACTCCAGGCAATTTTTTTAAAGCATCCCGTAGTTTTCGTTCTTCACCGGTAACAAAACGGCTGACATCATAAGTAATGGTATCTTTTTTAACCACAATAGGAGGCGTGTAGTTGAGGATAACCTCGTCCAGTTGGTTGGGGTTCTCTTTGAGGACGAAGTTTTGAATGAGGTTTTCCTCGGTAGTAGTCAAAACCTTAGTATAAGGTGTAAAACCAAGAAAGCTAACGGTAAGGTTATAGGTTTGATTTTTGGAGAGGCCAAGTTGGTAGCTGCCATTATCTTCAGTAATAGCAAAACGAACACCTTGACTATCATCTTCAGGGATTGCTAAAATGTTGGCGTAGGCCAATGGGTCTTGCAAGCTGTCCGTTACTTTACCTGAAACCTTGATCTGTTGGGCATAAGAAGAAAATCCTGCTAAAAGTAGCAGGATTGTATTTTTTATATGAAATAATTTCACAAAACCTCAATTTTTAGATTTGTTCTCAAAACCATACTCGTCAATTTTTTGTGAAATGTAGGTTTCAAATTCTTCAGATGTTATTTTGATTCCTTGAGTCGGTTTACTGATTTGTACTTGGTTTTCAAACTTTATCTCTGTTGCATAATAATTAATGTCACCATAGTTTAATTCTAAAATTAATCCTGGAAGTCCGTTGTAACCTCTTGGACCGAAAGGTAGTGGGATTTCAGGGGTAAACCAAGCTATAATTTTAATGTCATTGACGTAGATTTTATTTTTTTCAAGGATCATCTCTGCTTTTAAACACTTGTAGTTTGCTATTAATTTTGTTTCGGAAGTCAATTTCCAATCTGTTTGTATCGCATCCTCTATTAGAAAGATCTCACCAAGCATTGTTCTTTGAATGGTAACTTTTTTATCTTTTAAATTTGTGTAGTAAATTTCCTCACCTCCAAATAACTTGGCTGATTTCAGAAAAAAGTCACTCTTGTCAGTATCATTAACCAAAGCGTTCTCTATTTTAAAAAGAGACTTTTCTTTATTGAATTCAAGATGATATTTTAACTCATCCAATCTGGAAATGGTTCTATTGTAAAAGTCAATATTACTGTCTTTAACACCCTGATCGCTCTTCTTTTTAGAAGCATTGATTTTATAAACAACAGATCCAGAGTTTTCATGATTTTGAGAAAACCCAATGAATGTTAAAAACAGTAATAGAAAAGTTAGTTTGATATTCATTTTTTAACTTTAATAAGGTCCAGCCTCGCTTTCCATACAGTCTTCATAAACCCAGGCACCCAATTCTAAAGCTCGCGCTCTGTCATTCCACGTGAATACTGCTGCTTCATAAACACCCATTGCCATTTCAAAACAGTCTCCAGGTGAATCTTCAATTTGATTATTCATCATAGAAGTGTTTGCATTCAAGGAGCTAGTAAAAAATAGAACTGCCGCAAATAAACTAAATACTTTTTTCATAATTTCTAAATTTTAAAACCTACATTTTTTTAATAGGTTTGGTTAATAACTTGTTTTTCCTACAAAGTCTTAAAAATTACAAAGTCGTGTTTTACAAAGTCAATAAGTTACAAAGTCTTAAAAAAAATAAACCAGCTGGTTTTTGGATCAATCCAATGTCGTCTTTAATGGCTAAGAAGTGACTTTGTTATTACTCCAAAAGCCATCATCAACGTATCAAACATAAAAAAAAAAAAAATGGATAAATACAAATTTATTTTACGTTTACTTCAATCCTTCGCATTGACAATGAATGGGTTAGAGTTTTTAGCCTTGTCAAGTATTGTCAGTGTTGGAAACTACGGGAAAGCCGTAATCTGAATTATTTTTAGATTGTTTTAGAAAAAACTTTCTGCAAGCATAGAATTTAGATTATTTCAAATTCTTTTTTCTATATTTGTGACATGACCACACAATCCTGGGCCGGTTTACTTCTTTATCTTCAATTCCTTATGAAAAGGAATCCAGAATAAGCATGTCTTTTTTTATTCCTGCGAAGGCAGGAAACCTTTTGGTTCAGCGCAAGCTAATCCCATCGTATTTTATTCCTGCGAATGCTAAGGCAGGAATCTCATCAGTTTCGTATCTTTATAATTAAACATTCAATTGCTTTTAACTGAGCATGTTCCAAGAAGGGAAATTGAAATTGAAATTGAATCCCAATAGCTATCGGGAGAAATCAAAGTAAAACCTCGAATTCTGAACATTGAACTTTGAATGCTCAAATGATTAACTTATAACTCTGAACTCTGAACTCAAAACTGATAACCCATAACTCAAGAAAAAATGCCATTTTACCATAAACTCGGGAAGATTCCCCAAAAAAGACATACCCAATTCCGGAAACAGGATGGGACTTTGTATGCGGAACAGTTGTTCGGAACGATTGGTTTTGATGGGATGTACACCAATTCCTATCACGAACAGCGCCCAACACAGGTCAAGGCCATTCAAAAGCAATATAATGTGGCGCCTAAAATTGCCAAAGCCAATCATATCCAATCGTACCGTCTGCGAGGCTTTGAGGTCAAACCGGAAAATGATTATCTGGAAAGCCGAAAAACCGTGCTTACCAATTCCGACTGCAGCATTATTTTGGCCGCACCAAAACAGTCCACCAAAGACTATTTCTATAAAAACACCGATGCCGATGAATTGATTTTCATCCATAAAGGCAGTGGGAAATTGAGGACCCATTTAGGGAACCTCGACTTCAAATATGGCGATTATCTGTTAATACCAAGAGGCATCATCTATAAAATCGATTTTGATACCGAAGACAACCGTTTGTTTATCGTTGAATCGCGTCGACCAATCTATATGCCTAAGCGTTATAGAAACTGGTTCGGACAATTGTTGGAACATGCGCCCTATTGCGAACGCGATATCCGTCGACCAGAAGAATTGGAAACCTATAATGAAACAGGAGACTTTTTGATCAAGGTTAAAAAGCAGGACGATATTTTTGAAATGGTCTATGCCTCGCATCCTTTTGATGTGGTGGGCTATGATGGGTACAATTACCCGTATGCCTTTTCAATCCACGATTTTGAACCGATAACGGGACGCATCCATCAACCGCCACCAGTGCATCAAACTTTTGAAACCGATGCTTTTGTGGTGTGCAGTTTTGTGCCACGGTTGTATGATTATCATCCATTGAGCATTCCTGCGCCCTACAATCATAGTAATATTGATAGTGATGAGGTGCTGTATTATGTAGATGGCGATTTTATGAGCCGTAATGACGTGGATGCAGGCCATATTACCTTGCATCCTTCCGGAATACCGCACGGACCACATCCAGGATCAGTAGAACGCAGCCTCGGGAAAACAAAAACCGATGAACTCGCCGTGATGGTCGATACGTTCAAGCCTTTAAAAATTACGGAAGAAGCGTTAAAAATAGCGGATGAGGAATATTTTAAGTCGTGGCTTTGAAAAAAGTACAAAGAATCAAGTATTAAGTATTAAGAATTAACAATAAAGAAATAGGATAAGAGAGCCAAGAGCCAAGAGTCAAGACAAAAAATGAATTTTGACCATTTTAAAAGTCTATTCTCTTTTATCTAATCTATTTTTCTTTCATCTAAAAACATAAATCATGAGCAAAGACATCCAATCCGTGGAATACGGACTAGAGAAAATTTTTGAAGGCGCAGAAGATTTTTTGCCACTTCTTGGAACCGATTACGTGGAGTTTTACGTAGGGAATGCGAAACAAGCGGCGCATTTCTATAAAACGGCTTTCGGATTTCAATCCTATGCCTATAAGGGCTTGGAGACGGGATCAAGAGATAAGGTGAGTTATGTGCTCAAACAGGATAAAATACGTTTGGTATTGACCACGCCATTAAATAGTAAATCGCCTATCAATGATCATATTGTCAAGCATGGCGACGGCGTAAAAGTGGTTGCATTGTGGGTGGACGATGCCCGAAGTGCTTATGAAGAAACCACCAAGCGCGGTGCCAAATCCTATATGGAACCGAAGGTTGAAAAGGATGAACATGGTGAGGTGGTCACAGCCGGAATTTATACTTATGGTGAAACCGTCCATATGTTTGTGGAGCGTAAAAACTATAAGGGCACTTTTATGCCTGGGTTTAGAGAATGGAAATCGGATTACAACCCAGAGCCTACAGGATTAAAATATATTGACCATATGGTCGGCAATGTCGGGTGGGGTGAAATGAATACTTGGGTCAAGTGGTATGAAGATGTCATGGGCTTTGTTAACTTTTTATCTTTTGATGACAAGCAAATACACACAGAATATTCAGCCTTGATGAGTAAGGTCATGAGCAATGGCAATGGCCGCATTAAATTCCCTATCAATGAACCTGCCGAAGGCAAAAAACGGTCGCAAATTGAGGAGTATCTCGATTTTTACGAAAGTCCGGGAGTGCAACACATCGCCGTGGCAACCGATGATATCATAACCACGGTTGCCCAATTGAAGTCCCGTGGTGTTGAATTTTTATCCACACCGCCAGAAGAGTATTATAATGCAGTTCCTGGACGCTTGAAAACGTATAGCCATGAATTGCGGGAAGACATTCAAAAGCTAAAAAGTTTAGGTATTATGATAGATGCTGATGAAGAAGGATATCTTTTGCAGATCTTCACGAAACCCGTGGAAGATAGGCCAACCTTATTTTTTGAAATCATCCAGCGTATGGGGGCTAAAGGTTTTGGGGCAGGTAATTTTAAGGCGCTCTTTGAATCTATTGAAAGAGAACAGGAATTACGAGGCACTTTATAAGCCAAACGCTAACAAATATTTAACTTTTAAAACTCCGCATTAATTTGACGGAGTTTTATTGTTTTAATACTTTTGGAACACTAATTGTAATTCTTGAGGATATATACGAAATCTTAGTTTTTAAGGTTATACTTACAATTATTTAAAATATGAAAAAAGTTAATTTAATTATAGCGCTATTCTTCGTAATCCTCAGCGTCTCCGCACAAGAAAAACATGCTTTTCAAGAAGGAGAATGGTTTAAGTTTAAAATGAGTTACAGTGGGTTCCTAAAAGCCGGAAATGCGACGTTGGAAGTGAAGGAATCTCGGTTGAACGGAAAAGACGTTTTTCATGTGGTCGGCAAAGGCTGGACCACAGGAGCAATTAGATGGTTTTTCAAGGTAAAAGACCGGTATGAAAGCTATTTTGATAAACAAACAGGAATGCCTTATAAGTTTATCAGAAATATTGATGAAGGTGGCTACACCAAGGATGTTGAGATAGAATTTGATCATGCTGCTTCAAAGGCACATGTCAATAATAAAAAAACAAAAACAAAACAATCCTATGCTATTGAAGAGAACGTTCAGGACATGGTTTCGGCGTTTTATTATTTGAGAAACAATTATAATACAAATACAATCAAGGAAGGTGATGTGGTGAGTTTGAACATGTTTTTTGATGAAGAGAATTATAATTTTAAGCTTAAATTTTTAGGGAGGGAAGACCTTAAAACCACATTTGGTACCATAAAAACCCTTAAGTTCCGACCCTATGTCATGGCGGGCCGTGTCTTTAAGGAGCAAGAAAGTTTGACCTTATGGGTCAGTGCTGACGACAATAAAATTCCGTTGCGAATTCAGGCCGATTTGGCTGTGGGCTCCTTGAGAGCAGATTTAGAGGCCTTTAAAGGCTTAAAACATTCATTTAAAGTACAGTTTTAGAACGCATGTCCAATCCAGAAAACTTAGATCCTATCCTAAAGGAACTTCAGAAAAAATATACTGCAATTGATCAGGATACCCACACTTATTTAGAAGGCTTACTCCACAGTAAGCCTATTACGTATTGGGATTATATCCAAACGGATGCCTTATTAAGTTTACAAATTCAGAGAACTACGCTTCCTGATGAAATGGTGTTTATCGGATACCATCAAATCAACGAATTGCTTTTTAAGATGATTCTTTGGGAAATAGAACAAGTGTCAGAGAGCACAGCCCTGACTACGGAGTTTTTTGCATCCAAATTAATGCGGGTCAGTAGGTATTTTGATATGCTGACCACCTCATTCAACATCATGAGAGAAGGCATGGACGTGGAGCAGTACATGAAATTTAGAAACACCTTAACGCCTGCGAGTGGCTTTCAAAGTGCGCAATACCGACTAATTGAGTTTGCCTCAACAGAATTGATCAATCTTATTGATTATCGCTTCCGTAAGGATATTGACCGCAATACACCATACACACATGCGTTTGAACACTTATATTGGCAAGCGGCAGGAAAGGATTACCAAACCGGAAAAAAATCGATTTTATTGATCAATTTTGAAAAACGTTATAAAGAGGAATTCTTAAGATTCATGGAGGCCCACAATACTAAAAATCTATGGACCAGATTTAAGGAGCTTCCAAAAGCTGATCAAGAGAATGAAGACTTGGTAAAAGCCATGAGGCATTATGATCATACCGTTAATATTACCTGGGTGTTTGCCCATTACAATGCAGCCAAACATTATATAGAAAGTGGTTCGGGTGGTGGTGAAGGCACTGGAGGTAGCGATTGGAAAAAATACATGCATCCAAAATACCAAAGGCGCATATTTTTTCCTCAACTTTGGACGGAAAAGGAATTGGAAAATTGGGGAACGGAATTATAAAATTGAAAGAGTTAATGTATCAAAAAAGTTTAGTAGTAGCAGTTTTATTAGGATTGGTAGTGTGGTCGTGTAAAGACGATGTAGAGAAGAATAATCCAGAACCTTTTCAAGCGTATATAGCACCTGTCGAATTAAGAGAATTTGGATTTAACCTGAATGACTATATTGTAAAACGGGACACCATTAGGTCGGGAGACAGTTTTGGTACCATCTTACAAAGAAACAATTTGGGCTATCCAAAAATTTACCAAATAGCCGAAAGTGCAAAAGATTCCTACGATATCAGAAAACTCCAAATAGGAAGGCCTTATACCTTGCTGATGTCAAAAGACAGTTTGCAAACGCCACAATGTTTTATTTATCAGGAAAATAACATTGATTATGTGGTGATTCATTTTGCGGACTCGATTGTGACCTATAAAGAGAAAAAACCAGTCACGATCGTGACGAAGGAGGCTTCTGGCGAAATCAACAACAACTTATCAGTGACCATGGATTCCCAAGGTTTGCCACAAGCGTTGATTGGAGAAATGGCAGATATCTATGCCTGGACCATCAACTTCTGGAAACTGCAAAAGGGAGATAAATTCAAAATCATTTACAGACAACGTTATATTGAAGATTCAATCTATGCCGGATTGGAAGGTATTGATGCCGCTTATTTTCAACACAAAGGTGAGGATTTTTACGCCTTTAAATTTCAAACAGACTCTGTTACAAAAAGTGCCGATTTCTTTGATGAAAAAGCAAAAAGTTTAAAACGTGCCTTCTTAAAAGCGCCCGTTCAATTCAGCCGTATTTCATCACGATACAATCTCAACCGACGGATTGCCTATTATGGATATGCCTTGAGGCCACACAAAGGCACTGACTTTGCAGCGCCCATTGGAACGCCAATTTTAGCCACTGCCAACGGGACTGTGACGGAGTCCACTCAAAAAGGTGGCAATGGAAAATACGTGAAAATCAAACACAGTGATACTTACAGCACCCAATATTTGCACATGCGAAATCAAGCCGTTAAAAAAGGCCAATATGTAAAGCAAGGCGATGTTATTGGCTATGTGGGCATGACTGGAAACACTGGTGGTCCGCATGTGTGCTATCGTTTTTGGAAAAACGGTCAGCAGGTAGATCCCTTTAAAGAAAAGTTGCCAACTGCTGAGTCCATCCCAAATCATCTGGTCCTTGAGTATAAAGACTACATAATACCTTTAAGAGAGCGTTTGGACAAAATCCCTTATGAATACCAGAATGAAACGACGATAGAACAGGGTTATTCGATCACTAAAAACTGATCCGTGGCACTACCCAAAATCAACCCAACCCATACTCAAGCGTGGACAAAGCTTCAAGAGCATTTTAAGAGTATAAAGGATGTACATATGACCCAATGGTTTTCTGAAAATGAAAACCGTGCAGAGGAAATGACCATCAAATGGGACGATTTTTATCTGGACTATTCTAAAAATAGAATGGATGCCAAAACCATGGAATTGTTATTGGAACTTGCGGAAGAAACACAGTTGAAATCTGCAATAGACAAACAGTTTCAAGGCGATGTCATCAATGAAACGGAAGGAAGGGAAGTCATGCACACCGCTCTTCGGAGCCCTAAAGGCACCAAAATATTGGTGGACGGTGTAGATATTATGCCGGAAGTCCATGAAGTAAAAGCAAAAATCAAAAGCTTTACGGTTGACGTGGTTGACGGAAAAAGAAAAGGCTATACCAATAAATCATTTACAGATGTTGTAAACATTGGCATTGGTGGTTCTGATTTGGGGCCGGCCATGGTGGTGGATGCACTTCAGTATTATAAAAATCACTTGACCACACACTTTGTGAGCAATGTGGATGGCGATCATGTGGAGGAGGTTTTAAAAAAGCTCAATCCAGAAACCACACTTTTTATTATAGTTTCCAAAACATTTACCACACAAGAAACCTTATCCAACGCCAACACGATCAAGGACTGGTTTTTGAAATCGGCTAGGGAAAGCGATGTTTCCAAACATTTTGTGGCGGTGTCTACAAATATTGAAAAAGTAAAAAGCTTTGGAATTGACGAAAGTAACATCTTTCCAATGTGGAATTGGGTTGGCGGACGCTTTTCATTATGGAGTGCTGTTGGGATTTCCATAAGTTTAGCCACGGGTTATGATACTTTTGATAAGTTATTGTCTGGTGCGCATGCTATGGACGAACATTTCAAAACAGCAAACTTTGATAAGAATCTTCCAGTTGTATTGGCCTTAATTGGTATTTGGTACACCAACTTTTTTGAGGCGGAAAGTGAGGTTGTCATTGGCTATTCACAATATTTAAATCAGTTTGCCACTTATCTGCAACAGGCCAATATGGAAAGTAACGGCAAAAGTGTAGATAGAAATGGCAACAAGGTTACCTATCAAACCGGAAATGTCGTTTGGGGAGAACCTGGAACCAATTCGCAACATGCCTTTTTTCAATTGATCCATCAAGGTACAAAACTCATTCCTGCCGATTTTATCGGATTTGCAAAATCACTTTATGGCAATAAGGACCATCACGATAAGTTGATGTCAAATTTTATAGCCCAAACGGAGGCGCTTTTAAATGGAAAATCGAAAGAAGAGGTCATAGAAGAGTTTAAAAATCAAAATACTTCTGAACATATTATAGACCAGCTCTCACCTTTTAAAGTGTTTGAGGGTAACAAACCAACCAATACCTTACTGATTGATAAATTGACCCCGGAAAGTCTGGGCAAACTGATAGCCCTTTATGAGCATAAGATCTTCGTGCAAGGCGTTATTTGGAATGTTTTTAGCTATGATCAATTTGGGGTTGAGCTTGGAAAACAGTTGGCCACAAAAATCTTAGCAGAATTTGATTCCAAAGGTCATATTACGAATCATGATAGTTCTACCTTAAATTTATTGGAATACTACAAACAATTACGTTAAATATTGTTAAAAACTTTTGTATAGCTTTATTTCATTCATACAAAGAAGGATACGAAAGTTCCTATTTTTGAGATGTTAAATTTTCTTAACGTTTTAGTCATATTAAATCATATTAATGGTTTAATTTTGCGCAAAATTTAAAATCTAATTTTAAACATCAAAAATGAAAAAACTTACTCAATTCTTAATGATGGCTGTAGCTTTACTAACTACTGCAGTCATGACGGCTCAAGTAACTTCTTCCAGCATGAGTGGTCGGGTTACAGATGCTGAAGGTCCTGTTATGGGTGCAACAGTTATTGCTACCCATGTTCCTTCAGGTACAACTTACGGAACGATTACCAATGATGATGGTCGTTACAATTTACCAGGGATGCGTGTTGGCGGTCCATACAGTGTAGAGGTGTCTTATATTGGATATGGGACAAACACAACTAGTGATATTGTAATTGGCCTTGGTGCTGGTTATCTTCACGATGTGATTTTAAGTGAAGAAACAGTTTCCTTAAGTCAAGTGGTAATTTCTGCCAAAAGAACCAAGTTCTCCACAGAGAAAACTGGAGCCGTAACCAATATCTCAAATGAGCAGTTATCTGCGATGCCAACCATTAACAGAAGTATTACTGATGTTGCCCGTCTTTCTCCTTATTCAAATGGGATGAGTATTGCTGGTGGCGACGGCCGGTCTACCAACTTTACTGTGGATGGTGCCAATTTCAATAATAACTTTGGATTGAGTTCTAGCCTACCAGCTGGAGGAAGCCCAATCTCATTGGATGCTATTGAAGAAGTTCAAGTGGTTATCGCTCCTTTTGATGTGCGTCAAACCAACTTTATTGGAGGGGGTATCAATGCCATTACTAAATCTGGAACCAATAGATTTAAAGGTTCTGCTTACGCTTATTTCAACAACCAAGATATGCGAGGTAACCGCATTGGTGATGTTCAATTTGGAGATCGAGACGATCAGTCAAAAACCATTTACGGTGTGACTTTAGGTGGTCCAATCATTAAGAATAAATTATTCTTTTTCGTGAATGCGGAGCAAGAAAAACGTCCAGGTCAGGTTGTAAATTGGAGACCTTCAGAAGATGGTGTTGCCAATCTTGATTTATCGCTTTCACGTACCAGCATTGCTGACATGGAACGTGTAAAACAACATTTAATCTCTAACTATGGGTATGATCCAGGGTCTTACACTAGTTATCCTTCTGATGAAAGCAACAAAAAATTCCTTATACGTTTAGACTGGAATATCAATCCAACCAACAAATTAAGTGTAAGATATAATTACGCCAAGAACCAAGGCTGGAATGGAACCAATGGCAACTCAACAGATGCAGGTTACCGTAACAGATCAATGGATCGTATCTCAGAATCATCAATGGCATTCTCAAATTCAACGTATTCTATGGATAATATTGTAAATTCCTTATCCTTGGATTTAAACAGTAGAATTTCTGATAAACTTTCGAATCAATTGCTTGTAACTTCTTCTAAAATTCAAGATGCACGTGGTACTGATTCTTCTCCGTTTCCTTTTATTGATATTATGAATGGCAAAACTGCCGATGGGAATCAAATTCTTGAGCCTTATATGTCGGCCGGTTATGAATTGTTCACTTGGAACAACGCGGTCAACAACAATACCTTTACTATTACGGATAATTTAACTTACTATTTAGATAATCATAAAATTACTGGAGGATTAAGTTTTGAGCACCAATTGGCCAACAACTCCTATATGAGAAATGGTACAGGTTATTATCGTTATGCAAGTATTGAGGACTTCCTTAGTCAAGCGGCACCAACAGATTTTGCCATAACTTATGGTTACGATGGTGAAAAGAATCCAACTGCTGAAGTTGCCTTTAACCAATTTGGAGTTTACCTTCAGGATGATTGGGATGTTAATGCTAATTTCAAATTATCTTACGGAATCCGTGCGGACTACTTGAAATATGAGAACAACTTAATTAGAAACAACGCTATTTATGACCTTGACTACGGCGGAACAAAAATTGATACTGGCAAATGGCCAGATGCCAACGTTCAAGTTTCTCCAAGAGTTGGATTTACCTGGGATATCAAAGGTGATCAAAGTATGAAACTTCGTGGTGGAACCGGTATTTTCTCTGGAAGACTACCATTAGTGTTCTTCACAAATATGCCAACCAACTCAGGAATGGTACAAGGAAGTTATGCTGCGACAACTACGTATAATGCGGATGGTTCAATAAAATCAACGAACCCGGCTTTAACTAATTTATTAGCTGGTCCTATGATTACGGATGTGGCTGAAATGATTGATAGATTGGGTCTGCCAAGTACGATTAGACCAGAAGATGGTGCCTTACCTCGTGATGTGAATGGTGTGGATCCTAATTTCAAAATGCCTCAAGTGTGGAAATCATCTTTGGCTCTTGACTTTGATATTCCTGTATCTTTTCCATTGTCTGTTACCGTGGAAGGAATTTACACGAAAAACCTTAACGGTGTCATGCTTAAAAACTATAACCTGAAACAACCTGACGGATCTTGGGATCGTTTTTCTGGTCCAGATGACCGATATATCTACCCTTCTAATGCTGATATTGCTTATACTTCTAGAAATGCATATATGTTGGCAAATACCAACGAAGGATGGGGAGCAATTGGTAATATCACCGTTAATTCTGAGCCAGTTGAAGATTTAAGATTAATGGCGGCTTATACCTATACCGAATCCAAAGAGATTTCAGGGATGCCAGGAAGTAATGCTTCATCGGCATATAATGGTCTTATTTCAGTTAACGGACCTCATTTGCCAAATCTAGAGCGCTCACAATATGTTGTACCTAGTAAATTGATTGGATCTCTTTCCTATAAATTACCTTGGTCAAACAACCTATTGAAATCTGCTACGTTAATTAATGTTTTCTATTCAGGATATTCTCCTAATGGCTATAGCTATACCTATTCTAATGATATGAATGGTGATGGTTATTCTTCAGATTTGATTTACATCCCAAGTGGGAGAGGAGATATCAACTTTGTTAGTACTGCCGATGAAGATGCATTCTTCAACTTTATGGAACAAGACAAATATTTGAAAAAGAATAAAGGTAAATACGCCGAAGCTAATGCTGTCCGTAGCCCATGGGTTCATACTTTTGACCTAAGGTTAACACGTGAGTATTATTTCAACGTTGGAGAAACTAAAAACACGTTACAGTTTAGTTTAGATTTCTTGAATGTAGGTAACCTTATCAATTCTCAATGGGGTGTTTCTCAAAGAAACGACATCTCAAATAGAGGTCAGATCTTAAAGTATGAAGGTAAAGATGCGAACAATGTTCCTTCTTACTCTTTCGCTAAAGTTAGAGGTGAGTATCCAGTTGATACTTTCGACTATAACTATTATTACGGTGAAACTTGGAAACTTCAAGTTGGCGTTAAATATTCGTTCTAATCAATTAGATCAAAATTTTGCGGCGTTAACCCGTTGTTAGTGTATAAAAGCGTCCATCAAATTGATGGACGTTTTTTTTATGGGATATCTTGAAAAAAACTTAAGGAGGGTTTTATAGAATAAAGTACTGTTCTTACTTGCGGTATGAAATGGGTTTAAACCGTTATTTAAGAGGTGCTAATAGCTTTGATTTAAATTCGAATAAAGATAGCTTGGGTAAAGCACTTTATGCAACTGTGGGTTTGTTTTAGATTTGTGCCGTGCTTCCTTTTAACTCAGCGCCCAAACGATTGTAAGGCGGCTCGCTTTCCTTTAAAGCCGTTTACTTCATGATCTATTCATTAGCCAATACACAATGTAGGATATTAGAGAAGGGCGTTAAAAACGCATCAGAAATAGTCTATGGGAGCGGTTGGATGTTTGGCACTAACAATACATCCACATTCCAAAAACAAATGAAATCTGAATAATAAAAATCACTACGTCTTTCAGACAAATGTTTTGGCTATTAGACGAAATAAAAAAACCACTACGTCTTTAAAAAAAGAGTAGTGGTTTTTACTATAAGATTAGCTTGCGCTGAACCTAAAAGGTTTCCTGCTTGCACAGGAATTTGTTGATTATCCTAAAGATACACGTTTAAAGTCGGTTACTTTAACATCGCCATAAGAGTCGACATATTTGGCAACATTAATTTTCTCATCTTTAATGAACGTTTGGTCCAATAGACATTTCTCTTGATCCAAAGTGGTGTTGTCAGAAATAAAACGCTCCATTTTACCTGGAAGGATTCTATCCCAGATTTGTTCTGGTTTGCCTTCCGCTTTCAATTCGGCTTTCGCGTCTTCTTCAGCTTTTGCCAATACTTCTGGCGTCAATTGCGCCATAGAAATGTAGCTAGGTACGTTTTTAGGAGCTTTGTTCATACGCGCTCTTTCTTCGTTGTCTTTTTCAATGACGGCAATTCTAGCATCGGTTTCTGCAGCAATGAATTCAGGATCAAAATCTTTGTAAGATAATGTTGTAGCACCCATAGAAGCCACTTGCATGGCCACATCCTTCGCTAATTCTTCAATGTTATCAACTTTAGCTGAAAAGCCAACAAGCGCAGCAATTTTATTAATGTGTACATAAGAACCCACATAAGGAGCTTCTAATTTTTCAAAAGCATTCAAGTCGATTTTTTCACCAATCACCCCTGTTTGCTCAATTAGTTTATCGGCAACAGTCATCCCGCCAAAGTCGGCAGCCAATACTTCTTCTTTAGAATTATAGTTGATAGCGATGTCTGCAATATCGTTTGCCAAAGCAACAAAAGATTCGTTTTTACCAACAAAATCCGTTTCACATCCAACAACAATGGCAACGCCCACCGTATTGTCTGCGTTTATTTTGGCAACAGCAGCGCCTTCCGTAGAATCTCTGTCCGCTCTTTGATCGGCAACTTTTTGTCCTTTTTTACGCAATATGCTAATTGCTTTGTCAAAATCGCCTTCAGCTTCCACTAAAGCTTTTTTACAATCCATCATTCCGGCACCGGTAGTTTGTCTCAGTCTATTAACTTCTGCAGCTGTTATTTTTGTCATAATTTCTAGTGTATGTTATTAAAAAAAGTCGTTCAATTAATTTTCAGAAAAGAAAAGAAACAAACGACTTTAAGATGTTATATAAAAATGTTTATTCTTCTTCGTCAACGGCTACCTTCTTTGTAGCAGCTTTCTTTTCTGTTTTTTCTGGTTTGTCAGCTTTTTCATCTTGACTATCCTTGTCGGTTTTATCTGACTTACGTTCAGATAGACCATCAGCAATAGCAGATGTGATAAGCGTTAAAACTTTATCAATAGATTTTGAAGCATCATCATTTGAAGGAATAACGTAATCTACTTGGCGTGGATCAGAATTCGTGTCCACCATTGCAAAGATTGGAATGTTTAATTTCTGGGCTTCTCTAATAGCAATGCTTTCACGTTTAATATCCACTACAAATAAAGCACCTGGCAAACGGGTCATGTCTGAAATAGAACCTAAGTTTTTCTCTAACTTAGCTCTTAAACGATCAACTTGTAAACGTTCTTTTTTAGACAAGGTCAAGAAAGTGCCATCTTTTTTCATTCTATCAATCATAGCCATTTTCTTAACGGCTTTTCTGATAGTTACAAAGTTGGTCAACATTCCACCTGGCCATCTTTCAGTGATGTAAGGCATAGTTACAGCACCTGCTTTTTCAGCAACGATGTCTTTAGCTTGTTTTTTTGTAGCTACAAATAAAATCTTCTTTCCAGAAGCAGCAATTTTATGAAGCGCCTCAGACGATTCTTTAATTTTTGCGGCTGTTTTGTAAAGATTGATAATATGGATGCCATTACGCTCCATGTAAATGTAAGGAGCCATGTTTGGATCCCATTTTCTTGTCAAGTGACCAAAGTGTACACCTGCTTCAAGTAATTCTTTTACTTCTATACTTTCCATTTTGTAATAGTTTACGTTCTGTTGAATTAGCAATGATAAAGTGGTTTCCATTGTGGCGGAGCGCCTTTACCATTTAGATGCTAAACTAAATCTTCACGCGGTAACGTGATAGACAACATTAACTGGGTTAATTTTTTGTGTTGGAAGTATTCCAACACGGGTTTAAAGGTTTCAATACACCAATTGATTGGGCTGATCTTCAGGAGATCCCCAATCAAGTTGGGGATGTTAACGTTTAGAGAATTGAAATTTCTTACGAGCTTTCTTCTGACCGAATTTCTTACGTTCAACCATTCTTGGGTCTCTTGTTAACAATCCTTCTGGTTTCAGGATCAATCTGTTTTCTGCATCAACCTCACACATAACGCGAGATAATGCCAAACGGATCGCTTCTGCTTGACCAGTAATACCACCTCCATATACATTTACTGTAATATCAAAGTTGCCTTCATTGTTAGTCATAACCAAAGGTTGGTTTACTTTGTACTGTAATGCAGCACTTGGAAAGTAGACCGGCATGTCTTTTTTATTAATTGTGATGTTCCCTTTTCCTGGGGCAACATACGCGCGAGCAACAGCCGTCTTTCTACGGCCAATTTTGTGAATTACTTCCATTAATTGAATTCGTTTAAGTTAATTGTTTTTGGTTTTTGAGCAGCATGAGTGTGCTCAGCACCAACAACAACGTTTAGGTTACGGAATAATTCTGCACCTAATTTGTTTTTAGGGAGCATCCCTTTTACTGATCTTTCTACTACTCTAGCCGGATCTTTTCCGAATAGTTCCATAGCAGTTAAAACTCTTTGACCACCTGGATACCCTGTGTGACGAATGTAAGTTTTATCGTTCCACTTGTTTCCTGTTAAGTTGATTTTTTCAGAGTTGATAACAATCACGTTATCTCCGCAATCAACATGTGGTGTGAAGTTAGGTTTGTGTTTGCCTCTTAAAAGTTTTGCAACTTTAGAAGCCAAACGACCTAGTGTTTGCCCTTCAGCGTCAACCAAAACCCACTGCTTATCCACAGTAGCCTTGTTAGCTGAAATCGTTTTGTAGCTTAATGTATTCACACTAATTAAATTTTATAGATCACACCAAGGGTGTGATGAGTTAAACATTCCTCTCTTAAAAAGAGTTTGCAAATTTACGATAATCTATGTGATTACCAAATAGTATGATACGAATTTTGTTGATAAAATTTGACGGGTTTGGCTTTGCCTTATTCGGGAGATAGTTTTTAAGCTATTTTAAAAAGAAGGAGGGGATTAAAATGTGCTTAATGCTTTATAAATGATTGGGTTACTTAAGATAAGAATGAGAAGCATTTAATGAAGCGTTTTATAGGGTAATCTCCACAGAAAAACTGTCATTTTATCTGACTTATTAACATCTAAATCCTGTCAAAAAGTGATTTTTTCAGCCTAAAACTTATAAAGATGACCACCATTCGAATTGGTCGAAAACCTTTCCGCTCTTTTTTTAAAATTAAAATAGAGACCTGATCAACCTGAATAGGTACAATTAACTTCTTCACACAAAAGACCTCATAAAAAAAATCCTCAAGCCTCTCCTTTGAAATAGATCAACCCAAAATTTCGATTAGGAACTACTTACCCGCTCTAAGGTCTTAATCTTTCGGTTGCCCCAATAGAGTATCATTACAGAAACACTAGCGCATAAAAACATAATCCCTGTCATGGGAAGCGGCGTTTCGTTACTAAGCGTAGAGACCAGCGCCGTAATTATGGCACCGATTCCTAATTGTAGCGCGCCCATAAGAGCAGAAGCCGTTCCTGCACTCTTTTCAAAGGGCGCTAGTGACAAGGCTGACGTATTTGGGAAGGCAAAACCTTGGGTGCTCAAGAATAGAAACACCAAAACGATCATGGAATACATTTCAATAAGCTGAAATATCGTGCCGAAAAATAACAGTGCGCCCGCCACGACTTGGCATAACAGGGTGACTTTTACAATTTGCTGGCTTGTGTATTTTTTTAGCATATACGTATTTACCTGGCTGGCGGTCACCAAACCCATGGCAATAATCCCAAAAATCCATCCGTATTGTTTTTCCGAAACTCCATAAAGTTCCATAAATACGTGAGGCGACCCCGCGATATAGGCATATAGACCACTGGCGGCAAAAGATCCCGTTAGCGTGTAGGTATAAAATTGAGGTGTTTTAAATACGTTCCAAAACTTGGTAATGATTGGTTTCGGTTTTAAGGACATCGTGGTATCTGGCGGTGCTCCTAAAGGAAGCCAGAAATAAACGAGAAGAATATTAAGTGCCACGAGCACCGCCAAAATTATAAAAATGGAAGGCCAGCCCCAACGGGCTGTAGCGAAACCACCCAGAGTAGGGGCAATAATTGGCGAAACAGCAATCACCAGCATCAGCAGACTGAATATTTTTGCGGTTTCAGATACCGGAAAGAGATCGCGGACCAAAGCTCGGGCAGCCACCATCCCGGCGCATCCCCCCAAGGCTTGTATAAATCGAGCGAGAATCAGGGAATCTACGGAAGTCACATAAACAATATAAACAGATGCAAATAAATAGATAAACAGCCCAACCAAGAGCGGGGTCCGTCTCCCAAACCGATCCAACAAGGGTCCATAGATCATTTGTCCAAGGCTCACCCCAACAAAATAACTGGATAAAGAAAGCGCCACGCGTCCCGTAGTAGAGTTGAGATCGCGCGCTATCTCTGGGAATCCTGGTAAGTAGAGGTCAATTGAAAATGGGCCAAGGGCAGAGAGCAGACCTAAAATGAGAATGATAAGATTTCGTTTTTTCTTTTGCATTTTGGTAATAACAGTTTGCAAAATTACGAAAGACGGATTTGTTATTGGCCTGTATTGCTATATGATTAAGCTTTATCCATATGATCAACGGAAAAGTATTTCAAAGAATAGATGATACCTAATTTTGAAATGGCTATTACACGGTATATAAAAGAGAGCTTCAACGGTCAGAATGCGGGCGTTTGTAGTGAAACTTAGCGATGCAGTATCACGAATTCTTATTTGTAAAAGTAAAATTCAACTCATAATTCCTAACGCAGAAGTTAGTTTTGCAATGTTTTTAGGAGTTTTTGTGCGTTTCCCTTTGGGTCGGGCTTTTCGTTGCAATCTTTTTTCTCGTGCCTCAAAAAAAGGATTTTCACTATAATCCCTAACGCGGATTTTGCATCATTACAAACAAGTGAACTGGTTTTTATAGTATCTTTCAATAAAATCATACACCTCATGAATACATTTAAAGCCGTTCATACAGAATATTTGAAACCGTCAAGAACCATAGAAACAGTTCTTGTGTCGAAAGAAAATTTAAGTCAAGTGTACTTTATTTATAATTATGAAGGGAACTCTTTTAGCGTTTTTGAAAATCATTTGGATTTGATACTGTTCTTTCAGGATAAGGCGGAAAGTGATTTTGAGTTTAGGACAGAGAAGGCGTTGGATGAGTTTTTGGGTGGAGTTAATATATCATAATGAAATATTATAAGGCTGATTATTGGGGGTCACTTGAAAATTAATTTGTTTTCTTAAACGCTATCCAATAGCCAATTTGGCTGCATCTTTCCATAAATAATGTGGCATCGGTTCTTGAAGTTCCCAATTAATGCTCATAGGCTTTGAACCCTTATAATCTTTCAACTCGCCTTCGCCAATAAACACATAGCCCATACTGTTCCCAAACTCATCCTTTGCTTTTTCACGAACAAAAAGGAGAATTCGTTTTTCTGTGTTTATG
>NZ_DATJCA010000170.1:0-2763 GCF_035515035.1 Gelidibacter sp. | reverse complement strand
AGGAAAAAATAGAAGAAGATCGGCGCGTTCTTTATGTGGCCTTGACTAGGGCGAAAAATGAATTGCTGATCACTCGGGATACCAATTCGATCAGTACCGTTCATAAAACCAATGCGGCGGGCTTTAGCTCCAATTATTTTCTGGAAGAACTTCCAAAACACCTGACCGAACAATTGGTCAATCCGTACACCTTGGTAAAGCCGCGCGATATTTCGAAGCCAAATGATCTGGACCTCTCCTTCGGAATGGATTTTTCCTAAGGCGGTCTACACTTTTTAGGGCACGGTAGCTTATGGCCCATCGTGCTAACAATGTCCATTTGGCAATAGAGGAGAGCCTGATTTTAATTGACTTGGTGAAGGTCCCGTAATCACAGAAACTTTCAATTTTATTTTTATTCCGTCCAACTTTATCCCTTATGAATTAACGATTTGGCGTTTTTCATCCTACTTTTATCCTGCTTTCTTGTGATACAAATCAAGTAATTACCGAATTTTTATGGGGATGGGTTTTTATTTTATAATGGTGAATCTGAAATTTATATGATTAATAAATCGCTGTTGATGTGGACCGTAATGGTGGAAGCGCATCCGGTTAGGGAGGCTCTTAACGCACTCTTTGATTTGAATAAAAAAACATTTTTCCTGATCCTTTTTTCAACGTTATTCATTTATATCGTAGTTATTTTATACACTCGGATCTTTGGGAAGCGCAGTTTTTCTAAAATGTCCAGTTTTGACTTTGCCATGACCGTAGCGGTGGGATCCATGATTGCCACAACTATTTTATCAGACAGCGTCAGTTTTTTAGAAGGGGCAGTTGGGCTATTCACCGTGTATCTACTGCAATTGGTAGCGGCGTTCTTTAGACGTTACCCCTGGTTTAGAAAATTGACCGATAATCAGCCGACCTTGTTAATGGATGGCGAAAATTTATTAAGGGAGAATATGAGGGCCGTAAGGGTTACAGAAGGAGACATCCGTTCAAAGTTGAGAGAAGCCAACGTGATTAAATTATCTGACATTAAAGCGGTGGTCTTCGAAACCACCGGAGACCTGATAGTATTACATAAAGACAGTGCGGACGAGATTGACGATTGGCTGTTAAAAGATGTCCGACGCTAAGGAATCCACCTCTCATAATGTCACCGATAAATATAAAATGGTTAAAAACACGAATACTCTAGATTATGAAAAAGATTTTAATGGTATTGACATCACACGAAGCCTTACTCAATACCGACAGTACCACAGGCTTGTGGATTGGTGAATTTACAGATCCCTACTACGAATTTATCGACTCGAATTACACCGTAGTGCTGGCCAGTCCAAAAGGAGGCCATCCGCCCATAGATCCCATGAGTGAATTGACCAAAAACATCACCGGATCCAACCGCCGATTCCAAGACGATGATTTCGCTAAACATGCATTAAAACACACCCTTTTACTGGAGGATATGGTGGCCGGCGATTTCGATGCGGTTTTCTACCCGGGAGGTCACGGGCCCATGTTCGATTTGGCAACCGATGAAAACAGTGGCCGACTGATTGTAGAGCTGCTTTCGCAGAACAAGCCGGTGGCCGCGGTCTGTCACGGTCCCGCCGCACTATTGAAGGCCGCACAGCTTGAACCGTCGCTTCTACGCGGAAAAAGAGTTACTGGATTTTCTAATGCTGAGGAAAAATTGGCTTTAAGGGTCTCAACCATTCCGTATACCTTGGAAGATAAATTGAAAGAAATGGGTGCGGACTACCACAAAGCAGTCGTGCCATTTATGTCGCATGTAGAAACGGATGGCCTGCTCATTACCGGACAAAACCCATTGTCCGCCGGACCCACCGCGAAGGCACTCATCGCGTTATTGGAGAATCATTAAAACACTCCGATTGCTTTATGGAGATCAAAATTTTATAGGATGTCCTTGTTGTTATATATCCTGATGTGGTTAGTGGCGGTAGTGTGTATGACGCTTTTCAGCGCTCTATGGAGTACGGTTTCCGGGCACCAATATAGGGAACTTGTCTTACTTTCAAAACTCCTGCAGCACTTCAGCAAGACACCGGTATCGGAACGTGTAATCTACGCATTGGGGTGGGGCATCCATCTCTTTTTAGGGATCATTTTTTTGATCTTTTATGAAGCCTTATGGGCACTTACCAACGTGCCCAGAACTTTTTTATGGAGCTTGGCGTTTGGTGGGATCTTAGGAATCATGGGGATTTTGGGATGGACAGTGTTATTTAAAATCGCCGATTTCCCAGCGCAATTTGATTACCCGCAGTTTTATCTTCAGCTATTTTTTGCCCATCAGGTGTTTGCCATTACGGCGCTTTATTTTTATTTAGCCGCTACTTAAACCTCGAATCTGTCAATTTGTAAAGCGATTGTTCACGCTGTGCCATAAGTAATTATGACACAATATAAAATGCACTCCGTTCCTTTTATCGAATCTCACCCTTTAAAATAAGTATCAAAAAACAGCAGTTGGTATTGGATGGCATTGGCCCAGTACTCCCAATTATGGTTCCCAGGACGTTCAATATAATCGTGGGGAATATTCCGCTCCACCATTTTCTCGTGCAAGCGCTTGTTCGCATCGTAAAAGAAATCGCTAACCCCACAGTCAAAGATCAGTTTTAAATTATCGCCTTGCAGTAGATACACCAGATTGATGACCGTGTGGGCTTCCCAATGCTCTGGGTGTTCAGCATAATTTCCCAAGCGTTTCGCTAAATCCCAGTTGTTTGGAAAAGGCCGAATATC
>NZ_DATJCA010000169.1:0-70479 GCF_035515035.1 Gelidibacter sp. | reverse complement strand
AAATCGGGATACGGTGAAGCAACTTCAAATCCATACTACAACATAAGCATCAAAGGAATGATGAGTGATTTGAAGCAATTGGAGCCGCTTATCGCCGATTCTTCCGGAATGGCTCCCGAAGAATTTTGGGAAAAAATGAAGTCGCAGTTAACTCATGATATGTTTGCCCTATGTGCTTTAGATTTAGCGTACAATGATCTTTATGCCAGAAAAGAAGGGAAAAAACTGTATGAATTGTGGAACTATGACATCAGCCACAATCCGCTTACAGATTTCACAATAGGTATCGACACCATTGAGAAAATGGTTTCTAAGATGAAAGAAATGCCATGGCCTATTTATAAAATCAAATTAGGTTCGGATCGGGATATTGAAATCATTACCGAATTGCGTAAACATACCGATGCTGTTTTTAGGGTAGATGCAAATTGTGGTTGGACAGCCGATGAAACTATTGCCAATGCCGTAGCACTTAAAGAATTAGGAGTAGAGTTTATAGAACAGCCATTACCTGCGGACGATTGGGAAGGCCATAAAAAAGTCTTTGAACATTCCGTACTGCCAATTATTGCTGACGAAAGTTGCCAAGTTGAAGCAGACGTAGATAAATGCTTTGGACATTTTCATGGGGTGAATGTTAAGTTGACCAAGTGCGGCGGTCTGACACCTGCACGGCGGATGTTGGTCAAAGCAAGAGGTCTGGGCATGAAAACCATGGTAGGCTGTATGACTGAATCGAGTGTGGGAATTTCTGCCATAGCTCATTTGTTGCCACTTTTAGATTATGTAGATATGGATGGCGCTTTATTATTGGCTGAGGATATAGCTACTGGAGTGCGCATTGAAAATGGTGAAATTTTTTACAGTGATTTGAACGGAACTGGTGTCACCCTAACCGAATAATTCAATGACTGTTGATCAATTTCCGGATAGAACGATTCAAGTTGATGGCAAATCGTATCTTTATTTTGGAGGCACTTCCTATTTAGGGATGGCAACAAATCCTGATTTTCAAATTCTCCTTTTTGACAGTATCAAAACATGGGGGACCTCTTACGGAAGTTCTCGGAATTCTAACATTCAGTTGAGAATTTACCGAGAAGCAGAAGACTTGTTGTCGAAAAACAGTGGGGCTGAGGCTGCGCTTACGGTGTCCTCGGGTACTTTGGCAGGACGACTTGTGATGGATTATCTGGCAAAAACGCACCAACATTTTTATCATTATCCAAAAACACATCCCGCCATTCTTGAAAATGCAAGTCGCCCACTATTTGTTGATGGAAAATTACATCCAGGATTAAGAGATGAGGTGAAGGAAGCTGTGGTGATTACCGCAGATGCGCTTTTATCCTTAGCGGTCAAACCTACCAATTTTGATTTCTTAGACGACATTTCTTTAAGTAAAACCATCACGTTATTAATCGATGAATCCCATAGTTTGGGTATTGTAGGCAAAGACGGTACTGGAGTTTACAAAACGATTAACCATCCAAGTATTTCGCAAAAAATAATGATCAGCTCCTTGACCAAAGCTTATGGCTGTTCAGGTGGTGTTATTGTTGGAGATAAGAAGCTTGTTGATAGTATTAGGAATGCTGTGGTTTTTATCTCGGCAGCCGGAATGAATCCCATCTTTTTACAAACCTTTGTTAAAGGTCAGGACATCATACAAAATCAACTTAAGAAATTGCGGGAGAATCTACAGTTTCTATATGGTGATGACCATTTGCCACAACAGTTTTATTATGATCATCATTACCCTGTCATCTATTCCCATAGCAATGTCATTTTTGACTATTTGAAATCCAAGGGCATCATCATTACCAATTTCAAATATCCTAATTATGATGCTTTAATGAATCGAATTGTCATCACTGCCAATCATACCAAAGACGATTTAGAGCAGTTGAAATCGGCTTTGAGATTATTCCAAAAAGAAACCCTTCACTAAAATTAATGAAGGGTTTTTTATACTATTAAAATGAGATTTTAGTTCTGAGCGTCCCACCAAACTGGCGTTACAGGTGTCTTCTTATTCGCTTCTACAGCTACTCTGTTTCTTGTGACTTCTGTTGAAGGGTAACTAGCACGTCTAAACCATTCGCCAGCAAATTCGCCACTTGAATCCTGTTCTTCACGCATGGTGAGACCAACAAAAACATCATCAGAAAAATCATAGCGTCTGTAGTCGACAAACGTTTCAGGATTTAAAAAGTTATGGATGTATTTTTCTTTCATAATGTGGTGGAGCATCAATCCTGATTCGCCCACTGCAATTGCAGGGTCAGCTAAATAGGCACTTCCATCGGCTCCGAATTTATCCATACTTGCCGCGATACCGTCAAGATAAGCGTTGTAAGCTATTGCAGAAGAACCCGTGCTTGTGGTAGTGCCTCCATTGGCTAGAAAGGCCGCTTCAGCTTTAATAAAAAGAGCTTCTCCATAAGTAATGATCGTAATTGGAGAATCAATGGAGGTATAATACCCGTCCGTTAAGAATCTTGCATTAGCTGCGGTACCGTCTGGACTTAAACCGCCGCCGCCACTTACATAACCTTTCCACTCCGTACTGCCTTCCGGTAATTCACCAAAAAGAGGTAATCTTGGGTCAATTGTTAAGGCTGTTGATTGAAATGGGTAATAATTTCCGTTCATGGAACTTACCAATTGGCTTGCCAAATCGTTATGGAAATTTCCTTGACCTCTTGCGACCACTTCTTGTGCATAACGCGGATTGATATTTCTATCGGTATAATTCATTTGAAAGTCATCAGCATTTGATGTAAACCCTTTGTCAATGGTGGACAGTACCTCGTTTGGAGATACGGTTCCTGCACTGACCAAATGCAATTGATAGCGGGCCTTTATGGTATATGCTGCCCGTAACCATTTATCCATATTGCCACCATAAATGAGATCGTCATTTGATAATTCATAAATGGAGGTGTTGGGAGTTTCCAAGATTGCTATCGCATTATCCAAAAGTCCAAAAATACTGCTGTAAATTTCTTGTTGTGTATCAAAAGAAGGTGATGGGTTGTTAATACCTTCTGCGGCTTCAGAATACGGAACATTGTCCCATGAATCCGTAACGATGCCCAGGTTAATGGCAGTTAAAATATCGGCAACGGCAGTATATCGCGGTGCGTTCAAAGCTGCTGCTTTCTCTTTAATGGTCAATATGTTTGGGAGGCTATAGAGGTAAAAATCAGTCCATAAACCTGAGGCCGTTGTTTCGCCTGAAGCCAATCCGCCCCAACCCGTAAAGTACTGGGTATAATTTCCAAAAGTTTCTGCAGCTGAATATTGGCCTTGAACCGTTCTATAAATAACAGGTGCCAACAAATCCTTCATTCTAAGTGCATCTTCCTGAACAGAGCCCGAAGGCGTGTTCACGTCAAAATATTCATCGCTACATGAACTGGCGCCCAAGATAAGCAATGCTATACATGTTGTTTTTATTATATTTTTCATCTTCATTTTTTTTAAAATCCTAATTTAATTCCGAAAGAATAACTTTCACTCAAAGGGGTTCCAAGACCAGTAAATCCGTACACGTTACTACCGGCACTATATTGGTTTCCTTCAGGATCATAACCATCATATGGGGTCCATAATAAAAGATTATGGGCGCTTACTGACACGCTTAAATTATCAATGTTTAAACTACTAATTATATTTTTTCCAAAATTATAAGATAAGCCTATGTTACGAAGTTTAACCCATGAAGCGTCTTGAATAAGTATTTCAGCTGCTGAATTGTAACGGTTGGTGTCTCTATAGTAATCTTGGTTTATAAGGCCTTCAATTGTGTTTGTAACGAAGCCGCCACTGCCGTCATCCATAACTCCGGTGAAAACTTCCTTCACGTCTCTATTTTCTGTAATTTTTGGATTTCCATTTCTAATGGAATTTCTCCGTCCAGCATCATAAAGATCACCTCCTTTTTTCCATTCCAATAGAAAGTTAAAGCTTATATTTTTATATCGTAGCACGTTATTGAACGATGCAATAAAATCAGGAAAAGCATTTCCAACCTTAACCCGTTCGCTTCGATCAACTCTTGGTAAGCCATCTGGTCCAATGTATCTCTGACCATTTTCATAACGCCATTTATAACCATATAACTCTCCCATCTTATCACCATTTCTAATTTCTGAAGTGATGCCCGCTGCGGCGCCCGCATCGGCGAAAATTAGGGCGTCAATATCTTCTGGTAAAGACAATACCTTGCCTTCATTTGTAGACCAGTTGATCATTGTTTCCCACTGGAAATCCTCCGTTTTGAAAACGTCATAAGCAATTAACAATTCGTGCCCGAAGGTTTCGAAATCCCCCGCATTTCTTACAACTCCAGAGATTCCAGAGGAGTACGCTGTGCCCACTGTGAAAATTTGATTTTTAACCCGGGTCTTGTAGTACGCATAATCTAAGCGTAAGCGATTTTTAAAGAATCTCAGGTCAGTACCAACTTCAAAAGATTTATTCTTTTCAGGAACAATGAACTCTTCACCAACAATCGTGTTTGCTCTATAACCTCCAGAACCGCTAAAAGGGAAATTACCATCAGACACGAAGTAAGTACCGGTTTCTCCAAAGCCTGGTCCTTTACCTACTTCCGCCCAAGACGCTCTTAACTTTCCAAAGGTGAAAAACTCGTTGTCTTTATCAATAAGTTCATGAAAATCATAGGCTAAACTCACTGAGGGATAGAAAAACGAACGGTTATTTTTTTCTAAGGTTGAGGTCCAGTCATTTCTACCGGTAATGGTTAAAAATAATTGGTTTTTATAATCGGCTTTAAGTTCTCCAAATACCCCTACGTTTCTAATTTGAGTAACACTCTTATCAGCAAAAATATTGATGGTATTTGCAATGTCATTAATGCCAGGTACGTTTAGAGTTTCTCCTCTAATCATTGAATAGTCTCTTCTGGAATCAGATATTTGATTTCCTAAGGTTAAAGAGGTGCCAAAGTCGTCTGACCATCTCTTATCAAAAGTTACCAAGAGGTTGGATTCTAAACCTAAGAAATTAATATTCTGGTTGACGATAAATCCGCCAACTGCCGCTCCAGCATCTAGGTCTGGTGCCACAAAGCGATTTCTCATGTCAGAATAATTATCAACCTGTGCCGCGTAGGTCACGTTGATCCAATCTTTAGGCGCCCAGTTAAAGGTCGCGTTACCTACCCATCTGTTGACATCGTCGGTTAACGGACTTGTTTCTAAGAGATAACGTGGGTTGTCAATAACCCCAAAGGAGTAATTACGTTGGGTCCCATCTTCATTAATATAATCATTGATTGGAAAGGTTGCAGAATAATATGCCAGGGAACTAAACACTGATTTATCACCCCCATTTCCGCGTTTACCGCCAGCATTGGTATAATTTATAGAGGTATTGATATTGAATTTTTCATTTACTTTATAACCTGCCTTAAATCTTAAGGTCGTTTTACCGTAATCAGTATTTGGTAAAACACCTTTCTCACTTTCGTTACCAACAGAGAAATAATAATCAAGCTTCTCATCAGCTCCACTGATATTAAAATCAATTTGGTTGCTGATGCCTGTTTGAAAGAGATCATAGGGATCATAAAAACGGTCGCCTGTAAGATCAATGGTCTCTCCGCCTACAACGGCACTGTCTGCACTATATTCCGGTCCCCAAGAATAGAAGGAGGTTCCACCCAGTCTTGTAAAACCTGTATCTGTTTCAGGTGTATACAAATTTCTTGGAAGGCCACTATATCCCTCACGATATTTTTTCTGTAATTCGGGGGTTGTTGCTATATTTCTAAACGTTGTAGAAGCAATTAAGCCAATTTTAGCTTTTCCTAATTTTCCTTTTTTAGTGGTAATGATGATCGCACCGTTTGCTGCTCTCACCCCATATAATGCACTGGCTGCTGCACCTTTCAATACGTTGAAGCTTTCAATATCCTCTGGATTAATGTCAGATGCCCTGTTTGAAAAGGAAAATTGCTCGGAACTGCTCGGCGAATTCGATCCTGCACTTGGCAATACGTTACCTGAAAAGGTGTCATTATCCAATGCTAAGCCGTCAATAATTATTAATGGCTGGTTGCTTCTGTTTGGATTGACCGAGGTAATCCCTCTAATTAAGATGTCAATACCTCCTCCAGATGACCCAGAGGTTTGACTGATCTGTACACCTGCAACACGGCCCTGCAAAGCAGTAAAGGCATCAGTTTGACCAGTAAGATTAAGGTCCTCCGTTTTTACTTGAGTTACCGAATAGCCCAGCTCTCTTGTTTCTCTTTTAATACCAAAAGCCGTGACTACGACTTCGTCAAGAGAACTTGCATCTTCTTCAAGTTTCACATTGATAACGGTTTCAGAAACCGTCCTTTCAATTTTTTTAAATCCCACATAAGAGAAAATTAGAACATCTCCTGAAGATGCATTAATGGTATAATCGCCATCAAAATTTGTTGTTGCACCTTTAGTGGTGCCTTTTACTTGAATATTTACTCCAGGCATTGGGACATTATTCGCATCAGTAACTACACCAGTAACGGTAATAGTTTGAGCGAATAACATCAAAAACGCAGAAGTAAAAAAACCAAGTACGGTGAGGGTAGTTTTTTTTTGCATAATTTGAATTGTTTTTATTAAAGTAGAGAGGTAAATGTAATAAAATAAAAGATAAAGTGCGTTTTCATGAATTCTTTAGACCGATTATAAATTAATTCATTGTTTTATAGTGAGTATGATGATTTTCTTTATTGATTTCACTTTTTTCAAAATTATCAATTAACTTTCGGGATCTTAATCTTTTAGTTTTTTATTTGATATGAAAAATACCAGTAATTTCAAGAGTTTCGAAAGTGTGAAAAACTTCAATTCCGTGGTGCGATTTAGTTTTTTAATTCTGTTTTCCTTTCTTTTAGTCAATTGTAAATCGGCTAAAGTTTCCAAGCACTTGGAAAAATCGATGACTTCAAATTTCTTTGACCATCAGTTTACTGGTCTTTTGGTTTACAATCCAAGAACCAAGGACACGGTGTTTAATCATAACGCCGAACGCTATTTTACACCGGCGAGCAATACCAAAATATTTACTTTATATACGGGTCTCCAATACTTACCTGAAAAAGTTCCAGCCTTTAAATATGCTGTGCATCACGATACATTGATTGTAAAAGGAACGGGAGATCCTAGTTTTTTACATCCGTATTTTAAAGACAGCACGGCTTTGGAGTTTATGAAAAATTATAAAGCCATAAAATTGGTGACGGATAATTACGCCAATGAAAAATTTGGACCAGGTTGGGCATGGGAAGATTATGACATGTATTATAGTCCAGAACGGAGTGCCTTTCCATTATACGGGAACGTAGTAACCATTTCAAATACTGACGATTTAAATACCTATCCGAAGTTTTTGAGGTCTCAAACCACGTATACCTTAATGGACAAGCGCCGCGACTTTAATGCCAATAATTTCTATTATAAGTTGGACAGAAAAACGAGCACAGAGGTGCCATTTGTTTTGGACACAACCATGGTGAAAGCCCTTTGGAATGATCTACTTCCCGATAAAGTAGAATTTATCCCCTATACCACAGCCAAAACAGATCAGATATTTTACAGTATTCCGTCAGATAGTTTATACAAACGCATGATGCATGTGAGCGACAACTTTCTGGCCGAACAGATATTAATTTTGGCATCCTCAACGGTTTCTGATTCATTGGATGCCGACCCCATCCGGAAATCGATTCTCGAGAATCAACTCAAAGATTTGAAACAAAAACCGAAATGGAGGGATGGCTCCGGGTTGAGTAATTACAATCTCTTTACTCCATTATCCTTGGTGCAGGTTTTGGAAAAGCTTTACGCCGAAATTCCAAGGGAACGCCTGTTCAACTTTTTTCCGGTCGGCGGTGTTAGTGGTACTCTGAAAAACTGGTATGCTGGAATGGATGGTCCTTATGTCTTCGCCAAGACGGGAACATTGTCTAGTACACATACTTTAAGTGGCTATTTGGTGACCAATTCTGGAGACGTGTTAATCTTTAGTTATATGAATAACAACTACCTCACCACAACGGATAAGGTTAGGGAACAAATGCAGGCCGTTCTAGAATTTATAAGAGATAAGTACTAAAATAAAGTTTTACTTTCCGTAAAATATAGCATTCTTAAAATTGCTCTCTTGGTTTTTTAAATCGATTAAAAATCCGTTGACCACAGCATAATCCACTTGACCATCTTTTTGCAAGACAAAATTAGGATTGTTGCCAATGTTCACATAAAATCCTGGAATCTTTTGATCCTTGTCCAAAATATTGATCGGGAGAGAAACGTCCTTATCCTTAGGTGAAAATTGTGCCAATCGGACATAGGTGTACCCCGATTTTAGAAGTTCGTAAATGTCCATAGCTTCCAAATCTTTTATGGTCTGGATGAGTTCTGGATACACTTTTCCTTCAATTAAGCGATACCCTGTAGCGTCTACAGTTTCGTAACCATAGAAGGTTGAGAGGTCGCCTTTTTCAACAATACTGCCCACGTTATAAAAGGTGTCGTAATTTTTGTCTTGGACTTCCAAATGGTTGATTCCGATATCTAAAATATAATCCTTTCCTAAAAGATTATGGGTGAAGCGTTCAATTTTTAAATCGAATAATTTGCGATCGTTTTGCGGGATCTTCTCATAATCGTCAATAGAGATGTTTTTATAATTTCCATTGGCAATGGTATAACATGCCGATAAAATGGATACAAAATTGAGCTTTCTGATTTCCTGTTTTTCGACATCATTCTTATACCCTCCGGATTCAATCAATATGGCACTGGTGCCCCATTTTTGAATGTTGTCACCGAACGCGCGTGGTTCAAAATCGTCGTTGTAGCGCCCCACTTGCCCTGGAGCATATTTTTGAATGATGCTGTTCATAAAGACAATAACTTTCATGGCATTTCCTCGGACGTCATTGATGTCTTTTTCGTAATTGTAGGCAGGTGCCAGATAAGAAATGGTCGCTGGCTTAGGTGTGCGCTCAGCATTATAATAGGTGCTTTGGTCGTGAAGGTTGAAACCAAAATCGGCATCCAAACTATCGCGGATGCGTTTTAAAACTTGGCCTTCTGGAGATTGTAACATGAGTGCGTCTCTGTTGATATCAATGCCCAAAGCGTTACGTCTGGTAAATAATTCAGCACCATCGGGATTGAGCATCGGCATAAAATGAAGCGTCAATTGACTTAAGAGCTCTTTTTTTTCTGCTTTAAAATCGTTGCTGTTCAAAAAGTTAAAAATATCAAAAATCGCTTGGGTTGCGGTAGGTTCATCACCATGCATCTGCGACCAGAGAAGAACGTTGATATCTCCTGTTCCAATACTAATTAAACTAATGTCTTTGCCTTTAATACTTTCGCCTACTTTTTGCACTGTATAGGCTGGATTGCTTTTAAGCTTGAGAATTAAGGGTTGGATGTCTTCATGCTTGATTCGGCGGTTGTCCAAACTTGGTTCTTTGTATTTCGAATAGCTATCGTATAGATTTGTGGTCATATCACCAACCTGGGCCGTCATAGAGACTATAAAAATGGCAAGTACTAAAGTGAAAATAGATTTCATTTGTATATTTTTTGTTTAATGATCAAAGAACTGTCGTGAAAAGACTATCGGTTTATTATAAACTTTGGAATAGACACCTTATCTTTAATGAGTTGTAGTTACTGGGGCTGATTTTAATTTAAGTTTTCGGGTTTTCTTTCTGACGGCTTTCATAAAGTCCTCGCCAGGATCAACTTTTTTGGTTCTATAGCCATCATCCTTCTCAAGCCATAACTCATGACCTTCAAAATTAGTATACTCATAATGGCCGATAAGATATTCAATAGGATATTTTTTACTCAAATAGTTGACCAACCAAATATTCGCTTTAATTTGCTCATGGGTCAGAGGTACATCTTTAGTGCCTCCAACATTTTCAATGCCAATGGCAGTGTGATTTAAACCAATGACGTGCCTTGCCATGGTTAATTCTGGCATCAACCGGTAAATGGTGCCATCCTGATCGACTAAAAACTGAGAGGATACATTTAAAGCACTTGCAGTAGCAATATCAGGTCTGCTTGGTAGTTGCGATGTATAGAACGCATCAAAAGATTCTTGGAGTGTTGGGATTGCTGTCCAATGCAATACAATCATTTTGGGTACAATAATCGGCTTGTCTTGTTCTAGACCATAGCGTGTAGATAGGTATTCTTTGGTGAGTTGGATCCGCTCTTCATCAAAAACAATCGGTTTATCCACTATCTTTTTCGAAGTGCCGCAAGAAAATAACAAAAACAGACTAATGCAAAAAAGCGAGTATTTCATTGTTATAAGTTAGGTGAATATCAAAGTTAGCAAAATTATTTGTTACCTAGGATATTTGAAAAATTTAACCCGTAAACAAGGGCGAAAATTTGCTTAAACTACTAAGCTTTCAGATCATTCTGTGAGATTTTAATTCTGTTTGTCATATCGATTCCTGTCATAATTTTATATGATTTACTATAAGAATTTGTGTCTCGAAAAATGAATTGGAAATTTTGTAAGACTTTATCCTCTAAATAAAAAGAAATGCTTTTTCATGTCTTCAATCTGAGTGTCTTCATTGGTAATGATATAGTCAATGGCTTGGGACGTGAATTCATCACCTTTTTCGGTGAGCGATACGACTTTATTCTTAATGAGAATCATATTGTTTTTAAGCGCTAAATCCAGCACGGTCTTACTTCGCACTTTTTGCCAATTGATATGCTCATTGAGGTGGTTGACATGGCGTTCTTCCTCTTCACTGTGATTTTTAAGATGGAGTAAAAAAGTCAATAAGGAGACTTCAATTTGTTGTCTTTTCTCTCTATACATCACGGCAATCAAGCCCTTACTTGGGGCAAATAAATACACCAGAAAAAACACAACCCCAAGCATGGTTGCAATAGAACCAGCAATGGAAGCATCCAGCCAATGAGCTATCCAATACCCGGAAATGGCTCCAAAAACCCCGAAAAATATGGCGAGTCCGAGCATTTTCTTCAAATTTGTGGTGAGTAGATAAGCACAGGCAGCCGGGGCAATCATGAGTGCCACAACCAAAATTGCACCTACGGCATCAAAAGCACCAACTGTTGTAATGGATGACATGGTCATTAGACCGTAATGAATGAGTACCGGCGAAAAGCCTAAGGAGGCGGATAATCCGGGATCAAAAGTACTTAACTTTAATTCTTTGAAAAAAGCGATTAAAAGAGCGACAGTTGTCAGTAAAATAATTCCGATTACCCATAATGATTTCGGACCTATATCTGTGCCTCCAATCGTGAGTCGATCAAAAGGTGCAAAAGCTAATTCGCCCAGCAATACAGCGTCGACATCCAAATGTATATCATTAGCGTTTTTCGCAATCATGATGACCCCAATACTGAACATGGCGGGAAATACCAATCCGATGGCGGTATCTTCTTTGACCAAACCTGTTTTTTGAATGCGCTCAACTAAAATAACCGTAATGACCCCCGTAAGTGCGGCCAATAAAATGAGGAGTGGGGAGTTGAGGTCCTGTGTGATAAAAAAACCAACGACAAGACCTGGAAGGATGGAGTGGCTAATGGCATCACTGATCATCGCCATTTTACGAAGCACCAAAAAGGTACCCGGAATGGCACAGGCAATGGCAACCAGACTGGCAATAAGCTGTATTTCCAACTGGGCGTTACTCATGTTTCTTGAAATTTTGGTTGTATAAATTGGCGGCGGTTTCAAAGCCTTCTTCCGTCAAGCTCCACATGGCTCCATCTAAGGTCACATAGTTTTTATCGACTAATTTTTGTAGTGTCTTCCGTGTAAAACCTTGAAAGTTGTTTAATATTTTAATGGTATGCGGATGCGAAATATCCTCGTGGGTCTCTGCAATATGATACATAAAGGCGAGGGTTTTTTGAAATTCCAAATCCCTTCTGTTTTTAATAAATCGGATTTGACGAAATAACAAACCTCTGCCTGGTGAAAAAACGAATGAAAAAATCACAAATATAGAGGCTACAATAACAATGACCGGTCCGGTAGAAAGGTTGTCTTGACTGGCGCTGATGGCTGTTCCAAAAACTCCTGAAAACGCACCGAAGATTGCGGCTAAAAAGACCATTGTACCCAAACTGTTGGTCCATTGTCTTGCCGCTGCAGCGGGAGCCAATAACATGGCACTCATCAAAACGACGCCAACAGTCTGTAGTCCCAAAACAATGGCCAATACAATAAATGTGGTGATCAAAATATCTATAAATTTGGTGTTGAAACCTAAGGTTTTAGTATAGTCCGGATCAAAAAGTAAAAGTTTGAATTCCTTCCAAAATAACAGCATGACGATCAAACAAATCCCGGTGACAATCGCCATTAACCAAACATCACTTTCCACCAAGGTTGCTGCCTGTCCGAATAAATATTTGTCCAATCCCGCTTGATTGGCGTTGGGCTGCTTTTGGATGAAAGTGAGCAACAGCATCCCAAACCCAAAAAATAGGGAGAGGATAAGACCCAAAGCAGTATCCGATTTTAAGTGCGTCTTAGTCACGATGCCTCGGATCCAAAACGTGCCCACGAGGCCGCTGACCAAAGCACCAAGAAGTAAGGTGTTGGTGTCTTTGGCGCCGGTAATTAAAAATGCCAAGGCGATTCCTGGAAGGGCAGCATGAGAAATGGCATCACCCAGCAAACTTTGTTTGCGCAACACCGCAAAACTCCCAAGCATTCCCGTAACAGCGCCCAAAATGGCGGTGCCCAAGGTGATGGTGCGAAGCGTGTAATCGCTAAAAACTAAAGAAAAATAGTCCTGTAAATTCATACCCTATTCCTGCGCAGGCAGGAATCTTTTTTATTTTTATAATTTCAAATCATTGTGATTGTTTCAATAATCATAGATTTATTTTCTTCAAACCTTTCAGGTTATTCAACGATTTTTGTCAGTGGTTGACTTTATTTTTATTTTTTAATCATCGTGATTGTTTAATCATTGCGCAAAAGCTCTAATATAGTTTGTGAGTTGGCTGCTATTCCTAAGATTCCTGCCTCCGCAGGAATTGTGCTATTTCTGCACACTCACCTTATAATTAATACCATAGGTCTTGGTCAAATTATCATCATTAAAAATATCTTTTACAGGACCTGTAGCGATTTTTTTAACGTTTAAAAAAGTGACCCAATCAAAATATTCAGGAACGGTCTGTAAGTCATGATGCACAACAACTACCGTTTTTCCTGCTTTTCGTAATTCCTTTAAAATATTGATAATGGCAATTTCCGTAGTCGCATCCACACCTTGAAAAGGCTCATCCATAAAATAGATGGACGCATCCTGTACCAAGGCTCTTGCCAAAAATATCCGTTGCTGTTGACCCCCAGAAAGCTGACTGATCTGTCGGTCTTTAAAAGGGAGCATGCCTACCTTTTCTAAAGCTTCCAGGGCTGCTTTTTTTTCTTTGACTCCCGGACGTTTGATCCAACCCAAGCTGCCATAAGTTCCCATCATCACCACATCCAATGCAACGGTAGGGAAATCCCAGTCCACACTTCCTTTTTGTGGCACATAAGCCACATGGGAACGCTGCTTATGGTAAGGTTTGCCATAAATACTAACACTTCCGGCAATAGGTTTTAGAATTCCTAAAATGGCTTTGATCAAGGTGGATTTTCCAGCCCCATTAGGACCCACAATGGCCATAAGGACGCCTTCAGGGATTTCAAGATCGATATCCCAAAGCACCGGCTTGTAGTTATAAGCCACGGTTAAATCGTCCACCTTTACCGCCAAAACTCTTGCGCCTGCCTCGTCGGCAGACAGGGAGGCAGGAGAATCGTCCTGGGAATGCGTATTTTTTATGTTGTCCATTGATTTCATTTCATTTGAACTCTGTGTTGTTTTAAAGCAATATTGCTCGTCATGCTGTTGGAAGTCAAAATTTGAAGTTGGATATTCTGGATTTCTTCTAATGTAGAGATTCCATTATATGAGTTCTGATTTTCCCCAGATTAACTATGTTGAACCAAACGGTTTCCTGCCTTCGCAGGAATTATCGCAACGCATTCACAATCGTATTTACATTATATTTAAACATCCCAATATAAGTCCCTTCAACGGTGCCAGCGTTTCCTAAAGCGTCAGAATATAAGGTACCTCCAATTTCGACGTGATGGTTTTTTGAGTTCACGGCAGCTTGAAGGGCTTCAATGGTGCGCCTTGGTACCGAGCTCTCCACAAAAATGGCTTTTATTTTTTTATCGATAATAAAGTTAGACAAATTTTGAACATCCTGCACCCCAGCTTCAGTAGCCGTGGATAGACCTTGCAAACCGACCACTTCAAATCCGTAGGCTTGTCCAAAATAATTAAAGGCGTCATGAGCGGTAACCAAAATTCTTTTTTCTTTTGGAAGCGTGTCTATAATGGCTTTGATCTCTACATCCAAGACTTTTAATTTCTCAAGGTAGGTTTTGCCGTTTTCCTCATAAAGTGTTTTGTTTTCAGGATCGGCTTCAGAAAGTTGTTGGACCACAAAGGTGGTAATGAGTTCCCAATTGTGAACATCAAACCAGATATGCGGGTCATAATTTGAGGCGAAATATTCTGATCCAATTAACGTGCTTTTATCCAAAGCATCCGAAACGGCAATGGTTTTAATATTCTGACTTTCCATTTTTTCAAAAACATCAACGAGTTTGCCTTCCAAATGCAATCCGCCATAAAAGATCAAATCGGCATTTGCCAATTTCGTAACATCTCCGGCACTTGCTTTATATAAGTGTGGATCAACCCCACTTCCCATCAACCCTTCAACATTCAGTTTATCACCGCCAATGTTGTTCAATAAATCGGTGATTAAGGTGGTGGTAGTTACGATGTTGAGGTTGCCGTTGTCTGGCGTCGCATCTTTACAGGCCGAAAAACAAATTAAAGTTAATAAAACGCAAACTATTTTTTTCATGAGTCTAAATATATGTTACGAAAGTACTAAAAAAATGAGGATGTATGGCTGATTATTAGCTATTTCTTATGACAAGTTAAGTGGGAAGTTGGTAAATTCATCGGTATTAAAATGGATCACGCAAGCCTCATAGGATTTTATTTAAGTGAACAACAGAGCAAAGTTTTAGTGATAATTATAAAATCCAACCTGTTGCTGAATAAATACTCTATTAAAATCAAATTTTGGATGGTTCAATCCGAATGATAGTGGCTTATGCTGCTAGCCAAAGTTAGATAACTATAACACGAATTAAAAGTTTAGACAAAACTAAATAATCTTTTTGTCTAAAAAAAATTTATATTTGTGGATAATCTTATTTTGTATGACACTCGCAGAAGAAAATTACCTTAAAGCTATTTACCATCTAGAAAATCAGTCTTCCAATGATGTATCGACAAATGCGTTAGCTGAAGAAATGCAAACCAAGGCATCTTCTGTTACAGATATGATCAAGAAGTTGGCCGAGAAAAATATGGTTTCCTATATTCCGTATCAAGGCGTTACGCTTTCTAAGGCTGGTCGTGCCCATGCCGTTAAGGTGGTGAGAAAACATAGGCTTTGGGAAGTCTTTTTGTTGGAAAAGCTTAATTTTTCTTGGGATGAAGTGCATGACGTTGCCGAACAACTGGAACATATCAAATCAGAAAAATTAACGGATAAACTCGATGAGTTTTTGGGTTTCCCGAAAGTAGATCCGCACGGCGATCCCATTCCGGATCAACATGGGAATATTGAACAGATAGACAAAACGAGTCTTTCGGATGCCCAGGAAGGTTTGACATATGTTTGTGTAGGCGTGCATGACAGCTCGAGTGATTTTCTAAAGTATTTGGATGCGAATCATATCAGTCTCGGTACCACAATACAAATAATCCATAAAGAGCCTTTTGATAATTCGGTGAAAATCAAATTCAATGCTATTGAATTGGTGGTTTCGGAAAATGTCGCCAAAAACTTGTTCTTGCAGGAAGTGTCGCATAATTCATAGTCTTTCTGCTGATATATCTCCTCCAAATTTTCTTAGTGCTGTAATTTTAAATAATCAGTAACTTGAGCATTTAAAATTTAATTCTTTTTTATGGTCCGATTTCTCAGTCTTTTACTAGGTTTTTTTAGTATTCAATTTATCGTTTCGCAAACGCAAAAACTACCCTTTCAGCCTATGGATGTTTTCGCGTTGGAGTGGGTTACTGATCCACAGATTTCTCCTGACGGCTCGCAAGTGGTCTATAAAAGAAATGGATTTGATATGATGAAGGACAATACCAAAGGCAACCTCTGGATTGTCAACGCTGACGGGACGTCTCATCGCAAATTGACGTCACGCGAAGTCAGCGAATCACAAGCCAGTTGGTCGCCAAATGGGGATCGTATTGTGTTTTCAAGTACGACGGATGAAGGGTCAGAAATATATATGTATTGGACAGAAACTGGTCAAATTGCCAGAATTTCCCAATTGGAAAAATCGCCAAGTGCGTTAACCTGGTCGCCTGATGGAAAATGGATTGCATTTACCATGTTCATTTCAGAAAAACCGCCAGTTGTGGCGAAATTACCGGAAAAACCTAAAGGTGCTAAATGGGCGGAACCAGCGCGAATTACTGACCGACTCAAGCATGAAGCCGATGGCAGTGGGTATATGGAACCAGGATTTACGCATGTCTTTGTAATTCCTGCCGAAGGAGGTACAGCCAGACAATTGACCAGTGATAATTATAGCCATCGGGGCAATCTGTCCTTTTCTCCGGATGGGAAAGAGATTTATTTTTCCTCAAACCGATTTGAAGATTGGGAATACCGATTTAGAAATAGCGAAGTTTATAAGGTGAATGTTGCTACCAAAGAAATTACAGCGTTAACCTCTCAAGATGGACCCGACCATTCTCCTCAAGTATCGCCCGACGGAAAAACGGTGGCGTATTTAGGGTATGAAGATCGCGCGGAGGACCATCAAAACACGTTGTTGCATTTGATGAACAGCGATGGCAGTAACAAACGTGTTATTTCTTCAAATTTAGATTCCAGCGTTTCTGATATTACGTGGGACTCGAGCGGGAAAGGCTTGTATTTTATGTATGACGAAAAAGGGAATACCAAAATAGGACATATTACCACCTCGGGAAAAATTACAAAATTGGCTGATAATGTTGGTGGAACGACCATTGGAAGACCGTATGCGTCAGGGTCGTATGCCGTGTCCCAAAATGGCACCCTGGTCTATACGCAATCGCGACCAGAATATCCAGCGGAATTAGCGGTCATCCAAAATAAAAAACCGGCTAGGTTAATCACCAATTTAAATGCCGATGTGCTTGCGTTTCGTGAATTGGGCAAAACCGAAGAAGTGTGGTACACCTCCACTTTTGACGGCAGGAACATTCAAGGTTGGATTGTTAAACCGCCATTTTATGACGCCTCTAAAAAGTATCCATTGATCGTTGAGAATCATGGCGGACCCATTTTGAATTATGGTGACCGATTTACCGCTGAAATCCAGTTGTTTGCTGCTGAGGGGTATGTGGTCTTTTATCCCAATCCGCGTGGGAGTACAAGTTATGGCGAAGAATTCGGGAATTTATTAAAGAATAATTATCCAGGTCAAGATTATAACGATGTCTTGGATGGGGTGGATTATTTAGTTGAAAAGGGCATTGTTGATAATGATAAATTATACGTTACCGGAGGCAGTGCTGGCGGTATCATGACCACCTGGATGATTGGAAAGAATAATCGCTTTAAAGCTGCAGCAGTAGTGAAACCTGTGGTCAATTGGATCAGTAAAACCTTGGTAGCGGATAATTATTATGGCTATGCTAATTCACGTTATGATGGGCAACCTTGGGAAAATTTTGAAGCCTATTGGAAATTTTCGCCAATTTCATTGGTGGGCAATATAGAAACGCCAACGATGGTCATGGTAGGAATGAACGATTTAAGAACGCCGCCAAGTGAGGCAAAGCAACTTTATCATGCTTTAAAACTTAGAAAAATAGAAACCGTTTTAGTTGAAATTCCTGAAGCCTATCATAATATCGTTCAAAGACCAAGTAATTTGATCAGTAAGGTGGCGCATATTTTGGCTTGGTTTAAGAAGTATGAATAATTGGAGGAATTTGTAAAAGAGTGGAGGTGACAGAAATTATGAAAAAGACCTTAGATTGGTTGCTATAATTTTTTTATTTACAAAAAACACTATCATCACTATTTAGAAGAAAAAAGGCCCCATCAGGTTTGTTGAAGCCTCTATTTACAGAACCATATTTCTCTAATTATTGGACAATTAGATATTTAACTCGCCTTGCAATCCTTAAATTTGTATCTTAGTCACATTGTGGATTGGATTTATCCATAGTCCATGACCTGCAATTCTGTTTCCTAAAACGCCGGATTCATCACGATATAAAAAATAATTATGGCATGTTATCTACTGCCTATTAAAAATCACATAATATCATGAAACAACATAATGTTACCCAAAAACTTATAGACTCGCATTTGATCATTGGAGACATGACCCCAGGATCGGAAATAGGCATAAAAATAGATCAAGCTCTATTACAGGATGCAACGGGCACCTTAGTTCAATTGGAATTGGAGGCGATGGGCCTAAAGAAAGCTAAAACGGAGATTGCTGTTCAATATGTAGATCATAACCTGCTGCAGACCGATTTTAAAAATGCGGATGACCATGCGTTCCTTTTGTCGGCTTCACAGCGTTTTGGTTTATGGTACAGCCGGGCAGGAAATGGGGTTAGTCACCCGGTGCATATGGAACGTTTCGGTAAACCAGGAAAAACGATGGTTGGAGCGGACAGCCATAGTTGTGCCGCAGGTTCTATGGGGATGTTGGCCATTGGTACAGGGGGACTGGATGTGGCCGCTGCCATTGCGGGCGAACTCTTTTTTGTTAGGATGCCGAAGGTGATGGGCGTTAAATTGACAGGAAAACTTCCGGATTGGGTAAGTGCTAAGGATGTTATTCTGGAGATGCTCCGCAGGCATGGTGTTAAGGGCGGGGTCGGGAAAATCTTGGAATATTACGGGGACGGGTTAAAAAACCTAAGCGCTATGGACCGTCACGTCATTGCCAATATGGGTGCCGAATTAGGGGCTACTACTACCGTATTCCCCAGCGATGGTGAGATCAAACGCTTTTTAAAATCTCAAGGCAGGGAAGAAGATTGGATAGAACTTGTGGCCGATGAAGGTTGTGAATATGATTTACATGAAGAAATTAAGTTGGACGAGTTGGTTCCACTTATTGCCCAACCAACTAGTCCTGGAAATGTAGTTGCTGTGAGTGAAGTTGCAGGAAGACCTATTGGCCAAGTAGTCATCGGATCTTCCGCTAACCCAGGGCTACGTGATTTTTGGATTGCTGGCGCAATTGTAAAAGACAAATCGGTCAATAGCGAAGTATCATTTGATATCAACCCAACATCCAGACAACTTATCCAAAATATGATCGATAACCACGCCTTTGCGAACTTGATTAAAGCAGGGGCAAGGTTCCATCAGTCGGGTTGTATGGGGTGTATCGGGATGGGCCAGGCTCCGGCCTCGGACACCATCAGCTTAAGGACGATGCCGAGAAATTTCCCAAGCAGGTCGGGGACGGAAGATGACCAGGTTTACCTTTGCAGTCCTGAAACGGCCGCGGCTTCTGCCCTAACAGGAAAGATTACTGATCCTAGAGACCTTGAGAAATTATATGGCATGAGCTATCCCCAATATGAAAATCCAGAAATGGAAATCATCAATACCGAACTATTGGTCGCTCCTCCCGAGGATGGTTCTCAAATTGAATTGAAGAAAGGTCCCAATATTAAAGCATTGCCTCATATTAATCCACTGATGGACGATTATGAAGTGCCGGTTCTTTTAAAAATGGGGGATGATATATCTACCGATGAGATTTTGAAAGCAGGAGCAGAGGTATTGCCCTTTAGAAGTAATCTTCCAGAAATCAGTAAATACACCTTTTCGGTGATTGACCACACTTTTTATGATAGGGCCATGGAGTCAAAAACCCGATATGGCGGGCACATTGTAATCGCCAAGGAGAATTACGCCCAGGGATCTAGTAGGGAACACGCTGCACTTGCACCTAAATATCTGGGTCAAGTTGCCGTAATAGCCTTGTCCTATGCTCGTATTGCTTGGCAAAACCTTGCAAATTTCGGGATATTGCCTCTTGAGTTTAAGTCTATCACAGATTATAACAAGATCGAGCAGGGAGATACCGTGAGCTTTAAAAATTTAAGGAACGATATTATAGACCGGAAGCCCATTAAAGTCAAGGTCAGTAATGATTCAGGTAAAAACCTTGAATTTGAGACTAAACATACTTTAAGCGACCGCCAGATAAATATGCTGCTTAAAGGTGGTATCATTAATGAGTTTAAGGAAAAACTCAAATCTTAAGAAAGATTGTTTTATAAGACATGCTTAAATCCTAATTGTTATATCTGAAATAAAAAAGCCGAGATTTATATCTCGGCTTTTTCTTTCTGTACTCAAGGCGGGAATCGAACCCGCACGTCTCGCGACATTGGATTTTGAATCCAACGTGTCTACCAATTCCACCACTTGAGCAAGGATGTACTAAATCGGGACTGCAAAATTATAAAATTTTTTTCTACAAACAACTAAAATATCTTTCTTTTATACTTTTTCTGTCCAATTAAATTCTTAAATTTGCAGCCTGTTAAAGAAAACGAGGATTAATTGGTTATAAAACACTCTCTTACAATGCCTGATTATGTTCCAGAAGCCAAGATTTTTGCATGTTCACAGAGCACAGAACTCGCTGAAAAAATAGCCGCCAAATTTGGTGCGTCTTTAGGCAACGTTATTACGTCCACCTATAGTGATGGCGAATTTCAGCCATCTTATGAAGAATCGATAAGAGGGACTCGAATTTTTATCATCGGATCTACGCATCCTGGTCCTAAGAACTTAATGGAAATGTTATTGATGATTGACGCCGCAAAACGAGCATCAGCAAGACATATTACTGCAGTTTTACCATACTTTGGTTGGGCAAGACAGGATAGAAAGGATAAACCAAGAGTACCGATTGCTGCCAAGCTTGTAGCAAAAATGCTAGAAGCAGCAGGTGCAACCCGAATTATTACTATGGATTTGCATGCGGATCAAATTCAAGGATTCTTTGAAAAACCAGTTGATCATTTATTTGCATCTACAGTATTTCTACCTTATTTGAGAAGTCTGAATCTTGACAACTTGACTATTGCTTCACCTGATATGGGGGGTTCCAAAAGAGCTTATGCCTATTCCAAAACAATGGAAAGTGATGTGGTCATCTGTTACAAGCAACGTGAAAAGGCCAATGTCATTTCACATATGGAATTGATTGGTGAGGTGACGGGTAAAAATGTGGTGTTGGTAGATGACATGGTTGATACCGCTGGAACCTTGACTAAAGCGGCAGATTTGATGATGGAGCGTGGCGCCTTGAGTGTGAGGGCTATTTGTACACATCCTATCCTATCAGGAAATGCTTATGAGCGTTTGGAGAATTCAAAATTGGAAGAATTGATCGTGACCGATTCCATTCCTTTAAAACAAAAAAGCGACAAAATCAGAGTCCTCAGTTGTGCCGATTTGTTTGCTGATGTTATGCATAACGTACATTATAACAAGTCCATTAGTTCTAAGTTTTTAATGTAGAGTTGTACAATAAGCACAATAATTAAGATTAAATAATAGTAATAATTAATAAATAAATTTTAAATGAAATCAATTACAATCAACGGATCTCAAAGAGAAAGCGTGGGCAAAAAAGCAACAAAAGCCTTACGTAATGCTGGTCAGGTTCCTTGCGTACTATACGGAGGAGACAAACCAGTGCATTTCTCAGCACCTGAATTGGCTTTCTCTAAACTGGTTTATACGCCAAATGCGCATACAGTTGTGATTGCCGTAGAAAATGGAACGTCTTATAATGCCATTATGCAAGACATTCAATTTCACCCAGTATCTGGGAGAATTTTACACATCGATTTCTATCAATTATTTGATGACAAAGAAATTATGATGGAAATTCCTGTACATATCATAGGAACTTCAAAAGGGGTATTAAATGGTGGTGTTTTACAAAGAAACCAACGTAAGCTTAAAGTTAAAGCTATCCCAGCAAATTTACCTGATTTTATAGAGGCTGATATTACACCTTTAAAAATTGGAAGTAAATTATACATTACTGAATTGGAAAATCCTGATTATAAATTCTTACATCCGGACAATACCGTCGTATGTCAAGTAAGACGTTCTAGAGCAAGTATTGCCGAATTTGAAGGTGAAGATGAGGATGAACTTGAAGAAGGAGCGGAAGGTGCAGAAGGAGCTGAAGCAACTGCTGAAGGCGCTGAAACACCTGCAGAAGGTCAAGAATAAATCTTGTTTCACAACATATTTAAAAGCATTCTGTTCATTCAGGATGCTTTTTTTAGTGAAACCCAAAACTTAAAAGCGAAGCGCATTGAGTTTTGCTGATTGAACTAATCCCGCATTTTGGCGGGATCTTTAAATTCTATGCTACAATCTGTAGTGTTAAAAGCCGAAGGCGGATTGGAATATGTTGGATGAACCAATCCCGCCTTTATCGGGATCTCTAAGTTTTATGCTACTATCTGTTTTTGTTAAAAACCGAAGGCGCGTAGGAATAGAATTGTTGTCCGATAATTTTCGGGATAATCCCGCCATTTTGGTGGGAACTAAGCTCCCGTTAATATCTTTTGTTTTTCCCATTGAAGATTGTTTACCGGATAAATTCCGAAACTTTTCTCATAAAAGGTTATTTTCACTGTAGTAAAATTTAATATAGAACTTAAATGCTAAGTTATTTACGCAAATTTTTTAGTTCTTCAAAAAACGCAACACCTGTTGAAGAAAATACCATGAAAAAATATCTCATTGTAGGTTTAGGTAATATTGGTAGTGATTATGCCAACACACGTCATAATATTGGTTTCAGAATCTTGGACCATTTAGTCAAAAAAGAAGGTTTGAGTTTTGAGACCCAAAAATTAGGAGACGTGGCCATATATAGATTTAAAGGGCGACAGTTTATTTTATTAAAACCTAGCACCTACATGAATTTAAGCGGGAAGGCCATCGTGTATTGGCTGAACAAAGAGAATATTCCCCTTGAAAACCTATTGGTAATTACTGATGATTTGAATTTACCTTTCGGCACCATTCGCCTAAAGACCAAAGGTAGTGATGGTGGCCATAATGGATTAAAGGACACGCAAGACAAATTGCAAACTATCAATTACAACCGTTTTAGGTTTGGTATTAGTGATGCCTTTAGTAAAGGTCGACAAGTAGATTATGTTTTGGGAGAATGGACCCCAGAAGAAGAAGCGAAATTACCAGAACGCCTGGACAAGGCCTTTGAGCTCATAAAATCTTTTGGAACGGCAGGTGTAAACATTACAATGAATACCTTTAATGGACAGTAGAAAGAAGCTTATAATTCTACAAGCCTGATGTAAACACAACTTTTTCGGTTTAATTTCTTGAGAAAGGATATGTTCACCTTAGGTGTTTTTTAAAAATCTTAACGATTAGGAAACGTTAAGTTAACATTAAAGTCAGTTCTTTGTCGTTGAAAAAGAACTCTGATTAATGGCATTTCGACCAGCACTTTTGGTATTGTTTTTTGTTACAGCTTCAATTGTGCATGCTCAGGATATGTATGCTCCTAAGTTTGGAGAGGGTATTCTTAATCTTAAAGGAAAAGACAGTACGTGGTCCATGAAGGTAGGGATGCAAATGCAGTTTCAGGGATTCTCACAATGGGAAGAGGAAGACGCCAGTTTTGCTAATGAACAAACGAGTTTTTTAATCAGAAGGGCACGCCTCAAACTTGATGGTTTTGCCTACTCCCCCAAATTAACTTATAAAATAGCAATCGGTCTTTCCAATAGGGATATTTCTGGAGGTTCGGAATATACCTCTAATGCACCTCGCTATATTTTAGACGCCGTTATGAAATGGAATTTTTATCAAAACTTCGAATTATGGTTCGGACAGACGAAACTTCCAGGGAATAGGGACCATATCATATCTTCAGGCAATCTTCAGATGGTGGATAGGTCACTTTTGAACGGTAATTATAATATTGATCGGGATCTTGGATTTCAATTAAGACATCATTTTAAACTTTCTGAAAAGTTTGTCGTTAAGGAGGCATTTGCATGGTCTCAGGGCGAAGGACGCAACATTACCTCTGGTAACCTTGGTGGTTTTCAATACACATCACGATTGGAACTTCTTCCTTTCGGCAATTTCACAAAAAACGGAGATTATATAGGTAGTGATATCTACCGAGAGGACACGCCTAAATTAGCTGTGGGCTTTACGTATGATTTCAATAACAATGCAGTCAAAACTGGAAGTAACCAAGGATCATATATGGTGACAGATACCGGTTTTTTTGAAACGAATATTTCAACCGTTTTTATTGATGCCATGTTTAAATATCAAGGATTTTCACTGATGGCGGAATATGCCGATAGAACAGCTGCCGATCCGCTGGCGAAGAATTCTGACGGAACGCTTACTGGGGATGCCGTCCAGATAGGAAACGGACTGAATTTTCAGGCAGGTTATCTATTTGAAAGCAATTGGGAAGTTTCAGGAAGATATACAAACATAGACTTTGATAAAGATATTACATCTGATAATGCTCAAAATCAGTACACTTTAGGGGTTTCAAAATACATTATAGGTCATAAATTAAAAGTGCAATCTGATGTGAGCTATTTAACCATGAATTTTTCAAATGACCAATTACTGTGGCGATTACAATTTGCCATTCATTTTTAAAAAATAACATTTAGGTAACATGTCCTTCAAAAACTGTCAGGATATTTGTAAACTATTTTATACGATATTATGGACAATATTTACTTATACATGATCATTGCCTTAGCCATTTTAGCAGTTGCTGATTTGGTGGTTGGTGTCAGCAATGATGCCGTGAATTTTTTAAATTCGGCGATGGGTTCAAAAGCAGTTTCTTTTCGAACGTTAATGATCGTGGCGAGTCTTGGAATTGGAATTGGTGCGATATTTTCAAGTGGGATGATGGAAATAGCTCGTAATGGGATTTTCCATCCTGAGCAATTTATGTTCAGCGAAATTATGATCATTTTTATGGCGGTCATGCTCACTGATATTTTACTGTTAGATTTCTTTAACTCCATTGGGCTGCCCACTTCCACAACGGTATCAATTGTATTTGAGCTACTAGGTGCGTCTGTTGCGATGACCTTGATTAAAATAAGTCATAGTGGTGGAGGTTATATGGAAGTCCTGGATTATATCAATACAGATAAGGTATCGGAAATTATCTTCGGAATTTTGCTTTCTGTCGTGGTGGCATTTTCTATTGGTGCCTTTGTACAATGGGTGGCCAGACTCTTGCTTTCTTACGATTTTGAAAGGAAAGCGAATTGGGTGGGGGCGCTATTTGGAGGTTTTGCTTTGACTTCAATAACTTATTTCATTTTCATAAAAGGTATTGGGGGCACCAATTTTGCCAGCCAAAGTTATGATCTTATTGGAGGTGAAACCATAAAAGCGTTTTTAGAGCATCAAGCATTATATATCGTGACCATCAGTTTTACTTTTTGGGTCATATTGTCCTACGCCCTGATTGAGTTTTTTAAGACTAATATCTATAAGTTGGTCATTTTGGTAGGTACTTTTGCATTGGCATTAGCTTTTGCGGGGAATGACTTGGTCAACTTTATCGGGCCTACAATTGGGGCATTTCAGGCCTATACTGATTTCATGGATCCGGCGGTCAATACGCTTGGTCTGTCGGCCTCAGAATTTTCCATGAAGAGTTTGGGCGAATCCGCTTCAACTCCTACTTTATTATTGTTCTTGGCAGGTGTCATTATGGTATTGACCCTTTGGTTTTCCTCTAAGGCGAAAAATGTGGTAAAAACTTCTATTGACCTTTCAAGTCAAGGGGATACTAAAGAACGTTTTCAACCCAATTTTTTATCAAGAATCTTCGTTAGGATAGCGATGGGATTGTCACAAGCATCCTCATATATCTTGCCCAAATCTTGGGAAGCTAAAATAGATAAGCAGTTTGAGCCTCCTGTCATTCAATTGGCAAGGGATAAAGTACACGAATTACCTTCTTTTGACTTGGTAAGAGCTGCTGTAAACCTTATGGTTGCTGCTGTTTTGATTGCCATTGCAACGTCTTGGAAATTGCCTTTATCCACAACCTACGTTACATTTATGGTTGCTATGGGATCATCCCTGGCCGACCGTGCGTGGGGAGCTGAAAGTGCTGTGTATAGAGTGGCAGGTGTGATCAATGTGATTGGTGGATGGTTTTTTACCGCTATCAGTGCCTTCCTTTCAGCGGCTTTAGTGGCCTACTTACTGAATTTGAATATCAAGGTCATGTTCCCGATTTTATTGTTGGTTGCATTTGGCTTGCTGATCAAAAGTTCCATTGCACATAGAGAAAAGGTGAAGGAAACGAAAGCTGAAGATCGTTTGAACAAAACCGAAAGCAGTTCTGTACAAGGCGTGATTCATGAAAGTGCAAAGAACATTGCCAATGTTATCAAACGTGGGAATAGGATTTACACCAACGCTATTAACGGACTTGCTTTACAGGATCTTTCACTGTTGAAGAAAAATAAGAAACAAGTTCGAAAACTCTCTGATGAGGTTGAAGAACTGCGTGACAACATCTTCTATTTTATTAAAAACTTAGACGATTCAAGTGTTGGCGCCAGTAATTTTTACATCAATATTTTAGGGTATTTGCAGGACATGACCCAGTCTTTGGAATACATTTCTAAAATGAGTCATAAACACATCCACAACAACCATAAAAAATTAAAGTTCAGCCAAATAAAGGAACTTAAAGAAGTGGATGAACGTTTTGAGCGCTTGTTCAACAACTCACGAAACGCATTTGAATCTCATTCATTTGAGGAAATAGGAATCATTTTAGGCAGGAAAAAGGAAATTGTATCTCTTGTAACGGGCAAGATCCAAAAACAGGTCGAGCGAACACGAACAGAAGAATCAAGTCCGAAAAATACCACCTTATATTTTAGCATTCTGTTAGAAACAAAGGACTTGTTGACGGCTACAATGAATCTACTGGAAGAGTATTATCACGCACATGACAGCTCTGTAAAGCCAATTCCATTTCCTGAAAAACACAAGAAGTAGGAGAAACGGATTTAACTTCTAAATACCTAACACCCTAAATGGTCATCATAAACATTTAGGGTGTTTTTATTATCTAGTACAGGTTATAATCGTATAATTTTATTGCCGCTACTTTAGTTTCTATGAAATCAGGTGTTTTTTCATATTCTTTACCAGCGATTTTAAGGAGCAGATTTTCAGGCTGCCAATATAGAATTATAGACTTTCGAGTTATAGTGGATCGTTTTATTCCAGCCAACAATGGTTTAATCTATCTCAAGATGCGATAAAAAAAAGACCAACTGAATGGGATATCAGTTGGTCTTTTAATGGTGTTTTATTTGACTGTGTCTATTCTGCCAATTCTTGATCTAGGTCTTTATTGACTGATTTAATCTTAGCACGCAACCACATTTTAAACGTGGTCACCAAAAAGAATAATATGGGCACAACTATCAGCGTAAGGAAAGTTGCAATCAACAATCCGTAAATAACCGTCCAAGCTAAAGGTCCCCAGAACACGACGTTATCACCACCCATATAAATATCGGCGTCAAATTCTTTAAATAATGAGAAGAAATTAATGTTGAGACCGATGGCCAAAGGCACCAATCCAAGAATGGTGGTAATCGCGGTTAATAATACAGGTCGCAAACGCGCTTTCCCGGCCTTAACAATACTTTCAAAAAGGTCCTCAATTTCTAAATAATCTGTTTTTTCGATGTTGAGTTCGTATTTTTTACGCTCAATGAGCAATTCGGCATAATCCAAAAGTACGACCCCGTTATTCACCACAATTCCGGCTAAGGAAATAATCCCAACCATGGTCATCATAATCACAAAAGCACTTCCTGTAATGACGATGCCCCCAAAGACGCCAATAAAACTCAAGAATATAGCCAACATAATAATGGCAGGTTTTGATATGGAGTTGAACTGGAAAATAAGGATAAAGAAAATTAGGCCCAGCCCCGTTAAAAACGCTCCAACCAAAAATGTCATTTGTTTTTGTTGTTCTTCAATCTGTCCTGTATAATCAATTTTAATGTTCTCGGGCATCCCTTCAAAACTTTTCATTTCGTTTTGAATTTGTGCTACGATGGCGCCGGCATCCGTAAATCCAGGAGATAACGCTGAATAGACGGTAACCACACGATTAGTGCCCTTATGCTTTATCGCACTAAACCCTGAAGTGTTTTCATATTTAATGAGGGTAGATAATGGAATGTCCTTTATCTGGCCTTTATTATCCCGAAATGTGATATTTTGGTTGAAAAGTGCGTTTATGTTATACCGATTATCTTGATTAAAACGGACGTAAATATCATAATTATCACCTCCTTCTTTATAAATGCCTGCTTTGGCTCCAAAAATGGAGTTACGTAGTTGCTGTCCAATCTGTGAAGCGCTTACACCAAGTTCGCCAGCTTTTTCTCGATCAATGATGACCCGCATGGTTGGCTTGTCCTTATTAACATCAATTTTAAGCTCGTCAATTCCCGCAACATTTTTGGCGTTTATAAATTCGCGCATATTCTCTGCAGTTGCAATCAGCTCGTTGTAATCTTCACCCTGGATTTCTATATTGATTGGAGCTCCTACCGGAGGACCATTCGCGTCTTTTTCTACGGATATAAGTACGCCAGGATAGATGCCTACCAAAGCTTCCTGAACTTTTTGACGTAACAATTCACTGTCTGCACCTTTGCGGTATTTATATTCTCGCATGGAGGCCGTAATCTTGGCTTTATGAGGCATTTCAGCAGCGGACCCCATATCTGCTTGAGGATCTCCGGCACCTTCACCAACTTGAGATACGGCACTCTCTACCAAAAAGTTGTAATCGCCTTCCCGATACTGCTTGTCATTTATGACGTCATAGACACGATTCTCTATCAGTTTGGTGATGGCATTGGTTTTTTCAATGGCAGTCCCCTGTGGATACTCAATATATACAATGATTTGATTGGGTTTGTTGTCTGGAAAGAACTCCACTTTTGTGCGTTGCGATGACAAGGATGCGCCAAACCCAACAAACGCCAAAATCAACAGCGCAAAAGTTCCGAGGCTTAAAACATATGGCATCTTTCCGGTGAGTGCTCTACGAAGCTGCCGTTCATACCAGTTTTCTAATTTAACGAGCGTACTGTTTTGAAAGTTATTCGCCCATTTTCTTAAGAAGAAACGATATACCCAAAGCATAATGGCGGTAAAGATCATGAGTGATCCGAGAGCACGGTATTCGCCAGCTACAAAAAATACGATCAACCCGATAATAGCCATCACACTTGTGATGACGATAATGCGTTTTAACGGCATGTTCTTATCTTCAATACTCATAAATTGAGAAACCAATACAGAGTTGAAAAATATGGCGACGAATAATGAAGATCCCAGAACTACCGATAGGGTAATTGGTAAAATCATCATGAATTCACCCATAATTCCAGGCCATAATCCTAAGGGAATGAATGCCGCCACTGTTGTAGCGGTTGAAATAATGATTGGAAAAGCAATCTCACCAATACCTTTTTTGGCAGCTTCCACACGGGTCATGCCTTCTTCATCCATCAATCGATAGACATTTTCAACCACAACAATGCCGTTATCCACTAACATTCCAAGGCCCATAATCAGTCCAAAGAGGACCATCGTATTCAAGCTATGGCCTAAAAGATTCAAGATCATTAAGGACATGAACATGGACATGGGAATCGCAAATCCGACAAAAATAGCATTCTTAAATCCTAAGAAAAACATCAGTACCGTAACGACCAGAATGACGCCAAAAATAATGTTGTTAACTAAGTCATCTACCTGGCCAATAGTTACGGTAGATTGGTCATTGGCGATAGACACCTTGAGATCTTGTGGAAAGACGTCAGCCTTAGCATTATCAATAATAACCTTAACTTGCTCTACAGCATCAACCATGTTCTTTCCGGCACGTTTTTTAACGTCCAGCATGACGACCGGATTTCCAAATTCGCGTGCAAACGTCGTATTGTCCTCTTCCTGAAAAGACACCTTGGCAATATCTTTAAGATAGATAGCGTTCCCGTCTTCTGACTTTACGACAAAGTTTTCTAATTCTTTAGGAGAATCAATTTCGCCCAAAATACGAATGGTACGTCGTTGTCCGCTGGCAATTAAATTTCCTGCAGACATGGTCACATTCCCATTTTTAATGGCGCCAATAATATCATTGAAAGTGACCTGAGACGCCATCATTTTATAGATGTCCACGGCAACTTCAATCTCTTTTTCTTGAGCACCACGAATGTCTGCTTTTTTAATTTCTTGAATATCTTCAATTTCATCCTGAAGGTATTCAGCAAACTCCTTTAGTTTTTCAACTGTATAATCTCCAGAAATATTAATGTTAAGAATTGGCATTTCTTCAGAAAGGCTCATTTCAAAGACATCGGGAACCACTTTGGCGTCATTAAATGTAGGCCAATCTTCACTAGCGGTTTCACTATCTATTTCATCCTTTACCTTTTGTTTGGCTTGTTCTACAGTAATGTTTTCATCAAACTCTACCACGACCATAGAAAAATCCTCTTGAGAGGTCGAAGTAATCTCCACCACATTACTTAAGGTTTTTAGCCGGTCTTCGAGCGGATCTGTAATCAGTTTTTCAATATCTTCAGCGGTATTTCCAGGGAAAATGGAACTCACAAAAACTTTAGTGATGTTGACTTCCGGAAAACTCTCTCTAGGCATGCTGAAAAAGGCCGAAATTCCTAAATAGAAAATCACGGCAATCAACACATACATCGTGGTTTTATTGGTAATTGCCCATGAAGACAAGCCAAATTCCTTTTCCACTTGCTTTTTCTTTTTAGTCATTCTGTTCGTTGTCTAGTATTAGTACTTCTACGGTTTGGCCGTCTTTTACACTTCTTGCGCCTTCATTAATCAGTTCTGCATCAGGTTCTATCCCTTCCAAAACCTCAATCAGATCGCCTTGGGTCCGCCCAGTTTTGATGATCACTCGGGTAGCTGTACCTTGATTCTTATCGTCTTTATCTTTAACCACATAAACATATTGCTCACCTTCGGCATTTTCAGAAATAATGCTCTGCGCAATCAAAATGGCATTTTCATTGGTATAATCGTTGATTTTTAGACGTGCCGTTAGATTGGGTTTAAACGTACCTTCTTTATTTGGAATACCAATTTCGGCTTTGAATGTTCTGTTGGACGGGTTGATCACATTACTGGTTTGACGAACTTTGGCAAGTAGTGTTTTACCAAGTATTGGGAAATTGACTTCTACATCTTTCCCTACCGTAATATTTTTAAGGTGACGCTCAGGAACTTCAGTTTCAATATACATATTGTCTAAGTTGACAATGCGCATTAATTGGGTTTGTCCTGCCGCAACAACACTACCTTGTTCGGATATTACCGCATCAATGGTTCCTGAAAAGGGTGCTTTTACAATTGTTTTTGCTATTTGTTGTTTTATTTGGTTAACCGCTTCCACTTGACCTTCATAAGTGGATTTGGCTTGAAGATACTGGATTTCACTTCCAATTTTTTGATCCCATAATCTTTTTTGACGTTCGAAAGTGGTTTGTGCTAAATCCGTTTGAATTTGCTGTTGCGCCAATTGTTGGCTCAAACCACCATCATCAATTTTACCAAGTGATTGGCCTTTGCTCACCCGTTGGCCTTCCTTAACATAAACATGAGTCAAAATGCCGCTGTACTCAGGGGTTATGATCATTAAATCTTTAGTGGTTACATTTCCCTGAAGTTCCAATACGTGATTGAATTCTTCTTGAGTAGCTTTAATGGTGGTAATGAGCGGTACATTTTTAGTAGTGTCCAATACCGAAATTTTTTCATCCAACCGCACAATCTTGTCATGAATTAGTTGTTGTTCATCAACAAGTTCTGCTCTTTTTTTTCTAATGATTTCTAGGTTGTTGCTTTCCAATGCTTTTTCAACCGTGATTTTTTTGTCTTTCCCACAAGAGGTAAGGAGTACACTTAATGTTAAGATGGTGAGTATGTATTTCATGTTTGAATGGTTTTATTGTACTGAGGTATTTATTGTTATAAGTTATTTGCGATGCGTTTTATTCCGTTTTTGATTAGAGTAACATTAAAGTTGATAAGCATACCTAATTTGCAATCTGATAATTTTAGATAGGTTAGTATTTGGGCAATATGGACATCATTTAAAGCTTCAACAGATTTGATTTCAATAATGACTTTATTTTCAATAATCAAATAGACTCTATATCCGATATCTAGTTTTACTTCTTCATATATTAAAGGTAAAGCTTTCTGTTTTTCAACTAAGATTCCTGTTTTTTTCAGCTCATAAAAAAGACATGCTTCATAAGAACTCTCGAGAAGTCCAAGGGCCTAATGCTTTGTGTACTTTTAGGGCGCAATTAAAGATGATTTTGAAATCTCATTTTCTGTCATGATTTGTTATCAAATTTGAACTTCATATTTAGTATTGTTTATTTGCATTTTTTTAAACGCTAGGTTCGCAAAGGTTAATTCGCAAGGATCGCAAGATGAATTATCATCGCGACCTTTGCGATTCTCCTTGTGTTCTTTGCGGTTAATACGTTATCACATTCAACGCAGTCTCCAACTCAGCTTTGGCATTGATCACATCTAACATGGCCTGTAAATATTGTTGTTGTGCGGAGTATAACTGCGTTTGTGCTTGGCGCAAATCAAAACTTGACGAAATACCTTCAAAAAATTTGGTTTCATTTTTCGCTTCAATACGCTCTGCAAGTTTTAAATTCTGTTTTTTATTTTCATAGTCTTCTATGGCAAAGAGGTAATCACTTTTTGCTGCCGCAATCTCAAATTGAATGTTTTGTTCTTTTTCAATAAGGTCGGTTTTTGCTTTTTCCAAGTTTATCTGTGCGCGTTGTGTTGCGGCACTTCGCATCCCGGAACTGAAAATAGGAATGTTAAGACTGACACCAAATAACGAGGATCCAAACCACTTCTGATCCTTGTCCATAAAGGTGAAATCATCAGTAAATGCTGAATAGCCGCCATTGATGAAACTGGTGAGGGTTGGCAAAGCCTTGCTTTTTTCTAATTTAACCAAAAGCTCCTTGGAAACTTTATCGTTCTCTGCAATTTGATAATCAATAGTGTTTTCAACATTAACTTCGGCATCTAATAGGGCTAGAGAAATGTGTTCTTGGGTTAAACGTTCCAAATCATCAGTTAAAACTGTCGGCCAATTTATTTCCAAACCAAGGGTCATGTTAAGCATTTGGTAAGCCAAAGTTTTCATTCGGCTTGCGTTTTTTAAATTACTTTCAATACCGGTAAGGGTAATTTGTAGCTGTTCTACACTTTCTTCTTCAGCCAATCCGTTTTCAAATATTTTTGTGGTTTCGTTGAGGTTCTTTTGAAGCACTTTTAAATTGCGTTCTAAAATTTGAACGGTTTCTTCAGCCAACAATACATTTCCGTAGGCATTGATAACCGCCTTCCTCACTTCCAATTCCGTTTTGGTATTGGCGTTCTGTGAAATCTCCAAAAAGACTTTTGCAGATTGTAAGCCTACAAGGTAAGAGCCATCAAAAATTTGTTGACTTAAAGTTGCGGTGGCGTTGATGTTTTGTTTGGTCCCAAAAATGACCTCGGCGAATTCTCCTGGATTACCACCAAAAAACTCTGCCGGAATGACTTGAACCTGCTGTTTTAAAAAGTTTTGATAATCAACTGAGGCATTTAATTGAGGCAAACCACTGGCCGTTGTTTCCCATTTTTGTGCCTTTGCAGCTTCAATGTCGCGATGTGAGTTGATGGCCCTTCTGTTATTGACAAGTGCAAAATCAATAGCTTCCTGTAAGCTGAAGGTTTTTGATGCCTCCTGTGAGAATGCTAGGAAAGGGACCAGAATTAAGAGTATATAAAACTTGTTTGTCATGGGACTATATTTGATTGTTGATGGTTTTGGAGAGTGCTTCTAGACCTTTTGGTGTGCAAATGCCCCTAACGTGATATTCTAGGTAAAGATTCATTAAGGAGGCCATGGAATAATTTTTCAAGGGAAACAGTTGCTTGTCTTTTAATGCCATAATAGAGGTGAAATACATTTTTGAAATAAATTCAATTTCCAGGTTGCTCCGATAAAGTCCTAGAGAAATGCCACGTTTTAAATTATTCGCAACACAATCTTCCATCAAACGGTATTGTTTTGACCTTAAGGAATTGAATATTTTAGGATAATATTTTTGTAATTGATGGTAAGGTGATGATTTTTCATTTTTTAAATGCTCCATTACCAACTGTTTTATGTCGTAAACTTCTTCAATTGGATCTTTTTTTAATTCACAAATGCAATCAATACCATGGGCAATAATTTCAAACATTTCCAATGTGGAGGATTCCACTAATTTGGTCTTATTTTCAAAATGAACATATATGGTTTTCTTAGATATGCCCAATTCATTGGCAATATCGTCCATAGTGACACTTTTAAAACCGAGTGTCAAAAACAATTCTGTAGCTTTATTTATAATTTTTTCTCGCATAATCGGATGCAAAAGTACAACAGGAAACTTTAAAAACAAAAATAGTTTCCAAAGTTTAGTAAAGTTGTAAAAACGGATTTTAGTTTTGCTTTACTCATGGTATTTCCCTTATTTTTGTCCTATGCAAAAAATTTCTTTCTACCACACTGCTTTTGTTGCCTATTTAGAAGAAAATATCCGATCAAAAGAACCAGCTTCTTTATATGATCCTATACTTTATATCTTAGAGTTGGGCGGTAAGCGCCTGCGGCCAATTTTAACATTGATGACTGCCGAAGCTTTTGATGATGATTATAGACATGCGCTTGATGCCGCTTTAAGTATCGAGATTTTCCATAATTTTTCTTTGATCCATGATGATATTATGGATGCTGCTCCGTTGCGTCGCGGCCAACCAACAGTTCATGAAAAATGGGATGTCAATACAGGAATTTTATCAGGAGATGCCATGCTCATCTTAGCCTATCAGCTTTTTGAGCGTTATGATGCCACAACCTTTCAGGATTTGGCAAAATTGTTCAGTAAAACTGCTTTGGAGGTTTGTGAAGGACAACAATATGATATGGATTTTGAAGATAGAGATGATGTTTTGGTAGAGGAATATCTCAAAATGATAGAATTCAAAACGGCGGTATTGGTGGGTGCGGCCATGAAAATGGGCGCCATAGTGGCTTCCGCATCAAAAGAGGATCAAGAGTATATTTATGAATTTGGACGTTTATTGGGTATAGCATTCCAACTTCAGGATGATTATTTGGATGCGTTTGGGGATCCGGAGAACTTTGGGAAGCAAGTTGGGGGTGATATTATAGAAAACAAAAAAACTTATTTATACATAAAAGCTGTTGAGTTTTCCAATGAAGAAGATAAGTTACAGTTGCAACATTTGTTTGGCATCAATCCGACTGATCCCGCAGAAAAAATTGAAACTGTAAAGCAAATTTTCCAATCGAGTGGCTCGGCAGATGCTACCCGTAAAGAAATTGAAAATTATACAAAAAAGGCATTCGCAGTGCTGCACGAACTTTCTATTCCAGAAAACAAAAAGGAAGCTTTAAGGGCATTTGGCAATGATTTAATGAACAGAGGAGTTTAAGGTTCAATGGAAAAATTAAAAACGTTTGATGAATTGGTTAATGAAGCCAATAAATGGGAGCTTTATAGTAAACTTGTGGAGCAACTCAATAAAGATTTGGCATTGGCAAATGTAGATCTGGAATTTGATTCTGAAGTTTTGCCTACAAGTTTGAAGTTGCTTTTGCACGAAGAAGTGTATCGTCTCATTCAGCACAAATTCATGGATTATCTTAACCTGTTATATATCGTAGATGTTTCCGAAGAAAAAATAAAACAGTTGGATGGTAATGATACCATTGAGTTGGCAGAAAATGTCATGTTTTTGATCCTCAAACGCGAATGGCAAAAAGTGTATTATAGGAATAAGTTCACCTCTTAAATCACTTTCGAAGTAAAAGTCTACTTCATTATATAGGGACACAGTTCTATTCTCTCAGAATGATTTGGGCGTTTTATTTAAAAATAAACCCTAACAAAAGGAGCCCAAGCATTGGCGTAGATACTTTTCTCTTTATCATATAACACGTCATATCTCATTCCAACCGCAACATTACTTGTTCTAAAGGCGGCACCTAAAAATAAACCGGGATACCAATAGTTCTCGTTTTCAATGTTGTACCTATCGTCCCATTTCCGGTTAACGTTGAGCTCCTCAAACTCGGCCGAGAGCTGAATTTCTTGGATGGGATTGAACAATCCTATCAGACTTCCTCCAAAAACCGTCGAGCTATAAAAATCTTTCCGCTTGTTGTAAGTGCCATTTAACCCAACACCTAAGGCAAATTGTTCGTTAAATTCGTAAATAGCACTAGGTGCCAATGTTCCACTGAAAAAACCGTCGCCAAAACTCAACCCGATCCCTCCACCAAAGCGAACATGACTCCAGAAATCTGGGGAAGATTGCCTAGCATTTATTTGCGCCAAGCCGCTTAAGGTTAATGATATCATAATTAGGCAAGAAAACAGGGTTTTTTTTAGTGAGAATCGCATAAATTTGGTATTTTGTTTATTGATACAGTTATATCATATAAATATACTAAAAGCAATTCTTATTTTACTAAAAGTTGTATTTTTGAATAAAATTTGAAAACATCTGAACGTTTTACAAAATGATGGATAAATATTCCTTTTTAAATGCCGCTCACTCAGCTTTTTTCGCTGAATTATACGATCAATATTTACAATACCCAGATTCCGTTGAACCGAGCTGGAGGGCCTTTTTTCAAGGCTTTGACTTTGGTTCCGAAAACAGTGAAGTTGCCAATGTTGGCAATGTTGGCAATGTTGGCAATGTTGCCAACGTTGATGATGTTGACTGTATTTCGCCAGAAATTCCTGATCATCTGCACAAGGAATTCAACGTCATCAGACTGATTGACGGGTATAGAAACCGAGGCCATTTGTTTACCAAAACCAATCCGGTAAGGGAGCGAAGAAAATATGAGCCTACTTTGGCGCTTGAAAATTTTGGACTTTTAAAAGAAGACCTCAAGACTGTTTTTTCCGCAGGAGAGGTTTTAGGGATTGGCCCACAGACTTTAGAAAGTATTGTAGAGCACCTAGAAAAGATTTATTGTTCTTCCATTGGTTTGGAATATATGTATATAAGAAACCCTAAGGAAATTGAATGGATTCAGAAAAAATTGAACATCAATGATAACCAGCCTAAATTCTCTTCTGACCAGAAAAAACATATTCTTAGCAAACTGAATGAGGCGGTAACCTTTGAAAGCTTTTTGCATACCAAGTATGTAGGTCAAAAGCGTTTTTCATTGGAAGGTGGTGAATCTTTGATTCCGGCCCTTGACACCCTGATTGAGAGCGCAGCCGAAATGGGCGTGAAGGAATTTGTGATGGGAATGGCACATAGAGGCCGTTTGAGTACCCTGATCAACATTTTCGGAAAATCGGCTAAAGACATATTTAGCGAATTTGATGGAAAGGATTACGAACAGGAAATATTTGATGGCGATGTTAAGTATCACTTAGGATGGACTAGCGATAGAGAATCCAAAGGTGGTAAAAAAATAAACTTGAACATTGCGCCAAATCCTTCTCATTTGGAGACGGTAGGAGCAGTGGTTGAAGGGATTGCAAGAGCTAAGCAAGATGATAAATATGTTGATGATCCGTCGCAGGTATTACCTATTATTGTTCATGGAGATGCTGCTATTGCCGGCCAAGGCTTGGTTTACGAAGTGATACAAATGGTGAATTTGGATGGCTATAAGACCAATGGTACCATCCATATCGTGATCAATAACCAAATTGGATTTACTACCAATTATCTTGACGCGCGTTCAAGTACTTACTGTACTGACGTTGGGAAGGTGACCCTGTCTCCGGTATTACACGTTAATGCGGATGATGTTGAAGCTGTGGTGCATGCCATGCTGTTTGCCTTAGATTTTAGAATGACCTTTAAGCGTGACGTATTTATTGATCTTTTGGGATATAGAAAATATGGACATAATGAAGGTGATGAACCACGTTTTACGCAACCAAAATTATATAAAGCCATTGCAAAGCATGAAAATCCGAGAGAGATTTATGCTAAAATTCTTATAAAGGAAGGTATTGTTGATCAGGAGTATGTCAAAAACCTGGAAGAAGTTTATAAAGCATCTTTGGAAGAAGAATTAGAGGATTCCCGAAAGCAGGAAAAAACCGTAATTACTCCATTTATGCAAGATGAATGGACAGGTTATGAATATGCTGATGCTAATATGATGATGCAAGATGTGGATACAACTTTCCCAAAGGAAAAATTATCCAAGATTGCCGAAGTCATTTCCAATTTACCTAAAGATAAAAAATTCATACGTAAAATAGAACGGCTCGTTCAATCCAGGAAAACTATGTTTGATGAAAACAAGTTGGATTGGTCCATGGCAGAACATTTGGCCTATGGTACTCTTTTGCAAGAAGGTCATGATGTACGGATGTCTGGGCAGGATATTGAGCGTGGGACGTTTTCGCATCGTCATGCCGTTATAAAAGTGGAAGATAGTGAAGAAGAAATTATACTTTTAAACCATATAAGTGACGAACAAGGAAAATTCTATATTTACAATTCACTGCTTTCTGAATATGGCGTTGTAGGTTTTGATTATGGTTATGCCATGGCAAGTCCTAATACATTAACCATTTGGGAAGCGCAGTTTGGTGATTTCGGTAATGGTGCACAGATTATGGTGGATCAGTATATCTCTGCTGCAGAAGATAAGTGGAAAGTGCAAAACGGATTGGTTATGTTATTGCCACATGGTTATGAAGGCCAAGGTGCAGAACACTCTTCAGGACGGATGGAACGCTTTTTACAACTTTGCGCAAATGACAATATGTTTGTAGCCGATTGTACGACCCCTGCCAATATGTACCATTTGTTGAGAAGACAGATGAAGACCAACTTTAGAAAACCCCTCATTATATTTACACCAAAAAGCTTGTTGAGACATCCTTTGGTAGTATCCTCGGTAGATGAATTTGCAAATGGAAGTTTTCAAATGGTCATTGATGACGCAAAAGCTGAGGTAGACAAAGTGAAAACTTTGGTTTTTATGACCGGGAAGTTTTATTATGATCTTTTAGAAGTCAGAGAGGAACAAAATAGAGATGATGTTGCATTGGTGAGAATAGAGCAATTATTTCCTTTGCCTGCAAAACAGATGAGAGAGATCATGAAAAAATATAAAAATGCCGATGATATTGTGTGGGCACAAGAAGAACCTCGCAATATGGGAGCTTACAGCTTTATGATGATGCATTTTGAAGAGTCCAAGTCGTTTAGAATAGCGTCGCGACGTGCTTACGGCGCGCCAGCCGCAGGAAGTGCAATACGATCTAAACGTCGACATCAGCAGGTGATTGACTATGTGTTTGACAAAACAAAGAACAACCAACGATAAATAGAAATAATACTAAAATATAGAATACGATGATTTTAGAAATGAAAGTTCCTTCACCAGGAGAATCCATTACAGAAGTAGAAATTGCAGCATGGTTAGTTGCGGATGGTGATTATGTAGAAAAAGACCAAGCTATCGCTGAAGTAGATAGTGATAAAGCCACATTGGAGCTTCCAGCAGAAGCCAGTGGAATTATCACCTTAAAGGCTGAAGAAGGAGATGCAGTGGCCGTGGGCGCAGTGGTATGTTTGATTGATACATCTGCCGAAAAACCTGCAGGTGGTTCAGATTCTAAGTCTGAGAGTAAAGGTGATGAGGACTCTGGTGACAAAAATGTTGAGAAAGAACTTTCCAAAGAGCAAAAAGAAACCCCTAAACAGGAAGAAGAACCTAAGAAGGCTTCAAGTCCTGACCAAACATCATATGCTACTGGAGCAGCTAGTCCTGCAGCCAAAAAAGTATTGGCAGAGAAGAATATGTCCGCTTCAGAGGTTAGCGGTACAGGAAAAGATGGCCGTGTCACTAAGGAGGATGCTGTAAAAGCTACCCCTTCAATGGGAACGCCAACAGGAGGGAAACGCGGGGTATCTCGTTCAAGATTGTCTATGTTGCGCCGTAAGGTTGCAGAACGCTTGGTAGCTTCCAAAAACGAAACTGCAATGTTGACCACCTTTAATGAGGTAGATATGACCGCAATTTTCAAATTGCGAGAGGAATACAAAGAAACCTTCAAAAGCAAGCACGGTGTTGGATTAGGCTTTATGAGTTTCTTTACTCTGGCAGCGGTTAGGGCCTTGAAAGAATATCCTGCAGTCAACTCCATGATTGATGGTCAGGAAATGGTGAGTTATGATTTTTGTGATATCAGTATTGCCGTTTCGGGTCCAAGGGGATTGATGGTTCCAGTGATTAGAAATGCTGAAAACCTATCCTTTAGAGGGGTGGAAAATGAAGTAAAACGATTGGCCCTCAGAGCGCGTGATGGACAACTTACTGTAGATGAAATGACCGGTGGTACCTTCACTATTTCCAATGGAGGCGTTTTTGGTAGTATGTTGTCTACACCAATCATCAATCCGCCGCAAAGTGCAATTTTAGGAATGCATAATATTGTTGAACGTCCTGTGGCTATTGACGGGCACGTTGAAATTAGGCCCATCATGTTTTTGGCGGTGTCATATGACCATAGAATTATTGATGGTAAAGAAAGTGTCGGTTTCTTGGTAGCAATCAAAGAAGCTCTAGAAAACCCGATCGAACTCTTAATGGATAATGATGTTAAGAGAGCTTTGGAATTATAAGTAAAAATAAAACATTTATAAATTAAAAAAGGGCAACTTATTTAAATAAGTTGCCCTTTTTTTGACTAACTAACAATTAAAAGAAATTAACCAGAATATTTGCAGTGATAATCAATATTGCGCTTGCTATCAAGCCTATGATTAGTAAACGATTGCCGCTTTTGAAATTATCTTTCATGATTTTCATAGGTTTTTTAGAGATTTAGGTTGCTTCTATTCACTTACTTAAGCCTATATCATGCCCTTAATATGAGATCACTTAAATAGTACTGTAAATTTCACCAATAATGTGATGTTAAACAATACGTAGTTCTACGTATTTTTTAATCTAATTGGATAATAAAACAATAAAGCCCTGAACCAATAAAGATCCAGAGCCTTATGAATAATTCCCCTAAGAATTAATAGCATGGTAAATTTCGACAATTATATAATGCCAAACAATACGTAGTTCTACGTATTTTTTGAGCATTTATGTTCTTTTCTCATAAAATGAAGGCATAATCCAAGAAAAAAGAGGTGGCCCTTAGATTTTTTTGATGACTTGTTGGATTAAATTAAATATTCCCACGAGGTTACCCGTAGGAATAACTGTAAAAGAAGAAATTAAAATGGGAGCAAAAAAAGAAATAATGGTTTGAAAATAGTAGTCCTACTAATACTCTTCTGAAAAAGCTCTGGATTATTGACAATCCAGAGCTCTCTGATTCTCCTAACGAGAAATTGATTAATAGCAATGTAAAGATGGCTTTTATCCCACTGTCAAACAATACGTAGAACTACGTATTTTTATCAAGAAACTCTTCGTTTTCCTTAGCATAGAGTGCTAAACTTCCTCCTTTTGACTCTAACTCCAATTTTCTAATGATATGGCTTTTATGTTTTTCGACCGTTCTGCCAGAAATGAACAGAATGTTACCTATTTCTTTAGCTGTCTTGTTTAAGGCTATAAGTTTTAAAACTTCAATTTCAGTTGGAGTTAAAAGCTCTAATTCTTTTGGCGGTTTAGGGATTTCTAAATACTCGATAAGTTCCGGGCTGAAATAGGATTTTCCGTCCAATACTGAAGCTATACAATTTTCAATTTCAACGAGTGCGAATTCTTTAAGTACATACCCATATATTTCAAGCGCTTTTGCATGCTTATATATAGCTTCGTCCTTTTCAAATGTAATGAGGATGATTTTTGTAGATAGATTTAATTCCTTGCACTTTTCAGCGATTTCCAAACCACTTAAAAAAGGCATTTGGATATCTAGGATGGCAATTTTTGGTCTCTTCGATATAATCATCTCTAATGCTTCCTTGCCGTTTGCGGCACTTCCAATGAGATTGTAATCTTTTTCCTTTAAAAAATCGGTAAGCCCTTTTAAAATAAGAGGATGATCGTCTGCTATAATGATGGAGGTTGCCATATATTAAAAAAAAGAAAGGGATTTAAAGATAAGCTATTAAATTATTAAAAAAGAGGGGTGTTATTTCAATTTCAAATATAAATAGCGTTTGTCATAATCAATTACGGCCTTGGCTTTTTTCAAAATGTCGGCACCTATAATACCGTCTACTGGTTTTGAATTATGGTTGAGAAGTGCCGTATTGACATGGGTTAAATTAAAGAGTACGAGAGCAACTTTGTCCTTCTTCCATTTTCCAATTTTAAGTTTATTCTTTTTGGAAACTTGGGTGAACATATCAGTTGCACCAGCACCTGCGGCTTTGACTTCAGAATCTTTAGCAGTTAGTTTGAACGTTTCAATAGCTTCAAAACCTACGCATGAATTTGATGCGCCAGTGTCTAAAATGAACAAACCTTTGACACCATTTAGCGTTGCTCTTATTTCAAAGTGGTTTGTTTTGGTCAACTTTAATTTGACTTTTATATATCCTTTCTCTAAAAGAAAGTCCTGAAGTGACCTGTCCGTACTATCAATCATCTAAATTTTGGGTTTACGTTTTCTAAGCCATAAAAATAGGACAATTACCGCTGACAATACCCTAATGAAATAATAAAGTCTAAGTAATTCCGACATTTGGAAATCAGCTTGGGTGTGATACAGATTTTAATGCGGCTCGTCAGACTGACGTTTTTTTAGAACAAAAACTCAAGACAGATGAAGAATCATGATTAAAACAGAAATACAGTGGTTTTAAAATTTATTCCTAAAAATGTAGAAGATGATAAATGCGTACAGAACTTCTTAAAAAAACGGGCATAATAGGGCCATACTTTCGCAACGACTTCTTTTAACACTATAGTCGTTAATTTGTATTATTTGCAAAAGAACTTATACTTTTGCAGGATGACTGTTACAGATACACACACCCATTTATATAGTAGTGCTTTCGATGAAGACCGAAAAGCAATGGTGGATCGCGCCATAAAAGCTAATGTGACCCGTTTTTTTATTCCTGCCATTGATTCTACTTATACTAAAGCCATGCTTCAACTGGAGGCTGATTTCCCAGATTACGTCCATTTGATGACGGGTTTGCATCCTACTTCAGTTAAAGAAAATTATAAAGCCGAGTTGAGCCATGTTGAAAAACAGCTTTCCCAAAGAAAATTTATCGCAATTGGAGAAATTGGCATTGATTTATATTGGGACAAAAGCACCTTAAAAATTCAGCAAGAGGCCTTTAAACATCAAATACATCTTGCAAAACAGTATCAACTTCCCATCGTGATCCATTGCAGGGATGCATTTGATGAAATTTTTGAAATTTTGGAAGTTGAAAAATCTGAGGATCTATTTGGCATTTTCCATTGCTTCACTGGCGATTTGGATCAGGCAAAACGCGCTATATCGTTCAATATGAAATTGGGTATTGGGGGTGTGGTTACCTTTAAAAATGGTGGCGTCGACAAGTTTTTAAATCAAATTGATTTAGAACATATTGTTTTAGAAACAGACTCCCCCTATTTGGCGCCAACACCATTTAGAGGCAAACGCAATGAAAGTGCCTACATTATAAAGGTACTTGAAAAACTATCTGAACTCTACGGCCTCTCCCAGGAGAAAATTGCCGAAATTACAACTGAAAATTCTAAAGCCATATTTAAAGTATAATTATGTCCAACCAACAACCCAACATTTTATTAATTTATACAGGCGGAACCATTGGTATGATCAAAGATGCTGATACCGGTGCTCTCAAGGCTTTTGACTTTAGCAATCTGCTTAAGCAAATCCCAGAACTGAAACTGTTGGATTGCGAAATCAGAACTATTTCCTTTGAAGAACCTATTGATTCGTCTAATATGAATCCCGATTATTGGGTTCAAATTGCTGAAATTATCGAGCTCAATTACGATTCGTTTGATGGGTTTGTGGTTTTACACGGTAGTGATACCATGAGCTATACCGCCTCAGCGTTGAGTTTTATGTTGGAAAACTTAGCCAAGCCAGTTATTCTCACAGGGTCTCAATTGCCCATTGGTGATTTGCGTACCGATGCCAAGGAAAACCTGATTACGTCCATTCAAATGGCTTCTTTGCGCCATCATGGCAAACCGGTCATTAAAGAAGTCGGACTTTATTTTGAATATAAACTCTATCGGGGAAATAGAACCACAAAAATCAATGCAGAACATTTTGAAGCCTTTGAGTCTTTAAATTACCCTGATTTGGCAGAGTCAGGAGTACATTTAAAAGTGTCAAAGGAGCATCTTTTTAAACCAAACGTGCGTAAAAAATTTACGGTTCACAAAAAACTTGAAAATAATATCGCATTAATAAAGTTGTTTCCGGGAATTTCAAAATCGGTTTTAGAGTGTATGTTTTCGTCTTCTCATATTAAAGGAATCATCATAGAAACTTATGGTGCGGGAAACACAACTACAGAAAATTGGTTTATTGATCTTCTCAAGAAAACGATAAAAAAAGGAATTCCTGTGATAAATGTGACACAATGTTCTGGCGGAAGTGTCATTATGGGGCAGTATGAAACCAGTTCCCAACTCAAGAATATAGGTGTTATCTCCGGAAAAGACATCACAACAGAGGCTGCTGTGACTAAATTGATGTATATGTTGGGTGAGAAAATTTCTGCTAAAACGTTCAAAACCATCTTTGAAACATCCTTAAGAGGGGAAATGTTTTAAAATTAACGAATAAAATTTTTTACGCCAATATTTTTTTTCGTTATTTGGCAAAGCAATTGAGCTTTAATTTTTAGAGAGGTGGCCGAGCGGTCGAAGGCGCACGCCTGGAAAGTGTGTACACCTCAAAAGGGTGTCGAGGGTTCGAATCCCTTCCTCTCTGCAATTTAATTTTAAGATGATAGTTTTCCTTTTGAGTAAAGTCAAACTATTTAATTGAAATTCATTTTGCAATCCATGGGTGAGATCAACGATTGGAAACAATATTAAATCTGATATACTCTCCCGCATTTTTATTTTTTAATTGCAATTTTTTTATATCTTTAACACTTTAACTAATAAAATTAAGATCAGAACAATGAAAAGACTATTTTCTACCCTAGCCATTGCAGGAATCATGGCTTTCGGAACTGTAAGTGCAAATAACTATGCGGCTACAGCGTCAATGGCAACTACAACCGTTGCAACAGTAACTCAAGACGAAAATTCGGCCACTGCTGAAACAGAAGAACTTGGGTTTCATCAAGAATTAAAGAAACGTTTTATTGAAGGTGGCCCGGGATTTATGGGTATTGTATTGCTTTGTTTAATTTTAGGACTTGCAATTGCCATTGAAAGAATTATCTACTTAAATTTATCAACTACCAATACTAAAAAATTAGTTCAAAATGTAGAAGATGCTTTACAATCAGGTGGTATCGAAGCTGCTAAGGAAGTTTGTAGAAATACAAAAGGACCTGTTGCTTCTATTTATTACCAAGGCTTGGATAGGGCTGATGAAGATCTGGATGCTGCTGAAAAAGCTGTTATTGCTTACGGTGGTGTGCAAATGGGTCAGTTGGAGAAGAACGTATCTTGGATTTCATTGTTCATCGCATTGGCGCCAATGCTTGGTTTCATGGGTACGGTAATTGGTATGATTCAAGCCTTTGATAAAATTGAGGCAGCGGGAGATATGCAGCCTTCACTTGTTGCAGGTGGTATTAAAGTAGCACTTTTAACCACGGTATTTGGTCTTATCGTAGCTATTATTCTTCAAGTTTTTTACAATTACATCATCGCTAAGATTGATAGTATTGTAAATGATATGGAAGATGCATCTATCACTTTGATGGATATGCTAGTGAGATACAAAAGATAAACCGCACAATTAAAGAAAATTATGAATTTACACAAAATATTAAAAATAGTAGCGGCACTTTTGGGTCTTGCGGGTATTATCTTTTTGGTGACAATTATATCGAAAGGAGATACAGCAATTCAATCTGCGGCTACAGATGGCGATAGTGCCATCCTTGATCCAATGATTTATGTAACTTACATTATTTTTGCATTGACGCTTGTTCTAGTTTTAATTTTCGTAGTTCAAAACTTGTTCACAAATACAAGTTCTTTGAAAAGCACGTTAATTGGCGTAGGGGCCTTTGCAGGAGTATTGATAATATCTTACGTATTGTCTAGTGGTTCGGATGCTGGTAATTATTTTTATAACGGAGCACCAGCTACAGAAGGTGAGGCACACATGGTAGGTGCAGGTCTCGTCGCATTTTACATTCTTATTATTGCTGCTGCGGCCGCAATGTTATTATCAGGAATCAAAAAAATAACTAAGTAATTATGGCAAAAAGATCAGCACCCGAAGTTAATGCAGGATCCATGGCTGATATTGCATTCTTACTTCTTATCTTTTTCTTGGTAACTACTACCATTGAAACAGATTCAGGATTAAACAGAAGGCTACCTCCTATTGATGACGAGAAGGTTGAACCACCTATTATTAGACAGAAGAACATTTTTACTGTACTTATTAACGGAAGAAACCAATTACTGGTTGAAGATGAGTTGATGGAACTTAAAGATTTGAGAAAAGCGGCTGTTGAATTTTTGGACAACGGCGGTGGTACAGGAGATGATGCGTGTACATACTGTAAAGGTAGAAAAGATCCTAAGTCATCTGACAATCCAGACAAGGCCATCATTTCATTAAAAAATGAGAGAGAAACTAAGTATGGTACTTATATTTCTGTTCAGAATGAGTTGGTAGCAGCTTATAATGAATTGAGGGATAGAAGGGCAATGGAACTTTATGGAAAAACTTTAAAGGAAATGGAAGCCAATTATAGCGATGTCAATTGGATAGGAAACAAGGAATCTCTGAAAGAAAAAATCGATAGGGTAAAACTTGATTATCCTCAGAAATTGTCAGAAGTTCAATAATAATTTAGAAAAACATCAATAATGGCCAAATTTAATAAGAAGAAGTCAGGAGATTTACCGGCAATATCGACAGCGTCATTACCTGACATTGTATTTATGCTATTATTCTTTTTTATGGTGGCAACTACAATGCGTGAAACGACATTGAAGATTGAAAACAAATTACCATATGCTGACCAGGTTGAAAAACTTGATAAGAAGGATTTGATAATGTATATTTATATTGGAAAACCACAAGAAGCTTTCCAAGGACAATATGGAAAAGAATCTCGGATCCAGCTTAATGATAAGTTTGCCGAACTGGTAGACATTAAATCTTTTATTGCAGCAGAAAGAGCGTCAAAAAGAGAGGAATTAGTGCCGTTTTTGACCGTTGCTCTCAAAGTGGATGAAAATGCCAATATGGGTCTGGTGAGTGACGTTAAACAGGAACTTAGAAAAGAGAATGCATTGAAAATAAACTATACTACCAAAAAAGGTGATATTTCCCAAAACAAGTAATATAGGTTTATTAGTTAAATAGTCTATATAAGCATCCTATTAAAATAGGATGCTTTTTTTATGAACTAAATTTAAAGACGGGGCATTATCATTTATATTTGTAGGATGAAAACAGCCATATTAAGTATCGTGTTCGCTTGCGTAACCTCAGCTTTGTTAGCACAGCAACCTATAGATACCACTTTTGTGGACTATAAATACAAGGAAGATCAGTTTTACTTTTCAATTACCTATGACCTGTTGGGTAAAAAGCCTAGTGAGATCAAACAGAGTGGTTTTTCTAGTGGTATTCATTTGGGCGTTATCAAGGACATGCCCATTAATGAACGTCGAAATAAGGCTTTTGGAATTGGACTGGGATTTTCGGTAAATTCTTACAATCAAAACATGTTAATTTCACAACATGAAGATGGGACATATACCTATCAAATTATTAATGAAAATGAGATTACAATCAAAAGAAATAAGTTCACTACTTATTTAGTGGAAATGCCCCTACAATATAGATGGCGTACTTCTACACCAAAAGAATATAAATTTTGGCGCGTACACACAGGTGTCAAACTTGGTTATGTGCTTTATAATTCGTCGAAATTTATTGGCAGCATTGACGATGTTAAATTGAATAATATCGATGATATTAACAAATTACAATATGGGCTCACGCTCAGCGCCGGGTATTCCACCTGGAATTTTCACGTGTATTATGGCCTGAATTCTATTTTTAAGGATTCAGCACAATTGGACGGGAAATCAATAGATATGAACAGTATAAAGATTGGTTTAATGTTTTATGTGCTTTAATTTGATAGCACTAAAGTATGCGCTAGCCTACGTTATCATTCCGTAGTTACAAGCGTTCTACAGCCAGTAATTCAATAACACCAGTTGCGGCAGCAATCCAACGAAAAAACCAACCAACAGCTCAGCATTCGTGTGTGCTTTTAAGTGCAGCCGAGAAGTCGCTATAGCGCCCATAATAATGCACATTAAAGCGATTGTGCCGTTAATATTAATCTTAAAATTAATGCTCAACGCTATCGCAAACATGAAAAACCCGGCACTTCCAATCATATGGATGCTGGCTTTAAACCTTAAAATGGCCAAGAATAAACACGTTAAGGTGGAAAAGAGAATCCCTAAATAATAATAGTATAATTCTGGTATTTCGTTATAAGGCAGCACTCTCTTTAAGATCAATATCATGATCAAAACATTTAGTATCAAAGGAATAATCCGCTCTTTACTTGTTTTAAGCTCTAGAGATTCTACTCTTTTAATAGTCTTTAGAAGAAAATATAAAAGTATTGGTAAGATGAGCGTTAAGATAGTAACTGAAAAAATCTTCGCTTTCATTACCGGTTCAGGAATAAAACGCGGTGTTTTTGAGAAATAAAAAACTACCCCAAGTAGGGGCATGAGCAAAGGATGAAAAATATAGGAAATACTTTTTAAAAGATAGTGAATCATAATTGTTTTCGTAGTCGCGCTACAGAAATATCTAATTGTTCCCTGTATTTAGCAACTGTCCGTCGCGCAATAGGATACCCTTTTTCCAATAAGATCGCTGCCAGTTTTTCATCGGTAAGTGGCTTGCGTTTATCTTCGTTTTCAATGACGGTTTCAAGAATCTTTTTTATTTCCCTTGTGGAAACTTCTTCGCCTTGATCGTTTGTCATGGATTCAGAAAAGAATTCCTTGATCAATTTCGTGCCGTAAGGAGTGTCCACATATTTACTATTCGCTACACGGGACACTGTTGACACATCCATATCTATTTCTTCTGCAATATCCTTTAAGATCATGGGCCTAAGCTTGCGCTCATCGCCGGTTAAAAAGTAATCCTTCTGATAGTGCATTATTGCACTCATCGTTACAAATAAGGTCTGCTGACGCTGTTTGATGGCCTCTATGAACCATTTGGCAGCATCAAGCTTTTGTTTTATGAACATTACCGCGTCTTTTTGCGATTTGGATTTGTCCCTGGCCTCCTTATAGCCTTTCATCATGTTCGTGTACTCTCTAGATACATGAAGTTCTGGTGCATTCCTACCATTTAAAGTGAGTTCGAGCTCACCATCCACAATTTTGATTGCAAAATCAGGAACAATATGTTCTACAACACGATTGTTTCCTGAATAGGAACCTCCTGGTTTTGGATTCAGACGTTCTATTTCTTCAATGGCATCTTTAAGTTGAAGTTCACTAATGTCAAATTTTTGAATTAACTTTTTATAATGTTTTTTCGTGAACTGATCGAAAGCATTGTCAATAATTTCAATTGCCAATTCCACATCCGGATTTTTCTCCTTTCGATGTAATTGTATGCTCAAACATTCTTGTAGATTACGTGCTCCAACCCCAGCAGGATCCAATTGATGGATCACATGAAGTACTTTTTCTATTGATTTTTCATCCGTAAATACATTTTGGGTAAACGCAAGATCATCAGTAATCTCGGCCAATGAACGTCGGATATAGCCACTTTCATCTACACTGCCCACTAAAAACTCAGCAATATCACGTTCATCATCAGTCAATCTGAAGGTGTTAAGCTGATTGGTTAAATATTGGTTGAAGGATGTGCCTGCGGCAAAAGGCATATCTCTATCCTCATCATCTGCACTGTAGTTGCTAACTTGGGTCCTGTAATCAGGAATGTCGTCATCGCTCAAGTATTCATCAACATTGATGTCTTCTCCAATCTGCTCATGCTCTTCATAATCATCCTGAGTATTGTCAAATTCATCATGCTGGTCGTCAAATTCATCCGATTCCTTACCAGATTCCAACGCCGGGTTTTCTTCCATTTCCTGCTTTAAACGCTGCTCAAATGCTTGCGTAGGCAATTGGATCAGCTTCATCAACTGAATTTGTTGCGGCGACAATTTTTGTGATAGTTTGAACTGTAAATACTGTTTAAGCATGGGTTTTAAAAGATTTACTCTAAAAATAGAAAAAACAATCTACATTAGGAATGAATGCAGATTGTTTTGTGAAAAATTTACGTTTTCAGACCTTATAGCTGCTGAGTTTGAAGCTTAAAACTTTGTTTTTTTTACTATTTAGAAGTCTGCGTTATGTGGCGTTCTTGGAAAAGGAATCACATCACGGATATTTCCCATTCCAGTGACAAACATCACTAAACGTTCAAAGCCCAGTCCGAAACCAGAATGTACTGCGGTACCGTATTTGCGTAATTCCAAATACCACCATAACTCTTCTTCATCAATGTTTAAGGCTCTCATTTTTTCTTTGAGAACGTCCAAACGTTCTTCACGTTGCGAACCGCCAACCATTTCGCCAATGCCTGGGAATAAGATATCCATGGCGCGAACGGTTTTTCCATCTTCGTTCAAACGCATATAGAACGCTTTGATATTGGCTGGATAATCAAATAAAATTACTGGGCATTTAAAGTGTTTTTCAACTAAAAAACGCTCGTGTTCACTTTGGAGATCAGTCCCCCAGTCCTCAATTGGATATTTGAATTGCTTCTTTTTGTTTGGTTTTGAATCTTTTAGGATATCGATTGCTTCTGTATAACTGACGCGTTTGAAATTATTTTCGATCACAAATTTCAATTTGTCAATCAGGTTTAATTCTGAACGATCAGCCTGTGGCTTGGTTTTTTCTTCATCCAACAAACGTTGCTCTAAAAACTCTATATCCTCACGGTTATGCTCCAATACATATTTCAGCACTGATTTTAGGAAATCTTCGGCCAAATCCATATTGCCAGCCAAATCCATAAAAGCAACCTCTGGTTCAATCATCCAAAATTCTGCCAAATGGCGAGACGTATTGGAGTTTTCAGCCCTAAAAGTTGGACCAAATGTGTAAACTTTACCTAATGACATAGCATAAGCCTCAGCCTCCAACTGTCCAGAAACTGTTAAATTGGTTTCCTTACCAAAGAAATCTTGTTTATAATCCACCTCGCCATCTTCAGTCAATGGTGGGTTTTTAGGATCCAAAGCACTTACACGAAACATTTCACCCGCACCTTCAGCATCACTTCCAGTAATGATTGGCGTGTGCATATAATAAAAACCATGTTCATTAAAATACTTATGAATGGCAAAAGAGAGGGAAGAACGTAAACGCATCACGGCACTGAATGTGTTGGTTCTGGTACGTAAGTGTGCGTTTTCACGTAAAAACTCAAATGAGTGCTTTTTAGGTTGGATAGGAAACGTCTCCGGATCAGAATCTCCTAAAATGACAATCTTTTCCACTTGGATTTCAACAGATTGTCCTTTGCCTTGACTTTCGGTCAATTGGCCTTTTATATGAACTGCAGCACCGGTGGTTATGCGCTTTAAGGTTTTCTCGTCAGTGTTCTCAAAGTCCACAACACATTGGATGTTTTGGAGGGAAGAACCATCATTTAAAGCAATAAAGCGGTTGGCTCTAAAGGTTCTTACCCAACCTTTAATGTCAATGTCTTCCGATTTGAAATCGGCTTTCAAGAGTTCTGCAACAGTTTTTGATGTCATCTTCATAAATTTTAAGAGTGCAAAGATAAAAAAAGGCTATGAGGTTTCAAGTACAAACTATGAAATTCTAAATTCCAACCCAAATGGTAAAATTTGAGGTTTACTTAGTTGGAATTTTCGTCAGTGTCGTCATCCTCAGGTATTATATTAATGGATGGCTGCTTCATCGTTTCCTTGTTTGCAATACTTCTTTCCAAGGATAAAAGTAAGGAGGGTAATAACAACAAGTTGGACAACATTGCAAATAACAAGGTAGCCGATACCAAGGCGCCTAATGCCACCGTACCTCCAAAGTTTGATAGTGTAAATACCGAAAATCCAAAGAATAAAACGATGGAGGTATAGAACATGCTTACTCCAGTTTCTCGTAAGGCACCGTAGACTGATTTTTTGATCTTCCAGTTATTGGCTTGTAATTCTTGACGGTATTTTGCCAAAAAGTGAATGGTGTCATCCACAGAAATACCAAAGGCAATACTAAACACTAAAATTGTAGAAGGTTTTAGAGGAACACCCAAGTAGCCCATTAATCCTGCGGTAATCAATAAAGGCAAAAGATTTGGAATCAATGAAATGACAATCATTCTGAAGGATCTGAACAAATAGGCCATAAATAAGGCAATCAAGAAAATGGCAAGTGATAGGGAGATGGCTAAATTCTTGACTAAATAATTGGTGCCTTTTTGGAACACCAAGGCTTTTCCGGTCATGATGACGTTATAGTTATCTACAGGAAACAGTTTGTTGATTTCTGATTGGAGATCTTCTTCTATCCGTTCCATTTTGTCCGTGCCAATATCTTTCATAAAAGTGGTTATACGTGCGTATCGGCCAGTGCTGTCAACAAAACTTTTTAAAAGATCAGCTTCAGTATTAGAGTTTTTAGCATAAGATAAGATGAAACTGTTTTCCTGACTGGTTGGCAACTGGTAATATTTTGGATTGCCATTATAATACGCTTGTTTGGAGTATTTAACCAAACTAACTACGGAAATTGGACGTGATAACTGAGGTATTTCCATCATACGCTCTTCCAATTCATTCATGCGTTTAAGTGTGCTCAATTTCATAACGCCTTTCTTTCGTTTGGTATCCACCATAATTTCCAAAGGCATGATGCCATTAAATTCACTTTCAAAAAAGCGAATGTCCTTGAAGAATTCAGTGTTTTGAGGCATGTCTTCAATGAGACTTCCAGAAATTTTAATTTGAAAAATTCCAATCAAACTTACGGTCAACAAAGACACTGCTGTAATGTAGATGGTGATGCGGCGTTCTTTGACCATACGTTCCATCCAATTAACAAACCCACTGGTCCAACGGCGGTTAAGATGTTCTAAATGACGTTCTTTGGGAAAAGGTAAAAACGTATAAATAATAGGGATAATAAGTATTGAGAGCAAAAAAATGGCAATAATACTTAAGGATGCTACCACTCCAAATTCCTTTAGCAGCGCACTTTCTGTCAAGATAAAAGTTGCAAAACCTACAGCTGTTGTAGCGTTGGTCATTAATGTAGCATTTCCAATTTTAGTAATGACACGCTGTAAGGATTTGACCTTGTTACCATGATTTTTAACCTCTTGCTGGTATTTGTTGATCAAGAATATGCAATTGGGGATCCCAATCACGATGATCAAAGGCGGAATCAAAGCGGTTAATACCGTGATTTCATAACCTAAAAGGCCAATGATACCAAAGGTCCACATTACCCCAAATGAGACTACAACCAACGCAATTAATGTGGCCCTGAACGATCTAAAAAATAAAAAGAAAATGAAGGAGGTCACCAACAACGCCGCGCCAATGAACAAACCAATTTCATCCACGATGTTTTGTGAATTGAGCGTCCTGATATATGGCATGCCTGAAACCCTGACATCTAAGTCGTATTTTGTTTCAAATTCTTGTACATTTACTTGAAGAATATCAATAATGAAGTCCTTTCTTGCCGAGGTGTTGACGATGTCTTTGTTAAGATATATGGCCGTTCTTATAGTACGCGTTTCTTTATTGAAAAGAAAGTTGTCATAAAAGGGATACTTCTGAAAAAGTTCTTGTTGCAAGGTGTCAATTTCCGCTAAAGAGGGCAAGGAATCCTTGATAAATGGCAGCAAGTCAAATTTTTCCTTTTCAGTATTTTTAACGAGTTTTTGTAAATCCTTTATCGAAAGAACAGTTTCAACTTCGTCATAATGCTTAAAACTTTCTGAAAGACGGTTCCAGGCATTAAGCTTTTCTACAGTAAATAGTGAAGGGTCTTTGACGCCGAGAACAATGAGATTGCCTTCTTCACCAAATATCTCCAAAAATTGATTGTAAGCGATATTGACTTCGTGGTCATCAGGCAGAAGATTGGCCTCCGTAAACGTAAAGCGCATATTTTTCCATTGCGTACTCAGGAAAAGCGTGGCTAAAACGATAAGAACGAGAATAATTATTTTGTTGCGCAAGATCAATCGCGCTACAACCTCCCAGAATCTTTTTGTAGACAGTTTGGACATAGTGTTTATTGCTGCAGCAAAGGTAAAAAAACAAAAGATTAAACTTTTACTTACAGACTAATATTAAAAGTAAACTTGAGAGCAATATTATCTTCGAGTTTAGGCAGATGATAAGCGCCATAACGGTAGGCAAAACTTAATCCAAAACCAAAAAGAATTTTATTCACTTCAAAACCCGCTTCATAATAGCCTTTATTGAGCGTGCCAAATTCAATTTCCTGATGCCGCTCTATATGATCCATATCTCCTAATGCAAAACGTGAAATAAGAACCATTTGTGGCTGCATGCGTTTAGAGATATTAAAAGGTTTGAGATAATGTTTTAATTGAAGTGTTGCGAATTTGTCCGAAAAAAACTCGTTGAAATACATAGTTTCAAAACTATTGATTCCTGCAACCGAAAATCGCTGTAAAACGGTTTCCTTATCCAGATTATTGGGGTAGGTATGGTAAAGATGTGTCAACGGCGTTTTACCTAGAGCAAGGCCCCCGGTTAAAGTGGCTTCAGTAAAAGATTCATCCTGGGTATTTAAATCCAAGATATAAATGGATCTGAAATCGGCTTTAATGAAATTAAAATCGGCACCTAAAACATCTTTAAAACTTTTGGATACCTGTAGGGTAAAGTTGGGAAAACCTTCTTTCTCAACATCTATGTCACCAACTGGCTCAAAGGTATTGAATGGGTTCCATTGTAAGGATACTTTTGCGATACTCATTCGAAATTCCTTAAAAGGGGTTTGATCTACGAAAAAAGTGTAGTCGTAAGTAGCGTTTACATTACTTCTTGACAGTTCAATTTCTGACAGCAAATAAGGTGTGATTTGATGTTCAAGAGAAACAGTTTTGGTAATATGATGATGAAATAAGCTGATGTTCAATAATCGGGGTTCGAAAAACGAAAAGAAGCGTTTATCGGTCAAAAAGGAGGAACTTCCTGTTTCTTGCAAATCGTCCGTGTAAGAGAGGTCAACCCATGTGTCAGAGCGTTTGGAAAGCCTGAATCCGCCACCAAGGCTGTATTTGAAGTTATGGTCTTTAAATCCATACACTACGTAACCATTCATTCGGTATTTGTCAGAAAGGTTATCGTTGGTTTTTCCGCCAAGTCCTGTTCTTATCCCTTCATACTGATTGTATTTGATCAAGTATCTTAAATCAATATCAATATATTTTGTGGGAAAGAAGCCGTTCCCAATTTGCTTGAAGAATTTACTTTTTTTGATTGAGTCCTGTTCAACGATGCTGAGTGTGTCTCCTATTTTTTCAGGAACTTGTGACTGCGCTGACCATATGCAAATGATAAAAAAAATCCAAACGCAGTATTTATGCATATAATGAACGGGTATTAAATTGATATAAAGCTAAAAAAGCGACTTTAGTCGCTTTTAATTATACGGTCATGATTTCCTTTTCTTTTATTTCAAAAGCTTCATCAATCTTCTTAACGTACTTATCTGTTAATTGTTGTATGTCGTTCTCTATGCCTTTTTGAAAATCTTCAGAAAGATCTTCCAGTTTTTTGATTTCTGTATTGGCATCTTTCCTTGCACTACGCACTCCAATTTTGGCATCTTCTGCTTCCGCCTTCGCTTGTTTTGCCAATTCACGGCGGCGCTCTTCAGTTAAAGGTGGCACATTAATAATGATAAGATCACCATTGTTCATTGGGTTGAAACCTAAATTTGCAATCTGGATGCCTTTCTCAATTTCTTGGAGCATCTTTTTTTCCCAAGGTTGTACAGAAATTGTTCTACCGTCAGGTGTGTTCACGTTGGCCACTTGGGCCAATGGTGTTTGGGCCCCATAATAGTTGACCATGACATTGCCCAACATGGCTGGGCTTGCTTTACCTGCTCTAATGTTTGAGAATTGTTTTTCAAGATGCTTGATGGCATTCTCCATCGCTTCTTTTGTGCTGTCTAATATAAAATTGATCTCTTCGTTCATCATTAAAATTTTTAATTTCTAAAACATTTCAAAAAAGCGGACAAATGGCTTTTTTGTTCTATAGATTTACTTTTGTTCCAATTTTTTCTCCGGAAACCACTTTTAAAAGATTTCCTCTTTTGTTCATGTCAAACACAATGATAGGTAATTCATTTTCCTGACTTAGTGTAAACGCTGTAGTGTCCATCACTTTTAGTCCTTTACGTAGCACATCATCAAACGTGATATGGTCAAACTTTATCGCAGATCTATCTTTTTCAGGATCGGTATTGTAAATGCCATCTACACGAGTACCTTTTAAGATCACATCGGCTTCTATTTCAATTGCTCTTAAAACAGCTGCGGAATCGGTTGTAAAATAAGGATTTCCAGTACCGCCACCAAAAATGACCACACGGCCCTTTTCTAAATGACGCATTGCTCTACGTCTTATAAACGGCTCTGCTACTTGATTGATATGAACTGCAGACTGCAGGCGTGTTGGTATACCAGCATCCTCCAGGGCGCTCTGTAAAGCTAGACCGTTAATAACTGTGGCAAGCATTCCCATATGGTCGCCCTGAACTCGGTCCATGCCATGGCTTGCCCCTGCAACACCTCTAAAAATGTTTCCTCCACCTATTACAATGGCTACTTCAACGCCTTTTTCTGTAATGGCTTTAATGTCTTCGGCATATTCTGCCAGTCGTTGCGGATCTATTCCGTATTGACGGTCTCCCATTAAGGCTTCGCCAGATAATTTGAGTAGGATTCTTTTATATTTCATGTTGTGTTGAAAAGTTTAGCAAATATAATGATTATTGTAATTTACAAAAGTGGAAGTTGTTTATTTCCATCTTAAGGTTTCCATGATGTGCCTAATATCTTTTTTTAAATAGTCTGCCGCCGGTAGAATGGAATCATAATTTGGTTTCGCATAAAAATAAAGCGATCCATTTAGAAAATGATTAATGCTATCTGTGACATAAAATTGGGATTGTGATGCTGCATTGCCGCCAACTTCGTAAAACATGCCATAGACTTGATGTTCTTTGTTCTCATAAAAATCGCCTTCAATAACATCAGCTTTTTGCGTGTGTTCTTGGGTGAGGTTTTGGGAATCCCTAATAAGTGGAATAAGATTATCTTCCGTTACTTTGATGTAGGTCAAGTAAATAGTCCCTTTTAGTGTCGGATAGTCGATATTGACGCCATAAGTAAGGTCTTTAGAATCCATTTTAATTTTTCTGACACGATCCGCCAAGGTGTTTTTTTCAAAAACAAAGGGCAAATCAACATCTGTTTCTTGGTATTCTGCTTTGGGATAATCCAAACGTAAAAACCCTTTTGGTTTTGGAACGGGGTCATCTCCACAGGAAAAACAGAGTAAAACGCTCAATACAAAAACAAAAAGTTTGGTTTTCATCATTTTAAAATGGTAAATTTTACTAGTTTGATTCGCTTTCTATCTAATGCTTCAATGGTGAAAACGTAATTTTTAAAATTTATTTTACTGTTTCGTCTTGGGAATATTCCTGAAATTTCCAAGACAAAGCCCGCAATGGTCTCTGCTTCTCCCTTATGATTTTCAAAATCGGAGTCGTCCTCAAGATTGACAATTTTATAAAAATCCTTTAACGGTGTTTTACCATCAAAAGAATAGTTGTACTCATCAATTTTACTATAGGTCAAATCATCATCGTCAAACTCGTCACTGATGTCACCTACAATCTCTTCAATGACATCTTCCAAAGATACTAAACCGGAAGTACCGCCATATTCATCAACTACCACTGCTAAGTGTACTTTCTTCTCTTGGAATTCTGCCATTAAATCATCCAGCTTTTTATTTTCCGGTACAAAAAACGGTTCGCGCAACAATGCAGTCCAATCAAATTGCTTTCGGTCAATATAAGGTAAGAGGTCTTTAACATATAAAATGCCTACCACATTATCAATGGTTTCTTTATAAATGGGAATTCTTGAATAGCCGTTTTTGATGATCTCTGGAATGATTTCAGAATATTTTAGTTCGGTATTCAACGCAAAAATGTCAATCCGCGGACGCATCACTTGCTTGGTGTCCGTATTACCGAAAGAGACTATTCCTTGTAGGATTTTGTGTTCTTCTATACTGGTTTCATGCTCGCCCGTAAGTTCTAGGGCCTGGGATAATTGGTCCACACTAAGGTTGGATTTTTGTTTCCCGAGTTTATTGTGGATGCCAATGGTAATTGAACGCATAGGCAAACTAATTGGAGAAAAAAAGATGTCCAGAAATTGGACGGGTTGCGCCATGAATATTGCGAATTTGATTCGGTTTCTATTGGCATAAATCTTAGGTAAGATCTCTCCGAAAAGGAGAATCATGAAGGTGACAACTACCACTTCCAAAGTAAAGCGAAGCCAAGTAATGGTTATTTGATGAAAAAGAAACTTTCCAATGGACGCAAATAAAATAACAATGGCAATATTGATGAAGTTATTGGCTACGAGAATGGTGGCCAATAGCTTTTTAGGGCGTTCCAATAGTCGTGAAATAATTTGGAATGCAGTCGATTTCTCCTCCAAACCCTTATCAATATCGGAACGGGTTAAGGAAAAAAATGCAACTTCGGCACCTGAAATAAGCGCAGAGCAAATTAGTAGAACAACTATTAAAATGATACCTATAATAAACTCGAAGTTCTCAGAAGATTGAAAGAATAGTAATAGCGTGGGTTCAGGGTCCAATACAAAAGAAATTAGTTAGATTTTTTAAAATGGTAAATCATCATCTTGTTTAGGATCCGCAACGTTTGGATTTGGGTTTGTTGCAGATTGCCCTTGGTTTGAAGCAGTATCCTGACTTTCATTTTTAGTGGTTAAAAATGTAAAATCTGTACATTGTATTTCTGTTGAATAGCGTTCAATACCTTTATCATCAGTCCATTTTCTTGTTTTAATGCGGCCTTCAATATAGACTTTATCGCCTTTACTCAGGTATTTCTCGCAAATTTCCGCGGCTTTATTACGTACAACTATATTATGCCATTCGGTGTTGGTAATACGCTCATTGGTTTGCTTGCTTGTATAAGTCTCGTTGGTGGCCAACGGAAATCTCCCAACGCAATTTTTATCATCGAAATAGTGCATTTTTACATCATCTCCCAAGTGTCCAATTAACATGACTTTATTTAAAGTACCTGACATAGTTGTTTTAGTATTTAGCTGCAAAATTAACCATTTGCATTGATTTTCTTAAAAGTAATAAAAAAATATGAGTTAATATTTCTGGGGTTCGAATTTATTAAGTGGAATTGACGATTTTCTTGATGTCATTCTTTATTAATGGAGCATAAAGATTTAAGAGAAATACTATAACTTAATTTTTAACACGAAAATCACGTGTATTTATGAGAGCTCTGCGTAGCTCAACTTTTCTCTGTGTAAATCTGTGTATGACCTCTTCATGATTTAACCATCAAAAAACTCATCAATAAAATTACTGATCAGCATAGACGTGGGATAGCGTTTTAAATCTGCAATAGCGATACTTTTTTGTGGAAGTTTATCGATTTCTATAATCCAAAATTTGGTATGTAAATGCTGATGCGAAAGTTTGTGCACAATATCCTGATTATTGTAAAGGCTAAATTCAAAAGGGATGTTCCCCAAATAGGACTCTATAAAAGGATGCTTTTTAAAATCGGCAATCTTGAGTTTTTTATCCGTTTCCAAAAGGGGGAACTGGTAAAGGTTCTGCCAAATGCCTTTATGGGTTCTTTTTTGAAAAACTGTTTTTTTGTCGGTAGAAAGCATCACGAGGAAATTGAAATATTTTGTGCTGACTTTAGTTTTTTTCAATTTAACCGGCAGTTCGTGGATCCGATCTTTTTGAAGGGCTACACAACTTACATTTAAAGGACAGGTATTGCAATTAGGATTTCTTGGTTTGCATTGTATGGCACCAAACTCCATAATAGCCTGATTGTAATCTGATGGGTTTTGATGATCAATTAAAGTTGTGGCTAGTGCTTTAAACTCTTTCATACCCTTTGTGGAATTTATAGGGGTGTCAATTCCGAAATAACGAGACAATACCCTATAGACATTTCCATCAACCACTGCTGTTGGCTCATTAAAACAAATGGAGGCTATTGCACTGGCTGTATAGTCACCAACACCTTTCAGTTTTAAAAGGTCTTTATATGTGTTTGGAAAAACGCCTTCGAGTTCATTGGCGACATATTTTGCCGAGGCATGTAGATTTCGAGCCCTGGAATAATAACCCAAACCTTGCCAAAGTTTTAAAACCTCACTTTCTTGGGCATTTGCCAGGTCAAAAATTGTTGGATATTTGCTGATAAAAGCATTATAATAAGGCTGTCCTTGCGTAATTTGGGTCTGTTGTAAGATTATTTCTGACAGCCAGATGTAATAGGGGTTTTTGGTGTTACGCCAAGGCATGTCTCGCTTATGTTCTGAATACCAAATGATTAATGTCTTGTTGAAATCCATTTTTATTTGTAAAACTTGACAAAAATAAACCTTTACAACCTTAAATTTTAATTAATTAGGCTTGAAATATTGAAATTAAAATGCCTATATTTGCATCCCTTATAATTAATAGATAACCCTAAAAATTAATAACAATGACAAAAGCTGATCTAGTAGCTAAGATTTCTGAGAGATTAGGAATGGAAAAAGGAGATGTCCAAGCAACGGTTGAGACGTTTATGGATGAAGTGAAAACATCCTTAGAAGGTGGAGACAACGTTTATTTAAGAGGTTTTGGAAGCTTTATTATCAAAACAAGAGCTGAGAAAACAGGTAGAAACATTTCTAAGAATACCACTATCAAAATACCAGCACACAACATTCCTGCATTTAAGCCTGCAAAAGTATTTGTAGAAAGTGTAAAAATGAATGTTGAAGTAGAGTAAAACATTAAAGGAAATATTAATCTAAAAAAAGACTTGATTTATGCCAAGTGGTAAAAAAAGAAAACGACATAAGGTAGCGACGCATAAGCGTAAAAAACGTAGACGCGCTAACCGTCACAAAAAGAAAAAGTAGTTTTTTAACTACTTTTTCAGTTTTACAATAACGTTCTTTGATATAAAATTTATGCTGCTCCGCTGGTTGTGGACCAGATAGATTTACCGGAATTATCCCGATATTTTATCGGGAATCCTGTGTCAAAAAATTTAGTATAATCCATCTGTTGTGATGTATGTTGCAACGGATTTAAATTAACAACATGGATAAAGAATTAATTATTCGTTCGAGTTCAGACTTTGTTGATTTTGCCTTATTAAAAGATGGAAAACTTATTGAATTACATAAAGATGAAGAGGATAACAAGTTTTCGGTTGGTGATGTGTTTATCGCCAAAATCCGGAAAGCTGTTCCTGGGCTAAATGCTGCATTTGTTAATGTAGGTTATGAGAAAGATGCGTTTTTGCATTATCATGATTTAGGCCCAAAATTGCCTTCGCTTTTGAAATTCATAAAACGTGTAAGCACAGGGAAACACACAGATTTTCTACTCAAAAATTTTCAATTTGAAAAAGATATTGATAAGAACGGCAGTATTGCCGATGCTTTAAAATCAAATCAATCCATCTTGGTCCAAATTGTAAAAGAACCAATTTCAACCAAAGGACCTCGCCTTAGTAGCGAGTTGTCAATTGCCGGAAGGTATATTGTTTTGGTGCCATTTTCTGACCGAATTTCTATTTCTCAAAAGATAGAATCCAAGGAAGAAAAAGATCGTTTGAAACGATTGGTCAAAAGCATTACTCCTAAAGGTTTTGGCGTTATTGTCCGGACTGTTGCGGAAGGTAAAAAAGTGGCTGAGTTAGACACTGATTTGCAGAATTTGTTGGGCCGTTGGACCGCAATGTGCAGAAAACTCCACAAAGCCCCCCACCCAAGTAAGGTACTTGGAGAAATGAACAAAGCGTCCTCAATTTTGAGGGATATTTTTAATGATTCGTTCTCAAGTATTGTTGTGGATGATGAGGAACTTTATATGCAAATCAAAGATTATGTGCATCAAATTGCACCAAAAAAGGAATCGATTGTGAAACATTATCAGAATGGCGTGCCCATTTTTGAAAAACATGGTATTGAGAGACAAATCAAGACCTCCTTCGGACGTACCGTCTCTATGGCAAAGGGCGCGTATATTGTGATAGAACACACCGAAGCGCTCCATGTGATTGATGTGAACAGTGGCAATCGATCCAACAAAGAAAAAAATCAAGAGGATACTGCTTTAGAAGTCAATTTAATTTCAGCTACAGAAATAGCCCGACAGTTGCGTTTACGCGATATGGGTGGCATTATTGTGGTCGATTTTATTGATATGTCCAACGCAGAGAATCGGAAAAAACTGTACAATCATCTTCGTGAAGAAATGAAGGATGATAAAGCAAAGCATAAGATATTACCTCCTAGCAAATTCGGTCTGATACAAATAACCAGGCAACGGGTGCGCCCAGAAAGGAATATTGAAACAAAAGAAGAAAATCCAGATGGCAGTGGCGAGGACATTGAAGCACCTATCAAGGTTGTTCAACGCATTACTCAAGACATGGAACGGATTTTCAAAAAAGACTACAAAAAGGTGACCTTAAACACACATCCTTTTATAGCAGCCTTTTTGACCAAAGGATTTCCCTCCTTAAGATCAAAATGGTTTTTAGAACATAAAAAATGGGTAAAAGTGATGCCCAGAGATGCTTACACATATCTTGAATACCATTTTTTCGATAAAAATGGAGACAAAATCAATTAATAGACAAACCTCTTTTTATAATATAAGAAGAGGTTTTTTTATTTCTATATTTTAGAAAATTCAGAATGTAAACATCTTATAATTAAATATTTAAGATATTATTCCTCCTCTTTATCTTTCTTTTTTAGCCATCCAAAAATACCACCACCTTTCTTTTTTTCTTTCTTTTCAAACTTGCGTTCGTCCTTATTATTGCCAAACAGTCGTTTGAAAAAGCCGTCAGTTTTTGTAGGCTCACAGTCCAAGGAATTTAAGACCGTTTCAGATGGGGTTTCAAAAGAGGCTTTGGTGATCGTGTTATAATTAGAATCAGCGTTTAATTTTTGAATGTATTTCGCAAAAATGGGCAGTGCTGAGCTAGCGCCTTGCCCAAGTCCGGTAGAACTAAACCCTATTTGTTGATTGTCGTTCCCAACCCAGGTTACCGTAACTAACTTTGGCATAATCCCAACAAACCACCCGTCCTTGTTATCTTGCGTGGTTCCCGTTTTTCCTGCAATGGCATTAGGTAATTGATAGGTTGATCTTAATCTCGCCGCAGTGCCGTCATTGACTGTGGCTTTCATGAATTCTAACATCACTTGCCTAGTATCATCACTAAAGGCCATATCGGTCCGAGAGCTCTCCTCTGGATGGAGATCTTCGAAGGAGGCAATAATGTTCCCGTCTTTGTCTTCTATTTTCGTAATAAAAACAGGATTTGAAGGTTTGCTTCCATTTACATAAGTAGTATACGCTGTTGCCATTTCCAAGACCGTAAGGTTGGAAGAGCCCAGCGCAATGGACGGAACGGCCTCTATATTACTTTTGATGCCCATGTTTTTTGCTTGACCTATAACGTGAGGTATGCCAGTTTCGTAAAGAACTTTTACAGCAATGGTGTTTATGGAATTGCTCAAAGCATTTTGAAGTGAATAATTCATGTCATCATCTTCAGAACCTCCAGCATTTGTGGGGCGCCAATTATCTACATCTGTATACGTAATGGCTTTTATGGGAAAATAAGTGCACGGATCCATCCCGTTTTCCAAAGCTGCGGTATAAACAATGGGTTTAAATGTAGAACCTACTTGTCGTTTGCTTTGCACAATATGGTCAAACTGAAAAAAACCATAATCTATTCCGCCCACATAAGCTTTTATGGCACCATTGGAAGGATCCAGAGACACTAGGCCAACGTTGAGAAATTTTGAATAGTATTCCAAACTGTCTAATGTAGACATGGATTTTACGGTGGTTTCATCCCAAGAAAAGAGATCGGTTTGATGTTTTTGTTTTAGCGAATCTTCAATGGCTTTTTCATCTAAACCTTGCGATTTGAGTTTTTTGTACACTGGTAAGCGTTTCTTTGCAGCATCAAAGGCATGTTTTCCCTTTAACCAAGGCGCATTCTGTCCATAGGCTTTTTCAAATTGTTGTTGCAAATCGCTCATGTGTTCTTTCATCGCTGCTTCGGCATAACGCTGCATGGTATTATCTAGGGTGGTGTAGATTTTTAAACCATCATGATAAATATTATACATCTCACCATCAGGTTTGAAGTATTTTTCCTGTTTGAGTAAACTGTCCAATTGTTTTTTAATCTGTGCTCTAAAGTAAGGGGCTAAACCTTCATTGGGCGCATAATTTTGATAGTCTATGGCAATGCTATCGGTTTTGGCTTTGGTGGCTTCAGAAGCAGAGAGATAGCCGTATTTTTCCATTTGCTGGATGACCACGTTTTTTCTAGCTTTTGATTTCTCGGGATAACGTCGCGGATTATAACTCGTGTTTGCCTTAAGAGATCCAACCAATGCTGCCGACTGTACTAGGGTCAGATCTTTGGTATGGGAATTGAAAAATTTTTCTGAAGCACTTTCAATGCCGTAAGTGTTATCCGGAAACGGCACCGTGTTAAGATATAGTGTGAGGATCTCTTCTTTGGAATAAAGATTTTCAATCCGTTTTGCGACGATACTTTCCTTGATTTTATTGATCAAAATCCCAAAGGCACCATAGTTTTTTCTTCCAAAGAGATTTTTAGCCAATTGTAAGGTAATCGTACTCCCTCCGCCCGATGAATCATTGGACAGTAATATGCTTTTGAAGAACACACGTAGTAAACTCTTGTTGTCTATACCATTATGTTCATAAAACCGTACATCCTCCGTAGCAATTAAAGCGTCAATTAGATGTTGAGGGAAATCAGAGTATTTGATGGACTGCCTATCGTAGACATAAATTTTACCAATCAAATCATGGTTAGCATCCAATACTTGGGTGGCTTGACTTTGTTTTAGACGTGCCAATTCTTTTGAATCCGGTATTTTCCCCCAGAGACCAAAATAAATACTCGCATAAAAGAAAATAAAAAGAGCTAAGAGAATGCCTAAACCGTAGCCTGTTCTCTTAGCCCATTTGATGAGTTTTGCCTTATTAACGTCCATTCTTCTGTATCTCTTTTACAAAGTAACGGATATCTATGTTAAGTATTTCAATTTTATGGTTGATTAACGATAGATATAACGATAGATATTAAAAGCGAAAAACTATTCTTTTTTTCGCTCATCAATCAAGTGTTGCAATTCCTTTCCATATTTGGAGGCTTTAATTTCTGGAGGCAATACCTTATTGATGGTGTCCAAATATTTAAGATTGGCATCAGGGATTTCTGTCACTGCCAAATAAGGCGCAATTTCACTTTCTTTGTTGTTGATAGCAAAATTAATGGTGTACAAATATTTTCTGATAATCAAATTGTTGTATTCCTTTAAACTAGAATCTATTTCAAGAGAATCCTGGCTTCTTCTTGCTTCTAAGTTATTTTTGATAAGATCAAGGTTTTTATCCTTAAACTTGTCCATTACCGATTTATATTCTTCTAATTTTTGTTGTTGAACGGAGCCTTTGATTTTTGCATCCATAAAGAAGTTTTTCAATGTGGTGTTGATTTCTGTAATTCCTTCGGCGGCGAAAAAAGGGATAATGCCACTGTCTTCACCATTTTTATCAAGTTTCAAAAAGAGAACTTCTGGTGCATCCAAATAGGTGCGAAGCTCAAATGGTGATTCCCCAATTATATTAAGAGAGTCAATAGACACAAGGGTGCTATCTTCAATCTTTTGAAGATATACTGTTCCTTTTTTTAAATCTTTAATGGTACCCTTAAGTGTGAAATTTGACTTGTCCTTTGCGCAGGACGATACAATAAGTAAGGTGATGATAAACGCTAATCTTTTCATTTATTCTTTTTTCGTATTTAACTTTCTATTTTTAAAACTCTAAACTCTAAACTCTAAACCCTGAACTCGAAAAGTCGGCAAATATCTTATAAAATTCCTATAAAAGCTAACCTACAGAAACTATTCTCATGAGCTCAGCACATAAAAGCGCACCATAGGTTCCTACGACATAACCAAAGACAGCCAACAGCGCACCAACCGTTGCTAATGATGGATGGAAGGCTGCTGCGACAACTGGAGCTGAAGCCGCGCCACCAACGTTTGCTTGACTTCCAACGGCTAAGAAGAAGTATGGGGCTTTAATAAGTTTCGCAATAAGGATAAGGAATGCAGCGTGAATAGCCATCCACACCAAACCGATTAAAATAAGTCCTGGATTTTCAAAAATTTTGCCCAAATCCATTTTCATCCCAATAGTCGCCACCAAGATGTAAATAAACACACTCCCTATTTTACTGGCGCCAGCACCTTCATAATTCTTAGCTTTTGTAAAGGATAATAAGAGACCAATTAAAGTTGCAATTGAAATCAACCAAAAGAATTGGCTCCCAAAAGATGATAAGGCACTTCTAGGGTCGCTCACCGCAACAAAATTATTGGAGAGGTAGGTTGAAATGACGTCTGCGCCATAATGTGCAATTCCTACGGCGACAAAGGCAAATGACAGGATCATGATAAAATCGGTCAATGACGGAATACGGATTGTTTTTTCACTGAACGTTTGGACTTTCTCCTGTAGGGCGTTAATTGCGGTATTGTCAGCTTTTAGCCATTTGTCTATCTTTTCTCGCTTGCCAATCCCCAATAGAAGTACAGCCATCCAAATATTGGCCACTACGATATCAACCAAAACCATACCTCCGTATAACTCTTGGTTAAAACCATAAATCTCCAACATTGCTGCTTGATTGGCGCCTCCGCCAATCCAACTCCCCGCTAAAGTGGCCAAGCCTCTCCAGACCGCGTCAAAACCGGCACCTCCTACGGTTTCAGGAGAAAATGTCGAGATGATCAAGATTGCAATTGGACCGCCGATTATAATTCCGATAGTTCCGGTAAAAAACATGACCAAAGCTTTCCATCCTAAGTTGAAAACCGCTTTTAAATCGATGCTGATGGTCAATAGAACCAATGAAGCCGGTAGGAGATAGCGACTCGCAATATAATAAGTCTCTGAAACATCAGCAGAAATCAATCCTAAGGAGTTGAAAATTGCCGGAATCATATAACACATTAAAAGTCCTGGAATGTACTTATAAAACTTTGGCCAGAAACCTTCTTTTTTCGATTCAGTATAAAAAACAAAACCAAGTGAGAGCATTAAAAGTCCAAAAACGATGGCGTCATTCTTAAAAAGCACGAATTGATTGACTGTTGAAGGCTTAACATGTCCTGTGACAGACAGAAGATTTGCTTGGTTATAAAAATTGTTTTCCTTGATAACAATTAAGTTTTCATCAGAAAAACGATTGGTCGTATTCAATTTTAAATCGAATATTTTCTCCTTTTTTGTAATCGTAATTGGGGCTTCAGTTGAATAATCAATAGTATAGGTGGAGCCACTTGAGGCAAATTTTAAGCTTCCTTTTGAGAATTTCTTATTTAAGATGACCTGATTGATAATGAGTGCAGGATTGCTGGTAGAGAGTTTGATCTGAAACCTATTAAAGCTTATAGAATCGATGTTTACTGAGACATCAAAATTTTCAGAATAGTTGTCATTAGCTTTATCAAAGGTCAAAGTTTGAGCGTTTGATGAAACCGAAGTGAGAATAACTATTCCTAAAAACAAGAAAAATTTATAAAAATGCGACATGGTTAGTGAGTTTGAACCGCAAAATACCACAATTTAAGTTTTAAAAAAAGTGGAATTTTATGGTTGCTTTTAGAAAGAGCACTGCTAGTTATCTTGTAGGGTAGTTGGTATTATAAAAATCCGCGCGATCCTATATCCTACATCACCAATCTTGTTTTTGAGTTCTTATATAGATGATCTTTGAAAGGGATGTAGTTGATGCGACCACCATAGAAAATGTTATCATAGAAGAATCAAGAGGACAATTCTAGGATTTTTAACCCATATAATGTTTTTGGCACGGAATTTGGAAAGTGATAGAGTATGTTGTAATAATTATGCTCTACATTACAAACAAGGAGTAGTTAACCTTTAGAGACGTTAATATTATGATTTGGTTGGTTAGTTAGTAAAAAAGCATCTCGATTTCGGGATGCTTTTTTTATGGCAATCCTTGGCGCTTACTTGTTTATAAAAGCCACAATATCTTTTATTAATTCTTCTGAAACCTTTCCGTTGGGATTGTTATAGGATTTGGCATTTTCCTGATCGTCTCCATGGATTATAAATAAAACATGGTTCATGTTCTCAATAAGTTTTAATTCTGATTTTACTGAGGCTTGATGTAGTGCCTCTGCTTCTTTAACACTAACTTGGAGGTCTTTCGTACCATTAATAATTAAAATGGGAAGGTCTAATTTCTTAATGATTACCGCGGGATCATGTTTCATCCAACTCATCATAAATTCCTGTACGCTGCTGTCAAAGATAGAGGCAAGCGCCGGTGGATAATCGGTGGTTGTATTTCCAGATCTTAGAATGTCAAAAACCCGTTTAGTCTCATCAGTAAACATAGGTGCGGTTTTTTGGACCTGTTCGATAACAACGGCATCAATGGATTGGCCTGCACCCGCCAGAGAAATAAGGCCGTTGACATTTTGTTGCGCGGCCAGCATACCTATCAAACTCCCTTGACTATGACCAATGATATAGATGTTTTTAAATTTCTGTTTTGTTTTAAAATAATTGACCACATCAATGGCATCTGAAACGAAATCATCAAATTTAATGTTGGGATCCACAGAATTCATTTTGATCTGTTTTACGATCCGTTTGTCATATCTAAAAGTAGCAATCCCATTTAGGGCAAGTTCTTGTGCCAATTTCTTGAGATTGTTGGTTTTTAAAAAGTTCTGATTGCCATCTCTATCCGTAGGACCAGAGCCACCAATAATAATGGCAAGTTGATCAGATCCAGTATTAGGAACCATCAAACTGCCATCAATCCATTTTGAAACGCTAATCTGTGTTTCAGAATAGCCTAGTTCTTGACCAAAAGACAATGCAGTAATTAGGCTAAAAAGAAGAATTAAGGTTCTCATAAATTTATTTCTTACGTTACGAAGATACGTCTCGCAAGTTAATTTTAATAATTAACGTTTATATCTCAAAAAAATTGATCCTCCTGGGATGTAAATTTCAATAAAACATCACTGTTTTTTGTCGTTGAAATGCAGCTTTTGGTCGGCAAATGTTAAAATTTGACGCTTTTCATCGATTTATTATGTATTTTAACTGATAATTTGAATAATAGTTTTACATTTGAAGTGTACTGAAATTTAGGTTTTAGTTCAATGGATTAATTAATTAATATTTGCATATGTTGTTGACTTAGTGACCCTAAATCTACGCAATATATTAAACGCAAATTAGGAGAACCGAGGTTGAGGGACCTCGGTTCTTTCTTTTTATAAGGTTCTGTGATTTCTATCCTTTATATCGGAACTTTCTTACCACGCTATTGTTGGGGCAACACGAAAAAATTGTGGAGTCATTAAAC
>NZ_DATJCA010000168.1:0-53197 GCF_035515035.1 Gelidibacter sp. | reverse complement strand
ATCCAATCAAAACGTTTGGTTTCATTATAAGGATGTTTGATGTCGTCAACAAACCAATGCTTACTTTCTGCGGAGGTAGTATAGCCTGTTCTGGCTTGTTTCTCCTGTCTTTTTTTATCTTCTACGGTTGTCGCACCACGCAACTCCAAATCCCAAGGATCATCGTGCATTGTAGGATAATCGCCATGTTTCACCATTCGTCCTCTTTCAAGTACTAAAGTTTTTAAGCCATTTTCGCATAATTCTTTGGCCGCCCAACCTCCGCTAATTCCCGTTCCAATAACTATAGCGTCATAATGCTCATTTATCATAGTGTGTTTTTATTTTCAATCTATTACAGCCTACTAAAATAGGGAAATAGTCTGTTGCTGAATATGAATAAAGGCTAAACTTAATCAAATTAGTAAAATTCTGACGAAACTTTAGTAAATTCATCTTTCTTTATTTTTCAACATGAAACTACTTAAACCAAAATCACTATGACCACTAAATATTTTATTCCTTTATGTTTATTTTTTCTTGTTACAACGGTTTTTGTTGGATGTAAAGAAAGTCCATCTAAGCCAGACACAACACAAATGTCGACTGACGAAAAGGATCGATTTTTTAAGTTATCATTGGCACAATGGTCTTTACACAGGGCTATTGGAAACGATAAATTAGACCCGTTGGATTTTGCGGAAAAAGCCAAGGAAATGGGTTTTGAAGGAATTGAATACGTATCTGGGCTCTATACTAAAAAATTGGAATCCATGGGAATGGAAGCGCTTTTGGAGGTGTTAAAAGCGAAAAGCGAAGAACACGGTGTTGAGAATGTCCTGATAATGATTGATGGTGAAGGTGATTTGGCAGCAGCCGATGAAAAGGAAAGAAATCAAGCCGTTGAAAATCACAAAAAATGGGTAGATGCTGCAGATTTCTTAGGCTGCCATTCCATTAGGGTCAATTTATTTGGGTCTGATAATGAAGAGGATTGGATTGCAAATGCCACTGTCGGTTTAAAGCAATTAGCTGAATATGGTCAATCTAAAGGAATCAATGTAATCGTAGAAAATCATGGTGGTTTTTCTTCCAATGCAGCGCTTTTAACTCGTGTCATAAAGAATGTCAACATGGACAATTGTGGTACGTTACCTGACTTTGGTAATTTTTGTATGAAACGAGATAGTGGTGAAAATTGGGGTGAAAATTGTATTGAAGAGTACGATAAATATAAAGGGACTGAAGAAATGATGCCTTTTGCTAAAGGCGTTAGTGCCAAATCTTATGATTTTGATGATGAAGGGAATGAAACCACACTTGACTATCCTCGTTTTTTGAAGATTGTAAAAGACGCTGGATACACAGGTTATGTGGGGGTGGAATTTGAAGGAAGCAACGTCAGTGAAGAAAAAGGTATTGAATTAACCAGAGATCTATTGATTAAAATAGGAAGGGAACTTTCTAAATAAACATAATTTAACTCCTCTTAATTGTGACAAAACATGAGTAAAACTAATAAGGACCGTACTACAATTTCAAGACGGAAGTTTGTAGGCATGTCAATGGCTGCCACGGCGGCTTTTACGATAGTGCCTTCTTTTGCGGTAAGTGGTTTGGGCCATGTCGCACCGAGTGACAAACTTAACATCGCCGGAATTGGCGTTGGCGGGATGGGTCTCGCTAACCTTAAAAATTTATCGTCTCAAAATATCGTAGCCATTTGTGATGTGGATTGGAAATATGCGGCAGGTGCAGCGGCGGCATTTCCGAACGCTAAAAAATATTGGGATTGGCGTAAAATGTTTGACGAAATGGGCAATGATATTGATGCTGTTGTGATTGCAACAGCTGACCATACCCACGCTATTATTGCGGCACATGCCGTGACTATGGGGAAACATGTCTTTCTCCAAAAACCTTTGACCCACTCGGTTTATGAGTCTCGATTATTGACGAAATTGGCAGAAAAACATAAAGTGGCAACACAAATGGGCAATCAAGGTGCTTCTGGAGAAGGTGTTGCAAAAACTTGTGAAATACTCTGGAGCGGTGCTATTGGGGATGTAACAAGAGTGGAATCCTTTACGGATCGTCCGATTTGGCCACAGGGATTAAATACGCCTGAAAGAGGCGATTGGGTTCCAGACACCTTAGACTGGGATTTGTTTACAGGTCCTGCCAAGATGAGACCTTATAATGAAGTGTATCATCCATGGAACTGGCGTGGGTGGTGGGATTATGGTACAGGTTCCTTAGGCGATATGGCATGTCATGTTTTACATCCTGTATTTGAAGGGCTTCAATTAGGGTATCCTAACAAAGTGCAAGCGACTTCGTCCTTGTTGTTGAATGATTCCGCTCCGGTATCTCAGGCCGTAAAACTGTCCTTTCCTTCAAGAGGGAGAAAAGGGAAAATAAAATTGGATGCGGTAGATGTGCATTGGTATGATGGAGGGATCCAATCGATGTTGCCAGATAATTGGCCTGCAGGAAAAAATCCAAATAAATCTGGTGGAGGAACATTTTTCTATGGCACAAAAGACATACTCCATGCGGGATGTTATGGCATTGAACCTGAATTAATATCGGGAAAAACTATCCATGTGCCTAAAACAGAAAGGAGGGTTGAAGAAGAACTTGGTTTGTCATGGAAAAGCGGGGCGCACGAAATGGATTGGGTGCGGGCTTGTAAAGAAAATCCAGAAAGCAGAAAACCTACAATTTCCGATTTCGCCAAGGCTGGACCTTTTAATGAAATGGTCGTTATGGGTGTACTTGCTGTTAGACTTCAGGCATTAAATAAGATTTTGGAATGGGATGGTGCGAATATGAAGTTCACGAACATTGGCGCCAACGAAGAAATTAGAACGGTTATTAAAGATGGTTTTAAGATTCATGATGGGCATCCAACATTTAATAAAGATTGGACGGAGCCTATGAATGCCCTTGCATATTCTGAAGAACTTATAAAACATACCTATCGGGAGGGTTGGACTTTACCGGACATGCCTTCTTAATTTATAGGATTTGAATAAATAAAATATAAATCTAAAATAGTAAACCAATGAAAAAATTAAGTGTGATTGTAATTTTTAGCTTAGTGCTCATGCCTTTCTTATTGAGTTGTAAAGAAAATGCCAAAGAAACCACCGAAACAGAAACTGAAACCATGAATAAAACTATTGAAAGTGATGAGGGTGATGATTGGATTGTTCTTTTTGATGGTACCTCTTCAGAAGGGTGGCGAGGGTATAAAAAGGACCACTTTCCTGAGGCTTGGAAAATTGTTGACGGAACCATCCATTGTATAGGATCGGGTCGAGGTGAAGCTGGGCATAAAGATGGCGGCGATATCATTTATGATAAAAAGTTTAAAAATTTCACTTTGAGCTTAGAGTGGAAAATCTCTGAAGGAGGTAATTCCGGCATCTTTTATCTTGGCCAGGAAGATTTAGATTATATCTGGAAAACTGCCCCTGAAATGCAGGTATTGGATAATGACAAGCATCCTGATGCCAAATTAGGAAAAGATGGTAACAGACAGGCAGGATCATTATACGATTTGATTCCAGCCAAACCACAAAATGCAAAACCAGTAGGTGAGTGGAACCAAGTGGAAATTACGGTTTATAATGGGACTGTGGTTCATAAACAAAATGGTGTCAATGTTGTGGAGTATCACTTGTGGACGCCAGAATGGAACGAATTGGTGGCAGGAAGTAAATTTCCAAGCCTTAATGAAGACTGGGCTGATGTAGCCAATGAAGGCTATATCGGATTACAAGATCATGGCGACGACGTTTGGTTCAGAAATATTAAAATAAAAGAATTGTAGACTAAGGTGAGTTGAAACCCCAAACTCAACGTACTGAAATTCCTCGTGCCCCTGAATCGATTTGATTGGCAACACCATGGTGTGTAGTCAGATATAGGATTCTAACGTACAAGGAATTTCTTTATAAATGAAGTTGAATTTCGTAGTAATAGATTAAAATACACTGTAAAACATGAGAAAATTAAGAATGGGAATGATTGGAGGAGGTATCGGCTCTTTTATTGGTGATGTACACAGGAAAGCATCCGGTCTTGATGGAATGATTGAATTGGTCTGTGGCGCTTTTAGCAGCACTGCGGAAAAATCAAAAGCATCAGGTAAAGCTTTGCTACTTCCTGAAGAGCGATGCTATGGTAGTTTTCAAGAAATGATTCTTAAGGAAAAGGAATTGCCGGACGACATCCGCATGGATTTCGTAAGCATTGTCACGCCAAATCACATGCATTTTGCTCCGGCAAAATTAGCCTTAGAAAATGGGTTTCATGTAGTGTGCGATAAACCGCTAACCTTAACTGTAGAGGAAGCTAAAGTTTTGGAAAAGCTGGTAAAATCTACTGGATTACATTTTGCATTGACCCATAATTATCCGGGTAGTCCAATGGTGAAACAAGCCAAAGCCATGATCGAAAATGGTGATCTTGGCAAGATCAGAAAAGTACAAGTTCATTATTTGCAAGGATGGATGGCAACTGCCGTTGAAGACTCAGGCAATAAACAAGCCTCCTGGCGCGTAGACCCGTCAAAATCTGGTGTTGGCGGTGCGCTTGGGGATATCGGAACCCATGCCCATAATTTAATAGAGTACGTTACTGGATTAAAAGTTAAGGAGCTGGCGGCTGATTTAGGTAAATTTGGTAAGGGTCGCGTCTTGGACGACGATGGCAATATCTTACTGCGCTTAGAGAATGGCGCCAAAGGGACGATGTCTTTTTCTCAAATTGCCGTGGGAGAAGAGAATAATTTCTCGATTAGAGTTTATGGTGAAAAAGGCAGTTTGGAATGGCATCAGGAATCTCCAAATGAACTGATCACACGATGGATAGACCGGCCAAAAGTGGTTTATACGCCTAACGGTCATGAGCTTTATCCGCTTGCTTTAGCTGCTTCTCGCATTCCTGCTGGGCATCCTGAAGGCTATTTGGAAGCGTTTGCCAATGTTTATAAAAACTTTGCCACGCATATTAACGCAACTCTAACTGATACAAAAATAGAGATGCCGGACTATCCTACAGTGTCCGACGGCATTAGAGGCGTACAGTTTATTCATGCCGCTGTTGAAAGTGATAAACAAAATGCGGCTTGGGTAAATCTGAGTTGATTTTTATGAAGAAAGTGATTGCAGTCGAAGTCAGCGAAAGTAATAAATGATTATTGTTTAGCCAATGTATATTTATCCCCATTGGGATTAGTCATTATTAGTGAATTTTTACTTATACGAAAAGTCCACTTATCATTTAAAATCAATGACCAATCAAACTCGGCTGTCCAAGGGCACTCATTAACAAAGCTTATTGTATTTTCGGAAATTGAGTAAGCTCCTTTGCAAATTGCTGGAAATTTTTCGATGTCACTCTGTCCGTTAAATGATCCGTTATTAAAATGCAATTCCACCTTAGAAGTATTTTCATTACGCTCAAAAATCCCGATATATTCTCCATCTATTTCAGATTGGAAACTATCATCATCATTTTTACAGGAAAAAACAATTATTAAAAGTCCAACGAGAATTAAGATTTTAGCATTCATAGTGGTGTTTTTATTAAGACGTGGTTTTTATGAAAGGTTGCGTCAAGTAAATTAAAACTTCAAAATAAAATGACACTCAAGTACTTCTATACCCTTTATTTGTATATTATAATTGTTGTTGATTTACAGATGGCTATAAGACTTTGTTTAAATAATTATTTACCCTAAAATTTTTCTCTTCACCGCTCTGCCAATAAACCGAACTTTGTCGCTCAACGGGAAATTCCCTAACACGCTCTTTACAACACCCTGTGTAAATCGGGTCCGTTTCTTATAATCGATAAGGACGTCCACTAAAACTGTTTTGTTTGATTGAGCGGCTTTAAGAGCTTCACTAATAACGGAGTCAATCTGCGTATCATCTTCAATAAGTAAATAATTAGCGCCAACAGCATGTGCAATGCCGTCAATATTGAAATCGCCCAAGACTGTGGCTGTTTTTCTATTATAAGGAATTTCCTGACCTTGGGATATTTGGGATAGTTCTCCATCATGAAAAACGAAAATTACAACCCCCAATCCATTTCGTTTTGCGGTCAATAACTCCAGTCCAGTCATCAAAAAAGCGCCATCACCAACAATTCCGACCACTTGTTTATTAGGATTGGCAAATTTAGCGCCAATGGCTGCAGGAACACAATAGCCCATGCAATTGAAATCGGTTGGGCTAATCAAATGTTTACTTTTGAGATTTTGAAATAACTCCACCGTCAAAAAGGTGTGGTTGCCATCATCTAAAACAGTTATGGCGTCATCGTCGAGATGCTGTCTTAAACTCTTGAAAAAATGATAAGGATTGACCCGGTCGAATTTAAAATCAGACCATTCCTTATAATAAGCCTGTCTGTCTTTTGCTATGGAATTAATTAAATCAGGATTGGATTTTGCGACATTCTTGTTGATGAGTTCTGCCAACAAACTGTCCAAAACCATTTTAGCATCGCCTTGAATAGCCAATTTGCTCTTATAATTCTTATCGAACACGTTTTTATCGATATCGATATGGATCAGATTTTCAGGGACTTTGGCACCAAAACTGCCTGTCGGTATTTCTGCAAATCGAGTGCCTACCGCAATTAAGCAATCCACATCCTTAAAAGCATTCTCTGATGCTGGTACAGAGGCTGGGCCAAAGCCCATTCCCGTAAATAAAGCATGATCGCCGGGAAAAACGCTAAATCCTTGTAATGTTGTGGATACCGGAGCATTTAATCTTTCAGCAATTTGAATGCTTGTTGCCGTTGCCTCTTTCGCGCCCCATCCCAAAAAGAGGCCAACTTTTTTAGATTCAGAAATGATCTTAATGGCTTCATCCAATTGAGCGGTGGTGACGGTTGGTTTAAGTTCGGGTTTTTTATACGATAGAATCTCGGAAACTTCACCTTTGAACATTTGAATGTTTGTGGGTATTTCGATAAAAACAGGACCAGGATTTCCGGAAATGGCGATGGAATAGGCTTCAAAAACACTGGCCATAATGTCTTCATGCTTTTTTATATGATAGGTTTTTTTGGTGATGCCGCACAATACCGAATGCATATCCCATTCATGAAGTTGATAACTTTTATCCACATCAGTACGAATGCCACCGGAGATGATAAGCATAGGAATCCCGTCTAAAAACGCTTCACCAATCCCGCTTAAAGCATGTGTCACTCCAGCGGCTGGTACAATCACCATGGTGCCGATAGTCTCTGAAGTTCTACTGACCGCATCGGCCATAAAAGCACCTCCTCCTTCATGAGTGACCAGAATAGGTTTGATTTTTGAGGATTTGTTCAGCTCATCATAAATTTCTGTATTGTGCACCCCTGGAATCCCAAAGGTATGCGATATCGGTAATTGCTCTAAAGCTTTGACAAGTAACCATGCGCCAGTTTTCTTCATAATAAATGTTCATTTTAAAGTTTTATTTCTGCTATATGTGCTCCGGCAACTCTGCCTGTTAAGATACATGATCCTAAAAATGTGCCTTCCAACGATCTGGACCCATGAATGCCTCCGCCGCCAAATCCGGCAGATTCACCTACGGCGTACAAGCCCGAGATTATTTCACCATCCTTATCAATCACTTGCGAGTTGAGGTTTGTGGGAATACCACCCAAGCTTTTTCTGCTTAATATATACTGTTTTACGGCAATCAATGGGCCTGCTTTTGGGTCTAAAATCTTTTGAAATTTTGAAGTTCTAATTTTATCGCCTCTGTACAATCTAAAATTCACCAATCGGCGCAACTGCTCATCGTTAAAATACTTTTTGCCTCGGTCAATTTCGTCGTCATAGGCTTTCAAATCCTTTTTAAGAATTTCCAAATCCACAAGGTTGTTTTGGTCTTGCTGATTCATTTTTTTCACCAACTCGGAAAGTGTATCCGCAACAATAAAGTGATCAGACTCTTCAATCAATCTGTTTACCAAAGCTTTATTCCCGAAGAGAACATCTTTTATCAATCGCAATTTATCCCGGTTTCTAAAAGCAGTCATATATTCAGAACCCGAAACAGCCAATTCTTTAATGGCAATTTTCCAATTCATAATGCTCCACGAATACTGATCTTTCGTCTTTAAGATGTGTTCAACAAAATACGACGTATCTGTATAAGCAACAAGAGGTGGCGTAAACCTTTTTCCAGTGGCATCCACCCAAATGGCCGATCGGGGCGGCACTAAACTTAAGCCATCCTTAAATTTTCCTTTCTCCGGGTTAGGTGTTGGAATTCCGGCAGCATAATGCCATTGTTTATTGAGGTGCGTTGATGGAATCCCTTTTGTTGCTAAATCCAAATGTATGGCTCCATCCGCATATTTATGGGAGCCGTTTAATAAACTATCTGGTGGAGTACTGAAATTGGGATGCCAATGGTTTTTTACCAATTTTAAATCGCCGCCCATTATCCCACCAGATGCGATGATGATATTTTCTGAGGTTATGCTGAATTTTTCATTTGTCAACTCGTTCAAAACTTCAATACCTATAGCTTTTTTATTTTCGATGATAATGGATTGAACTTTATGTCGAAATTTTATTTCAAGATTTTGGTTTTTGGGGTGGTTCAATAAATAATCGGTTACTTTATGCGAAAGATCATAACCCGTTCCCCACGTAATATGCCATCTCGGCACCGAATTTCCTTTGATATCCATGCCGCGTTCTGGCCAATTGACCACAGGAAGGAAGTCCACATTTTTAGATACCAACCAATTGTAAATGATAGATATGGAATGCTCTGAGTAAAATTTGGCCCATTGTGCACCTAAACTTTCTGTCTCGGTAAATGCGCCATAACGCATCCAGTCCTCGTAAAGTAATTGGGGGGAATCTTTAATCCCCGCTTTCCTTTGCTGAGGTGTACCTGAAAATAAAATGCCGCCAAAAGATTTTTTTGCCAATCCACCAAAGTGTTCCTCAATATCCCGCTCAAAAATGAGCACTTTTTTATGGTTATCCAGAAGCTCAATGGCGGTAGATATTCCAGCCAACCCTCCACCAACGATGATATTATCATATTTTAAGTCCTTCATGAATTATAATGTAACATCTTCAAAAATTATTTTCATTAATAAAGTCATTGACAAGTTGGCGCCACATTTAGAGATACTGGTCGGTTTTAAAAAGACCCAATCGTTACTTTTTCTATAAAAATGTAAATGCACGGTGTTTGAGAAGTTTTTCAATGGTTAGCGGTGGTTGATAGAATGATAATAGTCAGTCACTAAACTAAGCATTTTTTGGATTAGCTAGGTGTCCTAATTGGATTAAAATCGTTTGTTTTTATTATCATTTAGAAATAAGTAATAGGATGAATGTTATTTTTATGGGAATATGTCAATCTGAACGTCGGTAAGATTCCTGAACGGATGTTTGACCGATTGTTTAAATTTGCCAGCGCAAATTTGGTAAGAATTGAAAACCATCCATTAATCCATTTATTATTTAAATTATGAATGCTCAACTAAAAGGTGTTTTATATGTTGCCATTGGCGCAACCAGCTACGGGGTTTTGGCAACTTTCGTAAAATATGCCAATAATCAGGGCATTGGTACCGCTGGTCTTGCTTTTTCCCAATACTTGTTTGGAGCTTTTATGTTGAGTGTGTTGGTGTTTTTATTTTCGAGAAGATCGGGAGCCCCTCAACCAGAAGGCCGGTCATTTCATCCCAAAATTCAATTAATGCTGTTTGGAGGTTTTTCTGGACTAACCAGTAGTTTTTACTACTTATCCATTCAATATGTGCCGGTATCCGTCGGGATTATATTGCTGATGCAGACCATTTGGATGGGGGTGGTATTGGAATTCTTTACCGCCCGTGCACTGGTCAATAGAACAAAAATACTTGGTGCGATTGTGGCTATTATAGGAACGTTGTTTGCTGCAAAAATTTTTGAGACGGACCTCGATTTTAATCCGAAGGGCATTGGCTTTGGTCTGTTGGCGGCTCTATCATTTACTGGAATGATGTACGGCACGAGTCGCATCGGTCTGCAGTTGTCTAATCTTGTAAGGAGCCAATATCTGGTGTATGGAGGGCTCATTGTCATTGTGATATTTTGGAATGTTCAAATTCTGCAAGAATTTAATTGGACCATTTTGATAACCTGGGGCGTTTTTTTGGGCTGTTTCGGCACTATTCTGCCACCACTTTTGTTCAACAAAGGATTTCCAATAATAGGAACAGGTCTGGGAAGTATTATTGCTGCTCTAGAAATACCGATTTCTGTTTTTAGTGCGTATTGGGTCTTAAATGAGGAGATTAGCAACTTACAATGGTTGGGCATTGTAATAATTTTGTTTGCAGTGCTAATGATCAATTTTCGAAAAAAATGATAAGTCGATAAAAGAATGATTATCAGATGTTTTAAAGTAATAATTGCATTGAGAAACTATTCATGGAAAGGATCGTTTATTTCTTGTTTGTAATAAGTCTAAATAAGATTACCTTTGCAAATCAAATCAAAACACGAAACATAATGAGTAATTTCCTAAAACTCGGATTTATAATGTGCCTGATGACTTTAATCGTGGCATGTGGTGATTCTTCAACAAAAACACAAGAGGTCAATGTCTATACTCATAGACATTATAAGGCCGATGATGAACTTTTTAACAAATTTACAGAAGAGACTGGTATTAAGGTCAACATCGTAAATGCCAGTGCCGACGAATTGATTCAACGTCTTGAAACCGAAGGAGAAAATTCCAATGCGGACATTCTTATTACTGTTGATGCAGGACGACTTTATCGCGCACAATCAAAAGATTTATTACAGCCGGTTCGATCTGAAATACTCGAAGCCAACATCGCACCGGAGTTTCGGGAAAAACAAGGTTATTGGTACGGGATGACTTACCGCGCTAGGATTATTGCTTATGCAAAAGATAGGGTGAATCCGGAAGACATTAAAACCTATGAAGATTTGGCAGATCCAAAGTGGAAAGGTAAAATTGTCATCCGTTCTTCGGAAAATGTTTATAACCAATCGTTATTGGCTTCCATAATCTTGGCCGATGGCGAAGAAAAAGCCAAGGAATGGGCAGAAGGTGTTGTAGCTAATATGGCTAGAAACCCAAAAGGCAGTGATCGTGATCAAGTCAAGGCCGTAGCTTCTGGCGAAGGTGATATTGCCGTAGTCAACACCTATTATATTGGATTGATGCTCAACGATGAGAATGTAGAAGAGCGCAAAGCAGGCGAGAGTGTGGGAATTATTTTTCCCAACCAGGATGGAAGAGGCACGCATGTCAATGTTAGTGGCATTGGTGTGACCAAGCATGCGCCAAATAAGGATAACGCCATTAAACTAATGGAATTTCTTTCAGGAGAAGAAGCACAGCAAGTCTTGGCCAACATAAACTATGAATACCCAATCAACCCAAAAGCGACCAAAGCATCGATTTTAAAAAGTTGGGGAGATTTTAAAGCAGATTCTGTTGAGCTTTATAAGCTTGGAGAAAATAATAGTAAGGCCGTTATGATTTTTGATCAGGCTGGTTGGAAATAAAAGTTATAATAAATTTTTGATCTTGATATAGGAGGTCAAATCATTGATTAGCACAGATAAATGGCAAAAAAAACCACCTACTGGTGGAATAAGTGGACAGGCGGGGCAATTGTAATACTACTTTTGGTATTAACTCCCGTCTTTACTATTGTGATCAAGCTTTTCGATAAACCTGGAGAGCATTGGGACCATATTGCGTCCACATTATTGCCCTCTTATTTTGCCAATTCTTTTCTTTTGTTGCTCGGGGTTGGCATTTTTACCTTTCTTATTGGAGTGAGCATGGCGTGGTTGGTCTCAGTTTATGATTTTCCGGGCCGTAAGTATTTTGAGTGGCTATTAATTCTGCCGCTCGCGTTTCCATCGTATATGATGGCTTACAGTTATGTGGGTATTTTGGAATATACCGGACCGGTTCAGGCATTTTTACGCAACAATTTTGACATCCAATTTAAAGGCGCCATTGTCGATATCATGAATATGCCAGGAGCTATTTTCATACTTTCCATAAGCTTGTTTCCTTATGTATATGTCATTTGCAGAGCATCTTTTACAAGACAATCCAGCGCCATGCAGGAAGCCGCATTTCTCTTGGGCAGTAATAGGATGCGTATGTTTACGAAGATTGCATTACCTATGGCAAGACCCGCAGTTGCAGGCGGAATTGCACTAGTGGGCATGGAAGTTCTAAATGATTACGGCACGGTAAAATATTTTGGAGTGGATACGTTTACTTCCGGAATATTTAGAGCCTGGTTTTCTTTTGGCGATATTAATACGGCAATTTACCTTTCCGCAATCTTGACGGTGATTGTTTTGGTGTTGATCTGGTTGGAGAATATCCAAAGAGGGAGTAGAAATTGGAATGCTGGAAGTGGGAGTAATAAGCCAGCACTTCGAATCAGGCCAAAGTACAAAACAACAAGAAGGTTGTATACGGCGCTTTGCCTAACGGTTTTGTCAATCAGTTTTATTTTTCCGCTATTGCAACTGTTTTATTGGGTTTCCCTGACTTGGCGGCATGTTGTGGATTCAGAATTTGGAATCTTGATTTTTAGAAGTTTTTCTTTAGCGATAGGCTCTGCAGTCGCCATTGCCGTGATCTCTATATTTCTGTTGTATGCTATTCGCCTAAGTCCGTTGAAATGGACCAAACATGTTGCTAGAACAGCGTCGTTGGGTTATGCCATACCTGGTGCGGTTATTGCAGTAGGAGTGATGATTCCGATGATGGGCCTCGATCGTAAAATCAATTGGGCGCTTTCCAGTAATATAGGGATGATTTTGTCAGGAACATTGTTTATCTTAGTAGTGGCGTATATTGTTCGGTTTATGGCTGTAGGCTATAATGCTATTGACGCAGGATTTCAGAAAACAGGAGCCTCCGTAAATGAGGTGGCTCGATCCTTGGGCGCTTCGCCCTTAAGGACTTTATGGAAAATAGACTTACCTTTGATAAGGAACAGTATCGCGGGAGCAGTATTACTGGCCTTTGTAGATATTTTAAAGGAACTGCCACTGACCCTGATTTTGCGGCCATTTAACTTCCATACCCTGGCAACCAAAGCCTTTGATATGGCAACCAATGAGATGATAGCAGAATCGGCCAACGCTTCCCTGGTGGTAGTTTTAACTGGGGTGATACCAATTATAGTGTTGAATAATATGATCGGTAGAAAAAAATGACGAGTGAATAATGTAGGTCAATAGCTTTTGAATTCAATTGGTAAGAAACAAGAGGTCTTAACATAACGGAAAAGCAGAAAAAACGAATGAACATGGCGATTATTGAATTAAATAATATTAGTAAACGATATCGGAACGCCGACACCAATGCGGTGGATGGGGTGTCTTTTTCATTAGAAAAAGGTGAGATATTGGCGCTTGTCGGCGAAAGTGGTTCAGGGAAAACCACTTTGCTGCGCTTAATTGCAGGATTGGAACATCCAAATTCCGGAACTATTGAATTGGGTGGTGAAGTGATCGTGAGCGGACGAAAATCCTTGCCCACCAATAAACGGAGAACCGGAATGGTTTTTCAAGATTATGCTTTGTTTCCACATCTGACCATTTTTGAGAATGTTGCCTTTGGATTAAAAGGACTTAATAAAAAAGAAACTGAAAAACGTGTTCATGAAACTATTAAACTTACGGGATTAAAAGAAGACGTCAAAAAATACCCACATCAACTTTCAGGAGGGCAACAGCAGCGTGTGGCATTGGCAAGAGCCCTTGCGCCTCGGCCAGAATTGCTATTAATGGATGAGCCCTTCAGTAATTTGGATACCATTCTTCGTGATCAAGTGCGGGAGGAGGTAAGACAGATCATCAAAGCTATGGGGATTACTGCCATTTTGGTGACACATGATACCAAGGATGCTTTTTCTACGGCAGATAAAATTGCCGTCATGCTTAATGGGAAATTATTACAGCTCGATACTCCTGATAACCTATACAACAATCCAAATTCTTCTTATGTTGCTGAGCTTTTTGGAAAATCGAACAATGTTGTGGCTACGGTGGCACCAGGCGGATTTAAAACACCGTTCGGATTTGTGAGAGGCCCTAAAGATTGTCCGTTATCCGTAAATCGCGATAAGGTAAATCTCTTTTTCAGAGCTGAGGAAACCGATTTTTGTAATGCCGAAGAGCCACATCTCTGTGGGATGGTGGAACAATGCATGTACCTAGGCGATCACATGCAGTTAAAAGTGTGCTGCAACCGATGTACCAGTTGTATGAAGGATTGTAAGGGAGAAGTCATGAATGACAATCAGACTATCTTGTTGAAATCTGCAGTTCAAACTTGGAAACCAGGCGATATTGTAAGGTTTAAACTCAAAAATTTCAAAGTCAAAGAAACTGATTCTGAATAGGAATACTGATTTCAGATGGTGGTGAACATGACTAGAAAGTGAACTCTTCCTTGGTGCTTGTGGTTATTCTTTAAATTACCGTGTTGGGACTAAAAATATTCAAAAGTAAAAAAAATCGAAAAAGTTAAATCACCTCCTTAAGTGATTACGTTTGAATAAATTTAAGTTTGAACCTTCCTTTATCTTGCAAGATCATGAAGCTGTCTTATAGCATCTATTTTGTAATATCAAGTGTCAGTGAAAATTGAGAATCTTGTTAAATTAACATCCGTTTACTCCATAATTTTAATTTCTTAGAATGGCTTACGGACATTCAGAACTACACACCACAAGAATTTCATCTCTTTACAAAACCTTTAGAGCGGCAATGTTCCTTTTAGGTATCGGTGCTTACCGTCTGTAATCCAATTACCGAAATGACCAAAGTGCTAATAAAGAACAGGCGCCAAAACGTCACAGGTTCCTTGAACAGCAAAATACCTGCAATGACTGTGCCTACAGCTCCAATGGCGCCCCATACGGCATAAGCCGTGCCAACAGGGATGGGGTTCTCACCGCCCATGGCCTTGAATAACAGAAACATGCTTATGCCTACGCACACGATAAAAGAAAGTAACCACAGCCACATCTCCTTACCAGAAGTGTGTTGTGCCTTTCCTAAGCTTACGGCAAATCCGGTCTCGAATATGCCGCCAATGATTAATATGATCCAGTTGATGTTCATGTCAGTTTTAATTTATTATAGATGATTTGGTGAATGTTATTTCTAAAAATACAATTGTTCAATTTAACATACTAATAATAGTTCTATTTTTTATAGAACGTCTTTCTGCCATAGCCAAATTTATGTTATTCGAAACAGATGTTATGATCTCAAAGCGTTTTATTTCCACCTGTGGTTTAATACCTCAAAGCTTACCTCAATCAAAAAGACAATTTCTTATACATACTTCGTGAGCTTGCCGCCCGTGCCGGTAGGACGGGCCGCAAGGTTCTTGATTTAGAGGATGATCTTTTATTTGTAATTCCACAATTGATTTGCTATAAGGGTTAATGGATAGGCACAGTCATATTTAACATGACCTTAGATGAAAATCGGGTTTGAATTTCATAACTTAGCAATAAAAACTAATGAAAAACATTCTAGTTGTTCTAACTTTCTTTTTCACAATTAATTTAATCTCGCAAACTACTATAGCCATGCAAAATAATTCCATTCATAAGTTTAAGGTTGAATCGCTTTCTGGCGGTGAAATCGATTTTTCCAACTTCAAAGGAAAAAAGATACTGATCGTGAATACTGCTTCAAAATGTGGCTATACCCCACAATATGAGGGCTTGGAGAACTTATATAATGAGCATAAGGACAACTTGGTGATTGTAGGATTTCCTGCCAATAATTTTGGAGCTCAGGAACCTGGGAGCAATGATGAGATTTCAACGTTTTGCGAACAGAATTATGGGGTGACTTTCCCGATGGCCGCTAAGGTATCGGTAAAAGGACAGGATATGGCTCCCATTTTTGCGTGGCTGACTTCTAAGTCGGAAAATGGTGTTATGGATGTGGATGTGAAATGGAATTTCACCAAATTCCTCCTTGACGAAAATGGCCAACTCATCACTTTTTTTGAAAGCAAAATTAAGCCACAAGACGGAGAGATTTTGGCAGTGCTGGAAAGATGATATTTAAATGGTTTATTCTTTAAAAGAGTGAACAACCCATTCATCATTAATATAAATTTCACAACCTGTACAAATATTTTATATCTTTGCCACCATATGAAATCATTTTTCCATAAAATGTTATCGGTTACCCTAGCGACTTTAGTATTATTTACTACAATGTCGTTCACTGTGGATATGCATTATTGTGGAGATGCTTTAGTTGATTTTTCTTTGTTCGATAACGTAAAGACTTGCGGGATGGAGAAACAACTACCAACTAAAGCTTGTGGTACTGAACTTACAGAAAAAACATGTTGTTCAGAACTACAGATTGTCATGGAAGGTCAAGATGATCTGAAATTAACATTTGACACTTTAAACTTAGAGCAACAAGTTTTTGTTGCCTCCTTCTTCTATTCGTATATCAATCTTTTTGAAGGATTGGATGAAAACATCATTCCTTTCAAACATTACAATCCCCCCTTTCTCATACGGGATATACAAAAGCTACACGAGACTTATTTAATTTGATTTTAAACAGTTCCGATCCGATACTTATCGGAACGGAAAATTAGCCCTTTGGTGACCATCCAATTGGGCTCATTTTGTTGATTTTAATTTTCTGATTTTATCAGGGTTTTATTCAATGTTTAACTGTTTAACAATCCAAATCAATGCTAAATAAAAGCATAAAATTTCTTATAGAGAATAAGCTGGTAGCGGTATTATTGCTTGCCCTCTTTGTGGGTATGGGCGTGGTCAATGCTCCTTTCAATTGGGATACTGGCTTTCTTCCTACCAATCCTGTTGCCGTAGATGCCATTCCAGATATTGGTGAAAACCAACAAATTGTTTACACACAATGGGAAGGACGTTCCCCTCAGGATATTGAAGATCAAATAAGCTACCCACTGACCACGACGTTACTGGGAATTCCTGGGGTGAAGACCATTCGTAGTTCCTCAATGTTCGGCTTCTCGAGCATTTATATCATTTTTGAAGAAGATATTGAATTCTATTGGAGCCGCAGCCGGATTTTAGAAAAGCTCAATTCCTTGCCTTCCGGTTTACTTCCTGATGGTGTCAACCCATCCTTAGGTCCGGATGCTACAGGATTAGGGCAAATTTATTGGTATACTCTAGAAGGTCGCGATAAGAATGGCAAAGTCACCGGAGGTTGGGACCTGCACGAATTGCGAAGTATTCAGGACTATTATGTAAAATATGCACTGTCTTCAGCAAGTGGTGTTTCTGAAGTGGCGTCGATAGGAGGTTATGTACAGGAATATCAAATTGATGTAAAACCGGAGTTGATGCGCCAATATAATATTGGTCTATCGGAAATTGTCAAAGCCGTAAAAGAAAGCAATAAGGATATCGGCGCACAAACCATGGAAATCAACCAAGTGGAATACTTGGTTCGGGGTCTGGGCTATATTAAATCTGTTGCAGACATTGAAGATGCGGTGGTGACCTCTGAAAATTATACGGCCATACGGATTAAGGATATCGCAAAAGTAAGTTTGGGACCTGCTCCTCGAAGAGGGATTTTAGACAAAGAAGGTGCTGAGGTTGTAGGTGGAGTGATCACCGCACGGTATGGTGCCAACCCGATGGCCGTAATCACTAATGTCAAGGAAAAGATAGAAGAGCTTAAAGCTGGCCTGCCTTCCAAAGAACTTTCGGATGGTACGATATCGCAACTCACTGTTGTTCCTTTTTATGATCGATCGGTACTTATTCAGGAAACTCTGGATACACTTGACGAGGCTTTGAGCTTGGAAATCCTTATCACGATCTTAGTCATTATTGTGATGGTTTTCAATCTAAGAGCTTCCATACTGATTTCAGGATTATTGCCCGTAGCGGTCTTGATGGTCTTTATAGCGATGAAGCTCTTTAATGTGGATGCCAATATTGTTGCCCTTTCCGGAATCGCCATTGCCATTGGTACGATGGTGGATATTGGGGTCATACTTTCTGAAAACATCATCCGACATCTGGATGAGGAAAAAGAACGTTATACCCTGACTGGGATTAAACAATCGATCAATCATGTGGTCTATGAGGCCAGTGCTGAAGTTTCAGGCGCCATTCTTACCGCGGTATTGACAACCATTATCAGTTTTATTCCAGTATTTACGATGATTGGAGCGGAAGGTAAATTATTTAGACCCTTGGCCTTTACAAAAACCATGGCCATTGCCGCTTCGTTTTTTGTAGCCCTATTTCTGATTCCTCCGTTTGCAGCCTACTTGTTCCGAAGAAAAAGCCTTAGAAAAGTTACTGCAAATCTCATCCATATCATATTAATAGTTCTGGGAATTGCTGCCATTGTTTATGGGTATTGGTTGGGCCTTATTTTAGTTGGATTCGGCATCACCGGATTGTTAAAAGATGAGAACATTACTTCTAAAATATCCGATAGGTTAATCTTGACGGACAAGCGTGCCAATAGCATAAATATAGTCATCTCTGCCTTGGCAGTTGTCTTCCTCTTAGCAGAATTCTGGCGTCCACTTGGCGTGGATAAAAGTATTTTTTGGAACCTGTTATTTGTAGGTTTTATCTGTTTTGGTCTCTTAGGACTATTCTGGTTGTTTCACTATTACTATACTCGGATTCTTGGCTGGGCACTTCGTAATAAAATAGTATTTCTTTCTTTACCTACACTTATCGTAGTTCTTGGGGTCTTGATCTGGCAAAATACGGGTAAGGAATTTATGCCCTCACTAAATGAAGGCTCTTTCCTATTGATGCCAACGTCAATGCCTCACTCCGGGGTGGAAGAAAATAAGCGTGTGCTGCAGCAATTGGATATGGCCGTGGCGAGTATTCCAGAAATTAGCACTGTGGTTGGTAAAGCTGGGCGTACCGAGTCGGCTTTAGATCCAGCTCCATTATCAATGTATGAAAATATCATTCTGTATAAATCGGAATACGCGTTAAATGAAGATGGAAAGCGCCAGCGGTTTAAAGTGAATAAAGAGGGATTGTTTGTTCTTAAAAATGGCAGCCTTGTTCTGAACCCGAATAGTGATGCTGCGAAGAATGGCAATGCTGAAACTACAGAAACACAGGATTCATTTTTTGTAAAAGAGCAAGACCTTGTTCCCGATAACGATGGCGAGTTTTATAGAAATTGGCGACCGGAAATAAAATCTCCGGACGATATTTGGAATGAAATAGTCCGCGTGACGAAAATTCCCGGGGTCACCTCCGCCCCAAAATTACAGCCTATTGAAACGCGATTGGTCATGTTGCAAACGGGAATGCGCGCCCCGATGGGAATTAAAGTTTTAGGACAAGATCTTGGTAAGATTGAAGCTTTCGGAATAGAATTGGAAGACATTCTAAAACACGCGGAAGGCGTAAAAGTAGAAGCGGTGTTTGCCGATAGAATAGTGGGGAAACCCTATCTATTAATAGACATTAAAAGAGACCGATTGGCGCGTTACGGCGTCACCATTGAAGAGGTACAGGAAATTCTGCAGGTGGCTGTAGGAGGCATGGCCTTGACTCAAACCGTGGAAGGAAGAGAACGATACGACGTAAGGGTGCGTTATCCACGTGAGTTACGGGCGGATCCAGAAGACCTGAAAAACATTTATGTGCCGGTAGAAAATGGCAATCCTGTACCCTTGGGCGAACTTGTGGAAGTGCGCTATGAGCAGGGTCCGCAGATGATCAATAGTGAGGATACGTTTCTGGTGGGTCATGTGTTATTTGACAAACTGGACGGCTACGCAGAAGTCAATGTGGTAGAAAATGCACAGGCCTTGATCAAAGAGAAGATAGAGAGTGGAGAACTTACCGTCCCAAAAGGGATCAACTACCAATTTACGGGGACTTATGAAAATCAATTGCGCGCCGAAAAAACCCTTTCTATTATTGTGCCTTTGGCTTTGGTGATCATCTTTTTTATCCTGTATTTCCAATTCCGTTCGGTATTTACGTCGCTCATGGTATTCTCGGGAATTGCAGTTGCGTTTGCTGGCGGATTTTTGATGATTTGGTTTTACGGTCAGGATTGGTTCTTAAATTTCACCTTTTTTGGCGAAAACTTACGGGAAATGTTCCAAATGCATCCCATAAACTTAAGTGTTGCCGTGTGGGTCGGATTTATTGCCCTCTTTGGGATTGCTACGGATGATGGCGTGGTCATGGCCACCTACCTCACCCAAACTTTTGATAAAAATGAACCAGAAAATGTCAAGGAAATCCGGGCTTCCGTGGTAGAAGCCGGAATGAAGCGGATTCGTCCATGTTTGATGACTACCGCCACCACGCTTTTGGCCTTGTTGCCCATATTGACCTCTACAGGTCGCGGAAGTGATATCATGATCCCAATGGCCATTCCAAGTTTTGGCGGGATGTTGATTGCGTTGATTACCCTCTTTGTTGTGCCTGTATTGTTCAGTTGGAGACGGGAAGCAAAATTGAAAAGACGACTAAGAATTCTTAAAAACCAATAGAAATAATGAATCTGAACTTAAATACAATCATTCGTTTCCGTAGGTCACAGTTCCGCATTGGAGGGATAGTTCTTGTGGCGCTCCTGTTTTTTGGAGGGCCTTCACACGGGCAACAACTGGCAACGTATATTGAAGAAGCCATAAATAACAATCCCAATATTCAAGCTGTGGAAAAGCAACATGCCATTTCGCTGGAAAAAATTTCGGAGACCAACACGCTTCCAGATACTGAGTTTTCCGGCGGATATATGGTTGGAACCGAAATGCCCATGATGCAGCAAGGGGAGTTTTCGGTGATGCAAATGTTGCCTTGGTTTGGAACTATTTCTGCCCGTGGCGATTATGCTTCAGCCTTAGCCGATGCCGACTTTTTGGAAATTGAAATCGCCAAAAGGAAAATCGCCATGATCTTGTCGCAATCCTATTACCGCCTTTATCAAATAGCTAAAAAACAAGACGTGTTGGATTCCAATATTCAGTTGCTACAAGTTTATGAGCGGATGGCATTGACCTCGGTTGAGGTGGGACAGGCCTCAGCCGTATCGGTGTTGCGACTTCAGATGCGGCAAAACGATCTGATGGAACGAAAATTAGTGCTGGAGCAAGATTATGCCGCAGAACTGACAGCGTTCAATAAAATCATGAATCGGAATGAAATCGAACCGATCGTCATTGTAGATAGCTTAATAATGCCTGACACCGACTTTGAAATTGATTTTGCCAACCTTTCACTCCACCCTGAATTGCGTAAATTTGAGGAGCTGAACAAGGTCGTTTCCCAAGCCGATGCGCTCAATAAAAAGGAAAGTGCGCCTGGCTTTGGGGTAGGAATGGAGTATATGTTATACAACGAAGCATCTAATATGTTGATGCCGATGGTAACGCTTTCGATACCAATATTCAACAAGAAATATAAATCCATCGCCAAGCAGAACCAGCTCCAGCATGAAGCTTTGGATATTCAAAAACAAGCTTCGGAAAACACCTTGATAGCAGAATTACAGACCGCAGTAAGAAACAGAAATGCAGCCCGGATCAGTTTTGAGACCCAGGAGAAGAATCTCATTCAAGCGCAGAACGCCAATGAGATTTTGTTAAAGAATTATGAAACCGGAACCATCGATTTTAGGGAGGTTTTGGATGTTCAGGAGTTGCAGTTAAATTTTCAAATAAATCGCATAGAAGCGATTGGGGCTTATTTTAATTATGTGAGCATAATCGATTATTTTACTAAAAATTAAAGAGTGTATAATTTTGAATGGCACTTTTTTCAATAGGATGGGAATCCTTATAAATCCAAAAAAACTAAATATTAACATAAATCAAAATCAAAATGAACTTTTCGAAGAAAAATCACGAACACAAAAACAACACTAAAATTGTTGTCAGTAAGAATTTAAGAGTAACAACAACAATCGTGGCTCTCGCTTTTGTAGGCCTAACAACAATGTCCTGTAAAGACGGTAAAGAAAATTCAAGTGCTACAACGGATACTGAAATGATCAAATTGGAGCCAAGTACATCGACTGCTAAAAAAGAGTCCAAAATCCAGAATCCAGAATCAGAAAAGGTATTGGCAGATTATATGACCCTTAAAAATGCCTTGGTAGAAACCGATAAAGATGCGGCGACCGAGGCTGGAAAAAAACTTGAAATCACCTTAAAAAGCTTTACCTTAGATAACTACTCTGCTGATCAAAAAGCGGAATTGGAGCCATTAGTTGCATCGGCCATTGAACATTCCGAAAAGATTGCCAAGAGTAACATGGAAGAACAACGTGCGCATTTTCAAAAGTTGAATGATGCTATTACCAACATGGTAGCTATTACTGGCACGGAAAATACACTTTACCAACAATTTTGCCCAATGTATGCGGGTGATACTGGTGGTGCTTGGTTGAGCACGGAGAAAAATATTAGAAACCCATATTTTGGCAGTAAAATGATGAAATGTGGTGTCGTGCAAAAGGAGATCAATTAATTAGAACCTGAAGACCTAACAGGTTTTTGAAACCTGTTAGGTCTTATCATAACCTGCAAGGTGTAGGTTTTATGAAACTACTGTAATGTGGGGAACAATCTTGTTGAATAGTTTTCACTTATCTTTTGATTTTTATCAATCCTAAGAAATGTCGGATAAAATGGGTGGGAGCTTTAAGGTATAGACGCGTACTTATCGCCGTCTTAAAAGCAAGGAATGAAATTCATATAAGTGATGTCTAATCTCTATGAATTTTCATATGTTATAGGAATTATAAGAATTAAAAATTTAAAACAATGACACACATATATAACATCGAGGGAATGACCTGCAATGGGTGCAGAGTTCATGTTGAAGAGATTCTTTCAGAAATGGAAGATGTTGCCAACGTCACGGTCGATTTAGAAAAAAAAGAGGCAACGATCGAAATGAAAAACCATATTCCACTTGAAAAATTTCAAAAGGTTTTAAAAGATGATGGTAGTCGCTATAGTATTCATGATAAGGTTTTAAAAGAGAAGGATTCGACAGAGGAGATTCCTGCCTACGCAGGAATGATGAAACAAACCTACAGCATTGAGGGAATGACCTGCAATGGTTGCAGGAGCCACGTTGAAAAAATACTTTCCAATGTAGAAGGCGTCTCAAGTGCCTCAGTCAATTTAGAGAATAAAGAGGCGACTATCGAAATGGAAAACCATATCCCACTCGAAACCTTTCAAAAGGCTTTAAAAGATGATGGTGGGACTTATAGTATTCATGATAAGGCTTTAAAAGAGAAGGATTCGACAGAGGAGATTCCTGCCTTCCTGCCTGCCGGTCAGGCGGGCGCAGGAATGATGAAGCACACTTACAGCATAGAGGGAATGACCTGCACTGGTTGCAGAAGCCACGTTGAAAAGATACTTTCGAAGGTAGAAGGCGTCTCAAACGCTAACGTCAATTTAGAGAAAAAAGAGGCCACTATCGAAATGGAAAACCATATTCCACTCGAAACCTTTCAAAAGGCTTTAAAAGATGATGGTGGGACCTATAGCATCTATAATGTGGGAGATACGCCTGAGCCTTCTGAAATTAAAAAAGATAAATCACCAAAAGGTGTTGGTACGGGTGTCTTTTATTGCCCAATGCATTGTGAGGGTGATAAAACCTATGATAAACCTGGAGATTGTCCGGTATGTGGGATGGATTTGGTTGAAGAACAAAATTTATCGGCTATGGCTTCAGAACAGTGGACCTGTCCAATGCATCCTGAAATTGTACAAGATGAAGCAGGTTCTTGCCCAATCTGCGGAATGGATTTAGTCCCGATGGAACCCGATCTTTCATCCGAGGAAAAAACCTATAAAAAATTATTGAAGAAGTTTTGGATTGCCATGGCGTTTACGTTACCAATCTTCATCATCGCGATGAGTGAAATGCTCACTACCAATCCATTGTATGATCTCATGTCCCAGCAAAGTTGGAATTGGGTTCAATTTGCACTCTCCATTCCCGTAGTATTTTATGCTACTTGGATGTTCTTTGAACGTGCCTACAGAAGTATCAAAACATGGAATCTCAATATGTTTACACTTATCGGTATTGGTGCCGGAGTCGCTTGGGTATTCAGTGTAGTTGCGCTGCTTTTTCCAAATGTTTTCCCTGATCAGTTCCGATCGGATTCTGGTGCGGTACACGTCTATTTTGAAGCGGCGACCGTGATTCTAACCTTGGTGCTTTTAGGCCAGCTTTTAGAAGCACGTGCCCATAGCAAAACCAATTCAGCGGTAAAAGAGTTGCTAAAATTAGCGCCCAACAAAGCCGTCAAAATGGTAGATGGTGAAGAGGTTATTGTCAGCATTGATAAAATTGCGTTGAATGATATTCTCAAGGTCAAACCCGGAGAAAAAATTCCTGTAGATGGAGTCATTACTGAAGGTGAAACCAGTATCGATGAATCGATGATTACTGGAGAACCAATACCTGTGACCAAAACCATAGACGACAAAGTTAGCAGTGGAACGATTAATGGCAATCAAATGTTTTTGATGAAGGCGGAAAAAGTGGGCAGTGATACCTTACTGTCCCAAATCATCAAGATGGTGAATGATGCAAGTAGAAGTCGTGCGCCAATCCAAAATTTAGCCGATAAAGTTTCTGGCTATTTTGTGCCGGTAGTAGTGATCATATCCGTGATCACTTTTGCAGTTTGGGCCATTTGGGGTCCAGAACCAGCGTATGTTTATGCATTGGTCAATGCCATTGCAGTGTTGATTATCGCTTGTCCGTGTGCTTTAGGATTAGCAACCCCAATGTCCGTTATGGTGGGGGTTGGAAAAGGCGCTCAAAATGGTGTTTTGATCAGGAATGCTGAAGCCCTTGAAAAAATGGATAAAGTGGATGTTTTAATTATTGATAAAACTGGAACCATTACCGAAGGCAAACCAACTGTTGAGACCGTAGGTTCATTTAATCCAGAGTTCTCAGATCAGAAGGTACTGGAATACATCGTTTCACTAAATAGCAACAGTGAGCATCCGTTGGCAGACGCCACCGTAAAATATGGGAAAGAACAAAAAGCCGAAATCTTGAAATCGGAGGCTTTTAGCGCAGTTACCGGAAAGGGCGTTGAAGCGACTGTTAACAGTCAAAAAGTAGCTTTAGGAAATCCTAAAATGATGGAATATGCCCATGCGGAGATCAGTACGGAAATGGAGGATGAGGCAAAATCTTTTCAGCAGCAAGGTAAAACCGTTTCCTATTTAGCCGTTGACAAAAAGGTTGTAGGCTATGTGGTGATTGGTGATAAAATTAAACCTACCAGTGCAAAGGCCATTAAAGAACTTCAAGAGAGAGGCATTGAAGTTGTCATGCTGACTGGAGATAACCATAACACCGCACAAGCTGTGGCTACCGAGCTTCACCTTACCGATTTTAAGGCAAGCATGTTGCCAGAAGACAAACTCAAGGAAGTAGAAAAACTGCAAAAACTTGGAAAGGTAGTTGCCATGGCAGGTGACGGTATCAATGATGCGCCAGCATTAGCGAAAAGTGACGTGGGAATTGCCATGGGTACAGGTACGGATGTAGCCATTGAAAGTGCCATGATTACCTTGGTGAAAGGCGATCTGCACGGGATTGTTAAAGCTCGGAAGCTAAGTCATGCCGTGATGAAAAATATAAAACAAAACCTCTTTTTTGCCCTTGTATATAACACTTTAGGAGTGCCGATTGCGGCAGGCGTTTTATTTCCGGTATTCGGGATATTATTATCGCCAATGATTGCTGCATTGGCCATGAGTTTTAGCTCGGTATCTGTTATAGGGAATGCCTTGAGATTAAGAGCGGCTAAGATTTAGAAATAAATGCTTATCAACATTTCAAGACCATTCCTAATTGGAGCACAAGAAAGAGAAGTAGCCGAAATGAAGGCCATTATTAAACGTTTGGAAAGTACTAAATATAAAAGAAATATTAAATGAAAAAGAATATCATCTACACGGCTGTTGCCTTGATTGTAGGTTTGTTGGTAGGGTTTTTACTGTTTGGTGGAGATTCTGGAAACAAGTCAACAAATTCAGACACCCATGAGCATTCAGAAGCTGCTGCACAAATGTGGACCTGTTCCATGCACCCACAAATTATGCAGCCCGAACCTGGGGATTGTCCGCTTTGTGGGATGGATTTAATTCCTGCAGATGCAGGTGGTGAAGGTCTCGCCATGAACGAGATTAAAATGACCGCCAACGCTATGGCTTTGGCAAATGTCCAAACGATGGTGGTTGGAAATGCATCGCAAACAGAAGGAAATGCCTTGGTGCTTTCTGGGAAAATTATGCCCAATGAAGAAGCCAATGCGGTGCAAGCCAGTTATTTTGAAGGTCGAATAGAGAAATTAAACGTCAATTTTACGGGCGATAATGTTCGTAAAGGACAATTGTTGGCTACCATTTATGCGCCAGCTCTTGTGGCAGCACAACAGGAATTGTTGACGGCAGCTTCTATGAAGGAATCACAACCCGCATTGTACAACGCTGTTCGCAATAAATTGAAACTGTGGAAACTGTCCGAAGAACAGATCAGTCAAATTGAGACCTCAGGAAAAGTTCGAGAGAATTTCCCGATTTACGCGACGGTTTCCGGTACGGTTTCAGAGAAACTGACTGAAGAAGGCGACTATGTCACACAAGGGCAGCCCATTGTAAGGGTTAGTAATTTAGCTACAGTATGGGCCATGTTTGATGCTTATGAAAATCAGATTTCACAGTTAAAGGAGGGTCAAAAAATATCAGTGACTTCCAATGCCTACCCCAACAAGGAATTTGAAGCCACGATAGCTTTTATCGACCCAAGTTTGAACACCCAATCACGAACGGTTTCGGTTAGAGCAACGTTAAATAATAAAGAAGGTATTTTAAAACCTGGAATGTTCGTGACCTCCAAGGTTCAGGTCGGCAAAAGCACAAACCAACAATTGCTAATAAGTATTCCTGCTACTGCGGTGCTTTGGACGGGAAATAGATCTTTGGTTTATGTAAAAACCAATCCTGACGAACCTATTTTTAAAATGCGTGAGGTCGAATTAGGACCGAAGAATGGCGAGTTTTACACTATTCTTGATGGGTTGTCCAACGGCGAAGAAGTGGTGGTCAATGGGACGTTTACTGTGGACGCTGCCGCACAGCTTCAAGGTAAAAGAAGCATGATGAGCACCGAGGGTGAGTCGGAGATGGATCCCACAGGTCATCTTGCTGGCATTGAAAGATTGGAAGTGCCATCCAAGTTCCGAGATCAACTAAAAACAGTATTTGATGACTATATGGTCATCGAAAAAGCATTGGTAAAGGATAATGCAGAAACCCCAAAAAAGGCCGCTGAAGATTTACTCAAAAGTCTTAAAAAAGTAGATATGAAGTTGGTAAAAGGAGAACCGGGACATAGCCGTTGGATGTTGTTGGATAAAGAACTGCAGCAATCTGCCCTCGCCATTTCTAAAACATCTGATATCAATCAACAAAGAGATCACTTTATCCATCTTTCTGCACATTTAATAAATGCGGTGAAAACTTTCGGTATCAATCAAAAAGTATATGTGGATTATTGCCCAATGGTAAAGGACGATCTTGGCGCGTTTTGGCTGAGTACTGAAGAGGAAATCCTGAATCCGTATTTTGGTGCAAGCATGCTCCGATGTGGAGAGATCACGGATGAAATAAACTAAATAGATGAAGGTCTTTAAATCGGAATTCCTGTTTCCTTTAAAGACCTTCTTTTCATATCTTGCAGAAGCTGGGTAAAACTAGAATAAGGCTTTCAATAATTACTGATCAGAAAATAACTATGTTCCAAAAGATAATCCGTACAGATGCCTCAAAAACTACGATTCTTATTCGGTTAATGGTAGGAACTGTCTTTTTATCAGAAGGTCTTCAAAAGTTTATTTTCCCAAGCATTCGAGGGGCAGGGCGCTTTGAGAAAATCGGGCTTCCGACTCCTGAACTTCTCGGCGCATTGGTTGGAGGTTTTGAAGTTGTTTGTGGCGCACTAATCTTGTTTGGTTTGCTCACGCGATTGGCCAGTGTTCCTACTTTAATTATCATGATGGTGGCCCTTTTTACCACAAAAGTTGAGCTGTTTAATACTGCGGGTTTTTGGGAAATGTTGCACGGGAGCAGAACCGATTGGGCGATGTTGCTCGGAAGCTTATTTCTAATCGTGAAAGGTGGCGGTAGATTTTCAATGGATTGGTTGTTATTAAATAGGAAGAATGAAAAAACCAACTGAGAAAGGACTGTTAAGATCGCTTACCTTAAAAGATGCAGTAGGCATTGGGTTGGGCGCAATAATTGGGGCAGGAATTTTTGTGGTCACGGGAATTGCCGCTGGAGTTTCTGGTCCTGCCTTTATAATTGGCCTTTTTATCGCTGGGGGTATTGCCGCATGTAATGCTTTAAGTTCTGCCCAATTGGCCGCGATATATCCGCAATCGGGTGGCACTTACGAATATGGGTATATTTTGATAAATCCGTCCTTTGGTTTTTCTGCGGGCTGGATGTTCCTCCTCAGTAAACTTGCAGCAGCGGGCGTGGTGGCCATAGGGTTTGGCAGTTATTTTTATCAGCTGGTGCCGATCGGCTCGCCAATGAGCTTTTCTGTTTTGGCCATTATAAGCCTTACTCTTGCCAATTATTTCGGCATAAAAAAAGCAGGGATCTTAAATCTTGTGATTGTTTCAGTCACCTTGCTTTCCCTTTTATATTTGAGTTTAAGTGGGCTTCCTGAAGTGAAGGCGGATAATTTTAAACCTTTTGCGCCATTCGGTATAACAGCAATTGCAGAAGCTGCCGCACTTTTGTTTTTTGCTTTTACAGGCTATGCAAGAATTGCAACCCTTGCAGAAGAAGTATCAGAACCCAAGAAAACAATTCCAAAAGCGATTATTATTACCATAATAATCGCGATTGTTCTTTACGCCGCTATCTCCATGGTAGCCATAGGCGTCATAGGAACAGAGCGTATGGCAAGCAGTACTTCCCCATTGCAAGTTGTAGCAAATTCTTTATCTGCCCCAGCAATTGGTACTGTGGTTACCATTGGTGCTTCCACGGCGATGTTGGGGGTATTGTTGAGCCAGATTTTAGGAATTAGTAGGATGATGCTAGCCATGGGCAGAAGACATGATTTGCCCCCAATTTTCCAAAATATTCACACGCGCTACAGAATTCCGCACGTCGGAATCTTGTTAACGGGCATCATAATTTTGTTACTGACACTTCTAGGATCGTTTGAATTTATAGTAAGGGCAGCGACTTTTACTATCTTGCTCTATTACAGTATTACAAACATCGCGGCACTTAAACAGCCTAAAAAAGATCAAAGATATGGGATGGTGATTCCGATAGTTGGTTTGATAGGCTGCTTGGCGATGTCCGTTTCTTTACCTTTAAATGTTATAATTTCAGGTATTGGATTGTTGTTGGTAGGGTTTGTTATAAGATTTATATTCCATAAAATATATGGCAATCCAAAATAACACTTTCCTTATCCGTCTATAGTGCATGATGTGTAACTTTAATAAATAAATGAACAACGAAAAAACCGCCATACGAACTGTTTACTTCAGTATCATTGGGAACACGTGTTTGGCCATTATAAAAGGCTTGGCCGGGTTTTTTGGAAACTCCTATGCGCTCATAGCAGATGCGATAGAATCTACAACTGATATTTTTGCTTCTGTTCTTGTGTTGCTAGGTTTTAAATATGCCAAACGGCCTGCAGATGAAAACCACCCTTATGGTCATGGAAAGATTGAACCTTTGATTACGTTTGCCGTGGTCGCATTTTTGGTTATTTCGGCTACAATAATTGCTTATACAAGTATTCAAAATATCCAAACGCCTCAAGAAACGCCAAAAGGATGGACTTTAATTGTGCTGGCCTTGATCATTATTTGGAAAGAAATCTCCTTTCAAATTGTGATAAAGAAAAGTAAGCAAACCAAAAGCTCTTCTCTTAAAGCTGATGCTTGGCACCATCGGAGTGATGCCATAACTTCTGTCATGGCATTTATCGGAATTTCAATTGCCATCATATTTGGAGAAGGTTATGAGAACGCCGACGACTGGGCGGCCTTATTTGCATCGGTTTTTATTTTATACAATAGCTATTTGATTTTTAGACCAGCTTTGGGTGAGATCATGGACGAGCAACTTTACGACGATCTCATCTTGGAAATAAGAGCGCGCTCCATGGAAGTACCAGGCGTTTTGGGGACTGAAAAATGTATGGTGCGTAAATCCGGAATGAAATTCCACGTAGATTTACACGCTATTGTGAATGGTGAAATGAAGGTGAAAGTTGGACATCATATATCACATGAACTCAAGGATTATTTGCATGAAAAGATTCCTAATTTAGGGGAAATACTCATTCATATTGAACCTAATACTTATGGTGGATTATAATTTATCCTGAGACCTAAGCGAAAACAAATTAAAATCTATTTAACTCCCAATTGTAAACCATTTTATTGGTCTCAAATAAAGTTAAAACTTGCCCTTAAATGCATCTCGCATTAGCATCTAAAGTTTTGACACGTATTTTACGGATTTTCACAGATTTTATGATAAAACCTTTTATAGCATTCTCCAAGCATGTAATATTGATGTGGAACGTCCTAAAATCGTCTCTTAAAAATCATTTCGCTATGAATACATCCTCTCAAATTAGTATCTTCGTAATCTTATTTTAATTATAAATCTTCAATTATGACGTACTTTAAAAGCAGCATCTTAGGGCTGTTTACTTTCCTTCTTCCGTTTTCAATCCTTGCACAAGAAGCAAACTATGGGAATCAACATTTATTCGACGACTTTACCTACCGTCAAGGAAATGTCTACAGAACGGCTTCAGGAAAACCTGGTCCAGAATATTGGCAAAACGCCGCCGATTATAATTTAGAAATGTCCTTGGACGAAAAAAACCACATGGTTTCAGGAAATGTCACTATTCATTATACCAATAACAGTCCCGAAACTTTAGATTTTATTTGGATTTATCTGGATCAGAATCGTTTTACCGAAAATTCCAGAGGAACATTGACCACCTCTGTTCTTGGTAGTCGTTACAGTGGTGATGTTGAAGGCGGATTTGAATTGTCTAATATTTCGGCTAAAACAGAAACCGGTACTTCTTCAAAGCATATCATTACCGATACCAGAATGCAGCTTTTCCTGGATAAACCGTTAGCGGCCAAAGGAGGAAAAGCCACCATCACCATGAATTTTAAATTTAAGGTCCCTGTTGAAGGCATGGACCGTATGGGACGATTGGAAACGGAAGGTGGAACTATTTACGCCATTGCGCAATGGTATCCACGTGTGGCCGTGTTTGATGATGTGGTGGGGTGGAATACAGAGCCTTATTTAGGGGCAGGTGAATTTTACTGTGAATATGGAACTTTTGACGTTAAAATAACCGCGTCAGTAGATCAAACCGTGGTCTGTTCTGGAATTTTACAAAACCCGAAAGAAGTGCTTACCAAAACCCAACAAGAGCGTTTGGCACAAGCTGCAAAAAGCGATAAAACCGTTTATATCATCAAACCAGATGAAGTAGGAAAGCCTGCGTCTCAAGCTAAAGCGAGTGGGACATTGACGTGGCATTTCAAAATGGAAAACACACGGGATGTGGCGTGGGCTGCATCAAAATCATTTATTTGGGATGCCGCTCGTATGAATCTTGGTAATGGAAAAACAGGATTGGCACAATCTGTCTATCCTAAGGAAAGCGATGGCAGCACTGCTTGGACCCGTTCAACCGAATATACCAAAGGATCTGTAGAATTTTACTCGAACACCTATTATCCATATCCATATCATAATGCGATTAATGTTGCTGCAAATGTGGGTGGCATGGAATATCCAGGAGTGAGTTTTTGCCATTATCAAAGCATTGGCGAAGATCTATGGGGTGTGACAGATCACGAATTCGGCCACAATTGGTTCCCGATGATCGTTGGGAGCAACGAACGTCGTTACCCGTGGTTGGACGAAGGTTTTAATACCTTTATCAACCATTACAGTACGGTAGCTTTCAACAATGGCGAATACCCGTCTTCTACAGATCAACCGCGGAGCTTGGTGAGATATCTTACCTATGAAAATCGTGAAGGAATCGATACGTCTCCTGAAGTGGCCAATGCAAGAAACTTGGGTTACACGGCTTATTTTAAACCGGCGGCAGGTCTTTTTATGCTTCGTGAATACATATTGGGTGCTGAGCGTTTTGATAATGCCTTTAAAAGCTATATCCGTCACTGGGCTTACAAGCACCCGCAACCCAACGATTTTTTCAACCATATGGAAAATGTCGCTGGTGAGGATTTATCTTATTTTTGGAAAGGTTGGTTTTTCGGCAATGGCAATATAGATATGGGCATAACCTCTGTAGAACCTTATCAAGGCAACTATCTCATTACTGTTGAAAATAACGGACAAATCCCAATGCCTGTTGAACTTCAGGTAATCTATACCGATGACTCCACTGAAACTGTCAGACTTCCCGTTGAAATTTGGCAGCGCGGCAATAGTTGGAGCCATCTTTTGAAAACCTCAAAAGAAGTGAAGCGTGTCGTCATGGATCCCAACAAGATGTTGGCAGATGTCAACATGTTAAATGATACGTGGAATAAATTATAATCCCATAAACAAAGCCTCTAAATCGAAATGGTTTAGAGGCTTTTTCTTTTTATGGCCTGGCAACTTTGGAAGATTTAATAAAAGGGAATATCTTTCAGAAAACAATCCGTTTTTAATGGAACTAAGACGGATAAAGTCATAAAATTGGAACAGAAAATTAATATCGCATACCATGAGCAAAACAAATAACAGAAGGAATTTTTTAAAATTAAGTGGGCTTGCCGGGCTTGGAATAGCCACTGGAGGTTTGGTAAGTTGTAGTACGCCTGCAGGAGTTGTCGCGCCACCTAATTTTGGCACGTCCCGATTTAATATGTCTGGATATGCCGCTCCTAAAATAGAGACGGTTAAAATTGGTTTTATTGGTTTGGGTATGCGTGGACCATCTGCAGTACAACGAATTAGTTATATTGAGGGTGTAGAAATAATGGCCTTATGTGATTTAAGGCCAAAGCACGCTGAAAGTGCCAAAAAATTATTGGATGGCACAGCACATAACCCAAAAATTTATAGCGGAAGTGAAGATGCTTGGAAGGACATGATTGATACAGAAGATCTGGATTTAATTTATATCGCAACGCCCTGGGATTTACATGTGCCAATGGCTGTTTATGGAATGAACGCGGGAAGGCATGTGGCAGTTGAGGTTCCTGCCGCCAAAACGATTGATGAATGTTGGGAATTGGTGGAAACTTCTGAAAAGACCAAAATGCATTGCATGATGCTCGAGAATTGTTGTTATGATTTTTTTGAATTGCTCACACTGAATATGGCAAGACAAGGTTATTTTGGTGAAATTATTCATGGTGAAGGTGCGTATATCCATGATCTTGTCGATTTGAATTTTGATAAAAATGCTTATCAGGACATGTGGCGCCTTAAGGAAAATATAGGCCGTGATGGAAATCTTTATGCTACTCATGGGTTAGGACCTATCTGTCAGATCATGAATGTCAATAGAGGCGATCAGATGGATTACTTAACCTCACTTTCTAGTGCTGATTTTACAATGAATCCGATGGCTAAAAGTTTGGCAGCCAAAGACGATTTCTTTAAGCCGTATGTAGATGCCAATTTTAGAGGAAACATGAACACCACCATGGTTAAAACCAAAAACGGGCGCAGCATCATGATTCAACATGATGTCAGTTCGCCAAGACCTTATTCTCGAATCCACTTGGTAAGTGGCACCAAGGCAATTGCTCGAAAATGGCCAGAGGCCAGAATAGGCAAAGGCCATTCTTGGTTAAATGATGAAGAATTTAAAGCTGTGGAACAAAAGTACACTCCAGAAATTGTTCAAAAAGTGGGCGAATTGGCCAAACAGGTTGGTGGTCATGGCGGGATGGATTTTATGATGGATTGGCGATTGATCGACTGTTTGCGTAACGGCCTTCCATTAGATCAAGATGTGTATGACGCTGCTTTATGGAGTGCCATTTCACCCTTGAGTGAACAGTCCGTAGCCAATAGGTCGACCTCCATTGACGTACCTGATTTTACCCGAGGAAATTGGAAAACTAATAAACCTGTAGATGTTAGTCTTACAGGAGGCGGTACAACCAATGTGCTTTATGGTAAATAAAAACAAGTAATTGGGCCTTCTTAATCCACTGCTTTAATGGCGTGGCGATTTGATACATCAATATAAATGACCTTCCTGTTTCAGTTGAAATTGGGAAGGTTTTTTGATTTAAAGGGCTTGAAGCATCTGGTATTGTATCTTCTTTCCTGGCACTTTTATGAATTGCTATAACTTTATACACTTTTCAACTGTGTAAAACCTGTGTAATATTCCCTAATACGTGTAAATCTTACACACTTTTTGTTGCTTAAAATGCGATATAAGCCTCTAAAAGCAACGAATTTTGTGATGGCACAAGTGTTGCTAACACTAAGATGAAATCGAATCATTAAAACAAACAACAATTCGGGATTATTATCTATGAACACAAAAATGACAAATTCTGATCAAATGAAGATCACAAGAGACGAGAACAAAACTCAAAGAGCTGATAAAAAAGAGTCCTTTTTTAATAGTTTATCTCCAGTAAAATCCATCAATCCATGGGGCGTAGTGGTATTAGTGACTACGTTTATACTCATGATTGGTTCTGGATTTTTGGTATTTGAACTTCAGAATGACTTCCAACAGTTTAGGGAAGATCGAATGAGCAACACTTTTGGTCTTATATTTTTGGTTGTAGCTACTGGACTCTTCGTTTTTAAAGCGGCTTTCTTCATCTACAACCTCTTTCTTTATTTTAAATACAAGCCAGTAAAATCTGTTACCAATGAAGAGTTGCCAACTTGTACCGTTATTGTACCGGCGTATAATGAAGGCAAACAAGTTTGGGATACCTTAATGAGTTTGGCAGATAGCGAATATCCAGAAGGTAAACTGGAAATATTGGCAATTGATGATGGAAGTAAAGACGATACTTGGTATTGGATGCAACAAGCTAAAAAGAAGCTTGGAGATCGTTTATCAATTTTCCAACAACCACAAAATAAAGGAAAACGTCACGCACTATACCGAGGTTTTCATTTAGGAAAAGGTGAGGTTTTTGTAACTGTTGATAGTGATTCCGTTGTGAAGCCTGATACTTTAAGAAATTTGGTAAGTCCATTCGTAGTCAATGAAAAATGTGGTGCAGTGGCTGGGAATATCCGTGTGCTTAACAATGAGAAAGCGTTATTGCCTAAAATGCTTAATGTAAGTTTTGTATTGAGTTTTGAATTTGTGCGTTCTGCAGAAAGTAGTTTAAACTCTGTACTTTGTACACCCGGAGCTTTAGCAGCATACCGTAGATCGGCAGTGTTTGCTTGTCTTGAAGATTGGATCAATCAAACATTCATGGGACAACCTTCAGACATTGGAGAAGACCGTGCCATGACCAATATGATATTAAAACAAGGTAAGCATGTGCTTTTTCAAAGAAATGCTTATTGCTATACAAATGTGCCTGAACAGTACAAAGGTCTTTATAAAATGTTTATCAGATGGGGGAGAAGTAACGTTCGTGAAAATATACAAATGTCAAAATATGTATTCACGAATTTTAGAGAAGGTTCAAAATTGGGAACGCGCCTGTTATTTATCAGCCAATCGTCAAAAATAATCATGAGCTATCCATTCTTAGTGTTTATGTTATTTTTCATCGTGATGCACCCAATCCTTTTCATAAGTTCTACGTTTTTCAGTATCTTAATTCTATCGAGTTTCCCGGTATTGTTTTACGCAAAACGTTATAAGCTATCAGAATCTTTTTGGGCCTATTCTTACAGTGTACTTTACACCTTCGGCTTGTTTTGGATTACCCCATATGCTATTGCCACCGCAAGTAGAAGAGGATGGTTGACGCGTGAATTATCAGAAAAGAAATAAAAGGACTTCTTCGGAAGATTAAAAAATATGGTAGAGGATTGTGGCTTATGAAGGTAAGTTGCGATCCTCTACTTATTTAATGTGTTGATTGAGATTAACGTCTCGCCCGAAAGTTTAGTTCGTTAGGTGTGAGTTAAGGATTAACGATTGAAGAAGGTGGATTTTGAATAACGATTAACGATTAACGATTAATGATTTCGAATGCTGATTTTGGATATTGAATATTGAATATTGAATAACGAATAACGAAGAGTTCTGAATACTATTCCCTCAACATTTCCACCGTCGCCACCGTTCTAAATCCAGAATGGTCAGAGCCAGAATCCCAACTGGTGCCCATCCGTGCGGAAATCCTGAAACTCGCACAATAAGAGGCATGGCATAAAAAGGAACCGCCCTTTATCACGTGCTCTTTGGCATAGGGATTTCCAGGAGTGTAAGTGTGGTCTGCACCTTTCGGATTGATCAAGGGTTTTGAAGTGTCCAAATGTCTATAATAATCTACATTAAACCAATCGTTAGTTAATTCCCAAACGTTTCCCAGCATATCATAAAGTCCAATGCTATTTGGAGGATATGATTTAACTGGTGCAATAAGTGGAAACCCGTCCGTACTTTCATTCTTGACAGGAAAGGTGCCTTGCCACGTGTTTGCCGAGGCGTTTAATTGCGAAGCGTCATTGCCCCATGTATAGATGCCATTTGTGTCATTTCCTTGTGCTGCAGATTCCCATTCGGCCTCAGTAGGTAGTCGTCTATTGGCCCATTTGCAATAAGCAATAGCATCTTCATAAGCCATATGGACTACAGGATAATCATCTTTGCCCTCAATGGTACTCTCTGGACCTTCAGGATGTTTCCAACTGGCGCCAGTTTTCCAGATCCACCATTGTGTATAATTGTTCATATCAGCCACAACATTCAAGTCTTTATTAAAAATCAAACTTCCAGGTTGGAGAGCGCTATCGGCTGGTTTAGGGGTGCCTTCTGGTACATCTTTTTTCATGACCTCCCAATCAATTGGGCGTTCTGCTACAGTTATATAATTGGTGGCCTCCACAAATGCTCTAAATTGTTTATTCGTGACTTCTGTTGCATCAATAAAAAAACCATCTACCGTAACTTCATGGGCTGGTTTTTCTCTTGACATGGCAAACTGATCACCTTGTTTGGCACCTTGTACAAAAGTTTTTCCTTCCACCCAAACCATCCCATCAGGTGTTGGAACGTCTTTAGGTTGTTCTTTTAGCAAAATATGTTTTGGAGGTTCAACAAGAGTTGATTTTTTTTCGGCCGAAGGATTCTTGCAGCCCATAAAAGCGTAGAGTATAACAACCAAAAATAACAGGTTTTTATATGTATGGTTTGACATAAACATGATTTTATTAAGGGAAAACGTTTTGCATTGAGCGTATAAGAACAAATTCCAGAATTTACAACTGTAAATTTACTTAAATAAATTAGTTTCTGTAGTGAATTGATGTGGTTCTTGCTCCGTACAAATTATAGGCAGTGTTAGAAGTCAGGCCTATGATTTTATAAAACGAATGCTTTAAATAAAAGTTCCAACTCCTCTTGTGGATCTGCACACAATCCAGAATGTGTTTTAGAACTTTGAATGATGGTGCTTCTTGAAGCTGCCAACCATCGGAATCTGTCTGATACTTCAAATTCTCCAATGGTGCCTCCTTTCGGATTCCCTTTACAGACCTCTTCCCAAGCTTTTAAGTAATCGTACAACATAGTGATATCCAGATCCTCCGAAAACGCTTCCAATTTCTTTTTGTCGATTTTATATTTGACCCCCAAAAAGTTTTTTCGTTTAGAAAAAAGAAGCACGCCAACGTTAAAGAATTCTCCACGTTCTACTTTAGGAACAATCCTGATAATGGCATATTCATAAGTCACTTTATCTTGCATCTTGAGCTTCTTTTGCTAATACATCAATCATAGAAAGTTTTGTGGTCAGATAAAGAATATAAGCAGCTCGCATCTCATCTGGTGACAGAGTGTCGCCTTCATGCATCAACCAATCTTCTGGAATGCTTGCAATAATGTCAACAATTTTTTCAGGAAGAAGTGACAATTCAATACTCTTTGCTGCCGCAGGTAATTGTGTGGCCTGCGCTAATAACACATGATCCTTAATGAGTGGAAAGGACCGGGTGAGATGATTTTCCCAAGTGGGCCAGTTATGATGGAAATAAAAACTGGCACCATTATCAATTATCCAGAGTTCTTTGTTCCAAATCAGTAGGTTTGGGTTTTTTGGCGTCCGATCAATATTACTGATGATACTGTCCAATAATACCAGTTTTGACGCAAGTACGCCATCAACTTGATTTACCAAGGGGTCAAAGGTAATGGCTCCTGATAAAAAGTGCAGCCCAAGATTAAGACCAACACTAAACTTCAATAAATCCTGTATTTCTTCGTCAGGTTCGGTTTTGCTAAAGGAATCGTCGAGGTTCATAAAAACCACTTCCGGAACTTTTAAGCCAATGGCTCGTGCCAATTCTCCACCAATAAATTCGGCAATAAGTGCTTTTTTGCCCTGTCCGGCGCCACGAAATTTAAGCACGTACATAAATCCATCACTGGCTTTTACAATGGCTGGAAGTGAGCCGCCTTCGCGTAAAGGGCTAACATATTGCACCACATCAACGGTGCGAATATCAAGTGTATTCATAGAAACGAAGGTAGTAAAAAAGAAAATTGCTCAGGTATCAAAAAAACACATAATTAAGATCAGACATGATTTTTAGGCACCCAAGCAATTTGTTAGTTTTAAATTAGCAGCAGCCCGTTTCCGGTGAGCAAGATAGACCCTGTGAAATTTCAGAGAGTATCAATTTCGGCTTTTCGGAAGCTGTGCCTTTTTTTTCGGCATACACCGTAATACTGAAAATTCCGGTAGCATCCATATTAAAGTTATTTATTTCATCCGTTGAAAGATATTTCGAAAGGATATCATCAGGAATCGTTATCGGTTTTTCTTTTTGGATGGTGACATTTTGAAAACCTCTGTCTGTGATCAATTGCAGGTATTCTGATTTTTGAATGGCGCCCGCAACACATCCTGCATACATTTCAGCATCTTCTTTTAATGCATCAGGGAGGTTGCCTACCAAGACAATATCTGAAATGCTAAAGTGCCCTCCTGGTTTTAAAACCCTATGGATTTCTTCAATCACTTTTTTCTTGTCTGGCACGAGGTTGAGTACACAATTGCTGACAATTACATCGGCAACATTGTCGCTGATGGGCATGGCATCAATATCGCCTTCTCTAAACTCCACGTTATTATAGCCTAATTTTTCAGCATTGATACGTGCTTTCTCAATCATGATTGGGGTGAAATCAATACCTATTACTTTCCCTTCGGCTCCAGTTTCATGTCGCGCAACAAAACAGTCGTTTCCAGCTCCCGATCCTAAATCCACAACGGTATCACCTTTTTTGATTTTTGCAAATTGTGTTGGAAGGCCACATCCTAAACCTAAATCGGCTGCTTCGTTGTAGCCGTCAGTATCAGAATAGTCGTCCATCATAATGTTATAAATCTTGTTGGAAGGTGTGGTTGCGCCACAACATGAGGCTGCATTTTCCGCTTTTCCTTGCTCGGCAATTCGCGTATAACGTTCTTTGACGAGGTCTTTTAATTCTTGTTCCTTTTTCATGGTAACGAATTTTTTATAATGATTATATAATCAGTAATTTTAGCAGCATTCTTCCTTTATAGAAATATCTTGATCTAAAAATCCGCACATAATGCGCTTCATTTTAGTCCAATTTTTAGGGTCGATACAGTAGCAAACCCGAGTGCCATCAACACTTCCCTTAATTAAACCCAAACTTTTCAACTCTTTAAGATGTTGTGAAATAGTAGGTTGTGCGAGACCAATTTCATTGACCAGATCGCCGCAAACGCAAGTGTCAATTTTGAACAGATGTTGTAAAATTGCCACGCGTGCAGGATGACCGAAGGCTTTGGCAAAAAGTGCAATTTCGTTTTGCTGTTCGGTAAATATTTCCGTTTTGGAGATGCCCATAATTTCATTAAATTACTTCATTGCAATATTACGATGAATGCATTTCTTATCAAAGATGTTTTTTATTTATTTTTCAAATTCGTGAAAGAATTGCTCCAATTAACTAACCAGTATCAATTGTACTGTCAAAATTCTAAAAGTTAATAGGTTATTTTTATCGTAATGGTCAAAGAGGGTTACAAATGTCACTAAAGGAGCATCAATGTTGATGGAATTGAGGAGTTGAAAAATCAGGGATTTTGACTATAAGATTTGAGTTTAGCGCGCTTCCGTAATTTGTTTGAATAGTTTCGCAATCGTCTTTGGCGTCGTTTTACTTTAATATACTTCAATCTCATATCGTCATAAAAGAGACTCATGATTAAAATGGCCACCCCTAGAAATAGGGTGTTTAATTTCAATTCTAGTGTTGAGTAAAAAAATCCTGCAGACAATCCACCAAGGAAGAAGAAGGCAATAATGTACAATCGGAGTTTTATGGTCGATTTTATTTCTTTTCTGTTGGGGTGGGTTTTTGGAAAAAACAACTGTGAAAGCTCAATACCCAAATCCGTGAACAATCCTGTAAGATGCGTGGTTCTCACAACAGCATTTGAAAGTTTGGTGACGAACGAGTTCTGTAATCCCATGGCGAATAGCAACAAGCACACCATAACCTCTGCATTGAATTGTGAGGTATTGCTCATGATGGCGACTCCAGATAAGATCATACATTCGATAAGCGTTGGTATCACAAAAACATTTAATTTTTTGTTTTCTTTAAAATTTTCAATGAGAATGTTTGATGAAAAGGAACCAAAAAGGAAAGAAAATATATAAAGGAAATAAATAGTTCCCTTCCAAAATTTGAAATCTGCCACATCTCTAATAAAAAGTGCAAAATGCCCTGTCACGTTTGTGGTCAATTCGTTGAATGCCAAAATACCTGAAACGTTTACAATTCCGGCAACAAAGGACAGGACGATAGCAATCCGAAGATTGTGCTGTACTGTTCTCTTTTTTCCTTGATGTTTAAACATTCAGAGTTCTATGATTTGGTTAACTTATAACTTACGGTTTTATATCGAAACATGATTATTTCAATACTGATTTGTTCATATCGAATACCAACCCAATATAAGTATTGTTGTTAAATTTGAATTCATCTATTTTCTCCCAGCCCAATTTTCTGGTGTGTGCCTTTTCAGAAATGACGTTGATTTTATTTATGAAGGTAATTGAAAGGGGATATTTTTTTAAGAATTCAATTCTCATTTCTTCAAAAAGTTGGTTTAAAAGCCCCTTTCCTCTATGTTTTTCATCAATACACACCGGGCCATATTGAAAACTATTTGTGGTCGTTATTGGAGTGCCATGAAAGGACAATTTCGGAAAACGGGACACCATAAAATTAAAAATTTCCCATTGTTCAAAATATTTCCAGCTTCCAGCAAAGGCGTAGGCTACAATAGTATCGTTCGCGTTCTCCGCAACAAATAGGCCGTTTTGTTTAATGATGTCTTCAATTTGACTTCTTGTAAAAGGCGTGGTCACGAATCCCTTTTGACGTTCAAGAGCATTTAAATTTTTATATAGATATTTTTCCTGAAGTGAGAGAATGCCGGGGATGTCACTCTTATGTCCGATTCGTGTTTTTATCATGGGGAAGAGACTTTATGACCACCAATATTTGGATGAGATAGCCAACTAATTGGAGCCGCTAATTTAGCAAATAAATGTGGATGGTTAATCGCAGGTGTTAACTATTTAGACGATTTTGATATAATTTAAAAGTTACAGTAATTCTGGCCATTTAACTTTGAAAAGGTTAGGGTTCTGGCTTTATTTGAAGGTGCTGCATGCGCTTTCCTACCAATATTTTTTGCCCAACTGGTTTAAAGCCCAGTTTTAGATATAATTTTTTCGCCCCTGGGTTTTCTTCATCTACCAATAGCCCAATAGTATGTCCTTTTTGGGTGACATAATAATTGATCAAAAATTCCAATATGGTTGCGCCAATGCCTTTTCCTTGTTGGTTAGGATTTACGCCTAAGGAGTCTATATAAAATTCTCCGGGTTTGGTTTCATCTTCTGGATTAAACTCCGTTTTAAAGTTTTCTTCTATATACAGACTAATGGGAACTCTCAGCTCTTTTAATCGTGATCCGTCGTAAATGTTGACGGCAGCAATGATATGATGGTTGTCTTCCGCTACAAAGCAGTTTTGATAAGAATATTGATTGTGCTCCTGTTGGATGAAATGGATCAAAAAGTCTTTCGCTTTATTTGCATCCTTTTGACCGATAAACTCACATACAATATCTTCCATGGCCAACAATAGATATGTGGCAATGGCTGCTGAATCTTCTCTTTTTGCTTTTCTTATCTTTATTTGGGACATTGTTTTTTGCTGAGGTTTTAATGGGGTAGGAGATAGATTTTTATGATATTTTCTATCTCATATAATAGATATACACGGCAAATTTTATAATTTGAACCATATCTGAGTCGTTGATTTTAGTGTAGGTTTCTAAATAATGCAAGATTATTTTCTCAATGTTAAAATCGGATACATCGGTATATTTGGAATCTGACTTATGATAATATTTCGATTGTGATTGAAGTGAGATTTCTCTGCGCAGATCATCTCTTAAAACTCTGATATACTCTACCCGTTCTTGGTCATAAGCGGCTAGATGGTGATACTTTAATCGGCGTTTTATCTTCTTTTCAACGTCTTTAGAACCTCTAGAGTCACATTCGTAAGCTAAATCGCTAAAACAGATATAATCATAGGTTTGAACTGATTTTTTTGCCATCACTACTTTCTTAGGTGCGGGTTTTATGACATTATTGCTCTCAACAATTTAATTATACAATGGATAATTGACTTGTTGACAATAAGAAATCCGTTTTCGATGCTATCAAAAACGGATTCTTAAAGTATGATATGCTTTAATTTAACTGATAAATAGGGCAGAACTTACGAAGGGTCTATACTGATTGCCTCAGAAGTTCCTTTATTTTTTATCGCTCTTTTTTCGCAGGTTTTACAAAGTTCTGAAATGCCTTTCTGTTCCCATGATTCTTTTACAGTTCCGTTGGATATGCTCTCTCTACCTTTAATGTGTTGACAGTCTTCAAAAATATGATATTTATTTCCAGCACTGGTCCAATAGACATTGTCATTATCAAAATTTAGGTCTTTTAATGTGGTGGTTTGTTCATTGATCTCCTTAGTGTACTGTTCAATAGAAGGCGGATTGAAGTCAACACCAGAAATTCCAGCAATGAGCATCGCCACTACCGCGATACCACCAGCAATTCCTTTAGTTTTTCCATCCACGTCTTTGTTCATGAAAATGAGAATTACCAAAGGCAAGAATGCCAAAACGCCCATGATGGCGCCCAACTGATTTTGAACAAAGAACCGTGTCTTGTCCTTTTCAGATGCAGGATCCAACCGATTTGCTTTTTTCCAGAGCATAGATCCCGTAATGGATAAGGCTAAAATTGCTACAATAACAACAATTAACCAGACAAGTGTTTCGTTGTGGATTAATTTAAAAATGGCAAAGATCTGTCCCGCAATGGCAATGATCCACGCCAACATTGCGAAAAGTCGCAATTGTTTTGCTTTTCCTTTACTTTCAGGACTTGCTTCAAATACTTTTTGATCTGACATAATTATGGTTTTAATGGTTAGTTTTTTTGAATGCCATGTGCAAGCTCTGATCCTATAAATAGCATGTGGTCAGCAAGTTTCACTAGGTATCTCAATAAGCAAATATAGGATAAGTTTGACTCTTTTGAAATACCGATCCGTCATTTAATGCAAAAGGACTTTGTGTTTTTTTTTGATTGCAACTGTCGTTATGAATAATTTTCGTTTTTGATGTACAGGTAAACTTAAGAAACATCAACTTAGAAAACGTTTGACATCTTTATACATGTAGAGTGGATGGGTTCTTTTCATCTGATTTTATGTGGCGTTTTTTTAACCCTTGATAAAATCTTATCTTCCAAAAAGACACTATCTTATAGGGTAGTCAACATAGAATTAGAAATGCAAAGACACTGCTAATTTAAATAGAAGTATTAATTTCACATGTCAAAGAAAAATATAATATGAAAACACAAAAAGATAAACCTTGGATTGTAATCTATTCGGTCATGGCCCTTGTGTTCATTGTTTTGCACTATTTGTTAGAACTGAAGATTTTTGAACCCTGGGCAGAATACATTCCAGTTTTCAAAAAGCTGAGCATCAGCTTGTTTTTGATTTCATTGATTCTAGTCATAAGTAAAGTTATTTCTAGAATTGTCGATAACCAAAACTACCTTGAAGGCAATCGCTATAACCTCTTGCGAATTATAAGGTTTCTTACCATTGTTTTGAATCTTATTGTAGTTGTGGCTTTTTTGTTTCAGAATATTTATGCGGCAGCGGTTAGTTTTGGATTAATTTCTTTGGTTTTAGGTTTTGCCTTGCAGGCACCCATTGCCTCATTTATAGCTTGGGTTTATTTGATTTTCCGTCGTTCGTATCTGGTAGGTGATCGGATTCAAATTAACGGACTTCGTGGTGATGTGGTGGAGATCAGTTATCTGGACACTTCAATTTTGGAATGTAGCGGTGATTATTTGGGTAATGATCGCTCAAGCGGGCGGGTCATTCGATTTCCTAACAGTTTAATTTTAAGAGAAGAAATCATCAATTACTCAGGGCCACAACTTCCATTTATATGGAATGAAACGGCTATTCAGATAGCCTATACCAGCGATTTGCAATTTGTGGAAGATTGTCTTATGGCCGCCGCCAGAGCCGATTTTAAAGAACGTTATCCGCAGCGTCAAACCTTTAACAATGAGCAATGGGAACCAGCCGTCTATTTTAGGATCAACACATATGCATGGATGGAAGCTGTGATTTCTTATCCTGTGGAACCACAAGACACTACCGGGCGTCGCAACCGAATTCTGAGAGCGGCATTACCAATGTTGAATGCAGCGCCTGATAAGGTTAAATTCCCCGAAGGTGCGTTGCGTTAAAAATCGGTTAATTTTTAAGGGTTTTTTCGGTCTTAAATTGACCTGGAATCTGCTGCACATTAAAATAATTTAGTGGATTGGTATCGGTTTTATTTGCATAGTGTTTTTGAAAATCAATATTGAAGTTCAGATTACTAAAATCTAAGGTTTTCCTTGAATAATATCAATTCTGCACGGGCTTCCAAATCCACCAATGGAGGAAGATGGCATTATATCATTCTTGATAAAATTTACGAGCCTAAGTGTCGATCTTCCAAGGTCTGTGTTCAGTTGTATGTATGAGTTCCAGGATGGTTATTTCGTCATTTTCATTTGATAGAGGTGAAAATTTCTGGCCCAAAAATCCCTTTCCACTTTTTCCAGTTCAAATCCCACTTTTTCGTAAAACTTATAAGCATGCTGACTTGTACGGACCATTACGATTTCAACTGCGTGGTTTTTGCTCAAAAGGTTCATTCTGTATTGTATTAATTCTCGTCCGATTCCTTTTCCCTGTGAATTAGGTTCAATCATATCCCAGGAAATCCGAGCCAGTTTTTCTTCTGGAAAGTAGTTGATACCTCCAGCCCCGATAATTTCAGAGTTTTTCTCGAAGACAAAATAGTCTTCTAATTCACGAAGAAGATAATTTTCAAGATCGAATTCTTCTGAAGGATCAAAATACTTTGGCGTATTACGTCTAAACAAATCGATGACCTTTATTTTATCTTTATGTGAATAGCGTCTAATCATAGGATGGGTTAAGAGGATTATATAAACGGAGGTGTTTTTTGAAAAAAGATGGTTTATTTTAATGACCTAATTTAATAAGTTTTGGACCATATAAAATCATCTTTTATTATTTTTTAAAACCATAATAATGTATTTTCGTTTCTCTCAAATTAATTTGAATGCCAGAAGCCGAGTTTAAAGCCTTTAAAATGGTAGTTTAGAAGCCTATGGAATTTGACAATTTCAATCTAAAGCGAGTTCTTGTAAAATTGTTTTAACTGAACAATCTGGTACTAAATTCAATTTTCCCAAATCAATCCTTTGAGATGACGCGTGTATGAAACAACTATTGAAACTCACTTCCATTGGTCTGATTGCCGGCTTTGTGCTGATGTTGGTATTAAAAATCGTGATGGTCTTAACCGGTAATACAGCTTATGTGTTACTGTTTAATTTTGATTACATCCCTATAGTTAATGATTTGAAACCGGTTTGGCTATTTGGACAAGTTTTTCATTATTTAACCTGTATTGTCAGTGTTGTCGCGCTTTTTCACATATTAAAATCTTGGAACTTGCAGAAGACAATTTGGCCTTATATTCTGGTGTATACTATAGGTGGGGGCGCATTGTTTTTTCTTACGGCGTTGTCCGAATTGCCACCTGCAGCAAACGATATTATGGCTTGGATCTACTGGACTGTTGCCCATGCGATATTTGGATATGCTGTTGGGGCAATGGTGAAAAAATGGATGTAATGAAAATGCGAAGTTGAATTATTGTTTATTTATATTCACGCTTCTTGCATTGCCAAATAAGTTAAGAAGGCTCAAAATAGTTTTACTTTTTCAAAACGCGTACAGCGCTGGTATTTTTAAAAAAGAACAAAGCGTCGTAACGCAATGGGATTATGGTAGGTACAAATTGTCGTCTATCTCCCCGCGGATTATAGACCACCCCAACAGCTCTATTACCAATTGCCTTTAGATTTTCTTCCTTTCGATCCTCATCGTCAAAAATCAGGTAAAATTGATCGTGATCAAATTGATTCAATGTGTATTCAATACTTTTGGGAATAGCGGGCGGAATGGTCATTTCCTTCATGGGAGCGCCCCATTTGGAGCCTGCCATCACTTTTCCTTCATAGGTTGTAAAGCCGATCAAGAAAACATTTGCCTCCCCCAATCTTTCTCGGATGAGCTGTCCAATATTTTTTTGGCCCGCGTTACGCATACTTGTGTACTCCGCATCACCAATATGGGTGTTATGTGCCCAGACAATTCCCTTGGAATTCTCACCGTAAAGATTTAATAACTCATTGACGGTGCCATGCATATGATGGACTCGGGAATTCCATGAATTAGGGCCTGATGAAGCGACACTTTCTCTATAAAACTCCTCGGCATTCTGTACGACGGTCGCGTTTTGTAATATATAAAAATAAGTGTCATCTGAAATAGCTGATAATTTATTTCGATGGGTTCTTATATACTCCACCACATTTTTGGTAGCCGTTGTACAAGCCTCTTTGCCGGCGTTTACGGCATGTGCATAGCTCCAGCTATCTCCCTTATGGGGTTCAAAACACTTGTATTGATCTTTTACAAAAGTATAAGTCGTCTGGTCTATTGTTTTAAGTAAATCTAGAATTTCTTTTTTGGAATTCCATTCGTCATAGACATCCATCCCATAAAACCCAACTTTTTTATGTTGAGGTAATGTGTCATTATGTTTGCGGAGCCATTCAGCCAATGCCACAACCTCTTCATTGGACCACATCCAAGTTGGCCATCTATGAAGCTTTTGCAAAATCTCTTTCGCGGAATTTGCCGCGCCATCCTGGTTTTTAATATAAAGATTGAGATGGTATAAACTCGCAAAATCGCCTTCTACCGCAATAAAATTAAAGCCCTGTTCGGCTATTAGCCTTCTGCTTATCTTGTCTCGCCATAAGTAATATTCGTGGGTACCATGACTGGCCTCTCCCAACAATACCAATTCTTTATCGGCAGCTGCCAATATGAGCCTATCCAAACTCGAGTCTCCTTCAAGAGGAATAGCTTTTTGTTTTATATTTTGTGCAGAAGAAAGCATAGTTCCAAATAATAAAATAAACCCTAAAAAATTGTTCATGAGTAATTGATTCATAAGAGAATCAAGATAATCATAATTCATGTGTTTGTCAAGTAATTGAGGGCTCATTTTCAATTCAATAGCCATAAAAAGCATATGCTCATCTGAAAAAATATAGACTTATGGATGCTTCAAGGTTTATATGGCCGTAGAGGCCAATTTTAAGTTATTTACGGCTAGGTTCCGCTTTGTACTTTACTTCTCTGGATTCGAGTTCCGCTCTATTTCCAAATAACCACATAAGAATTCCACCAGTTAGAAACATCCATATGGCATAGGCTGCGGTTGGAATGCTCATTTCAAAATTGTTTAGTATTGAGGTGGCAATGACAATGGCCAGGGTTCCGTTTTGTATGCCACTTTCTACCGTGATGGATATGGCACTCTTTAAATTCAATTTAAATAATTGAGCCGTTAGATACCCCACTCCCATAGTTAGGATATTTAATAATAAGGTAACCAGTCCTACTTCTCTCATTGCTTTACCCAGAATTGTATAATTTGCAGCCAACACGGCAATAAAGACGATAATAAAAATTACGGTGGATGCCGTACGCATTGGTTTTTCCATCCGTCTGGCGAAGTCTGGTTTCAATCTGCGAATGAACATGCCTATTGAAATTGGAATAATGGTGATTCCCATTATTTGAATGATCGTATGTAATATAGGGAGTTTAATTGCGACACCAGTTTCAGTGCCAAAATAGTCCAAGGCATAGGATAAAATAAAAGGAATCGTAAAAACACAAATAATACTTGAAATGGCAGTTAATGTCACTGATAGTGCAATGTTCCCTCTACAAACCTGTGTTATTAAATTGCTCGTTGCCCCTCCGGGACAAGTTGACAGAATCATTAAACCAACCGCCATTACCGGATGTAAGTTAAAAGCTATGGCTAATGAAAAACCAATAATTGGCAAAAAAATAAGTTGATTGGTAAGACCAACTAAAATGGCTTTTGGGTTTTTTAGGATTCTACTGAAATCGGCCAGCACTAAAGTCATTCCCATGCCAAGCATGATAATAGCAAGAGATAAAGGTAAAAATATGTTGCTTATGATTTCAGCTGCTGTCATTGATAGAGTCATTAGTTATTCATCTGGTCATAGGTGTTTTAGGAAACGTTTATTTTTAAGAAGAATTAGGGCACAAGTAGCTAACATACTAAAAATAGTATGAATTAGCGAAAAACCTGACTTCCAGTACTTTTGACTAGGGTCGGGTTTTCATAAGCCATGTCGGGAATTTTATTGGTGTTTTTTCAATTCTACAAAACAACCCTTGGTCATAAAAAGCCAATATTTTTTCTAACTTAAACTTATAGTATTTCCTCCGTGATTTTTGAATAAAATGCCAATTATCATGAAAAATTTGCTGATCCCAGATCCAATCTTTCACGCGTTTAGCCCATCAGGATAGAAATATCAGATGTCAATAGTGTGAAATACGATTAATTTTTAATTGCTCTTTACTTGATAAAGCGTTTTGGAAACCTCTTCATATTTATCTCCTTCATTCCATACGGGTGTTTGGTTGTCATTAGCTATATTTCGACCTGCCAGGACGTAAGCTTGAAAGAATTTTAGCAAATAGTCATAATCTAAAGTATTGGCCTCATCTCCGGGTTGATGGTAGTATTTGGTAACGTCTCCATCAAATGATGTAAAACCTAGCGAAAATGTAGGCGCAGGAATTCCTTTTTTAGCAAAATTGACATTATCACTTCTATCAAATAGGCCTTGTTCTTTGGCGGGATCTTCAATTGCTCTTAATCCAAAAGCTTGTGCGGCATTAAAAATATTATTTTCGGCAGACGTTCTGGTCAGTCCGATAACAGATATCACTGAAGTATCGTTATAGCCGGCATTGTCACTGTTAAAGCAATAGACCATTTGGTTTAATGGCAATACGGGGTTTTCAACATAATAACTGCTTCCTAGTAGTCCTCTTTCTTCTCCAGTAAAGAGAATAAATAATGCTGAGCGTTTTGTTGGATATTTGGCTAAGTTTTTGGCCATGCTCAATACTGTAGTTGTGCCTACGGCGTTGTCTCGAGCGCCGTTATAAATGGAATCGCCAGTTGCGTCAGGTTCACCAATACCAACATGATCATAATGTGCTGAATAAATAATGAATTCATTCTTAAGCTGTGCATCGGTGCCTTCAACCATACCAATGACGTTTTGGGAAATTACCTGTTCCTCATGTTTCTCGCCAATTGAAATGGCAGAACTGATCTTTTTAGCCTTACTTAATTGTTCGGCCATTTTTCCTTCTTTATCCAAAGCCCAGACATAGGTGATAACGTCATTACTACTTGTATTGGTTTCCTCTAAGTCAACGCTCAGGGTGGGTCTATTAAAATTGTGATCAATAGAGCTCCACATGCCATCGTCAACTTTTAATAACTCAATAATAGCGTTAACACCGTGGTCTTTGGCTAATTTCTCTTTGGTGCGGCGCAATCTAAAGGCAGCTCTCCCTTCGTTAGTTTCAGGGCTTCCAGCTTTTACAATAATTACTTTCCCCTTTACATCCTTTCCTTTATAATCATCAGTTAAACCATAATTTAAGAATATGGCGTCTTGGTTTGATACCATTGCAGCAGTATTAACAATGACATAATCGGTTAATATTTGGCCATTTATTACTATGGATACATCCTTTGGAGGAAATTTGCGTTTAAGTTTTACCTCTTGATAATAGGTTCCTGTTTTTGGGTTAGGTTTTACACCATAACCACGAAAGCTATTGGCTAGATATGAGGCCGCAATTTTAAGTTCAGGAGAACCTGTTTCCCGCCCTTTTAAAAGATCGTCAGCCAAAAAATAAATATGACCTTCAATTTCTGATTTGCTAATGGTTTCTGATACTTTTTCAATTTCGGTTTGTGCTGTTAAGGTAAAAACGCATCCAAGCGCAAGTAATAATGCCAGTTTTTTCATTTTATTAGTTTCATGTTAGTTATTGTTTTTCCTGTTTTACCTTGACCGCCGCTGTTTTTATCGTATTAATCCTAAGATTTTGTTGAGCCGGTAAACAACTAATTTAGTAAAAACAAAATGAATGGAAAATCTGACCTCTTTGGTATTTGTGTGTTGAAGATCTTCTAAGTAGCTAAAACATATTGTTGGCTGTTTCTATCTTACGAGTTTGGTGCTATAGCGTTTGTACGTCGCTACCTCCTTTTCTAATTGTTTTGAAGAAACTCTTTTCCATCTCTCAATACCGGACCATCAATGACTTTCTCCAGATTCAAATCAATTTCAATTCCGCTAAATAACTTATATTCTAATTTTATAAACCCATATTTATCTGAAAAGTAAGCTTTAAGTGTAGATTCTCCAATAGCTGATTTTGCGACTGCATTAATTATCAAGCACTCTATTTCTCCTAATTTAGAATCAATGTTTTCCTTTCCAACAATTTCGTATTCGTAGTTCAATAATAATTTATCTTCCCATTCTCCCCATTCTTTATGTGACCAGTGATTATTTATAAGCATGCTGTCAGTCCAAGTGTAACCAATAGATTTGTTTAACTTTACATAAGGAAATGGACACGTTTCTAAAGATTGGAAAAACCCCGCTCTTGGTGGATGGATCCACACATTCTTATCGTTTTCTACGAGACCTGTAGTTGCTATAAGAGTAGGGTTAGGTTCATAACTATATAATATTTGAGTCTGATTTCTAATTAATCTCTTAAATATTTTGGGTTTGAGAACTGTTAAATGAATTTCAGAAATTTTTACGGAGTCTATGTTTTTAGTAAGTTTAAAATCATCATGTTCATTACTTTTAAGGAAATAATCTGAGTTATTATCTCTTATGTGAATACTGAACACGAACTCTTTTCCAAGTGTGTAAATGGTATTGTTTTTATCAATTTTACTCTTTTCAATATGTAAACTACCATATTGCTGCCCAAAAGATAAATTTGTAGCGATAATAAAAAATAATAAGAAAGCTTTTTGCATAGTTGGTAGTGGCGTTAAGTGTGTGATTTGTGGCAAGGTTGGTCACGGAAAATTGCAATTGGTCAACTGCCAGTGGAAAAACCGTCCTGCAACGCATTTGGCGTTGAGGATTTTCCAAGTAGGCGAGGACTAGCCATTGCTTATACACATCTTTGTTAGCTTTTAGTGCTTTTTTTTCGTTGTCCTCCAGTCTGTTTGTTTATTAATTCCGCTTTTTTTATTTGAAATTCTGTCGTACTCAGAACAACATAAATATCTGTTTGTTTTTTTATCAAACTTGATTAAATTCCAGAAAGTTTTATTCAGGTTTGAGTGTGTAATTCAGATTTTGATCTATCAATCGTATTTGGATTTTAGAATCAAACTAAAAAATCCAGCTTAATTTTTTTAAGTTAAATTGATGCTATTCGTTCTGGATAATTTCTGTTTTCTTCCAATAATAAAATATAAAAGAGCTCCTAAAAAGTTCCCGAGCAAAACTACTAAAAGCCATACAATTTTATTGTTTGCAGAAAATTCGTTTCTTACAATGTCAATGAGGGCAATAATCGTTGGTATAATTCCAAGAAATACAGTGGCTAATATTAGAATTATTTGCCAAGGTCCAATCGCTAAAAAATAGTTCATAATTTTTGTTTTAATTTTTTATATCCGTAATTTTTGTCAGCATTAAAGCTAACGTGTTTGTGTATGATTAGTGGCGTGTTTAAGCACCTAATTTAGTAAACAAAAACGAACCCGAGAAAATTCCGAAGGAATTTTCCAAATAAGCACTTGCCAAAGCAATTAATTATACACGGCTTAAGTTTGATTTTTAATAAATCAGTTAACTTTAAGTATTAATCAGAAAGAACCAAAGAGCGGAATAAGGTTACTATACTCGGTGAAGCTTTTAGACTTCGGCAACATTGATAATCCCCGCTCTTTTACTACTTCAATCACGTTCAGTTCCCCGCCTGAACTGTTGGGCAGGTGTGAGACCTAGATCTCATTTTCAAGTTGTTGTGACCCGAGTGGTTAGTTCTTTCATAAATTGTTTTGATATGAATAAATATAGGGAAACTTTTGGAGTTGACATCAGCAAGGATGTCTTTGATTTGCACGGTAGCAATAGTGGCCACGATCAGTTCAAGAATGATGAAAAGGGATTTAATTCCTTTT
>NZ_DATJCA010000167.1:0-7413 GCF_035515035.1 Gelidibacter sp. | reverse complement strand
CGGTTTGATAGGAACTGATGGTTCTATCAGTTTGGCTCCAATCTTTTATTTCATACAACAAACCATCGCTTTGCATCACATATAAATTGGAGTCGTGAAGGGCAATACCTTCATAATCACCATTTCCAGCAAAGGGTATTTCCTCTGTAATCGATTTTTCATCGAGGTCATACAGGTAAATAACACCATTTTCGTCCTGAACACACGCAAGGGTATGGTCATCAATCCAAACGATGCCACTAATTTCATTTAATTCTGCGGGCAATTTCCAAGTTTCAGAAATCGTATAGTTATCACTTCCTTCAGTGATTTCGGCATTCGCTTGGCTCACTCTGGAAAAACCTATAACTCCTATTCCAATTAAAATTGCAACAAAAAGACCAACAAAAAGACTGGATTTTCTCATAATTATATTTTCTATGTCAAAGGTCTGCTTTAAATCTGAAAACATTTGGGAATAGAAATGGGATGGCTGGTATTTAATACAATTTTAACGACTACTTAGGAAACACCAACCTAAATACGTGCTGTTCCAAATATAAATATTCCAAGGAAATCCCATATTTTTCTGAAATTGCTTTTGCAATAGCTAAACCAAGTCCCGTAGATTTGTTATTGGTACTCAATTTCTTAAATCTTGAAAATATAATGCGGCTATCCAAAGCCTCTAAAGTTCCATCATTACGTATAGAGATGTTGTCTATATGAATTTCTATCGTAACGGTAGTATTCCTTTTTCCGTGAACAATGGCATTTTTGATGAGATTCGTTAATAGAATGACCGCGAGGTCCTTATTCATTTGAAAATTCAAATCTGCCACCGTTTCCAAATGCAAGTCCATATTTTTATGGGTAGCCAAATCTTCAAAATCCTCAATGATCTCGACAGTCAGACGATTAAAATCAATCACTTCCTCATCGATAAACTGACGGTTTTCAATTTTTGAAAGTAGGAGCAGAGACTTGTTTAGTCTGGTCAATCGGCCAAGGTTGTCCAAAATAGAAGCCATGGTCTTAACATCATCTTCAGGTAAATTGGTGTTTTCAAGAAATAGTTCCAATTTATTGATGCTTATGGCTAAAGGGGTTTGTAACTCGTGTGACGCATTTTCAATAAAATGTTGCTGTTCCAAATAACGCGCTCTGCTTTGTTCAATAAGTGTGGTGACGGAAGTATTAAGAAGTTGGAATTCTTCAATAGAAGTATCCATGGTTTTTATATGATGGTTTTTTTCTATTCGGAAATCGCGTAATTGCGCCATCAAGCTATGGAAGGGTCTCCATATTTTTTTAAGCATCCAGTTATTTAGAACGACAATAGTGATTATTAGTGAGGCATAGAGAACTATCAAATAGACTACCAAATCCTGAATCAAATCATCCTCTTCCACCATTGAGGTGATGAACTTTACCTTATAATACTGATCCTTATAGGCCAAGCTGGTTTCATAGACCCTGACAGGTTCAAAATCCTTTTCATTAAGCATGTACATTAAAGTATCTGAATTGCGCTCTTTAAATTTTTTAAATTGCTGTTTTGATATGGGCGTTATCGCGTAATTCCACAAATCGAGATCAGTATGTTCAAGTATTTCAGGATTGGTAGGCAACCTTTGCAACAGCAATATTTTTTGATTTTCAAGACCGTCATCCAGGCTGTCATAAATTTCATCGAGCATGGCATAATAGAAAATAAATGCCCAAATAGTGAGGAGTGGCACTAAAAGAATGGCGAGGTATTTTGAGGTATGGTTGAGCAGTTTCATTAGAGGATCTCTAGTTTGTAGCCTACGCCATATACGGCCTCAATGCTGATGTTGGCATGTTCCAGTTTTTTGCGCAGGTTCTTGATTTGCGAATAAATAAAATCAAAACTATCGGATTGATCAATATGATCGCCCCAAACGTGCTCTGCCAAGGCCGATTTGGTTACTAATCTTGTTTTATTAGTGATGAGATACATTAATATATCATATTCCTTTCTGTTAAGCACAATGTCGTTAGTGTCGATGGTCACCTGTCTGCTTTCAGGATGGATGCACACGTTTCCGATATGGATTTGTGGGTTTCCATCAAAATGGCGCCGTCTAAGAACCGCTTTTACTCGGGCATGTAATTCCGCCATATGGAAAGGCTTAGGCAAATAATCATCTGCTCCCAAATTGAGACCTTCCAATCGGTCGTTTAAAGAATCCTTTGCGGACACGATAATGACGCCTTCATCCTTTCCGCTTAATTTCAATTCTTTTAAAAGTTCAAGCCCATTACCGTCCGGAAGATTGATATCCAACAAAATACAATCATAATCGTAAACTGCAATTTTTTGCCGTGCCGTTTTGTAATTAGAAGCTGTTTCTACAATGTAATGCTCGCGCTCCAAAGTTTGCGCCATATTCTCCAGCATCTCAGGTTCATCTTCTATAATCAGCAGTTTCATCTTAGGGTATTTTTGGCAATTGTAATACTGAAATCTAAAATCATTTGGGAATGCCTCTAAAATAAAGAAAAAGAATCCTGCGATGGACGTTAAGGTGCATTAGTTTTAGGAAAAACTTAACTAATGATCGTACTTAATTCCTAATTCATTCCAGTTTTCAATACTTTCTTTGTTTATAATTTAAAACGATACATGATGAAAAATTTAAAAATAGCCGCACTATTATTGTTTGCCACAGCAGCAGTAAGTGCACAAGATTTAAAAACAGATGAAGTACCCCAAAATTTGCAATCCATTTTCAATTCATCCTATACAAATGTTACGGATGTGGAATGGGAAAAGAAAGGGGACCACTTTAAGGTGGAGTTCGAAATCAATAAAATGGATCATGACGTTTGGTATGACGCCGAAGGAAAAATTATCAAATCAAAAATAGAAATTTCTGAAGCTGAATTGCCATCCGCAGTTGCTTCTGCCGTTAAGACGAAATATGCCGATTATAAAATTGACTCTGTAGAAGTCCGTGAAGAAGCGGGTAAGAAAACTTATGAAGTGGAAATCGAAAAGGGCTGGTCTAAAGAGCGAAAGCTTATTGTAGATGCTTCAGGTAGCCTATTAAGTGATATAGAAGACTGATTTTTTTCAAAGTGAAGTTGATTAGTAATTAGTAGTGAAAGGGATTGGAACAAGTTTCCAGTCCCTTTTTTATCAATTTGAAAAACCACATGGCAAAAACCCGATCCCATTTTATCATTATCGCCGCTTTTGTGGTGTTTTTTACATTAAAATCACAAGCACAATTTAAAGCTTATTTTGAACCCTCAATAGAGATATCCTATCAAATATCATCAAACTACTCCCAGAGTTTTGGAGTTGAAAATAGGAACATCATTTATAGAGAGGGCGAGATGAACTATCAGGTCAAACAAATTGATCTGTCCCATAGGTCAGAATTCCAGGTTCATCTCGAATACGCCTTGGGTTTTGGGTTACAATACCGAATAGAACAAGCCTTTGATCGGGATGAAGAAAATGAATTTAGGCTTCAGGAACAGTTTGTTTATACCCCAAATAATTCAAAATTCAACACCAAACATCGTTTTAAAGTAGAGCAACGATTTTACGCATCAGAGACCAAACACCGAATGAGATATCGGTTGGGGTATACATTTCCACTATCTGAAGGAAAATCGTCCCAACCTTACCTAAAAGCCGAAACTGAATGTCTTTTAGAACTGGCGAACTCCCAAAAACCAGAATTTGAGCAACGATTGGGAGTACGGATAGGATGGTCGATAAATTATAAAACTAAACTTGAAGTGGGCTCAGAGTACCAATTGGAAGATTATACACAGGATCTAATCCATGAGCTCTTCTTATTGGTGAACTTGGGAATCACCCTCTAGAACGAATCAATACTCGTCAGGGTTTTTGTTTAAAATTAAGGCATAAAAATTTAGCGGCATCTTTATCATTCCAAACGAGATGGAAAACTATTGCTGCCACGATCAAAGCCGATTAAACAAGAAAATTGAAATTATTCAGGGGTATCTGAATCCTCTTTTTTCTTACCACTCATCATAAAGTTAATGAGAATGCCCACCAAAGTGACACAAACTATTGCAAAAATGACAATCATAAAGACACCGTTGTTCCAGTTGGCATCTAAAAGTAAAGGTTGATACATGTTTATTTTGTTTTGATTTTTGGTAAAACTATAGTATAAAGGTATCAAAAAACATGATTATTATCAGTAATACCAAGGGTTTTTAATCCATGTTACGATCTTTGTCCTAAAACTTTGAGTATCACTTGAAAATACCTAGCAAATCACTTTTTAAGCATAGGAAATTGTATAATTTTGCAGGTTGATAAATATCACCTAAAATGAAAGCATATATTGTATTGATCTTATTGTTTTATTCAATAACCTCAGTCGCACAAATTGATTATAAAAGACAATTGGACAGTTTGACCATTGTTCACAAAGTATGCACTATAGAAAACAGCATCCGGAACCAACGCGTTAGGTTGGATCATTTGAAAAAACAGAAACAAAGTTTGAGTGCCCAACTTGCAGAGATCCAGAGTTTCAAATTGGGGCGTACGGACGCTGAAAAAGAAGCCCAATTAACTGAAATCAATCTCTTAATTGAAACTAATGCCACTGCACTTACTGCCGCTGGGGTACAATTGACTACGCTAATCAACGAACTTGTATTAGCCAATGAAGATGTCAAAGACTTACAAAACAAATAATTCTATTGCCCTAAAAGCAAAGAACTATGGTTTTAAAATGACAAAACAATAAGGCGGAAGCGGTAATTCACCTTTAGCATTTATATGTAATTGCCCGTATACGGGTTGACTTGCCATTCCTCCAAAGTGTCCAAGTGCAGCTTTCTTTGAGACATTAACCGGTTTTTATGGAGTTAAATTGGTACATCAAGTGGGCGCGCTTATAAATCTGCTAAACAAGATTTTGTATGGTGATTATTGTGTGGGATTGTCGTCAAAAGTCTATAAATTAAACGCCACAAATAGTCTGCAGAAATTTAAGGTTAAGGTGGCGATTACTTATATCCTTGAAAATCTGGACAAAAAACTTACGTTAAATATGATGGCAGAACGGACACATATGGTGCCACAGTCTTTTTGTAGATGGTTTAAATCGTCGGTTGGAAATTCGTTTGTTACTTTTTTGAATGCTGCGCGGATCGAAAAGGTTTGTCAGCTTTTAACGACTACAGAAACGCCGATTAAACAGATTGCCTATCCAAGTGGATTCGAAAGCTTAAGTCACTTTAATCGGACGTTTAAACATCTTAAAGGTGAAAGTCCAAGGGATTTAAGGTCTAATTTTATACACGCCCAAGGGTTTTAGCCTGATGCTTGCATAGATCTGAAAAGGTTATTTCTTCTTCAAATATTGCAAACTTGTCCGCCCGTAACAGTTGGACTGGTTTCGAGGTCCTTGATGGTGACTTAAGCTGGATTGGTTTTATTAAAATCTATCTACGATCCTGGTTTTGGAGGTAATGCGAAAGCGACAGCATCATGTTCAAAATGGTTACGGTGTGAGCCGTCGCAGAAGGGCTTGTTTGCTGATAAGCCACATCTACAAAGCGAGATGACATCACGACCACCAAGGTCATAAGCATTTCCATCTTTATCGACTATTTGAAAATCGCCTTCTATTCTTAGCGAACCGTTGTTGTTTACTTTTAAGGTTGTTTTACTCATAGGGTTTTTATTTATTGGTTATTATTATTATTATTATTATTATTATTATTATTATTTAGGATTGTTCGTTAAATTAATTAAAGTTCTAGATTGGCTTAAACGCAACTATTTCGGTTTTCATCTTTAAGGTTATCTTTTTGATGTACTTATCGCTCACAGTCAACTCTTAAGTTGTTTTCTGAAAATCGCGTGCAATTTCTGTCAAATTCACACTACAACTCAGTTATTTCAGACATGGCGCTAAACTACATTAAGTTTTTGAATTAAGGAATTTACCACCATTGGCACCTTAAACCTCCGGATTGACAAGATCAATTGGAACGTGTAAATCAGTGTTTTAATAGTGGTGAACAAAAAGCGAATTAGGATGAAATGTTGAATTAACCTGTCAAGGATTAACATTGTGCTAACAGCTCAACTGAAATTAATACTGTAAATTCGTCAATAGCACCTTTTTTGAGGTTCTATTCTTACAAATATCTTATCATATATGAAATCATTACATACCAAATATTCCGTTTTAGAGCTCGCATTGGTCTCTGAAGGGCATAGTCTCAAAGAAACTTTTAACAATTCGCTTAAACTGGCCCAAAAGGTTGAAGAATTTGGATATACTCGCTTCTGGTTGGCAGAACATCATAATGCTGTGAATATTGGAAGTAGTGCTACTACAGTACTTATTGGCTATGTGGCTGAAGGCACCCAAACCATTCGCGTAGGCTCTGGGGGCATCATGCTGCCCAATCACTCACCCTTAATTGTTGCGGAACAGTTTGGAACTTTGGGGGCTCTATATCCCAATCGTATTGATTTGGGTTTAGGAAGAGCTCCGGGAACGGACCGAGAAACTGCCATCGCTATTCGTTCTGATTTTATGCAGGCCACACATTCGTTTCCAAAAGATATTGAAGACATCCAGCAGTATTTTTCTGTTGACAATGCCCGTTCTAAAATTAGAGCTACCGTGGCGGAAGGGGTAGACGTACCCATTTATATTTTAGGTTCGAGCACAGACAGTGCGCATTTAGCGGCCAGTAAAGGTATGCCTTATGCTTTTGCCAGCCACTTTGCCACCATTCATCTGGAAGCGGCCACAGCCATTTATAGAGAGAAATTCCGACCGTCAGACCGCCTAAAGGCACCTTATGTCATGGCAGGTGTCAATATTATCATTGCGGATACCGATGAGGAAGCGGAAAGTTATGCCACTTCTTTGATCCGAATGTTTTTGGGAATTTTTACCGGCAAACGGGAGTATATGCAACCTCCAACGGCCATGACCCAGGAGTTTAGGGAAATCATGCAACACCCGCAGGTGAATCAAATGTTAAAGTACTCTTTTGTGGGAAGCAAGGCAAAGGTGAAAGCCCAAGTGAGGGACTTTTTGGAGAACACCGAAGCGGACGAGTTGATTGCTGTGACCAATATTTATGACATCAACCATCGGATCCGATCTTACGAGTTGTTTGCGGAAATCATGGATGAGTTAAATGCCGAATAGCCCGTTAATAGGCTTCAGTATTGGCGATTTAAATAAAGATCTATTCCGTACTACCTGACACTTATCAGTGTAGCTGGGCGTATTAATCAACTAAAAGCAGTGATTCCGTGTAAAAGTGTGGTTATCTTTGCGCAAAATATAATTTATGTCATCACAGTTTTCAGATTTAGGGATTAATGATCGCCTGCAAAAAAGTTTAACCGATTTAGGAATTTCTGTTCCAACAGATGTC
>NZ_DATJCA010000166.1:0-19356 GCF_035515035.1 Gelidibacter sp. | reverse complement strand
TCCGGCATTGTAGGCTTCCATGATTTCCTCAACAGATTTTGTTTTTGTAACCGCTACCAAGGTAACGTGATCTGGCAGTGTCGATTTTATATGATTCAATTTTTCCTGTATACTCATGATCGTTAATTTTTTATTTTTGTTGTTTAGTTAGCTACCTATAACAACAAATAAGTTATGTTTTTTAAAACTCATAAATTGTGACCCCACTCCTTAGTTTAGGTTCAATGAAGGTGCTCTTTGGCGGCATTTTAAGCCCATCATCAGCAATGGTTTTCATCTCTTCAATAGAGACAGGAACCATTCCAAATCCCACCCTATAACTCCCTTCATCTATCGCACTTTTCATAGATACGATGTCTTTTTTCCCATTGATATAACCAATCCTCTCATCATTTCTTAAATCATGGATCCCTAAAATAGGTTCTAAAATAGATTTAAACAAAATTTGTGTATCCAAGTTGTCTAAAGAGGACGCTATCTCATAACCTGTTTTTCGTAAGTGGAGCGAATAGAAGTCACCGTCCAAATACATGCTAAATTGATGGGTTTTTATTGGCTTGTATGGGGTTTGTCCTCTGTTTTCAATCCGATAGACCATATCCAACTGAATTAAAAATTCTTCTTTGGTCAAACCGTTCAAATCTTTGATAACACGGTTGAACTCATGGATCCGCAAATCGGACTCAGGAATGAGATAACTCATAAAAAAGTTATAGGATTCGTGTCCATTATGGTCTGGATTATTTTCTTTTAAATCTTTATAGAGCAAGTAAGAGGATGCTGACCTGTGATGCCCATCGGCAATATAAATTGTTTCCATCTGTTGAAATTCATGCTCAATTTGTTTTAATTGCTCATCATTTTCAACCTTCCACAACAAATGTGTATCTCTATAGGTTGTTGTAAATTCAAACTCGGCCCGATCTTTTTGTACCTGTTCAATAATTTGTGCGATGATTACATTATCAGGGTAGGTTAGGAGTACTGGTTCAGCATTAAATCCCACGGTTTTCAAATAATCTTTAAAGATGACTTCCTTATATTCTATGGTGTCTTCGTGTTTTTTGATGATGTCGTTTTCATAATCTTCAGCACTTACAGCGGCAATTATACCGTTAAAAACCTGCTGATCTCTATCGGTAATCTGATAGACGTAATAACAGGGTTTATCATCCTGTACAAAGATGGCATCTTCTTTAAATTCCAAATATCTGTTTCTAACGAGATGATAACGTGCGTCCCCAGAAATTTGTTTATCGTATTTATAACCAGGATTGACAATGTGTAAAAATGAAAATGGATTATCTCGTAATCGCGACTCACGTTGTTCCAAAGTATAACTTTGATAGGAACGTGCCGCTACCAAACTCACTTTGTCTCGCGTTGGTCTTACAGCTTTGAATGGGATGATGTTGGCCATTTTTTTAGTATTCAGTCTAATCAAGTATTCAGTCTAATCAAGTGTTCAGTGGTCAGTGAACAGTAAACAGTTGATGGTTGTTTTGAACCAAATTTGTCCAGATTTTGGATCATATAGTTAATAAGTTTGCCAACTTCGACGGATTTATCTTTTAGCATTTTGATTCAGTTTGGGAAATATATTCGCATGCCAATGCAAATTCCAACCATGTTTGGGTTTCAGAATTTTCAGGATCCCTGAACACTAAACATTGCGACTGCAGACTACAAAAACTGCTCCGCTACCTTCTCGGCTTTTCTGTTTTCAGAATAGTCATAAAACCCTTCACCTGATTTGATTCCGAGTTTTCCGGCTCTGACCATATTGACTAGCAATGGACAAGGCGCGTATTTTGGATTTTTGAATCCGTCATACATTACATTTAATATGGAAAGACAAACGTCCAATCCAATAAAATCTGCTAATTGCAGTGGCCCCATAGGATGCGCCATCCCAAGTTTCATAACGGTATCGATTTCTGTAACACCAGCAACGCCATTGTAGAGCGTTTCAATAGATTCATTGAGCATTGGCATCAAAATTCTGTTGGCCACGAATCCTGGATAATCATTCACTTCAACGGGGTCTTTTCCTAAGGTTTTGGAAAGGGCCATAATGGTTTTGGTCACCTCGTCACTGGTATTATACCCACGAATGATTTCCACCAACTTCATAATCGGAACTGGGTTCATAAAATGCATTCCGATCACTTGTTTTGGCCGCGACGTGGCGGCCGCAATTTGCGTGATGGAAATTGAAGAGGTGTTGGTTGCCAAAATAGTGTCTTTGGAACAGATGTCGTCCAATTGTTTGAATATTTTGATTTTTAAGTCGATGTTTTCCGTAGCGGCTTCCACGACTAGTTCGACCTTTTTAACACCTTCAGACATATCTGTAAATGTGGAAATATTACTCAGGGTCTTCTGTTTTTGAGCCTCGGTAATATGTTCTTTGGCCACCATGCGATCCAAGTTTTTGGTGATGGTATCAATTCCTTTTTTGAGTGAATCTTCACTAATATCAATTAATTGGACTTTAAAACCACTTTGAGCAAAGGTATGTGCAATGCCATTTCCCATGGTTCCTGCTCCAATTACGGCTATGTTTTTCATTGAAATATGTTTTGTGTATCCTCCAAAGAGGAGATTTTATTCTTATTAAATTTCCTGGTTTATGTCACTCTCAAAACCTAGTAACTGGTCTTAAGAAGGTGGTAGCTCTTTAATGTGTCGAATTAATTATTCGGAAACTCGCCTACCGGATCAAAACTGATCGATAATCATCGTTGCGACACGCAAAGCTTCCGTTCCATCATGGAGCGTGACAATTGGTTTTGTATTATTATTAATGGCGTCTGCAAAAGACTCCAATTCATCTAAAATGGCGTTATTATTGGAGATTTCAGGATTGTCAAAATAAATTTGCTTCTTTACGCCTTCGGCATTTTGAAGGATCATATCAAAATCGCCAGGACTTAATGGCGCATCTTTCATCTTGACCACTTCGCATTTTTTCTCCAAAAAATCAACCGAGATATAGGCGTCCTTTTGGAAGAACCGTGTTTTACGCATGTTTTTTAAGGAAATTCTGCTGGCGGTTAAATTAGCCACACAACCATTTACAAATTCAATCCGTGCGTTGGCAATATCCGGCGTTTCACTAATAACGGAAACACCACTTGCCGAAATATTCTTGACTTTAGAATTGACCACGCTCAAAATGATGTCAATATCATGGATCATCAAATCCAAAACCACAGGAACATCGGTACCTCGCGGATTGAATTCTGCCAATCTATGGCTTTCAATAAACATGGGCTTGTGTATTTGGTCTCTGACTGCCTTAAACGCAGGATTGAAACGTTCTACATGGCCCACCTGACCTTTCACATTGTTTTGTGCTACCAACGCCCTGATAGTTTCAGCCTCCACAACCGTATTGGTAATAGGCTTTTCTATAAAGATGTGTTTGCCTTTAGAAATCGCTAATTTTGCACATTCATAATGGGACAATGTTGGCGTTACAATGGAAACCACATCAACAGCATTGATGAGACCTTCAATAGTATCAAAATATTTATATCCAAATTCGGCTTCAATTTTTTTTGCATTGACTTCATCAGCGTCAAAAAATCCAACCAAGTTGAACTTTTCAGATTGCTGTAGAAGGCGTAAGTGAATCTTTCCTAGATGACCGGCACCAAGAACTCCTGCTTTTAACATAGACGATACGTTTTATACAAAAATAGCTTTTTTTTAAGGCAGAAAAAAAGAAATGGAAAGAGAAAAAAGCCTGAAGTATGAAGCTGGAAGTTGGAAGCTGGCGATACGAATTAATTTACGAATGAACTGTCAAATTTGTTTTGTATGAGGTTTTTTAAGGAGATTAAAACAATTTTGGGACTAAAGCGGGCCATTTTAATTTTGACTCGTAAAAATTTTCAAATAGTTAGAATTTGGAATTTTTGATTTGGGTTTTGCTGTTTTTTGAAGTAGTTTAGCCTGCAAACTTACCACCGCTTTGAAAGATACATTTAAACATAAGGGCTTAAGACAGCAACTTGTTGACATTATAAAGGATAAAGGAATTACTGATGAAAAAGTGCTTAAGGCCATCGGTAAAATTCCGAGACATTTATTTATGGATTCCAGCTTTTTGGATCATGCGTATCAGGATAAAGCGTTTCCAATTGCAGCAGACCAAACCATTTCGCAACCCTATACTGTAGCATTCCAAACGGAATTGATGCAGATCAAACCTGGCGATAAAGTTCTTGAAATAGGTACGGGAAGTGGCTATCAAACCGCTGTTTTATGTGAATTGGGTGCAAAAGTTTACAGTATTGAACGTCAATTGGAACTTTTTAAGATTACCAGTAAATTTCTGCCTAAACTTGGCTATCGTCCTAAAAAACTCGTTTTTGGTGATGGGTACAAAGGTCTAAAAGAAGAAGCGCCTTTTGATAGTATTATTGTCACAGCTGGGGCGCCATTTGTTCCAAAACCCTTGATGAGTCAACTGAAAATTGGAGGCCGATTAGTAATTCCGGTTGGGGATCAGGTGCAAACCATGACTTTAATCATTAGAAACGGATTAAAAGATTTCGAAAAGCATGAGTATGGCGAATTTAGGTTTGTGCCACTTTTGGAGGATAAAAACTAATCAACATCTTTTTGTAGACACGTATTGCACGAATTTTCACAAATCCGTCGGTGTTGAAAATACCCATAAATGTAAATCTGTCAGTGCACGAATGGAACGGCCTTTCAGTCTGTATTGACAAATCAGGGTGATGCTATGGGGCGTACTTGGATCTGTGTGTTTTTAGAGGTTTTGGTTTTGATATTTACGCTAAGGTTTTCGCAAAGCTTGCAATGCTTTATAATAGTTCCTTTCTAAAACTTTGCGCTCCTTTGCGATTTTTCTTTATGTTCCTTGCGGTTAAGAATTTTTGTAATTCCAAATAAAATTATTTTCTTTTGATTTGATTGGTGTTAACATAGAAAAAAACGCGCACTACAATAGGATTTTTAAACTTCTTCAAAATTGCTATCAAAGTCAAAAGTTCATTATTCAATAATATTCAAAAATTTCAAACCGAAGATTATAGCGTCGCCTTGATACCCGTTTTGATAGGAGCGCACATAATCCACACGTAAGAACCTAAATTTCTTAAAGCTTATATTGTCGATCCCAATGGAATATTCCTGATAAGGTTTGGTGTTTTCGGTTGCAAAGGCATGCGCACCAATCACTAAATTGTAATTCAGTTTATTCAATAATGGCACACGACTTAAGAGCAATCCTTTAAAATCATGTTCGGCATGCATTTCCAAATAGGACGTGTTTGTGCTCAGCTCATAATACGGTAAATTATTGAACACGTTAAGATAGGTGCTGGAGGTGCCAACGTGTGTTTGATTGCCATTGGGATGGTAATAATCCATAAACCCAATAGCATCGGCATTAAAAAATGTGCCCGCCTTTAGGTTGTATTTAAAATCACCTTTGTTGCCTACGTTAAAACTTTGGGTCAATCGGGCTTTAAGCTGATCAAAATTATACTGATTTTCTGAAGCTGCAAATCCTTTTTCATAACCTAAATACAAGGTAGGGTATTTGCTGTTCGGAATATTGATCTTGCTATCGGGATAACTCATATATTCCTGTCCAAAATTGAAACGTGCATTGAGTTTGAACTTTAAAAGTTGGTGCGTATCAAAAGCAGGAATTCCATAAATACCAGGATGTAATGGATCATTACTTGAGTAGCTGTCCTCCTTATCATTAAAAATCACTTGATCTGTAGTGTTGACCAGCGCTTTTCGGCGCTCGTAAGCTAGGTTGCTATAAATAGTGATACCATTTGATATTTCTTGTGAGTAACCAAATTGAGCGAAACTTTTATCATATATTTTCAGGAAATTATTTTCGAAAAACAAGGAGCTTACTGAGTTGACCAAAGGTGAAATAGGCTGCGCATCATTAAACTGATGCGTTTCAACACCGCCAGAAATCGTTAAGAACGGCGAGTTGATATTATTGAACTTATATCTAAAAGAAGCTGTTCCTCTTAAGCGATCATCAGAAACTCCATATTGTAAAGAGGCATTTGCTGAGAAATAACGTCGGTATTTATCCAGGTTTTTTCGATAGTAAAAACTCAATTCTGAATTGTAACCCTGAACGGTATTGAATTGAAAGTCGGAGAGGGGTGAGCTATAACCCACAGACCAATCTTCAAAAGAATTCCGGTGACTATATCCAAAGAGAATGTTTTGGATTTTAAACGTGTTGTTTTTGGCATCAATGGAGTCTAAATAAGGTTTTGATTCCCTAAGGGTTTGAATGCTGTCTTTTAATAAATAATCGTTGATTTCTTCATCCGTTAAAGGGACTGGTCTAAAGCTTTTCCAATACGTGGAATCTTTTTTATTGGCTTCATTTCCAAATGATAAAATTTCCTTCCCAAAAGATTTTTTGCTTACCTCAGTAGTGAAATCATAATTGCTATAGACCGCAGTATAGCGACCATCACCTTTAAATCCGAAAAGAGAATAACTAAATTCAATGCCTTGGGAAATCATAACCCAAATTTCATCAGTGTCTGAATAAGAGAAATTTTGCTTTATGGTAATGACTTCTGCTGGTGGAATTTGTGCCTGAATTCCCGTAATGCCTAATTCTAAAGCATAAATAGTCCACTGATTATCCACGATATAGATACTTCCGGAAAAAATCCGATCGTTATCACGTCTCGGGATGACTTTGATTTTATTGATGAGATTGCCTTTGTCGTCATAAAACACACCTTCCAGCTTGTATCTATAGTAATTAAAGGCATAATCGGCAATTGGAGAAATAATCTGATTGCCCAATTCAATCGTATTATTATAAAAGTTGAAATCGACATCACTCGCGGTATTGAAGCTAAATCCGTTGTTGTCACCACTCACTTTTGAGGCGATAATCTTTTCCTTTAATTTATCTGGTCGCATGTATTCAATTTCAGAAATGGTTTCTGATAGATACAAAATGCCACTTCTAGTGGAATCCAATCCCACCATAAAATCATCCATTTCCTGTCCAAAGAACTTTTCTGGAGCATTTTTTATTCGGATCAGGCCGCGAGAATAGAAGTTGGCTTTAAAAGCATTGATTTTTTCCAAATTCGCCTTTCTTGATGCAATGGCTTTACGCATGATGATATCTGCAGGATTGTCATCAGCATTGATCACCACTTCGTTCAGTGAAATTTGTTCTTCAGCAAGAGTAGCATCCAAAATATATGGAAATTGTTTGATCTCGATGTCTTTCTTCACCGTCTTATAGCCTAAAAACTGAAATACGATGGTGTAAGTAGCGGGTTTACTCAGATTCAGTTCATAGTAACCTTCATCATTACTGGTGGTTCCGGTAAATGTATTTTCTACATAAATGTTGACAAAGGGAAGTGCGGCGTTTTTTTGATCTGTAATTCGTCCTTTTATTTGGGAAAAGGTCTGAAAGCTGATCATTACAAGAAAGAAAGCGAGTAAATTTTTAGTCATAAAGTTTGGGTTCTATTGCTATAGGCACATATATTCCCACCAGTGGGTTTTAATACCCCGAGGCTTACCTCAATTGAAAAGCCACTTCCTTATTCAAACTTCGTGGACTAAAGTTCTTGATGTGACGGATTGCCTATAAGTGTTTCAAACTTAGCTATAATAACCGCTTGGGATTGTTATAACAATCTTAAATAATTGATTATTTTTTTGCTTTCCTATTGAGGGATTTGGTATAGGACTATTACACTTTTGAAAAACACTTCGAAAGAGATGCTTAACTGTAGATTTTCTTGATCCGATCGAGATTCCTCTTATTGTCTCGGTCCCTAATAGTGTCGCGCTTGTCATAGAGTTTTTTCCCTTTTCCTAAAGCGATTTCCATTTTAGCAAAGCCTCTATCATTAATAAACAAACGTAAGGGAACAATGGAATAGCCCTTAATTTGAACGTCTTTTTGAAGTTTCTTGAGTTCTTTTTTGTTCAAGAGGAGCTTTCGTTCGGCTTTGGGCCTGTGGTTATTATAGTTGCCAAATGCATATTCCTCAATATTCATGTTAATGACAAAGAGTTCGCCTTTATCATTAAACTCACAAAAACTTTCGGCAATAGATGCTTTACTGTTTCTAATGGACTTTATTTCTGTACCTGATAGAACAATTCCGGCCACATATTTATCCAATATTTCGTAATGAAAACGTGCTTTTCTGTTTTTTATGTTGATGTGTTTCTGCATAGGAAGCCAAAGGTAAAACATTTAAGATAACTTTTGAGGCAGACACATCCGTAATCTTTAAATTTACGCATTCATTTAAAAAAAAAATAGTATGTTAAGGAATGTTTTGATCTTGGTCGCGTTGTTATCGTTTTTCAATTGTAAGGAAAAAGAAAATCAAATAAGCATGACGGAGGCTGCGGAAGATGTGATTAACAAATCTATTGAAGTTGCTGGAGGGGAATTGTTTGATCGTTCTGACATTAATTTTGATTTCCGGGAAATTCATTATAGAGCCATACGTAATCAGGGTAAATTTCAATTGGAGCGCCATTTTAAAGATTCAGTTTCTGAAATCAAAGATGTTTTGAGCAATTCTGGTTTTGAACGATTCAGGGATAAAGAAAAAGTACACTTGTCAGACTCCCTTACTTCCTTATACAGTAATTCGGTTAATTCGGTGCATTATTTCTCAGTGTTGCCTTATAGTTTGGATGGCAAAGCGGTTCATAAAGCTTATTTAGGTTCAAAAGAAATCAAGGGTAAAGATTATCATAAAATTAAAATCACCTTTTCTGAAGATGGGGGTGGTGAGGATTTTGACGACGAATTTATCTATTGGATAGAAAAAGAGCAATTTACAGTGGATTATTTAGCGTATTCTTATAAGGAAATTGATGGCAGTGTTGGATTGCGGTTTAGGGAAGCATATAATACAAGAATGAGCAACGGATTACGTTTTGCCGATTATAACAATTTCAAACCAGCCACTGTTGGTGTCAATCTTGAAAACCTAGATGATTTATTTATTGCCGATAAACTACAACTCCTTTCAAAAATAGAACTTAAGAATGTTCAGGTAAACCTGCTCAATTGATCGTAAGCACAAGGTCTGAGGTAATTCCGTTGCTGATGGTTACAATATAAAGATTTCCGTTATTGGTGTCTTCAATATCATTGTATTTTTCATGTCCAATCACGGCATTGACAAAATCGGGAATGGTATTGCTATGCCCTACAACCAAAACAGTTTTACCTGTGGTGGCTTTCTTAAAAGCTTCATCATAACCATCACTTACGTTATACGTAATGATCTCCAAACGATTATTAGATGCGGTGGGTTGTCCTGTTTCTATGGTTCTGTTAAAGTTTGTGGAATATACAGCATCAAAAGGGATGTGTTGGAAAATGAGGCTCCAGTTTTGCGCTCTCTGGTGGCCTTCTATGGTTAAGCTGGCATCCTTTTCTGAAGGATTACTACGGTCTTTTTCGGCATGGCGAATAAAATAATAGGTGGTGGTTTCAGAAATAGTATCTTCTTGGGCAAAAGTACTTACTGAAAAAAGGGTGATACAAATGGTGAGGAGAAAACGTTCCATAGTCTTTTTATATAGTTGAATTATTAAGCCAGTTCCAGAGCGATTTCAATCATCTCCTTAAACGTTGTTTCTCTTTCTGCTGATGTGGTGCGTTCGCCAGTAACCAAGGAATCGGATATCGTTAAAAGACTTAGTGCATTCACATTGTGCTTTGCGGCCACAGTGTAAAGCCCGGCAGTTTCCATTTCTACACAAAGAATTCTGAATTTCGACCATTTTCTAAAGGATTCAAAATCATCGGCATAAAACTCATCACTCGTCAATACGTTTCCTGCTTTTATGGGAATATTTTTAGCTTGTGCAACAGTGACGGCTTTCTGAAACAGACCAAAATCTGCCGTAGGTGCATAATCCGCACCGCCAAAACGCAGTTCGTTAATACCGGAAGTAGAGGAGGCGGCCATGGCCAAAACTATATCTCTTAACTTAACATCTTTTTGATAAGACCCAGCACTTCCTACCCTAATAAGATTTTTGACGTCATATTCCGTAATCAATTCATGGGCATAGATGGAAATACTAGGTACACCCATTCCCGTACCCATCGTAGAAATGGGTTGGCCTTGATAGGTGCCGGTATAACCAAGCATGCCTCGAACATTATTAAAAAGTTTGGGGTTGTCAAAAAATGTGTTGGCAATCCATTTCGCCCTTAGGGGATCACCGGGAAGAAGAATGGTTTCGGCAATTTCTCCTTTTTTGGCTTCTATATGTACACTCATGGGATTAGATTAATCCCTAAAGATAAAAATTAATCTTAAGGTGTTGACATTTTATCTGTCATCATTGCAACTCCAGATGAGGTGCCAATTCTGTCTGCGCCTGCATCAATATATTTCAGGGCAGTTTCCAAATCTTTTATACCACCAGAAGCTTTTATTTTTGCCTGATCTTTAATAATTTTCTTAATGATCTTCACCGCGGTCAAAGTGGCGCCGCTTTTAGAAAATCCGGTTGATGTTTTAATATAATCGACCTTGGCGTCCAAACAAATTTCGCAGATTTTAACGATTTCGTTTTTGGAAAGTTCACTAATTTCAATAATTACTTTTAGTGGGATTTTACCAATGGCCGTCTTAACGTCCAAAATATCCTTAAAAACAGCAACATAATTTTTACTTCTAAGGAATCCTATATTGATGACCATGTCAATTTCATCAGCACCATCATTAACGGCGTTTTTAGCCTCAAAAACTTTGGCCTCTGTCGCCATGGCGCCCAAAGGGAATCCTACAACGGAAACAACTTTTACGGAAGTTTTAGATAGCAATTGTTTGGCCAGGGCAACGTAAGAACTATTAACGCAAACCGCATAGAATTCATATTTCTTTGCCTCGTTGCATAAATCGATGATTTGCCTCTCAGTTGTACCTGGTTTTAAAAGGGTGTGGTCAATATATTGATTGATGTTCATAATTCATTTGTAGGGTTAAGTGTTGTAAAATTACGGTAAACGGTTATTCCTTTAAAGTATTTTGATGTTTATTAGACGAACGGTTAAGAATTAAAATGTACCTATTCATTAAACGGCTTTGAGTGAGATTAATAGGTTTTTGACCTATTTTAATAAAACATTCGCCAGATATAGATACGTTTTCGATGTACAAAAAGACTACAATAAATGGGAGTTTGGGTCACATTTACATTATGTTTAACATTCTTTCCTGTCTTAAATGAAATCATTTAAATTCTTGCAATGTTCAGAGGTCATAGTTAATCTAAAGTTGTGTTCCAATCCTTGATCAAAGGATTTTATTTAATCCAATGGTGGCCTTAATCATATCTCCTTGCATAGGCCTGAGATTCATAATCTAATCAGAAGTTTTCGAATTGGGCATAATACTGTGAACCCAAACGATGGCTTCACTTAAACTATCAAAAATCTCATAAGGTTTATCAAAAAACTCCTGCTCGTATTCGGCATTTCTCCGCATAAGTGCTGTTTTAGGAATAATGGCAATAGCAATCAAATTTGGAATTTTTTCGGCTTCCGGATAAATTAATGGGTTTACCGAATAGGATTTTACCCTATTGGAAATATACACCATGTTTTTCCCGCTAAAATGCTTCTGTACTACCTCATTGAAAATATCATTGTGATGTGGCTCTATAACTACAGCCTCCTTTACTTGATTGATAATGAAATCGTCAAAAATAAATACTTCGCTATCTTCAAAATTGTAATACGTAATGATACCCATTCGTTTTTTCTTTTACATATAATCGTTAAGTTACAACTTTGACGGAAGGTTTTTTGACTCAAATCAAAAAAAACAGCACTCATCTTTTTCAAGACTTGTGCTGTTCCTAACCAACCAATTATTATGAAAAATCCTCTCGGACTTTCAAACGCCGGCATTCAAAATGCCAACGTTTACTGTTTCTGAACCTCGTCCACCAATTGTTCTTGATTTCTAAAGACCAGTTTATTGTTAAATGAATCTAACAGGACAATGCTGTCTGCAGTAATCGTTCCAGCGAGCAATTCTTTACTCAATTCATTCAATACTTCTTTTTGTATGACACGTTTTACGGGTCTCGCACCATACTCAGGATTGTAACCTTTCTCTGCTAAATAGGCCGTGGCCTCATCTGTTGCATCAAAAGTAATACCTTGTTTGTCTAGCATTCTTGTTAAGCCCTTCAATTGTAATCCTACAATCTCAATAATATTTTCTCTTGATAATGGTGTAAACATTATGATGTCGTCAATCCTGTTTAAAAACTCCGGACGTACGTTTTGTTTTAATAAGCCCAAGACATCAATTTTTGCCGATTCTATAGCAGTATCGATATCTTTTGTCGCTTCAAAACGTTGTTGGATGATATCACTTCCCATATTGGAAGTCATAATGATAATAGTGTTTTTGAAATCTGCAAGCCGCCCTTTGTTATCTGTCAAGTGGCCTTCATCCAAGACCTGTAATAAAATATTAAAGGTGTCTGGATGGGCTTTCTCTATTTCATCGAGCAGCACCACTGAATAAGGTTTTCTTCTTACAGCTTCGGTTAATTGCCCGCCTTCATCATAACCTACGTATCCTGGAGGTGCGCCAATCAATCTGCTGACGCTGTGACGTTCTTGGTATTCGCTCATGTCAATTCGCGTCATGGCAGCTTCATCGTCAAACAGATATTCTGCTAAAGCCTTTGCCAATTCGGTCTTTCCAACCCCGGTAGTTCCTAAAAACAGGAAGGTGCCAATTGGTTTTTTCGGGTTTTGCAATCCTGCACGACTACGTCTCACGGCATCACTCACTGCTGTGATGGCTTCGTCCTGTCCCACCACACGTTTGTGTAATTGATCTTCAAGTTTTAACAGCTTTTCTCTATCACTCTGCAACATTTTGGTTACTGGAATTCCTGTCCATTTGGCCACAACTTCTGCGATATCCTCATAAGTTACTTCTTCTTTGATCAGGGAGCTTCCAGATTGATTTGCCTGTAGTTCCTTTTGAAGTTTTTCAAGTTCCTCTTGGGCCTCCTTGATTTTTCCATAACGGATCTCCGCTACCTTGCCATAATCGCCTTCACGTTCTGCACGTTCTGCTTCCAATTTAAAGTTTTCAATATCGGATTTAGCGATTTGAATATTGTCAACCACTTCTTTTTCGCTCATCCACTTCGCATTCATTTCATTGCGCTCTTCTTTAATGTTGGCAAGCTCAGAACGTAGGTTTTGCAATTTAGTTTCGTCTTTTTCGCGCTTAATGGCTTCTATTTCAATTTCCAACTGCATCACTTTTCTATCCAATACATCCAGTTCTTCTGGTTTGGAGTTGATTTCCATGCGTAATTTGGACGCTGCCTCGTCCATAAGGTCAATGGCTTTATCGGGCAGAAATCTGTTGGTAATATAACGTTCGGAGAGTTCTACCGCACCAATAATGGCTTCGTCTTTAATTCGTACTTTATGATGGGTTTCATATTTTTCCTTAATGCCACGGAGAATGGAAATCGCACTTTCCGTATCCGGCTCGTCCACCATCACTTTTTGGAAACGACGTTCCAAAGCTTTATCTTTTTCAAAGTATTTTTGATATTCGTCAAGGGTAGTGGCTCCAATGGCTCGCAATTCGCCTCTTGCCAAAGCTGGTTTTAAAATGTTGGCAGCATCCATGGCGCCTTGTCCGCCACCTGCACCAACGAGCGTGTGGATTTCATCAATGAACAAAACGATATCGCCTTCACTTGAAGTGACTTCCTTAATGACGGCTTTTAAACGTTCTTCAAATTCCCCTTTATATTTTGCACCTGCAATTAACGCACCCATATCTAAAGCGAAAACCTGTTTGTCCTTTAGGTTTTCAGGAACGTCACCATCTATAATACGATGTGCCAAACCTTCTGCAATAGCCGTTTTACCTGTACCAGGCTCTCCAACAAGAATAGGGTTGTTTTTGGTACGGCGCGAAAGGATTTGAAGGATTCTTCTAATTTCCTCATCACGTCCTATCACCGGATCCAAGCGACCATCCTTGGCCATTTGATTGAGGTTTTTAGCGTATTTGTTCAAGGAATTATAGGTGTCTTCTTGACTTTGTGAAGTGACCCGATCGCCTTGGCGTAATTCTTCAATCCCGGCAGTCAGTGCTTTCTCAGTAACCCCTTGGTCCTTGAGCATTTGCGCTATTTTACTGTCCGATTTAAAAACGGCCAAAAGTAAATGTTCAATGGAAACATAATCGTCCTTCATCTTTTTTGCAATGATGGCCGCCTCATTCAAGGTTTTGTTTGCCTCTCTTGAGAGCATAATATCGCCACCGGTCACCTTAGGGAAACTTTCTAATTGTCGGTCTAAGGTCTGTTCCAATAGGTTCATATTGACATTCAGTTTTTTAAGAAGGAATGGCAATACGTTTTCGTCAACTTCAGAAATGGCTTTAAATAGATGCTCATTTTCTATTTGTTGATGGCCATGACTTTGAGCGAGCTGTTGCGCCTGCTGAATGGCCTCTTGTGATTTTATGGTATAATCGTTAAAGTTCATAATATTTGGCCCGAAAAAGCGGGTATCTTATTTTTTGTACGTTATTATTTATATTCTTGACTCCTCATTTGCTGGAGTTTTTATTAAATTCGTAGTTGTTTTCAAGGTGTATTTCAATTACCTTACCAAGCCACGAGGCGCGACAAAATGTCGCTAAACATCAAGAATTAACTGTCATTTTGTCAGTTTGTAAGATGTATGGATATTGTTCGACTGCTCTATAAAGTTATTCAGAATTTAGCTAAGAAGAGAGCTATTTAGAAAAACTTTAACGCAATGGAAACTAAAGATTGAGGATTAACGATTAACGATTGGTGGTGGAAGAATCTTAATTTATGTGAAACCACGAATAAGTAATGAAGAATATCAATAACTAATATAAAACACTCACATGGGACTATTTAATAAACTTTTTGGGGCTTCTTCAAGCTCCTCTGCCGGCTCGGATAATCTTAATCAAGAAAATGAAACGCCTTGGATTGATTTAAATACTTTGGAACAATTGGATGCCCTTGTGGAAAAATCCAAAACCAAACCACAATTCATCTTTAAACACTCCACGCGCTGTGGGGTGAGTAGAATGGTGATCAGTCAATTTAAGAAAGATTATCAATTTTCAAAAAATGAGGCCGATCTGTACTATTTAGATTTGTTGGCCTACAGAGCCATTTCAAACAAAATTGCTGAACAATTTCAGGTCATGCACCAATCGCCGCAATTGGTGGTGGTCAAAAATGGTGTAGTGGTAGCTCATGAGAGTCATAGTGGGATTAATAATATGGAATTAGAAAAGTTTGTTTAATATATCATATCTTCGATAGAAACCTTTAATAAATAAATCCATGAAAATTTACCAAAGCAAAAGTTCTTCATCTGTGAAGATTATGACTACTGGCGTATTGAGTGTGTTGGTTTTGGTAACTCTTGGTTTAGTTACTACAAATGAAAGTGATGGATGGATTTGGGGGCTTGTTTTGGGATTGATTATTGCCAGTACGGTTTTTTACTTTTACGCGAACTCTATGAACGAAATAGTCGTTGAAGATGAGGGGGTTATTTTAAAGAAAAATATTGGTCAGATATACATTCCAAAATCGGACATTGTAGAGGTCACAAAATTAGCGCAGACGAGTTTGACCATGACTTATGGTAGTAAAGGAGTTTTTGGATTCATCGGAAATACGATGGACGGGGCTATTAGTTTTGTTAAGGACAGAAGACAGATGGTGGGAATTACCACGACCTCTAAGAAATACATTCTCAGTTCTGAAAGACCTGATGAGCTTTTAAATGCTCTAAGAGCACTTTAAACTCTGGTGTAATGTTCGTGACGTAACTAATCAATAGTTGCGTAATAGACGAAGTCATTCGGACAGATGTAAAATCAAATAGGTCATGGAAAAACGCCCAAATTAGATTTTGGGAGTTTTTATTTATTTCGCATTTTATATGAATTTATAATCTGTTTTAGTTTTAGTTTGAGGTCTTCGCCGGTATCGTAAACCATATCAGCATTTGAAGGAAAACGTAAGCTTCTATTGCGCAGTAAGTCGCGATCCTGAGCACTCAGTGCGCGCTCATCACCTTTGACGGTGGCATAGATGTTTTCAAATACAAATTCGCTGTTGATTGGAAACACATCCAAAGTTTGGTTGTTTTTTAAGTCCACATATACTACATCCGCAAGGACCTGAGTCGATTTAAATTGGTGATATTCAAAAAAACGTGCCCGTACATTGATGACATTGTCAATTTTGATATCGTTTCCTAAACTGTCCTTTACAACGTTTCCTCTGCTGTCTTTTTGGTATTTCCAACCATCTACAATTTGACGCTCTCTGAGCAACTGCTTTTCATTAAATCGTTCTGGCGAAATATTAATGCGTTTCAGTTGTAAAGACATGGCATAATCATAGTTAATTCTCTCATCAGGATTGGCATGGTAAACAGTCCAAAATTGATTCAATCCGTAGGTATCGAAATTTAACAGATCGTCTTCCAATCGCTTTGGAATGATTTGATCGGTTTGGTTTTCAATAGTTACAATAACATAATCAGATCCAAGATTATGGGCCTTTTGCCTTAAATTCCGTACGTCTTTATATTTTGGGTTGATACGATCTATGTATTGAAAGGTGTTATACGCTTCCTTGATGTCCTGTTTGTTATGTGAATCCAGAAGTGACAATCCAGTATCGTACAGATAGGAAGAAACCTCATTGCGGGACTGGGTAATGACATGGGAATAGTCTTTAAAATCCAACCGCAGTGGCTTATTGCCTATTTGTAATGGCAGTACAGGTTTAATAACTTCCTGACGCGAATTCAAGTTGAGATAAGTCTCATAAATAGTTTTATAATGCTCAGGATTGCCATCTTTTCTGAGATGTTTAATCGTATTTAGATCACGCTCAACGGCCTTTTCAAAAGCGTTTTTCAGCATGACCACAAAATCTTGTTTACGATCTTTATTCTTATTGCTTTCGAGTCTCCTTAAAGCATCCTCAATGGCCAAATCATAATTTCCAGAATGAAGCGCTTTCTCGATCTGCTTTTTACCACTGCAAGAAGCAATTAATAAAATAAATACTGTGAAGAGTAGTTTTGCTTTCATAAGTCTGGTATTTAATTTGTTAAAGTTAATGGATTCCAAAACACATGCCAAATGAAGGAGTCGGAAGTTAGAGGCTTGGAGCTTGAAGCAATTGATTAAATAGAAAAAGCACGAAAATTAGTCGCTACCAATCTCCGTGCTTTGTGCTTCATGCTTCCCGCTTATTGTTTTTTCTTCTTCTGATTGAAAATTGGGAGCAGTTGTGTTGAAACCTCGCCAAATCCTATCCTGGTACCGTCTTTTTCACAATGGCCTCTCATGATGACCGTATCGTAATCGTTGATGAATTTACGTTCCGTACCATCTTTCATCTTTATAGGTTTTTCGCCTCTCCAAGTCAATTCCAACATAGAGCCGTATGAGTCTTCAGTAGGTCCAGAAATGGTTCCACTTCCCATCATATCACCTGAATTTATTGGACAGCCATTAATGGTATGGTGTGCCAATTGCTGAGACATATTCCAATACATATATTTAAAGTTGGATTTGCTCACAATGGTTTCTTTAGCGTCTTTTGGACGTATCGCAACTTCCAAATTGATGTCGTACCCTTTCTTTCCCTTCGATTTTAAATAAGGTAATAGCGGCTTGATGGGTTTCGGGCTTTCAACTTTGAAGGGCTCTAGAGCATCAAGGGTCACAATCCAAGGCGACATAGATGAGGCGAAGCTTTTCGCTAAGAATGGTCCTAAAGGCACGTATTCCCATTTTTGGATGTCTCTAGCAGACCAGTCGTTAAAAAGAACCAATCCAAAAATGTATTCTTCTGCTTCATTGACAGGAATAGATTCGCCCAAATCGTTGGCATCTGTGGTTATAAAAGCCATTTCCAATTCAAAATCGATCAATTTAGACGGACCGAAAACAGGTTCAGTAGCGCCATCCGGTAAAGTTTGACCCTGAGGTCTGTGTATAGGAATTCCAGATGGAATAATCGAGGAGCTCCTGCCATGGTAACCTACAGGAATGTGCAACCAGTTTGGCATCAACGCATTGTCAGCACCTCTAAACATGGTCCCTACATTGGTGGCGTGTTCAAGACTCGAATAGAAATCGGTATAATCACCAATATGAACCGGCAATTGCATTTCTATTTCGTCCAACCTAAAGCAAACGATTTCTTTATGTTTGAGATTGCTTTTCAGGGTGGTGTTATTACTGTCAAAAATATCAGCAATTCTATTTCTAACGGCACGCCATGTTTTACGGCCATCGGCAATAAAATCATTTAGAGTGTCCTGAAGAAATATATCGTCAGTCAATGGAATCCCCTCAAAATATCCAAGTTGATGCAGTGCACCAAGATCGATGGCTGTATCCCCAATTCGGGTGCCAATGGTAATGATATCATCTCGGGTTAAAAACACACCAAATGGGATGTTCTGTATAGGAAAATCAGAGTTCTTTCCCACGTGAAGCCAAGATGTGCGATGAGGGTTATTTGCTGATATAGACATAGTATTGCAATTAATTTGTTTCATATTAAATCTATTCAAACCTACATATTTTTTTTAATTTAAAAACAAAAAATAAACTTAAAGTTATGTTGTTTTAGAGGAAATTATAATTCGATTAAATTCAGATGAATAATTCTTTTTTTGACTTGATTAACTATTGTATTTACTATTTTTGGTGAAAATTGACAAGAAATTATTATGAATTAAGATTTCCGTCTTCGCGGGAATGTCTAAAAATCTAATTTATGCAACGTGACCAACAAATATTTGAGCTTATAGAAGCTGAAAAAGAGAGACAGCTAAACGGTTTAGAACTTATTGCTTCAGAGAATTTTGTAAGCAATCAGGTAATGGAAGCCGCCGGATCGGTTTTAACCAATAAGTACGCCGAGGGCTATCCTGGAAAGCGTTATTATGGAGGGTGTGAAATAGTAGATGAGGTGGAGCAATTAGCCATAGATCGTGCCAAAGCCTTATTTGGAGCTGAATATGCCAACGTTCAACCGCACTCTGGAAGTCAAGCAAATACCGCTGTTTATTCTATGTGCTTAAAACCTGGAGATAAAATCCTTGGTTTTGACCTCTCGCATGGGGGTCATTTAACTCATGGTTCTCCGGTGAATTTTTCGGGTAAACTATATGATCCTTCTTTTTATGGTGTGGACAAAGCCACAGGATTGATTGATTATAATAAT
>NZ_DATJCA010000165.1:0-44202 GCF_035515035.1 Gelidibacter sp. | reverse complement strand
TTTCAGGTACCAATCCGTTTAAATATTTGGTAGTGACCCGCATTCTTGCCGTCACGTTAATGTTGCCTTTATTGGTGATTTTGGGTGATGCAGTTGCGCTTGTGGGTTCAGCAATAGTAGAAAACTTAAAAGGAGGTGTGTCCTACACACTTTATTTTAATCAGGTTTTTGATGCCTTAAAATTTAGTGACGTTTTTCCCGCTACGGTCAAAACGTTTTTCTTTGGATTTGCCATTGGTCTTGTAGGAACTTACAAAGGCTATAATTGCGCCAAAGGAACTGTGGGCGTGGGAGAAGCATCAAATTCCGCGGTGGTATATACATCTATGTTGCTATTTATAATTGACTTTATTGCCGTTTTTGTAACCGATATATTTTACACCCTATAAAATGAAATCCGAAGAAAACAAAAAGCCAGTACTAGAACTAAAAGACATTAAAAAAAGCTTTGGGGATAACCATGTGCTCAAAGGATTCAATTTGACTCTTCATGAAGGCGAAAACCTAGTCATTATGGGAAAATCGGGTTCTGGGAAATCGGTGATGGTGAAGTGTATTGTGGGTTTGATCCAGCCCGATAGCGGCAGTATCAGGATTAAGGATCAGGATATCATTACCATGGGCCAAAAGGAATTGGATTTTTTACGGACCGAAATCGGTTATCTTTTCCAAGGAAGTGCCTTATACGATTCCATGACAGTGAGAGAAAACCTGGAATTTCCACTTCGACGTCATAAGGATAAAATTGAGAATTTTCAGGGTACTGAAGCATCGGTTCACGAAGCGCTTAAAAGTGTGGGGCTTTTGGACGCTATAGACAGGATGCCTGCAGAATTGTCGGGCGGAATGCAACGCAGGGTCGCCTTGGCACGGGCATTGATCCTGAAACCAAAAATCATTATGTATGATGAGCCCACGACAGGATTGGACCCCATTACGGCAAATGAAATCATTCAGCTCATGCGTAGCATTCAAAAAGAATATAATACATCATCATTAATTATTACACACGATGTAGATTGTGCACGTGTCATTTCAAACCGGATGATCTTATTGGTGGATGGCATCAATTATGCTGAAGGCACTTTTGAGGAGCTTTCAAATTCAAGCGATCCACAGACCAGAGCATTTTTTAAAAATTAACTTTTATGGCAAAATCAAATTCACAAAAAGTAAGAGTGGGGATCTTCGTGGTCGTGGGCACAATAATTCTCGTAGGCGCCCTATATTTTATAGGCTCGCGACAACATATTTTCACCAAAAACATTCAATTATATTCTGTTTTTGATAATGTAAACGGACTCATATTAGGCAATAATGTACGCTATTCAGGCATCAATGTTGGGACGGTAACCAAAATTGAAATGACGGAAGTTGGCAAGATCACTATCGAGATGACGGTGGAAGAAAAAGCGGCTTATTTTATAAAAAAAGATGCTGTGGCATCTATTAGTTCAGATGGTTTAGTTGGGAGCATGGTTGTGAATATCACGCCTGGAAATCAAAAGGACGAAGTAAATGTGGTTTCTGGAGATTTCATTAAAACCTCAAGTAAAGTGAGTATGGACGATATGATGGGAACTTTAAGTGTTACCAGTGAGAATCTATCAAAAATAACCAATGAAATTTTGATGGGTCAAGGCGCATTAGGGGTGTTGATTAACGATACAATTATGGCACAGAATATCCAGAAAACCTTGGTTGAGCTCCGAAAAACTTCCGAAGGTACTGGTTTGGCGATGGCAAAAATTAATCGAATAATCTCTAAAATCAACTATGACGAAAGTGCCGCGGCAGTAATTTTAAGCGATACAGCAGCAGCAAATCAAATAAGAAAAGTTTTTGCCAATCTGGAAAGCTCCAGCGAAGATGTTAATGTCATCACAAAAAATATAGATGCGTATATATCGGAAATAAAATCAGGAAAGGGCGCGCTCAATCATCTTACACAAGATGAGGCTTTTGTAAAGGAAATAGATTCTACGATGATCCAAATAAAAGAAGCCTCGGAAAAATTGAACGAAAACATGGAGGCTTTACAGCATAACTTTTTCTTCCGCGGTTTTTTCAAGAAAAAGGAACGTCAGGAACGCAAGGATGCCAAGAAAAGCGAACAAGAGTAATTTGAAAATGAACTAATTTTCCTATCACTAGAAGATGGTTCTTATGGATTAATTTGCTTAAGGTTCTGAATTGGTGAAATCTAACATGAAATCCAAAGAGTGGCGGTAAAGTTAATGCTAGCTTGTGAAGTCTTTATTTTCCTTTTAAACGATTGCGAAGCATGCACAATACTCCAATTTCCTCTTTGGATAGATTTTCAGCGTCTTTGAGTAGTGTGTTTATTTCCTTTTCAAAATATTTCAAGGTGCGTCCTTGAGTGTAGTCATCAATAATTCTGGGGTCGATATAGGAGCTTCGCGCTACCGACGGTGTGTTGCCCAATCGTTCTGAGACACGGTTAACCGCTTCCTTGATGTTCTTATCCAATGACTTTTGATCTTTTTTGTCCACCACGCCCAGTTCGTCCAATGCGATGGCAGCAATCATGGTCCCGGCCCAGGTTCTAAAATCTTTTGCTGAAAATTCTTCACCCATAACCTCATGTATGTAGGCATTCAGATCGGAGCTTTTAACATCGATGATATTATCATCCTCATCAAGATATTTGAAAATTTCATAGCCTTGCATATCATCAATTTCTTGAACTATTTTCGCCAGTTTTTTATCAACGACATGTTTTTCTTGTTCTTGTCCTGACTTGCCGATGTATTTAAATATGATTTCATCTCCATTTATAGTAAGATGTTTGTGTCTCAATGTGGTGAGTCCGTAGCTTGCATTCTCCTTAGAATACGTTTCGCTCCCTGGTCTGAAAAATGCAGATTCCAACAGTCTGAGCATGGTGGCCATCACTTTATCACGATCCAACTTTCGTTTGCGCAAATGCTGTCCTGTAACACGTCGCATATGTTCTAATTGATCGGCAAAATTAATAATACGATCAAATTTCTTCGAATTTTGTTTTTCAGTATAATGTGGGTGATAGATGTATTGTTTCCGATCCTTGTCATCCCGACCGGTTACCAAAAGATTTGCTTTTTTGTTTTCACTTATTTCCACATCAGTCCATGCTGGTGGAATAACGAGCGATTTTATCCAATTACGAATTTCTTCATCTTTGATAGTCTTACCATGTTTATCCTGATAGGTAAAACCTTTCCCGTGTCTTTTTCTATGGTACATAGGTGAGTTTTTGTTTAAAAGTAAATCAAAACTTTTACCAGCGTCATCTCAATACCTCTAATTTTTAATCGTTTTGCAAAAATTCTCAAATGGATTTCTTTCGCTGAAAAGAAGATGTTAAATGAATTTGTGATTTGTGCTAAAAAACCAAACGGTTGAGGCGCTGAAAACTTGTTGTTATTAGAATTTCAGCAGATAAAGAGAAAATTTAACAAGGTTTGCATTTTTTATATTGTGCACTGAAATTTAATATTCTAGGAAATTTACTTGAATCACATAACCTTTTAATTCAATAAAGACTCTTTAAAATTAAATGCTCTACCCATAATCACTTTATAACCTTTTATGATCCAAGCAAGATTTGGGTGGTTTTGTTTGGCAGACAAATAAATTTCATCCATAAAAGTGTTCCAATTATAAGCATTGACATGATCAATTGCATAGGTAAGGTTGAAATTATGAATATAGGTTGTATGCCACCAACCAGATGGTATAAATAGGGTTTCTCCCGGTTTCAGAGTGGTCGTGATGGCTTCAGCATTTTTAAATAATGGAAATTTGTCATAATCAGGATCATTAATATTCACTGGACTTTGATTTCGAAGTACTTCATCAGGATAAAAGTAAGGAGTTTGGTCGGGTGAGTAAAGGATAAAATCTTTTTCTCCTATTATTTGTGTCAATTGGGTATGTACGCCAAGATAATCAATATGCAAGATGGGAAAGGAACATCCTTTTCCGCCAAAAAATAATTGGCGTTGATTAGTTCGTTTGGCGAATGTATTCAGTAACAAACGACTGAACAACCGGTTGGATTTACCATAAACTATTAGTGGGATGTCCTTTACGTAATCAGGAAAATCTCGATTCAGATCATAGATATTTGGATAGGGCGCTCTATTTTCAGGTGTTGATGCTTTACATAAATCAATTATTTCTGATAATGTATATGTTTTTCCATCTATAGTCCTTTCTAGATGATTATAATTTGATTTAAGGAATTCTGGTGTAAATTTCTCTGAAGACGTCCATTCTGCTTTGTCAGTAACTACTACTGGTACAGAGTTTTTTACATAGGTATTATAAAATTCATTTTCTGAAAGACCACTACATCTTTCTATTTTGGATATTTTTTTCTGAGGGTCCATAGTTCGTTTGTTTTTAATTATACAGTCAAAAAATATTTAAACTTTTATATAGGGGACAACTCAACTATTTCCTAGGTTTGAAAAGTATAAATAGGAATAGAGTGAAGCATTATTCAATGCTCAGCCCTTAAAATCAATAAAAATTAAAAGTTGCTATTATAATTCCTCGGATCGCTTTGGGGAAATTCCTACTAAAACAGCATAAGCTCTAATGGTAGAGTGTACAACAGTGTCCTAAATAGGAGAGACCTATATGTTAATATAGGGGGTCAAAAAATCACTATAAATATAGACGATAATATCCTGACTTTCTTCTTTTTTATAAAGTATTTTCTTAATAAATATTATTTAATACCTTGAAAATTAATGAGTTGTGAGATTTTTCTCGCAAAAGAAATTAGTTTAACCATGCAATAAAAATCTTTCGAATATGGAAGATTTCCTGAGTAACCTACAGCTAAATGTCAAATTTTTATACAACTTTATTTAAGGTTTAAATAATTGTTGGAAATCGGAAAGATGGAATAATATACGTAGCAATCGCTTCTTTGTTGTCCATCCAAGTACCAAATAACATTTTAGGAAGTGGAATTTTATAATTCATGGCCATGGTAGGAATCTTCATAAGCTTGAAGAACGGTAAGATGGGAAATTAGATAGGCCAAGGAACTTTCGGCACCCTGATTTCTATTGACGCCATAATCTTCAAAACCATCGCAACAGCCTTTAGTTTCAAAATCGTAAAGGCTCATACGCAAGTCATTTTCGCCTAAAAACCACATGAAAGACGTGAAAAGTTTCTCCAAATATGCTCTGTCACGCGTCAAAACAAATGCCTGATGATACATAAGTACCATTGCCATAGCATCAATGGGTTGTTGGGCATAGATGGAACGTTCTTTATCTTTTACAAACCACTGTCTATTTCCGATTACTGAGAGGTAACCATCTTTGAGGGTATGGGAGGTCAGAAAACCCATGGCCTTGAAGGCGATGGTTCTTACTTTTTTATTGTCTAATACCTGAGAGGCATGAAGTAAAGCAAGTGGTAAAATTCCGTTGTCATAAGCTAAAAGCGACTCAAACCAGTTCCAGTTTTCTGATTGGTTTTGTTCGAAATGCACTACAAGAATCTCCGTCATTCGCAGTAAACGTAGTTTCATCTCCTCATCTGACGGATTTGTTTTAAGATAGTAACACATGCCAATGAGGGTATTAGCTATGGCTCTAATGGATTTGAGTTTTTCAAAATTGGGTGCAGCATTGAAGAATAATAAGCGTGCCGTTTGAAAATAGGCATCGTTAGGGGCATGGACCATAAGGTATCCCAAGACCCAAATGGTCCTTCCAAAGGAGTCTTCAGAACCTACTTCGTCCAAAAAATTCCTATTGAAGCTCAAAAAGTTGCGGAAAGTGCCATCCGTATTTTGCATATAATGGATGTAGCTCATATATACTGGCATTAATTCTAAAGCCAACTCATTTTTTTTCTGTTTATACGCCATGCAAACCATAAGTAATGCCCTAGCATTATCATCCAGGCAATAACCTTCCTTTAGATTTGGAATTCCAAATTTTGCATGTTGAATTATCCCTGTGTCATCCGTCAGTCTTTTAATATGTGCCAATGAAAATGTTGGTAATAGCAAAAGGTCAATAGTGCTTTCTTTTTTTGGTTGCGGTTTTGCAGGCTCAGAAATTAAACGATCTGCAAGTTGAAGGTATCTTTCACCAATTTTTGGCCAGGTAATGTCCTGACCATACACCACCGCTTTTCTCTGTATTGTTTTCAGCATCTCGGGATCCCCTAAAAGTTCATTCAAAATTTTTGCCAATCCATTTTCATCGTTAAAGTCAAATAAACGTCCCTTATTTTGGGTGAGTAATTCGGCGGCATGCCAATATGGGGTCGATACTACCGCACAGCCAGAACCCATTGCATAGGTCAAGGTTCCGCTAGTAATTTGAGCTTCATTGAGATAAGGTGTAATATAAATGTCGCAAGCGGCCAGATATTTAAAGAGTTCTTTTTCTTCAACAAACTCGTTTAGCAGGAGGACATGGTTGCCGAGGTTCAATGTTTTTATGAGCAGCTGCAGATAGTTTCTATATTCTTCACCAGCACTTCGGAGCACATTTGGATGCGTTTTTCCCAAAACGATATAATAGAGATCAGGGTGTTTTTCAATGATTTGAGGCAACGCATTTATGACGGTTTCAATGCCTTTATTGCGTCCTAAGAAACCAAAAGTCAACAGCAATTTCTTATTTGTTAGTTTAAATCTGGCTCTCGATGTTTCCTTATCAAATTTAATATCGGGAACCCCATGTTCTATTCTGATGATTTTTTCTAAAGGAACATAATAAATACTTTCAAGAAATTGAATGGCCTTATGGCTCATGACCACCAATTTATCAGACATTTTACAGATCTGTTGCAAAATGGCCTTTTCAGTGTAGGACGGATTTTCAAGGATGGTATGCAAGGTGGAAATTAGCGGAATATGCAACCGATGTAACAGTGGTAGGATATAAACTCCGCTCTGTCCGCCATAAATGCCAAATTCATGTTCGAGAATGCAAATTTCTGCACCACTCCGATTTATGAAATCCGCAGCAGCTAAATAATCTATTTGCTGTTCCTGATGGATGATCAGTTTTACCTCTGGAGGAAATGCGTAAACTTCATGGTTATCCGCCATGGCTATAATGATGATTTCATTTTTATTATCGCCATTCTTTTTCATGGCATGAGCAAGGCTGTGTGTAAATGTGCCTATTCCGCATTGTCTTGGTGGGTATGTCGCTACAAAGGCAATTTTCATTATTGTAAGGGTTTTGTACTGTTTTTTTATAAATCTTTTGGGTATGCAGATCCTATTTAAACATTAAGTAGTCCATTGAGGAAATCAAATCCGTGGCCTACTTTTACATTGGTTGTCGATGTGAATTTAGACGAATGGTATCAAAAAAAGGTGTGGACCGCTCTTGCACGCAGGTTGCAGCATACAAATAATTAGAAGCACTCCAAGTTTGCCAATCCTGACCCATGGGTTCGCCGGTTTGGGCTTTGTACCATTCGTTAAAACTGAATTCTAAAGTTTTATTTCTTCCCTTTTTGATAAGGTTGGTCAAGGCTAAAAGTTTTTTCTCGGCCAAATCATACTCTTTTGCTGCAATTAAAGCGGCGATATAAAATCCACTGATAAACGGCCATATCCCGCCATTGTGATAATCTCCTGGCCTATTAAAATCGTAATATCTCGGTAACCAGTCCGCATCTTCAGGTTGTATAAAAGGGAAAAAATTAGGAGTGAGATCCAACACTAAATCTTTTTTGCGGTCCATGGCCGCGCACTCATTTTCTATCCATTTCACCATGGCCTTGGATTTTTCCATGGAGGCCAATCCCGATAAAATGGAGAGGCTGTTGCCCAATAAATCAAACCGATCACTGCTATATACTTTGTAAGACCATAAGGCAAAATACGGTTGGTCATTAATAGCAAGGCCTTCATGCGGACAGTTATGCGATTTATCCGATGCATAAGTCAATCGCCCTATGGCATCGCCTAGATTTTTGGCTGTTGCTTCCTTTTTTAAAAATTTAAGACCACTGTAGGTGAGGGTGTTTACAAAAAGTCCGTACCCAAGCACCCATTGTTCATCACGCCAGTCGCTGGTAGGTTGTTGAGCTATTAAAAAATGATTGGTTGGGCATTGGTTGTCCATCCAAAGGAGTGCTTTCTCCACGGCAACATCTAAAAAGTGTGGTTCATCAAGTAAGGTTCTGAAAATTCCCACCGCTATCAAAAAAAGTGGCGTCGTGTCACTTGAACCTAAGTTTGTCTTATCATGAACCAATGAGGGGATTTGTCCGAGTTCTGATTGATTTGTAGCTAAGGTCTGAAGGACATTTTTTACACTTTGTATAAGCTGCTTATTTCCTGTTGTTGCGATTCCCAATACAGATATCAAAAGATCTCTGGTATAAGGCTCAGGATAGCCCCATCCAGCGGTACGAGGTAAATTGGCAATTGTGCCATGGGCATTGTGCAAAAGCACATCTATGGCTGCTTTTTTTGCCGATACGATTAATTTGTTGTCTTCTGGATCCATTTAAAAACTATTTAATTCCTAATCTATCTTGTAGAATTTGCAGAAACCTCTTGGTCACGACTTTGTAATCAAAATGCTCCACGGCACGTTCCCGTCCTGCCGTACCCATTTTTATTCGGAGGTTTTCATCGGCCATGAGCTTGAGTAAATATTTGGCAATATCTTGTGTATTGGCGCGATAGTCTACCGTCCTGGGAATATCGAAATGTATTTTTCGGCTATTTTCAAAACCTGATTCTTCACCTAAGACAACTTCGTTGACGACGATCTTTTGCGCAACGTCCGCTAAATAGGCCGTCTTGCCATGAATCAACGTGTCCAGCATGCCCATCGCATTAATTCCAATAACAGGTTTGCCACATGCACCGGCTTCAACCTGTGGCATACCAAAACCTTCTAGACGTGAAGGTGCAGCGTAAATATCGCAGGCGCCAATTAAATAGGGCATAAAATTTCGGGACACCGTATTGGTAGCGTAGGTAATATTCTTTTCGAGACCGAGGGTTTCTGCCATTTTAAGGTCAATCATGTTTTGGACAATGGTCCGGGGTTGTGGCCATACTTTACAAATGTATTTCCAATCGGGAGCTTTCGTGTCTATAATTGCGAGAGCCTGCATAACTTCCTGTGCGCCTTTAGATGCGGCATCACCACCCACGGTCAAAATCATGACCTGATCTAGCGAAATGCCCAAGGCCTCACGTACCGCCACAATTTTAGGGTTTGTCTTAGGCAAAGGCTTAAAGGCATCAGTATCGATTCCAACGGGAAGAACTTCGATACTATCAGGATGGATCCCATCACGTACATACATTTCTTTAACCCAATTGGAGGTGACCAAAATAAGTGGCAATTCGTTTAAAACTTCTTGATAATTGGCGATATACCCATCAGCAACCAACCATGGTACCGCGAGAATCCCATAACGCTGAGGATGGAGGACAAGATGAGGTGTATGGCCCCAATAGCCAACACCAACTACAACATCCGGTTCAAACCAACGGTAATACCATTCCTTTTCTTGAGCCGACTCAAAATGAACTGCATGCGCATCTACGCCCAACTCAAGCAAACCTCTATAGAGCATGTCACCTTGGGTGGCAAGCCCGCCAGGGGAAGGAGGATAGTCGTAAAGAACAAGTACTTTCATAAGTGATGTGTTAATGGATTTTTTTTTGTATGGTTTATATTTAACCATTTTATTGCCGTTTCCGCAGTTTTGAATTGCCAAAAAGCTTCCTTTTCGGGCGTAGTTTTGGCCTCAAATCCTGATTTCTCAAATCCGTAAATGTGAGTGATCATCCGGTATTTTTCTAACCATATTTTTAGTGGTAGTTTTTTACAATAATCCGCTTCTTCAATTGCCCGCGGATAGTAGCTTTTATTTCCATCTTCGTAAGCAAAGAGCCAAAGTGCATTGGTGGTTATTTTGTGTTTGTGCCATAAGCTGATGACTGCTTTGCCCACTTCCTCATGACGCAGATGTCTAGTGTATTCCCCGAAAGGGCTATGGGTGATGATGAGGTCATATTCTTTTTGCGGTAGCAGGTCTAATATGACATCTTCAACTTGTTTTGATGTTAAAGGAAGCTGTTTTGGACCATCGTCCAAATCGCCCATCACACCATCTGCCCCATAATTAAGTAACACTTTTTTAAATTTTGGAGCGCGATCAGGATCGTTTTTTCTACAAAGACTTGCCACAAACCAGTGGTCTTTTGGATGCATTAAAATCTCGCCACCGCACCAAAGCGTTTCATCATCGGGGTGCGCTACTATTACAGCCTTGTTTTTATTAAGTTCCATACGTGTCGTTTTTATGGGTCAAATTATTCGTAACCACTTTTGATAATTGTAGATATCATTTTAAAACGCTCGTTGGCTTTAATGCTATTTTTGGAATGTGCAGGAATAATGATGGCCTCTCCCGCCATAAGAGTAAAGTTATGGTCGTCTATCTGTACTTCGGCTTTTCCTTCTATAATTTGAATAAAGTGATCAAAACGTGATAAATTTTCATTAATCTGTTCTCCGCGATCAATAAAAACGGCACTTACATTACCAGTTGGTCTTTTTAAAATCGATTTAATGAAAACGCCATTATCAACATAGTGATCCATTCCTACAAGGAAAAAGATTTTCGATTTCTCAAATTCAGAAGGGTCCATCTTAGTTAAATTGAGAGGTAAGTATTTGAATTAGTGTCGATTTTATTTGACAAAATCAGCATTTTAAAATTCGTGAATTCTTAAAGACAATGTGTTATATCGGAGGTGTCAAGAGTTGTAAGATTCCCACATTATAGCTTATTACTTGTGGTTTGGTATGGTAACTTTAATAACATGAATCATGTATGCGTGCCACCAGCAAGACATATAGGCGTTCAAAGAAGGTTTTATTCATTAAAGATCCTCCAAATTCTTAAGTTTTTTATTTTTTAAAGTTTTAAAATAGGACGGCGCAAGACCTGTAATTTTTTTAAACTGATTGGAGAGATGTGCAACACTACTATAATGCAATTGATAGGATATTTCGGTTAAGTTTAAATCTTCATAAAGTAACAATTCCTTGACTCGTTCAATTTTGTGATTGATGATATACTGCTGAATGGTGATCCCCTTTACTTCAGAGAATGTATTGGCCAAATAGGTGTAATCATATCCAAGTTTTTCACTGATATAATCTGAATAGTTCATTTTGGGCATCTCCTTCGAGTAATGTATCATTTCGATTATCACCGCCTTGATTTTTTCAATCAGAATATTTCGTTTATCATCAAGGAGTTCAAGCCCATATCTTTTCAGGTTTTTTTGGAGGACCTGTTTCAATGAATCTGATAGGTCTTCTTTAATTTCAATAGTTCCGAGGTCCACTTTTAAGCAGTGTAATCCTATCTTTTCAAGTTCTTGTTGGACGACCATTTTACAACGTAAACTCACCATGTATTTGACGTATAAGAACATGAATATCTCCTTTTAAAGTTAATTCTATATTGATCTATGAATTAACCAATTACATAGACAGGATTTTTTTGTATAAACAACTCACGACTATCATGTTAATGCCTGAGTAAGAACTGTATACATAATATAAAATCATTATCTAGGATAATAAAATTACAAAATATATCTACAACTTAATTGCTTTATCAAATTAAGTATTAACGTTGACCCTCACATCTTTGACGCATTTCCACCTATTTTAACAATCTGGGTCATTGAATTTGAATCTGTGATATATGTAATGATTGATAACATTTATGTAGTAAAAAACCGATGATTCCGTCGGAACTTTATGCTACTGTTTGATTAGTGGAACCAAAACCTAAAATAAAAGTGAAATTCAACCACAGGAAATAAGAATAAAAAGTTGAAATCCTAAAAACGGGATGTTTAGAAGTGATAAAAGACGTCCTACAATAATTCAGTACCATAATTTAAAAATGACATGTGATGATCGAAGAACTTTATCCTTTAAAATTTGAGCCGATATATCAATACCGATTGTGGGGAGGAAAACGATTGGCTCATTTGCTGTCAAAACCGCTCCCGAAAGATGAACCTGTAGGAGAAGCTTGGCTATTGAGTGATCGGAAAGATCTTGCGAGTAAGGTCACTGATGGATCGTTAAAAGGAAAAACCATTACGAATTTGATGCAAAATTATCCGGTGGAAATAATGGGTAAAAATAGAAGCCATGTTGACCGTTTTCCGCTCTTATTGAAATTTTTAGATTGTCATGAAGTTTTATCGGTACAGGTGCATCCTTCTGATGAACAAACGGATTATATCCCAAAAGGCGATACTGGAAAAACAGAGGCCTGGGTGGTTTTGGAAACTGTGGACGATAGTATTATATACTCAGGTTTGAAAAAGGGGACTACCAAGGAGGATTTGATTGCAGCAATCAAAAATAATTCGGTTTCAGATCAACTACATAGGTTTATCCCTAAAATTGATGATGCGGTTTTTATCCATTCAGGCACTGTGCATACCTTGGGTGGTGCCGTGGTTTTTGAGGTTCAGGAAAACAGCGATGTCACCTTCCGACTTTACGATTGGGACAGAAAAGATCCTAAAACCGGAAAACCACGCGAACTTCAGGTAGAAAAAGCTATTGCTTGTATTGATTACAATCAGGTGGAAATTGGCCCAATTATTCCCGTGAAAAGTACTCAAGTTGATAATGCAGAGTTGCTATTCGACAATGAACACTTTAAACTATGGCGTATGGAGAGTGAAAAACAATTGACGGTAGGCTTTAATGAGGAACCGGTTATTTTGGTTTGTGTTAAAGGCAAAGGAATTATGAATTATCAAAAAAAAGACTATTCTATTTCTAAAGGTGAAGTAATGTTGTTACCAGCTATTGTTGGGCAACTTGAGCTTCGTCCTAATTCGAAAATCAGAATGCTACAAATAGCAATTCCAAATATGAACGGTATTAAAAAGTCATGAAAAACTTAATTATTTTCGATTTGGACGGCACCTTGGCCAAAAGTAAATCGCCCATTGACCAAGAAATGTCGGAACTGTTTCAGCGTTTACTTGAGGTGGTCCAAGTGGCTATTATTTCTGGTGGCGATTGGCCGCAATTTGAGAAACAGGTATTGGATCAACTTCCCAAAAATACATTATTGGAGAAATTGGCCATTTTGCCTACTTGCGGTACCAAGTTTTATCAATACCATCAGGAATGGGATAAATTGTATGCAGAAAATTTTACCGACGAGGAAAGAAAGAAAATATTGGACAGCTTAAATAAAGCTCTCGAAGCTTCCGATTTAGATATCAAAAAAACCTGGGGCGAACAGATCGAAGATCGCGGGAGTCAGATCACTTTTTCAGCACTTGGGCAACAGGCACCGCTCGAAGAAAAAAAAGGTTGGGATCCCGATTTTGTAAAACGCAAAAAAGTGGTTGAGCATCTCAAAACCCCTTTAAAAGGATTTTCGATTGGTATGGGCGGAACCACTTCCATAGATATTGTAAAACCTGGAATTGATAAGGCTTATGGAATCCGTAAACTTAATGAAATTTTAGGGCTGGGAATTGCTGAAATGCTTTTTATTGGAGATGCCCTATTTGAAGGTGGCAACGATTATCCCGCACGTAAAACTGGGGTAGATTGCATGCAAGTGAGAGATCCTGAAGAAACCAAAAGCATCATACAGACCATTATTATGTGCTCAAAAGAACCAGAAATAAGTAAATAATTATGATGCCATTCCAGTTACAAAGAATTTGCACGATTATGGAACCCGAAGCGGGAAACGAACTTGAAGTTGAAGGCGTGCTTAATCCTGCAGTAACCCAAGGTCCTGATGGAGAACTTTATATCTTTCCGCGTTTGGTGGCCAAGAATAATTTTTCGAGAATTGGCATTGCTAGAGTAAAATTCAATGAAATTGGAGATCCAGTAGGAGTAGAGCGATTGGGCGTTGTTTTGGAACCCGAAATGGATTATGAAAAACGGCTGAATGGCGCAGGTGGCTGTGAGGATCCAAGAATTGCCTATGTGGCATGTGTTGATCATTATATCATGACCTACACCGCTTATGGACCACAAGGACCACGTATTGCTATGGCCCGATCTAAGGACCTTTTTATTTGGGAACGTCTGGGACTCGTATGCTTTACGCCATATGAAGATGTTGATTTTAACGGTATTGATAACAAGGACGCGAGCTTTTTTCCGATTGATCTGCCAAGTCCGCATCAACATAGGTCTTTGGGCATGTTGAATCGGCCGCTATTTCCTAAGACGCGACCAGAAGAAATTGTACAAAACGATGATATTCATGAAAATGATCAGCCTAAAGAAAGTATTTGGATATCTTATGTCAACCTGAAAAAAGGAAATGATACGTCTTTGGAAAATGCTCGCTTCACTTCTCATCATTGTTTGGCGCACCCGGAATATGCGTGGGAAAATTTAAAAATAGGTGGTGGTGCACCGCCAATTCTAACAAAACACGGTTGGTTGTTGGTTTATCATGGCGTCCAAAAACATGAAGAGTGTACTAAAGATCAACCTGCATTTTATTACTCTGCGGGCGCCATGATTTTGTCGGAAAAAAAACCTCAAAAAATTCTCTACCGATCTCCTGAACCAATTTTAATTCCCGATCTGCCTGAGGAAAGAATAGGAACAGTTGGTAATGTTGTATTTCCGACGGGTACGGACCGTAGAGATGATATTGGCCAACCCAATCGGATTGATGTTTACTACGGCATGGCCGATAACAAAATAGGCGTCGCCAAAATGGAAATCCCTGATCGTTTACCTGAAAATTGAAAACCCTTCTTGGTTTATTTTTCAATTCCTTATTCCGAAAAAGTATTATTTCGATGCCATCTTTTTTTTAATCAAATATTTATCTCCATGACTCTGTGTGATTTTTCTCCCAATTCATACTCAAATTTTGAGGTAAATACACAATCATCCAGTTTTGAAAATTGATTCTTGTTTTTTCAATCTAGATTTGCGATTTGTAATAATAAGAGTATTTTACAGTCTCAAATCAAACTTCAATTCTTTATGGAAAAATTCAAATCCATTTCCTTACCGGATATTCCAGATGCCAATTTACCTATGGCGTATCCTTCAAAGAAGAAGCACTTGCCCCATTCAGGGATGGTGTTGGCAGCAGATGTAGGCGGTACGAAAACAGATCTTGCCCTTTTCAAAATTGAAAATAAAAGATTAATTTCAATCAAAAAACAACGGTATGCCACCACAGATCACACGTCGTTTGTAGAGTCCATCCGGAAATTTCGCATCGGTGAAACTGAAACAATTGATGCAGCTTGCTTGGGTGTTGCCGGCGTAGTGGACGGCGATAAAGTAAGAGGGGTCAACTTTGCTTGGGAGATTGACGCTAAAAAGCTGCAATCCGACGTGAATATTAAACATATTCATCTCATCAATGACTTGCAGGCCAATGCTTATGGACTTTCAGCCTTGGAAGAGAAAGATTTTGAGATTATTACAGAAGGAAAGAGAAATAAGGGGAATGCTTCAATTATTTCACCTGGCACCGGGCTTGGAGAAGCTGGAATGTATTGGGACGGTTCGCATTACCATCCTTATGCCAGCGAAGGTGGACATTGTAGTTTTGGTCCGAGGGATCAAATAGATGTTGATCTGTGGAAATTTTTGAATGCGAAATTTGGCCATGTCAGCTGGGAAAGGGTAGTCTCTGGACAGGGCATTTATAATATCTATCAATTCTTGCGAATATATAAAGGGGAAAAGGAACCGGAATGGCTAACTAAACAATTTATTAAGGAAGATCCGGCGGTGGTCATATCTACTGCGGCCCAACAAAAAAGCGATCCTGTTAGTGTGCAAACCATGCAACTTTTTGTAAAATATTTGAGTATTGAAGCCGCGCAACTTGCACTAAAGAATAAGTCTACAGGTGGAATTTATATCGGTGGCGGAATTGTCCCTAAAATTCTCGATCTCTTCGATAAAAAAGAGTTTTATAATACTTTTATTGAAGTTGGACGTATGGAAACTTTATTGAAAACCATTCCGGTAAAGATTGTGCTGAATGATAAAACGCCTATGATGGGCGCCGCTTATTATGCAGCTATGGGAATTGAAAATTAGAAACCAGACAGGTTTTAAAAACTTGTCTGGTTTAAATCCGATTAGCAAAACTTTCTAAGCTCTCCACTTTTTAAACGCATTGATCAATCCATTGGTGGAGCCATCATGCGATTCAATTTTTTTATCATTTTCCAGTTCTGGCAATACTTTTTTGGCCAACTGTTTCCCAAGTTCTACACCCCATTGATCAAAGCTAAAAATATTCCAAATAACGCCCTGTACAAATATTTTGTGCTCATAAAGAGCGATGAGTGAGCCTAATGAAAACGGCGTGATCTCTTTGAGTAAGAAGGAATTGGTAGGTTTATTTCCCTTAAAAACCTTAAAGGGAATCAATTTCTTGATCTGTGCCTCATCCATTGAATCCTCTTTCAGCTCCGCCGCTACTTGATCGGCGTTTTTTCCATTCATCAAAGCTTCAGTTTGCGCAAAGAAATTAGAAACCAAAATGGGATGGTGCTTTCCAATCGGGTTGTGGCTAATGGCTGGTGCGATAAAATCACAGGGAATTATATGTGTTCCTTGATGGATCAATTGATAAAAAGCGTGTTGCCCATTGGTTCCAGGTTCACCCCAAACCACCGGTCCGGTGTTATAGGTGACATCGTTTCCATTTCTGTCGGTGTGTTTACCATTGCTTTCCATGTTTCCTTGTTGGAAATAGGCAGGAAAACGGTGCATGTATTGGTCATAAGGCAAAATAGCTTCGGTTTCAGAGCCAAAGAAATTGGTATACCATACTCCGATAAGCGCCATGATCACCGGAATGTTTTCTTTAAAATCGGTCGTTTTAAAATGGGTATCGGTCGATTCGGCACCTTTCAGCAACTTCTCAAAATTATCATAGCCTATGGTGAGTGCAATCGAAAGCCCTATACTACTCCAAAGACTGTAGCGTCCGCCAACCCAATCCCAAAAAACGAACATGTTTTCTGGCGCAATTCCAAAATCTTTGACACCTTCTTCATTGGTTGACAGAGCCACAAAATGCTTGGCCACCAATTTTTCATCCTTGGCAGATTTCAAAAACCAATCACGCGCTGTGTGGGCATTGGTCATGGTTTCTTGAGTCGTAAACGTTTTCGAAGCAATAGTGAACAACGTTTCCTCGGGATTCAAACCTTTCAATGTTTCCACGATTTGAGTGCCATCCACATTTGAAACGAAATGCGCATTGATGCCATTTATCCAATAGGGTTTTAGAGCTTCTGTAACCATAACGGGACCCAAATCGCTTCCACCAATGCCGATATTTACAATGGTATTTATTTTTTTGCCACTATATCCTTTCCATTCGCCACTATGTATTTTCTTACAGAACGCTTTCATCTTTTCCCGCGTCTCCATGATTTCCGGCATTATGTCTTCGCCGTCAATCATAATTGGTTGATCTGAATAGCTTCTTAATGCGGGATGCATCACGGCACGATCTTCAGTTTGGTTGATTTTTTTTCCTCCAAACAGGGCTTCCCGTGCTTCTTTCAATTTGCAATCATTCGCTAATTGCAAAAGTTTTTCAAGAGTTTTTTCGGTGATAATGTTTTTGGAATAATCAAAAAGAAGATCGCCAAAATAAATGGACATTTTTTCAAATCGTTCTGGATCTTGTTTGAAGAGGTCTTTCATTTGGACGTCGCTCATTTCTTTTTGATGCGCTGTTAATGCCTTCCAAGCAGCAGTGTCGGTGGGATTTATTTTTGGGAACATAATTTGATGTTTTAATTAATTTCTAAATCGTTTTATTGTCCAGATCTCATAGGTTTCCAAAACCTGTAAGGTCTTGAAAATTTTATAATCTTGAAGCCGCCGCCGTATCCAAATACCACACTACCTTATGGTCGTCTGAATTGATCAATCGTGCGGGATATTGTGCTGCCGATCCTGTTTTACCTTCCAGAATTTGAAACACGGCCTCTGATTTATCTTCCCCAAAAACCAGAAAGGCAATATTTTTGGCCTGATTGATAAGCGGTGCGGTCATCGTAATCCGATACATATCCACTTCTTTTACAAATATGGATTTGATGGTCGCTTCCGTTTCATTCAGTACATCCGTATTTGGAAAAAGTGATGCGGTATGTGAATTATCGCCAATTCCTAAAAGGAGAAAATCGAATTCTACCGGTGTTTTTTGAAAATGATTGGCAATGGATTTCGCGTACTTTTCAGCGGCCTCTTCAGGAGAACCGGTGGTGTCCACTTTAAAAATATGGGATTTTGGAATGTTCAAAGGGTCGAAAAGAGCTTTTTTGGCCATAAGTGAATTCCTTTGGGCATCGTCTTTTGGAACAAAGCGTTCATCTCCAAAGAAAAAAAAGGTTTTCTCCCAATCGATTTGCTTTTTATAAGGTTTTGTCCCCAATAACTTATATAGTTTTTTCGGTGAACTTCCTCCCGACAACACAAAATTAAATTGTCCACGGTCAGAAATAGCTTCTTTGGCAGCATCGCAAACGGCTTGTGCTAAAGCATTAATTAAATCATTAGAGTTATCGTAAATTTTAATATTCATAATTAGTCTTTTTTGTTTTTTTCTGGAAGGTTAAACCAATGGAAGCCGTCTTTGGCAATAAGAGCCTCGGCGTTTTCTGGGCCCCATGAATCGGCGGCATAATTTGGGAAATTAGAATCGGTAGTTTTCTCCCAATAATTGAGAATGGGCATAATGAGTTCCCAGGCGGCTTCAACCTGGTCGGCACGCATAAATAAGGTTTGATCCCCTGTAATGGCATCGAGGAGAAGGGTTTCATAAGCTTCTGGAGAATCGGATTTTTTATTATCAAAATAATCAAAAGCAATATCCACCGTATTTAAGGTCATTTCTAGACCAGGTTTTTTGTTTTGTAATTGAAACCGAATGGACATATCGGGTTGGATGCTAATGACCAGTCGGTTTTGTTTGGGTACTCCAGAGATTTCAGAAACGAAAATATTATGTGGAATTTCTTTAAATTGGATGGTAATGATGGATGCTTTTTTAAAGAGACGCTTGCCTGTTCGCAAATAAAAAGGGACGCCTTGCCAGCGCCAATTATCCACATAAAGTTTTAATGCGGCATAGGTATCGGTATTGGAATTTGGATCTACATTTTTCTCCTGCCGATAACCCAAAACTTCCTGTCCTTTTATCCAACCCGAACTGTATTGTCCACGGGCTGAAATGGATTCAATTTTTCCAGGTTCAATTTTGCGCATGGCTTTGAGCACATCCACTTTTCGATCGCGCACTTCGTCGGCATCAAAATTTATAGGTGGTTCCATGGCAATAATACACAGCAATTGCATCAGGTGATTTTGGATCATGTCGCGCAACACGCCTGCTCGATCAAAATAATTGCCACGACTTCCAACGCCCAGCTGTTCTGTGACCGAAATTTGAATATGTTCCACATGATTTCGATTCCAAAGGGGTTCCATAATGGAATTCGCAAAACGGAACGCCATGATATTTTGAACGACTTCCTTGCCCAGATAATGATCGATACGGTAAATTTGAGTTTCATCAAAAATACTGAGGAGTCTTTTGTTTAGACCTTTTGCCGATTCCAGATCACTTCCGAAAGGTTTTTCTATAATGATCCGGGTTGTTTGAGGGTCGTTTTCGAGTTTGCTTTTGGCAATATTTTCAGCAATAGTACAGAAAAAATGTGGTGCCACAGCGCAGTAATAAATTATGGACGGCTTCTGTTCCCATTCTTTTTTATATTTTTCAATAACGGTACCAAAACGTTTAAAGGTGGCATGATCAGTTAGGTCAGCAGACAAGAAACTAATATGCGATGCAAATTTATCCCACTCTTCTTTTTTGGCTTTACCGTTTCGGGAAAATTGATTCACGGCGGTCAACAGTTCAGATATATACTTCTCATCACTCATTTTACTTGAAGAACTACCAACTATTGCAAAGTCTTCGGGCAACCAACCATCAAGAAAAAGATTGTAAAGTGCCGGCATTATCTTTCGTTTGGTCAGATCTCCCGTACCACCAAAAATGATGAAAATTGTAGAATTTGCTTTTTTATTTGCTGTCTTTGCCATATGTTTTTATTTAAAATTCATTAATTACCAGCTTCCCATTCGGTGTGAAAAGTGCCTTCTTTTCCTTTGAGTTCATAGGTATGTGACCCAAAATAATCACGTTGTGCCTGAATGAGATTGGCAGGCATGTCTTCACTTCTGAAGTTATCAAAATAGCCTAACGCCGCAGCGTAAGCCGGTACGGCAATACCGTTTTTGGAAGCCTCTGAAACGACGGTTCGAATTCCTGGAATGCTTTTTAGCAGATTTTGATGAATGGCATTATCTAAAAATAAGTGTCTCAATTTTGAATCCTTTTGATAGGCTGCATAGATGTCTTCCAAAAAAGCTGAACGGATTATACAGCCGCCACGCCAGATTTTCGCAATTAAATCGAGGTTGAGCTTATAGTTATATTCTTCATTGGCGCGGTGGAGAAGGTGCATTCCTTGGGCATAAGCAGATACCATGGCAAAATAAAAGGCCTGTTCAAGTTTGGTGATATGTTTATCATTTTGGTCCCGATAGTGGATTTCTTCCGAATCTGGATACATTTTTGAGGCTTTGGTTCGCAAATCCTTATACTTAGAAAGGTCACGCATGGACACGGCAATATCAATAATGGGGATGGGAAGGTTGAGGTCCATGGCCGCTTGTGAGGTCCATTTACCCGTGCCTTTAGATTTTGCTTCATCTTTGATATCATCGAGTAATAAATGGTCTGATCCCTTCTTTTTGTAGGCAAGAATATCTCTGGTAATCTCTATGAGGTAGGATTGCAATCGGCCTTCGTTCCATTTCTTAAAGATGGCATGTATAGCGTCATGCTTCATGTGCAGACCATTTTTTAAGACTTCATAGGTTTCAGAAATCAATTGCATTAACGCATATTCGATGCCGTTGTGAACCATTTTTACAAAATGCCCCGCCGACCGTTCGCCCATATAGGCAACAGTAGGATTGCCATTGACCTGCGCAGCAATTTTGGTGAGAATAGGTTTCACAATCTCATAAGCATTTTTATCGCCTCCTGGCATCATGCTCGGTCCCCGTCGTGCACCATCTTCACCTCCTGAGACGCCCATGCCAATAAAATGATAGCCTTTTTGCTCCAAGTCCATAAATCGCCGATCGGTATCGATGAAATGTGAATTTCCACCATCGATAATGATGTCTCCCTTGTCAAGAACCTCAAGTAACTCTTCAATGACGCCATCAACAATTTTACCTGCTGGAACAAGTAGCATCACAACTTTTGGCGAAGACAAACTATCGGTAAACTCGGTCATATCTGTAAAACCTTGAATGACCTTAGGGTTCAGTTGATTGAGTGCGGCTACTTTATCAGCGCTGATATCATAACCCGCGCATTTATAACCGTGATCGGCGATGTTTTGTAAAAGATTGGAACCCATGGTGCCAAGACCAATCATTCCAAATGCGTTTTTAGGTACTGTGTTCATTATTATATTTTTAAATTTTCGAGAATCTGTTTGGTATTTTCAAATTTCTCATGAAGAATAGCCTGTATACCCTGCTTTTTCGCTACATCTACCAACATTGGACGATCATCAAAGTAAAGACATTCCTCTGGATTTACCCGAGTAATTTCCAATGCTGTGTGATAAATATGTGGGTCCGGTTTTCGGAAACCAAGATAGCAGGATGAAAAAAAGCCGTTAAATAAATCATGAAGCTTAAATTTTTCTATACGATAATCATTGAGCTCCAAGCTTTCGTTATTGAGCGCAAAGACCGGTAGTTGGGTTTGTTTTTTCCATGTTTTTACCCACGGCAACATTTCGGGTAGCTCTTCGGATTGTTCATACATAAACTGTTTAAAATCGACTTTGGTAAAATCGCGCGATTGGTTGAAAAGTACCGTATCGAGATATTCATCTAAGGATATGCTTCCAATCTCAAAAACATTGTATATAAAATGATGCAAGATGTCCATCTCCTCATAATCAAAGCCAAAAATCTGTGCTGCTTTTTGACGCGATTCATGTCCCCAGCCATTAGTGAGCAATACGCCACCAATATCCATTAGCACCACTTTTATTTTCGAGACATCAAAATCGGTCATGACTTAGTCCTTTTTGTGTTTTTGATCGGCAATACTTTTTAGTAATTTATCATAAGCCTGATTGAATTTCTCTATGCCTTCGTTTTCCAGTTTTTGAGTAATGGCATCGATATCAATACCTAGATTCTTTAAGTCTTCTAGGGCTTTATTCGAGTTTTCGATGTCCTCGGTTATCGTGTCTGCTACCTTTCCGTGATCCCGAAAAGCATCTATGGTTTCCATGGGTAAGGTATTGATGGTGTCTTTTCCAATTAAAGGTTCGACATAAATAACATCACTGAACGATGGGTCTTTGGCGCTTGTACTTGCCCAAAGCACGCGTTGGGTTTGTGCACCTTCTGCCTCAAGCTTTTTAAAGCGATCACTCGAAATCATCTCAAGATAGATTTGATAGGCTTTTTTTGCTGATGCAATAGCGATTTTACCAACAAGATGGTCGGCTCCTTTTTCTTTCAATATCGGATCGACCATCTCATCAATTCGGCTGAGAAAGAAACTCGCAACAGAGGCGACGTCCTTTATGGAATGGCCTTCTTTGAGCCGATCTTCCAGTCCGCCCATAAAAGCTTCGGTAATTTCGCGATAGCGTGGCAGCCCAAAAAGAAGTGTGACATTGATGTTGATTCCTTCCCGAATGCATTCGCGTATGGCAGGCAGACCTTGTTTTGTACCTGGGATTTTTATCATGACATTTCTCCGATCTACTTTTCGCCATAGCTCACGGGCCTGTTCAATGGTGCCATCAGTATCCAGAGCCAAGTAGGGAGAAACTTCCAAACTGACAAAGCCATCTTTACCTTTGGTTTTATCGAACACAGGCTTGAAAATATCTGCTGCTCTTTGAATATCATCAATCGCCATATCGAAAAAGATGGCGGAGTTATTATCATGTTTTTTGAATAGGAGTGCCATGTCATCATCATAATCGTCGCTTCCGCTAATGGCTTTTTCAAAAATAGAAGGGTTGGAGGTAAGGCCACGCAAATCATCGTCATCAATTAGACTTTGCAGTTTCCCTGAGTTCATAATCTCACGATCGAGTAAATCGAGCCAGATGCTTTGACCGTGTTGCTGAATTTTATTTAAAGGGTTCATATTTTGAATTAATTATTATTATTATTATTATTATTATTCGTTTTTAAACCAGAATAGTTATCTAATTTGTAAATCGATATTAGACAAAAGAATGCATTGGATTAGCTTTCGTTCTTAGTTTCTGAATGTCCTGATTAATGTTGACAGTTAGTCTTCAATCTTCTGTTTTTCGTTTTCAGGCATCGGTCATAACTCATAACTCATCACTCATGCCTTGAAATGTCATCCGTCATCTATAATGATGCATTAATCTCGAATCCCTCATCCTAATTCCTCTCCTTCCAATTTCTGAATTTTCCCTAAGCGTCGGACATGTCTTTCTGCGCCAATGAATGTGGCGTTTAAAAATGTCAAGACGAATTCTTCTGCGCTGGCACATCCCGTTATCCGACCGCCTAGGCAAATAAGGTTCATATCATCATCTTCAACTCCTTGATGTGCCGAAAAATGTTCCGTTATCAATGCTGCTCTTACTCCAGAAACTTTATTGGCCGCAATACAGGCACCTACACCACTTCCGCAAATGGCAATACCACGAAAAACCTCTTTTGCTGCGACTGATTTGGCCAATGGAATGACGAAATCGGGATAATCATCAGTTTCGTCCAATCGTTTAGCGCCGAAATCCACGGGCAGGAATTGATTCTCGATGAGAAAGGTTTTAATTTTTTCTTTGAGTTCAAATCCGCCGTGATCTGCACAGATTCCTATTTTTTTATGTGATTTTTTTTGCATTGCATTTTGTTTTTAGCCGAAAGGCAGAAGATGATTACGCTAGGTCCGTAAAGATGGATTTGGTAATTGTTATGTGACTTAGCTTCTAAATTTTTTAGACTTTAATTACACTGATTCTCACGAAACCATTTTCACTTACCATCGCGTTTACATTAACTTCTACTCATTTTCACAAATTTAACAAGCTTTCAGTTTCCATTAAAAACCATATTTAGCGGTTTAATTCTTGACTGAAAGCAAGGCCTTCGCTCGTTTTACGACATTCTCAATAGAAAAACCATATTCTTTCATAACTTCATCCCCAGGTGCCGATTCTCCGAATTTGTCGATCCCGATAACATCACCTTCATCCGTTGTATATTTTAACCATCCTATAGACGAACCAGCTTCTACTGCCAATCGTTTCTGTATATTTTTAGGTAAAACCTTATCACGGTAAGCCGTGCTTTGTTGATCGAATAAACTCCAACAAGGCATGCTCACGACGCGCGCTTGAATGTTACTTTTTTTCAATTGTTCCTGTGCTTCCAAGATCAAATGGACTTCTGAACCTGTGGCTATCAATATAATTTCTGGTTTCCCTTCAGCCTCCGAAAGAATATAGGCACCTTTCTCCAATTCTTTAGCGCTGGTATATTTTTGTTGATCGAGGATGGGAATACCCTGTCGGGTTAAAACAATGGAAACGGGTCCATCGGTGTGGAGGATTGCTGTACGCCATGCGTGTGCGGTTTCGTTGGCATCCGCAGGACGTATGACGGTCATATTTGGTACTGTTCGAAGTCCTATCAATTGCTCGACAGGCTGATGGGTGGTGCCATCTTCGCCTAATCCAATACTGTCGTGTGTAAAGACCATTATCGGGCGGATTTTCATAATTGCGGCCAATCGCAATGGTGGACGCATATAATCGGAGAAAATCAAAAATGTAGCGCCGTAGGGAATGAGGTAGTTACTGAGTGCCCTCCCGTTGAGTACGGCTCCCATGGCATGTTCGCGAATACCAAAATGAAAATTGCGACCGCCAGGATGTTTTTCTGAAAAGGATTGGTAAGCATCAAGATTCGTATCAGTTGACGGGGCTAAATCGGCGGAGCCTCCAATTAGTTGCGGTAAGTAGTCTGCAATGGCATTCAGGGTTTTACCAGAAGCTTTCCGAGTGGCCATTTTTTCTCCTGCTTTAAATATGGGAAGTTGTGCTTCCCATCCTTCAGGTAACTTGCCGTCACTAATGGTTGCGTATTCTTTGGCAAGATCAGGATGTCGGTTTTTATAGTTTTTATAGAGTTCGTTCCATACTTTTTCATGTTCTGCAGATTCCTGAGCTGTTTTGTGGTAATGGTCTAAAACGTCATGTGGAACAAAAAAGTTTTTGTCCGGGTCAAATCCGAGAATTTTTTTGACCAATCGTATTTCTTCTTCACCCAAAGGTGATCCATGTGCTGCAGCAGTACCGTGTTTATTGGGACTTCCATAGCCGATAATACTGTTCACAATAATCAGTGAGGGACGAGTGGTTTCGTTTTGGGCATTTTTTGTTGCTTTTGAAAGGGCATCTAAATTGTTAATGTCTGTTACTTTTTGAACATGCCAGCCATAAGCTTCAAAGCGTTTAGCCACATCTTCATCAAAAGCGAGATCAGTGTCGCCCTCAATGGTAATGTGGTTGCTGTCATAGTAATAGATCATATTACCCAAACCGAGGTGACCGGCAAGAGAAGCAGCTTCTGCCGCAACGCCTTCCATCAGGTCCCCATCGCTGCAGATGGCATAAATCTTATAGTCAATGAGGTTAAAATCTGGCTGATTGTAGCGTGCCGCCATGTATTTTTCGGCAATTGCCATGCCCACACCATTGGCAAACCCTTGACCCAAAGGACCTGTAGTCACTTCGATGCCTGGCATCAAACCATATTCAGGGTGGCCAGCGGTAATGCTATGCAACTGTCTGAAATTCTTAAGGTCTTTAAGGGTGACGTCATAGCCGGTTAAGTATAAATAACTGTATTGTAACATGCAAGCGTGTCCGCAGGAAAGAATAAACCGATCGCGATTTGCCCATTTAGGATTTTTTGGGTTGTAATGCATGATTTCCGACCACAATAAATGACCTAATGGCGCAAGTGCCATGGGCGTCCCTGGATGTCCGGAATTTGCTTTTTGAACTGCATCGGCAGATAGAATTCTTACGGTGTCAATGCATTTTTGAATTATGTTTTTAGTTTCCATGGGTTTATACTTCTTCTATTTCCTTAATTTCTTTCTGTACCGGATCTGGTTTAAATTCTCCTGATCTTAAAATCATTCCCAAAGGCTGGTCGTAGTTAAAGTAACTCACGACCCAATCGATTAAAGTCACCGTTTTATCTCGAAATCCAACCAAGGAAAACACGTGAACAAACATCCAGACAAACCATGCAAAGCCTCCTTGAAACTTGAAGTTCGGTAAATCCACTACCGCTTTTTTTCTTCCGATTGTGGCCATTGATCCTTTATTTCGGTATTCAAAAGTCAGCATCGCTTCATTTTTTAGATGCCTTAAAATATTTTTCGCTAGATGCTTTCCTTGTTGTTGCGCCACAGGTGCCAACATAGGCAGTCCATTTAATGCCTCAGTAGAGCTATGTGCCGCTACATCTCCGATAGCAAAAACATTTTGGATTCCTATCACCTGATTATATTCATTGACCGATACACGGTTGCCCCTTAGGATCACTTCTTCTGGAAAACCCTCGATAGGTGAACCCTTAACTCCTGCGGTCCATATGACCGTATTGGTTATAAAACGACTTCCGTCTTCCAAAATGATAGCATTGTTTTTATAGTCACGAACCCGAGTATTAAGAAAGACGTTCACACCCATTTCTTTCAAATATTCAAGGGCTTTTTCAGAAGCTTCCTCTGACATCGCTGCAAGTAATTTTGGTCCGGATTGGTATAAATTAAGACTCATTCTAGAGAGTTCCAATTCAGGAAATTCCTTGGGGATGACGTATTTTTTCATTTCTGCCAAAGCCCCTGCAAGTTCAATTCCTGCCGGTCCACCACCCACAATGGCTATATTCATGATCTCTTCTAAGGATTCTTTTCTGTTTTCAGCCAAGGCCCGTTCGAGATTCTGAAATATCAAATTCCGTATTTGTAGGGCATCTGGCAGTGATTTTAGGGTCAGTAATTTATGTTTAACGGGTTCGAAATTGAAAAAGTTATTTTCACTTCCCGATGCCAGCACCAAATAATCATACGTCATTTCTCCAATGGAAGTTGAGATTGTATTATTTTGAATGTCTATTTTCAAAACTTCTGCCATTCGAAAGCCAACATTCTTATACTTTCTGAAAATCCGCCTTACGGGATATCCTATATTTCCAGGTTCCAAACCTCCAGTGGCCACTTGGTACATTAAAGGTTGAAAGTTGTGGTAGTTGTTCCGATCGATCAAAAGCACTTCTACCGGTTGCTTGTGTAAGCATTTTACCATTTTGACGCCGCCAAACCCTGCGCCAACGATAATGATTTTAGGTGTTTTCGCCATTTAAATAGTCTATTCTGCAGTGAATAACAAGAAATAGAAGAATTCTTTCAATCGAGAAGACATCTATATATAATCCTTCGGATTAATAAATACCTGCGTTATTCTTAAATTAAGAATACTAAAGATACTTTATAATTTTCAAAATGACTTACAGAAACCGCTGTATAATTTACAAAATTCCCACTCAAATGCGTTTTTGTGATTAAGCAGTAAACCCGTCGTCTAAGTTTTATATTCTGTATTCCTTTCATCCAAAGCCTCTATCATTTCATCTGAAATAGTATCGCTGGAAATTCCATAGCCGTTTATCAAGATGCCTTTTAGATGATGTTTTGATGATGAAATGGCAAATACAATGGCTTCATCTCCAGGATCAGTTGGGCCTTCAAAGCGGTAATGCTTATCTACGATAAATTGGCCTGGAAATAGTTTGATCTCAGTTCCCTCACAAACGAGATGGTTTGTTTCTAACCTGAGATTTTTAGTATAACCTCTTTCATTCAACAAGTTTGTCACCTCTGAGAGCGTGGTCATGCTGCCCATAAGAGAGTTAAATTTTTCAGAGTCCATAGTCTTTTGTTTTTATTCCTTATTTTAAGTTTATCGCTACTGATTTTATATGGCCTAATGAAATTTGAAATCACCCATGATCTTCCATGGCCAATTTATACTCTCCACGTCTTGCGGCAGCACTGAGCTTTGCACGGTGGTAAAGTAATTTTTGAGCTGCTTCCAAGTTGGAGCTCTGGCCTTTCCAAGCCTCTAAACAAGGTTGTTGAATGGCTCTTGCAAAAGAAAACGCAACAATCCAAGGAAGGCGTTCCTTATAGTCTTTGTTTATGGCATTTAAATGTTGAGAGGCCTGTTGTGGCGATTGTCCTCCTGATAAGAAAGCAATGGCAGGAACGGCCGCAGGAACCGACGAAAGGAAACAGTTTACAGTGGCTTGGGCAACCTCCTCGATACTGTTTTTTTCTTTGCTATCTTTTCCGGCAAGTACCATATTTGGTTTTAAAATGATGCCTTCAAGATCAACGTGAAAGAAGTACAATTGATCAAAAAGGGCTTTCAACGCGTGTTCTGTAACGTCGTAACAGCGTTGCATTGAATGATTTCCATCCATCAGAACTTCTGGCTCTACAATAGGAACTAAGCCTGCCTCTTGGCATAAAGCAGCATATCTTGCTAAGGCATGGGCATTGGCGTCAATACAGGTTCTAGTTGGGATGCCATCTCCAATTGTGATGACCGCCCGCCATTTGGCAAAACGGGCGCCCAAGGATTTATATTCTGCCAATCGCTCCCGCAATCCATCCAAACCTTCTGTAATTTTTTCATTGGGAAAACCAGCCAAATCTTTAGCCCCCAAATCTACTTTTATTCCAGGGATAATGCCGGCATTCATCAATACAGAAGCTATTGGCTCCCCATCTTTTGTTTGTTGTCTGATGGTTTCATCATACAAAATGGCACCCCCGATGCTTTCATTAAGTCCTGGTGTTGTAGCGAGGAGTTCGCGGTAATTGCGTCGCATTTCCAAGGTTTGTGGAATTCCGTTGGACGAAAAACGTTTGTCACAAGTTGGGGTGCTTTCATCCATGGCAAGAATCCCTTTACCATTGGCAAATAAATCCTCAATCGTGTTTTTTAGAAGTTTTGTAATCATCATATGGAGTTGAATTTTACAGAATTATTAGATAATATCGTCTTAAAGATAGACATCAATCCTTCGCGGAATTTATACAATCCGAGGTAAAACTTACATTATTCTCACTTCAAAAACAGGATACCAGGAAAATTCCGATATGGTAAGCTTTATTTTACCTTCAAATCAGAAATGGTTTTGGTAGGGTTGTTAGAGCCAAAAATGAAACTACCAGATACCAACAAGTCAGCTCCCGCAGCAATAAGCTTTTTGGCATTGGTCAAATCCACGCCACCATCAATTCCGACAATCGCTTTTGAGTGACTTTTCTCAATTAAATCCCGCGCAAGTTCAGTTTTTATATAGGTATGATCTATGAGTTTTTGTCCACCAAAACCAGGATTAACGGACATGATAAGCAGTTGATCAATGTCCTGAACAATGGCGTCGAGATTGTAAATGGTTGTATGAGGATTGATGGCGACACCTGCTTGCATTCCTTCTCGTTTAATGGCCTGAATAGTATTATGCAAATGTGTGCAAGCCTCAAAATGGACAATCAACGTGTCGGCTCCAGCTTTCTTAAATTGGCTAATATATCTTTCTGGTTGAATGATCATCAAATGGACATCCAGAGGCTTTGATGCATATCTTTTGATAGCCTTGAGTACAGGAAATCCAAAGGAAATATTAGGAACAAAAACACCGTCCATAATATCTATATGGATGCGGTCGGCATCACTTTTGTTGAGCATTTCAATGTCTTTTGCCAGATTGGCAAAATCTCCGGATAGAATTGAAGGAGCGATTAGCGTGGACATTTGGAAAAGTTTTCTACAAGGTAAAAAAAAAGAGCATACAAGGTGTTGATATTTAGCGTCAATCCCGGATTGTTGATTGATTGGATAATGGGACCAAACAAAAATCAACCCATCGTATGGTCAGATGGTTTGAAAAGGAAAGCCACCTCGTAGAGATGGCTAGTTTGATTGTATGAGTGTATCATTTCAAAGGAACTAGTTTTCATTCCCCAACAATACTTGGTAAAGTCATAATAAAAGCATTATGTATGGTTTGGGCATCAGGAAGATGTCCTTTTTTCTGAACTGCACTTGCTTGTAAATAACCTTGTCTTGCAGCTTCTAGACGTTGGTCTGGAGTTCCATGATGACTGGGATTTTGGAAACCACAATCACCAATGTTATAAAATGAAGAAAGCATAGCTTCAACCCTTTTCCAATTATAGGTACCACCTCTTTTATGGGTGAGATAGTATCCGGTGAAGAAATCGGCTTCCAACTCTGTCATGCGGGTAGATTCGGGTATGCCGATAAATGGTGGAACGGGATACGTCCAATGAGCACGATTTTGGAATTGAATTTGGTGACTCCATTCGTGGGCAAGGATTCCTGACCACACTACCTGAGGATCTAAGCCAGTTTCAGCGAGCATAGATACCAAACCATCACCAATAACAATAACACCCGTTGATGTGGCAAATCCATCTACGGCATAGAATGGATTTTCAGGTATTTGATCGCTTGAATCGTTATAATGTTGTGCAATGGAAATAAGATAATCAATTTCTTGCGGCGTAGCCGATGAGTAATTTTCATATACGTACCGGATAAAACTTAAGTCTTGTAGGGTGGCGGTATGTTGGCCTCTCACGCTAATCAAATTAGGCATATCCCAAAATTTTTCTAGGCTTCTTACTTGTTGTTTCATAAAGTTAGTGTACTCTCCATTAGCCCCAAAAGTATCCGTGTTAATGTTTTCAATTTGAGCCGCAATTTGGTTGATTGTAAAATAGTCTCCTAAGATCACATCAATAGCATCAAAATTATAATCCCAGTTTTCCAGAAAACCATTAATTAAGGCATCATTGTAATATGAAGTTACAGCATCAAATGGCGTATCTCCACATTCACTTGGTGTCACCGCCGTGGATCGACGGAAAGAAAAATCGTGAACATGATTTTCTGAAATGTTCCAATGGATATTGCCGACAACATTTTGTGGCAATGCACTTCTAGAATTAATTGTTGGGCTTTCTTCAATTGTTGAAGCTGGCTCAACTGGCGTGATAATTTCTTCTTTACTACAGGACGTTAAAGCGAATGCCCATAACGAAACCATCAATAAATTATGTAATGTTTGTTTCTTCATGATCTATGTGTTTTAAGATTAGAGAGTTAAGTTACAATAAAAAGTGATTCATAGAACTTGAAGACATAAAAAAAATTACAAATATGACATACACTAAATGAAATGCTAGCGTTTATTAGATTTATCAAGCCCATAACGCGCTTAGAAATTGGAAGATTCAGGAGGGCGAACTTTAATTAGCGATGAATTTTTTTTAGGACTAATAAATTTGCTATTTCTTCGAATGTTCAATCTCTAAAATAAAACGTGTATATTTAATCAACAACCCTATAGCTTAGAAGATTTTATTTGGGTTAAGTCTTAAAATAAAGAAGTTAAAATGAAGAAATATAAATTAGTCATAATAGGGACTGGTGCATTAGGCAGCATTATTGGAAAAGCAGTGTCTCAGGACTTGAGTGAAAACTATAAAATATTAGGTGTATTAAGTGGGAAATTAGAAAACGCCATAAAATTAGCAGATGAGATAGGTTGTAAAGCTTATAAAACCTTGGATGATATTCTTAGCGATAAACCAGATTATGTTATTGAAGCCGCCTCTCCCGAGGTGTTTAAGGATATCGGGGTTAAAATCTTAGCCAATGGGATTCATTTAATTCCCCTATCGATTGGTGCTTTTGCTGATCAAGAATTTTATGATACCGTTAAAGAAACAGCATTACAAAATAATAGTTGCGTTCATATCCCATCAGGAGCAGTAGGTGGCTTTGATGTTTTAAGATCTGCGATGTTAATGGGCGAGGTAAAAGTAAGTATGACTACAGAAAAATCACCTCAATCCTTAAATGGCGCTCCATTTTTAAAAGGCAGAGAGCTTTCTGAAGACCAGTCAGAAGCTATTTTCAGCGGAAGCGCAAAAGAAGCCATTGAACATTTTCCTAAAAATGTTAACGTTGCTGTGGCTACTGCTTTAGCAACGACAGGAGTTGAAAATACTAAAATAGCTATCCATAGTATTGCTGGGTCTAAAAGTAACAAGCATACCATCAAACTCGAAGGAGAAACCATTAAGATTGAGGTAATTATTGAAACGACACCATCTCAGGACAATCCTAAGTCGAGTGCATTGGCTGCATATAGTGTGATTGGTTTACTTAAAAACTTAGTGGCTCCCATTGTCTTTTAAGATACGTTCAACCAAAAAAGGCTCACTATAAAAAGCCAGCCTTTTTTACTTATAAATCTATACGATCTTCAAAAGATCGCCCATCCGAATAATCTACTGCGATTGAACACCATGATTTTTAGTCATAAATATTTTCAATCTTAATATCTATGAAGCGCATTTACCCTTGAGTTTGGATTAGGCATCTCTTCCTTCTCCAATAAATAAACAGCACCACCTTTAAGGAAAGTTTTTATTGCCGCCAAATTCATTAATGAAATATTTTTACCATTATCTTCTCCTTCTGTAACCGTTATGACGCCATTTTCTTCTTTGTATTGTCCAAAAATATCTTCTTGATTCTCACAGAATAAAGTTTCAATTTGGCCATTGATGGCTGCTGGTAAAATTTTGCCTATCCCAATTGACGTTGTCCCTTTACCTTGTTCATCCAAAAACCGTGCAATATGATCTTTTCGTTCTTGATCGAATACAGGTTCCATTCGTTCCCATGCCAATTCATGGATCTCGAACATATCGGTGTCACTAAAATCGATGGTGAGACTTTCTTCAATAAGATGGTTATAGGTATTGACTTCTTTATAGATATCAAAAAGTGGACTTTGCGCAGCAATTAACAAGGGCATGGTCTCTTCTCTAAAAATAGTGACAAGACCATCGTTTATGGCCCTAAAATACTTCTTGATTTCATTTTTTCTCTTACCAGTAGCTGCTTCTTGTCCGTGATACATGGTTTGGCCAGATCCTGTAGCGCCTGATCGGAATTGAAGGTTTTTTTCTTCATAATCAAAACCTACACGATCTTGTTTGGTTTCTGGGATCAAATCTTCTATATCAATTTCGGTAAAGCTGTGTCTCATACATTCAAATAATTTCACATTATCCCGATCAAGAGTTATCAAATAAAAACTTCCGTCGCCTACAAACATGGGCATCAACGGTTTTAAATAGAAGGAATTTGATACATAGTTAAACGCCTCGAAATGGACGGGTAGCGTGTGGCTTTCAAAAAAACCATCGGCTGCAAATATGGCTAGGCCATCCGATTGTTCTCTCCAGAACGAACTATTATCTATAAGGTCCTGCACAGGTTGGGTTATATTATTGATCCCGTCCTCATTAAGTCCCTTCTTTGCCAACTTATCCTTGACGTCTTTCAATTGGTTTTTTAGAGATAGTGGATCTTCTTCCTGTAATACTTTTTCACCCGCTCTATGTGTCGGAATAAAAATTGAAATACAGTTTTCTTGATTTACGTCGTGTAATTCGGCAATGTTCTTTCTTGTTATCAGTGTCATATTCTTTTGGTTTAACGATTAATAATTATTAGAAGCTTAATACTTCTTTACTAGTACTTTCCAAGGTACATTTAAAAATTCTAGGGTGAAATGACTTAGGTCAGTTGATCGATGATGGGGTCATGTGCAGACTTATATTGATGGCGCTTGAATCATATTTAAAAGGGAAGAGATGCTTAAGTTGGGATTATAGAAGAGAAAGAATAATAAAAGTGTGTAATGGGAAATTGTCGGCGGACTGACCCTGATCATTTCAATTCCCGAAATTCAGCTGTATGTTGGTAAATGGAAAAAGGTTTTATAAGTTTTATAAATAGTTATAAAATCTCAATAAAATGAATCCAAAATGGTTTCAAAGAATTACTAATTAATATAAAAAATTAAAAAATGAATAAATCTATAGCTCATAAGGGTGTAATATCCACATCAGAAAGACAAATTACCTTGTTTTATAATTCCAAGTCCCAAAGAGGAAAACAAACGTTGGCGTATGCCAAGACGCATGGTCTTGCTATAGAGGAAATAGATGTTTTAAAATGCACCATAACCGGTACTCAAATTGCAGAATTGGTAAACCGCTTAGGTATTGAAATTCAAGATTTGGTCAATCAGGAGCATTATAAATACAGAAATAAATTTATCGTACAAGATTTTTCCTGTGAAGACTGGATCACCATGATTCAAAACCATCCAGAAATTATGAAACAGCCAATTGCTTTGCGGGGCAGTAAAACCATTTTAGTGGAAACGCCTACAGATATCATGAAGCTATAAATGGAAGTTTATATGATGAAAACCTCTTGTAGTTTATGGTCGTTATCCTATCTCTTTAAAAACAACAAGATGCAGATGGGATCAGTTCTTTCAATAAATGAGAATCCATAAAAGGAAGAAATTGCCGAAACAGTTTAAGTTTTAATTGAGAGTGACCTGGGTCATTTCAAATTATAGCAATTTCAGATACCTTTGAAATTGTAGACGATGATGATTTTTAATCATCCTGTTAACTACTGACTTTTTAAAATTTATTCAGCCTCAAAATACCGACTTATTAAAGCATTGATTTTACAAATTAGCTCAAATTAATTTGGGGGAATTTAAGGAGTAAAAGCCAGATTGAAGCTTTGAGAAGTCAACTTTAAACACATTTTATCATGGAAAAACCAATTTTATATAATTCGAATAGAGAGTTTGAACACCAACAATGGAAAGGAGAAATTGCCTTTTGGAAAGAGGAGTTAAAATCTTTCAACATCAAATTAAGTGAATTTATCACACGCTGGGGAGAGAAAGAAGTACTTGACCGGATAGGAGATTATCAGAAACAGTTTATTTTTCATGGCGGAGTGATAGAGGATTTACTTGAAGCTCTTGAACGGCAAGAAGTGTATATAATTGCACAAAGTGATGCTGGAAAACTAAAAAACGATTCAGAATTGGTCAAACAACATAAGGCCTTTAGAAACCGAATGGAAATCCAAAGAGAAATATATGCCGAGCTTAAAAAAGACGTGTTTAGATTTTTAGAGAAAAACTTATAATATTTTGTAGGTAAACCGAAAGAGGTCTACAATTAAGAACGCATATGCCATCTCTGGATAATGCTGAAAAGAATTTAAATTACAGAGTTAGATGGACAAGAAATCAACAGATTTGGATACTTCTTTAGACAAGCCGTATATAGAACGCAGCAGGTGGTTAAGAGCAGCGGTTCTTGGTGCTAACGACGGGATTTTATCCACTGCCAGTATTGCCATTGGCGTTGCTGCTGGCAGTGATACGAGAGATTTTATCGTATTTGCGACATTGGCCGGATTGGTGGCAGGAGCTGTATCCATGACTGCCAGTAAATTTGTTTCGGTAAGTTCTCAAACAGATACTGAAAATGCTGAAATAGAGCGAGAAAAAAAGGAATTGGAGGAAATGCCCAATTTGGAGTTGCTCGAATTAGCGGGAATTTATGAAAAAAGAGGCTTGGCCAAAGAAACGGCGCTCCAAGTAGCTAGGGAGTTTACAGAAAAAGACGCTTTAGCAGCCCATGTTAGAGATGAATTGGGAATTAATGAAATCAGTCAAGTAAAACCTTTGCAATCTGCCTTAGCGTCAGGTGCGGCATTTGTGCTTGGAGGAAGTCTTCCGCTTATCGTAACCATCTTTCTTCCTGAAAAAAGTATGGAATATACCTTGTATGGATCCGCTATTTTTTCTTTAATAATCTTGGGCATCGTTGCTGCAAAAACCGGAGGTTCCAATATTTGGAAAGCCATTTTCAGAATTACCTTTTGGGGTACTTTAGCAATGGGCCTAAGTGCATTGGTTGGTCATTTCTTCGGAATGGATGCTTAGTATACTATTTCTCGTGAAGGGTTATCTTGGCGTGAAGGGTTTCAAAATCAATGGATCCAGATAAATGTCCCGATGAGATATGCTATCCTAAAGGCTCAATAAGTTTGTCCTTCATTGCTTTCATGACGATCGTGCGGTATGGATAAGGAATTTCAATACCCTCTTTATCAAAGCGTTTCTTTATACTTTCCAATACATCACATTTTAACGAAAATGAATCGGAATGGTTACGTACCCATGCCCACGCCCTAATGGTCATTGAAAAATCGTTTAGTTCAGTTAGCGCTGTTCTCACCAAGGGTTTGCCATTTTCGATATCAAATTGGGAACGGGTGTCAAGAATTAAGGGGTGGTTCTCGCATTCTTCCTGCATAATCTTTTTTGCCAAATCTATATTACTGTCGTAAGAAATCCCTATTTCTATGTGTTCACATAAGGTGTGCTCACCCAAATCGTAATTTATTAATTTTTCTTTATTGATGATCGAATTGGGAATGACGATCATTTTATTGTCGAAATTTCTAATGACCGTATGACGCAGCGTAACATCGGTTACCGTACCAACCATCGTATCAGAAACCTTAACGCGATCACCAATTCTAAAGGGTTTAAATGCAATAATAAAGAAACCTCCAGTGATATTTGCTAAGCCTTCTTGGGCGGCAAAACCAACAATCAATGCAATAATACCCGCGCCTCCCAAAGTAGTCTGCGCGACACCTTTTAGCGAAGGAAAAGCCAACGACCCAATTAAAGCGCCAATAAGACCAATAAGAATGATCACAACATAGCGGAAAAACTTATAATTGGTGGGGTCTTCTTTTTCTTCAAGTTTTTGTTGAATTTTATACTTGAACCATAAATTACTGAGCATTAACGCAATAATGGTCACCACGGATATCACCCCTATATAAAGAAATAGCTTAAAATACCGTCTTAAGATAAATTCCCTATCTACTTCAATAAAGATAAAAGCAAGTGCTGTTATGCCCAAAAGTACCCAGAGTGCTGTTAGGATATGTTTAATTAGATTTATTGGCCGTACCGATGCTCCCGGAAGTTTTTCTTGGATTTTATTGGTGAACCAGCCCCTGAGAAATCGTGTTATTAGATAAAGCACCACCACGGATGCAATAACAATTGTGGCGTAAATTAGATCCGCTTGATAGGTTTCTGAAAATTTGTTCATAATCACAATTTAGTTTTTTGAAATCTTATAGGGTTACTTTATTTCCACCACTAGATTTTAATGTATAAGGTTTTTGATATCCTCGCCTTCAGTATTTTCAGAAGATTTCGGTTCTTATCTTGGATCCATCAAAATTAACCCTTGACGAAATGGTATGACATGATATAGATCATTTCACGCGGATTTAAAGTTCAATATATTTACATATATAAAATTTGAATGGAAACTAAGTTTAAGGTCTCTTTGGGCAGCTGATAACGCTGTTACAGAAACCTTATCACTTATAATTTTGATCATTTTATAAAATTTCAGATACCTCATGCAAAACGAAATCACTTCTCAAAATAAAAGTATAGGTCACGTGGTTGCTGTGCGCGGTAGCGTGGTGGATATAAAATTTGAGAACAACCTGCCTTCCATTAATATGGTGGTAAAAACCGGGAAGGATCTAGAGATTATTCTTGAGGTGCATATGCAGCTTGATGATCAACATATTCGATGCATCGCGTTGAACCCAACCCAAGGCTTGGAAAGAGGAATGAAAGCCGTTTCGACCTATGCACCATTGAAAGTGCCGGTTGGTCCAGAAACCTTGGGGCATATGTTTGATGTTTTCGGAAATACGCTTGACGATTTCGAATTGCCACCAAACATGGAACGGCGCAGCATTCACAATCAACCGCCACCATTGACCGAACGCTCCACCACATCAGAAGTTTTTGAAACTGGTATTAAGGCCATTGATGTTTTACTGCCTTTGGAACGTGGCGGAAAAGCAGGTTTGTTTGGAGGTGCTGGCGTTGGGAAAACTGTTCTGTTGACCGAGCTGATCCACAATATGGTGAAAAACCATCAAGGCGTCAGTATGTTTTGTGGAATTGGTGAGCGGAGTCGGGAAGGTCTGGAACTGTACCAGGAAATGAAAGAAGCGGGTGTTTTAGAGGATATGGTCATGATCTTCGGACAAATGAACGAACTGCCTGGAGCCCGTTTTCGCGTAGGCCATGCGGCACTGACCATGGCGGAATATTTTAGGGACGACGAACATAAAGATGTGTTATTATTGATAGACAATGTGTTCAGGTTCATCCAAGCGGGAATGGAAGTCTCCGGATTGTTGGGACAGATGCCCAGCCGATTGGGATATCAACCCACCATGAGTACCGAACTATCGCAATTGGAAGAACGCATCGCGAATACAAAAACAGGAGCGATTACGTCCATTCAGGCGGTATATGTGCCCGCGGACGACTTGACGGATCCAGCTGCAGTACACACGTTTTCCCATTTATCTGCCACGATAACCTTGTCCCGAAAAAGAGCGAGTGAGGGGATGTACCCGGCCATCGATTTGTTGCAATCGGGTTCCAAAATGGCGACACCTCACATTATTGGGGAACGGCATTACACGATTGCACAAAAAATAAGGCAGACCTTGGCAGAATATGAAGAACTTAAGGATATTATCGCCATGTTAGGTTTGGAGCAGCTCTCGTTAAACGATCAAAAAACAGTGAACCGTTCCCGGCGACTTGAACGATTTTTGACCCAACCGTTTTTTACAACAGAACAATTTACCCAATACAAAGGAAAAAACGTGAGTTTGAAAGATGCCTTGGATGGCTGTGAGCGCATCTTAAATGATGAATTTAATGACTATCCTGAGAGTGATTTTTATATGATTGGGACAATTGACGAAGTAAAAAAGAAAGAACCAGTAAACGCATAGATGATGGAAACTAATTTAATGCAACTTAAGATTCTACTACCCTATGGCGTTTTTGCGGAAATAAAAAACGTGAAACGGATTGTGGTGGAAACTACGGACGGCTCTTATGGTATTTTACCTCGCAGACTTGATTGCACAGCCGCGTTGGTGACGGGGATTTTAGTTTATGAAACAGAGGATGAAGGAGAGAAATATATTGCGGTGAACGATGGTATTCTGATAAAAGCAGGAGCACAGGTGTCGATATCGGTTAGGCATGCCATTGGAAATGCACCTCTAGGAAAGTTGAGGGCCATGGTTGAAAAAGAAATGGTAGAACTGGATGAACTGGAAATACATGCCCGGAATGTGATGGCAAAATTAGAAACTGGCTTTTTACGAAATTTTCAAAATTTGAGAAGATAATTGTGAAAGAGGAAAAACCAAATAAGAACCGCTCCTTTGAGAAAGTAGTCGGCGATAAGGAAGAACGAAAACTTCAGGCACAACGCGAAAATAAAAGCGTTTGGTCCGGGCTGGGTTTATTTGGAATGATCGGTTGGTCTATTGCGGTGCCCACGATATTGGGTGCGGCCTTGGGGATTTGGCTCGATAAAACCTCCAAAGAAGATTTCTCTTGGACCCTGAGTCTCTTGGTTGCGGGATTGATGTTGGGGTGTTTGATTGCGTGGAGCTGGATCCAGAAAGAAAATAAGGAAATTCATAAAAAAAATAAAGATGGAAATGAATGACATACTAAGACTACTTCCAGCGGTATTGGCTGGAATGTTATTGGGGGTTATATTTTTTGGGGGACTTTGGCTCACCGTGAATAAAGGTTTGGGCTCAAAAAGGGCGACCCTAATATTTTTTGGTAGTTTGATATTAAGAATAGCGATTATCCTGACCGGGTTTTATTTTGTAGGCGGGGATAGTTGGCAAAAACTGATATCCTGTCTCGTCGGCTTTTTAATAGCTAGAATTGTGATTACCAACATCACAAAAAAACTCACGCAGACAAAACTATTCATAAAAGAAGTTAGCCATGAGAATTAGTCCGGATCAAATGATATTTTGGGAGTACGGGTTTATTAATATCAACCTCACTATCGTTACCACGTGGGCATTGATGCTTCTGCTCGCCCTAGGTGCGTGGCTGAGCACCCGAAATTTAAAATCGGAAATTAAGACTTCTCGCTGGCAGAATGTTTTGGAGATGCTGGTCATTATGATCCGAGATCAAATAAAGGAAGTGGGATTGAAAAAACCTGATAAATACATCGGCTTTATCGGCACCTTATTTCTTTTTCTCGCCGTTTCAAATCTGTTGACCATAGTGCCTTGGTATGAAGCGCCAACAGGATCGCTTTCTACCACAGCAGCCTTGGCGATATCCGTATTTATTGCGGTTCCCGTTTTTGGAATTGCTGGAGGTGGACTCAAAGGGTACTTGCGTTCTTATTTACAACCTAACTTTATTATGCTCCCGTTCAATATTATCAGTGAGATTTCAAGAACACTGGCATTGGCGGTCAGATTGTTTGGAAACATCATGAGTGGCGGTTTGATCGCTACGGTTTTGATTTCTATAGTACCATTTTTCTTTCCGATGATCATGAGCGCATTAGGCTTGTTGACGGGAATGATACAGGCTTATATTTTTGCGATTTTGGCAACGGTGTATATTGCGGCAGCTACGCAGGAGGAGAAGGAGATAGAGGGGGATTAGGGATTAGTGTGGAGCGGTGGGAAGTGAGGAGTGGGAGAGGGTAGAGAAAGTATTTTTCTAACTATGAGTCACAAAAACTTTGAACTTTAACTCGAACAAAATTGAATTTGAATTTGAAGATGAAAGCGAAGTGGGGCCATGGATAAACAAGAAAACGTTAAACGAGAAACTTTAAACAAGAAACTAAAATTTATAAAACATGGATAGCGTAACTATTATCGCAGTGGCATCAATAATCACTGCAGGAATTACAACAGGCATTGGCAGTATGATGCCTGCATTAGGAGAAGGAAGAGCGGTTTCAAAAGCATTGGAATCTATTGCGCAACAACCCGATGCCGCACCAACAATTACCAGAACATTATTTGTGGGTTTGGCCATGATTGAATCGACAGCTATTTATTGTTTTGTGCTGTCGATGATTCTCATTTTTGCGAATCCATTTTGGAATCATTTTATAGCATAATCATTTTATGGAAATCAACTGGTTTACAGTCATAGCACAAATAGTCAATTTTCTTATTTTAGTTTGGCTCTTAAAACGGTTTTTATACAAACCGGTATTAGACGCTATTGATGCTAGGGAAAATAAGATTGCTGCTCAACTTGAGAACGCTGCGACGAAAAAAGCAGAAGCCAAGAAGGATCAAGATCTGTTCCGTCAAAAGAATGAAGCTTTCGATAAAGAACGTGTCGCGAAAATGAATGCAGTCCACGAACAGATTGATTCTGAAAAGCAACGTCTATTGGAAGAAGTGAGAAAGGAATCTACGGTATTGCGCTCGAAATTCGAGGAATCGCTCAAGCAGCAAGAACAGGAAATAGTTGATCGGCTCAAGAGAAAAACAAAGGATGCCGTTTTTGAAATTGCGAGAAAAACGCTTTCGGATCTTGCGGATGTCAGTCTTGAGCTACAAGTGGTCACTGTATTTATTGAGAAAATAAGGAATTTGGATGGGGCGGCTAAAACAAAATTTATGGACGCGCTCAAAAATAACGAAGGTCCCATTACCATTAAAAGTGTGTTTGATTTAGCGGATAGTTCGAAACAGGAACTCGAAAAAGCAATGGAAAAAATCACCGAAAGGCAAAATGATTTTCGATATGAATTGGAACCGGAATTGGTGAGTGGCATTAAGATAGAAACGGCAAGTTACCAATTGTCATGGACTATTGATTCCTATCTGGAAGCCTTAAAAAAAGAGAGTATCATCACAAAGGAAAAAGAAAATGCGATCGACTGATTTAGACCAAATATTAGAGGATACCTTTCTGGAGATAAGCGACAGCAAGCAAAATTATGATCCCGCGATTCAATTTCGTGAGATCGGAGTTGTAAAGAATATTTCTGCGGGTATTGCCACGGTCACTGGTTTACCGGGAACAGGTTTTGAGGAGTTATTGGAGTTTCCCAATAATTTGTACGGCATGGCTTTTAATCTCGATGAAGATGAAATAGGCGTGGTGCTTTTGGGCAGAAACGATCGGCTCCAAGCAGGTGATCCTGTTTTAAGAACCCATCGGGTTGCCGATATTCCTGTGGGCGAAGGTCTAATTGGTAGGGTTGTCGATTCGCTCGGAAATCCGATGGATAATAAAGGTCCCATTTCGTTTCAACACCGTTATCCGATTGAAAGGCCTGCGCCACCTATTATGAGTCGCGAAGCCGTGAATGCGCCATTACAAACCGGAATTAAAGTCATTGATGCGATCATTCCCATTGGACGTGGGCAACGTGAATTGATTTTAGGCGACCGACAAACGGGGAAAACCTCTATTGCCGTTGATACCATTCTCAATCAACACGATAAAAACGTGTTGTGCGTGTACTGTGCGATCGGTCAACGTACCGCTGCGGTTGCCACAGTGATTTCTGAACTTCAGGAGAAAGGCGCCATGGATTATACCGTGGTTGTATTTTCTGAAGGTAACAGTTCGCCTGGGCTTCAATATTTAACACCCTATGCGGCCACTAGTATTGCAGAATATTTTATGGAGCAAGGACGCGACGTTTTAATTGTTTATGACGATCTGACCAAGCATGCGCGCGCCTATCGCGAATTGTCACTTTTACTGCGTCGACCACCTGGGAGAGAAGCGTTTCCCGGCGATATTTTTTATATCCATTCCAGACTTCTGGAACGATCAACCCATCTTAATGAAGCCAATGGTGGCGGATCTTTAACGGCTTTGCCCATTATAGAAACGCAAGCGCAGGATATCTCGGCCTATATCCCCACAAACATTATTTCAATTACCGATGGCCAGATCTATCTCTCGCCAAAATTGTTCGAGTTAGGTTTACTTCCAGCGGTAGATATCGGGAAATCAGTGTCTCGGGTAGGCGGTAAGGCACAGTTGAGAGCTTATCGGAAAATTGCTGGGAATTTGAAACTTGCCTACGCCCAATCTGAAGAATTGGAAACATTTTCGCGTTTTGGAACCCGTTTGGATGCCGATACCCAAAAAATGATTGAGCGAGGAAAAAGAATTCGGTTGATTTTTAAACAGCCTGAAATGGAGCCTGTTTCTGTACCAGAGCAACTTTTGGTGTTGATGGCGCTGATCCATGGTGTTTTTGACACTGTTCCTCTTGATAAAATCACGAAGGCTGAACATCTGATAAAAAAGAAATCGTCCCAAATACCTGATGCCGTGTTGCGACGGATCTTTGCCTCTGAGGCCTTGAGCGAGACTGATGAAGCTACTCTCGTCGCATTGGCAAAGGATGCCATCATAAATATTCCTGAACTCGAGAACCATGAGTGATACTTTAATCAATCTCCAAAGAAGACAGCAAAGCGCGGGCGATATGGCGTCGGTGGTCAGAACGATGAAGGCTATGGCCACGTCCAATATCACCCAATACGAGATGTCAGTAAACTCTTTACAGGATTATTACCGCACCATTTCCCTTGGGATCCACGCCTGTTTTAAAAAGGAAAGGATTTCGTTGATAGCCGATCATCATGATAAGAATAGATCAAAATCCGTGGCCATTATTTTTGGATCGGATCAGGGATTGGTGGGACGGTTCAACGATTCCATAAGTTCTTATGCGCAAGACATCATCAAAGAACTTCCTGGACAGACGGAAATTTGGGTCGTTGGCGAAAGAGTGTATGGCTTGCTTCTGGATGGGAAATTCTCACCTACCAAACGTTTTACGGTCCCAAATTCTGTGACTGCGATCACTCCTTTGGTCAACCAAATTTTAATTAAAAGTGAAGCCTATCGTGAGAAAGATCAGTTTTACAGCTTTTATATTTTTCACAATACGCCAACGGAAGGCGCCAATTACCGACCGGAAAGCCAACAGTTGTTTCCACCCGATAAGAAATGGGAAGAGGACATAGCAACCATGGAATGGCCGTCCCAGAATGTGCCACAAGTT
>NZ_DATJCA010000164.1:0-7132 GCF_035515035.1 Gelidibacter sp. | reverse complement strand
GTCGTAAACCCGGGCAATCCGATATCGTGACGCAGCGCAAAGAATCGGATGTGGTAGAGTTTCTGTCTGGAATTTTTGAAGGACAGACTACGGGTACGCCCATTGGTTTCATCATCAAAAATACCGATCAGAAATCAAACGATTATTCCCATATTAAAGACGTTTACCGACCTAGTCATGCCGATTACACCTACGATAAAAAATACGGCGTGCGCGATTATAGAGGCGGCGGACGAAGTTCGGCAAGGGAAACTGCTTGTAGGGTGGTGGCTGGTGCCATTGCGAAACAAATGTTGAAAGACGTTAAAATACATGCCTATACATCTTCTGTTGGCGATCTGTTTTTAGAAAAACCTTACCAAGATCTTGATTTTACCAAAATTGAAAGTAATACTGTACGTTGTCCCGACGAAACTATTGCTAATCAGATGATTGAAAAGATCCGGGCGATTAGGAAAGAAGGCGATACCATTGGTGGAACAGTCACTTGTGTGATTCAAAATCTACCCATCGGACTTGGAGAACCTGTCTTTGATAAATTGCATGCCGAACTTGGTAAGGCCATGCTTTCCATTAACGCTGTAAAAGGTTTTGAATATGGGAGCGGGTTTTGTGGTGCCAAAATGAAAGGGAGTGAACACAACGATCAATTCAACGAAGATGGCAGCACTAAAACAAATTTATCGGGAGGCATTCAAGGGGGTATCAGTAATGGGATGGATATCTATTTTAGAGTGGCGTTCAAGCCGGTTGCCACAATTATCCAGAAACAAAACACACTCGATAATAAGGGTGATATTGTAGAAATGCAAGGTAAAGGAAGACATGATCCTTGTGTTGTGCCAAGAGCTATTCCTATTGTTGAAGCAATGGCGGCCTTGGTTCTAGCAGATTACTCACTCCTGCGCAGGCAGGAGTCTCATGAATAAAAAGATGGCCCTTGAATGTTTATTCTATAAAGTCTATATTTTATTCAATACACATGCGACAATACGTCCAACAGAGGCAAACCACTTTAGTGAACAATAATAGGATACTATTTGCGTAGGTCCGAGCCTCATGGCAAATTAAGACAAACGAAAAGTTTTAAAAAATAATTATAAAAAAGATTCCCGCCTTTGTCGGAATAAAGACTTATGAAGAAACTAGCACTACATTGGAAAATCGTTATCGGAATGGTCCTTGGTATTATATGGGCACTATTGTCCAGCTATATGGGCTGGAGCTCGTTTACCATCAATTGGATTGATCCGTTTGGCACCATCTTTATCAATTTATTGAAACTGATTGCGGTGCCTTTGGTGCTGTTTTCCATCATCGGTGGGGTTGCCAATATTGGAGATCCTTCAAGTTTGGGAAGAATGGGAGGAAAGACGTTGCTCCTTTATCTCGCCACCACTGTTTTTGCTATTTCCTTAGGTCTAATTTTAGTGAACACCATAAAACCTGGGAAGCTTATTGACGAGCAAAGCCGAATAGACAACCGTATCAATTACGAAATTTGGGCCAGTTCTCAAGGCCATGAAATCAAAGATGGCATCAATTATTTAAAAGATCCTGCATTTTTTGAAAGAGCACAACAGATTTCCGAATTGACCAAACAAGATTTAAGAGAGGTATCAGTATCAGACAAGCTGGCCACCGCGGTCAAAAGAAAGGACACAACGCCTTTACAGCCATTGATTGATATCGTTCCGGACAACTTCTTCTATTCGCTGTCCAACAACGGACTGATGCTGCAAATTATCTTTTTTGCGATTTTCTTTGGGGTATGTTTATTATTTATTCCTAATGAAAAATCGGCACCGGTTTTAAAACTGGTAGACGGCATAAATGAGGTGTTCCTTAAGATGGTTGATTTGGTAATGCAAGCCGCCCCATTTTTCGTTTTTGCATTGTTGGCTGGCGTGGTAAGTAAAATGGCAGGAGATGATATTGGAAAAGTAGTAGAAATATTTAAAGGCTTAAGTTGGTATTCCTTAACCGTTCTAACCGGACTTCTCATCATGATATTCATAACTTACCCGTCAATTTTAAAAGTATTTGTTAGAAAAATCCCTTATGCCGGTTTTTTTAAGGCAATGAGTCCCGCGCAAACTTTGGCATTTTCAACATCCAGTAGTGCTGCCACTCTTCCGGTTACTATGGAATGTGTTGAGCAAAACTTGGGTGTTGATAAAAAAATAAGCAGTTTTGTTCTGCCGATTGGTGCCACGGTCAATATGGATGGAACGAGTTTATACCAGGCCGTAGCAGTTATCTTTTTGGCCCAACTGCACATGATTGACTTGACCATAGGACAGCAATTGACTGTGGTTATGACCACAACATTGGCGTCTATAGGATCTGCAGCAGTTCCAAGTGCAGGTTTGGTGATGTTGATAATCGTGTTGGATTCCGTAGGACTTAATCCTGCTTGGATTGCCATTATTTTCCCGGTAGACCGTATTCTTGATATGTTCAGAACCGTGGTCAACGTTACTGGAGATGCAGCAGTATGTGCTATAGTGGCTGATGGTGAGAATATGTTGGATTATCAGGAAAATAAAGACCCAGCAGAAACTTTCGATTTGAAATCGTAATATCAAATATGCGCTGCACGCCTTCGATTGATTCTATTTTTTATTGCAGAAAAATTAAACAGGAAGATAGAAATCAAAATGAGCAAATAGCAAACCGCTTCAATAAAGCTGACCTTCTCGTCAAAATAGAAAATGGCGAACATGAAATTAATAAGTGGATTCAAATAAATAAACACGCCAACTACAGATGAGTTCAAGCCTCTTAAAGCATAAATATTAAGAAACATAGGAATGATGGTGAATACTATTGCAATTAGCGCCAACATTCCGTAGAAAAAAGGTGTCTTTTCGTTTGGAGAATCATAAGAGATGATGAATGGCAGAAGAAAAAGTACTGCAAAAAAGACTTGACTGGTTAAGACCAAAAAACGATCCAATTCTTGATTTTTACGTTGTAAGACCAAGTACAGAGCATACGTAAATGCAATGATCATACTGTAAAACAAATCCGTAAAATTGCCCAAGGACAGCAATAGACAGCCAATTAAACTCAAGATCACCGATACCCACTGCAGTTTAAAAAGTTTTTCTTTGAGTAATAAATAGGCAAGAACCATAGTCAATATTGGACAAATAAGATAGGCCAAAGACGTAGCGCTCACACTTACATTATTCATTACATAAATATAAATGTACCAGTTTAGTGCCAAAAACAAACCGCTTAAGATATTGATGACGATGATCCGTCGTTTGTCTTTTGCTGAAAGCGATTTAAAAAGTTTTATAGTAGTTTTCAATGCCTTAGGCCGGAGCGCTAAGGATACAAATACCATAATGAGCACGGAGCCGACAGTGCGATAACTAAGAATGTCAAAAGCTGAGAAGTCATCCAAGGATTTCAATACAAGACTGAAAAATCCCCAAATGGTAAAGGCTGAGATTACTGCTATATAGTACTTTGAATTCATTACGGGATTTTTCAATAAGCAGGCAAAGGTATTCTAAATACTTCTTCACATCATGTTAAAGTACCTTTAAATATGAACCTCTTATTTATGTCCAATTCCGACGAATGAAATAATACATTAACTATTTTTTATCATTTTAATTAGAGTCTTACAGAACATTATTCGATAGTTTTGTTAAGATGTGAACATTTTATGTTCGATAAAAAACCTTAGTGTTCTAATAAATTAAAACTCATGCAAAAATTATCCATAAGTGATATTATCTCAAAAATACGAGCAGAAGACCGCTTTCATGCTGTAGCTTCGGATTATTCCTTTACCATTAAAATTGACGATTATGTGCCGTATGCCTGCGCTGCCGTGCATAACGGCCACCAGTTCCGCAAAGAGCTATGGGCAAAGTGTCTGCATTCAGAATATGAACGCTGGTATGAAGAAGATCCAAAGACAAAGACCATGTTAAAACCTCATCCTATTGTAATCTCAGGAATGGATTCCCGATTTGAATACGATTTGAATAGAGATCCTGAGAACGCCATTTACGACGACGCTTGGGGAAAACAACTCTGGAAAGAACCTTTGAGCGTAGAAGAAAAATCTAAAAGCCTTAAAAAACATCAAAATTTTTATAAAGTAGTGTCTGCACTTATTAATCAATTGGAACTGAAATTTGGATGTTGTGTGGTTTATGATCTACACAGCTATAATTGGAAACGTTGGGATAGGGAAGTGCCAACTTGGAATTTAGGTACGGCCAATGTGGATAATAAACGCTTTGAAAACGACATAGAAGCATGGCGGGTACAATTGTCCAGAATCAAATTGCCCAATGAAATCCCAACAACCGCCAAAATAAATGACACCTTTCAGGGCAATGGTTATTTCCTGAAATTCATTACCAATAATTTTAATAACACTTTAGTTCTGGCTACCGAAGTGGCCAAAATTTATTGTGATGAACTTGGTCAAGTAGTCTATCCTGAAGTTGTTTCGGCCATCAGGAAAGGCTTAAAAAAGCAATTGCCCACGCATGCTTCAAATTTCCATAAAATACATTCTTCTTAAAATGATAAAGGAACACCAAATAGATGCTGAGTTGGTTCAAACAATTTGCAAGAACATTACTAAAAATGTTGCCGTAAATGCAGTCCTTCCCAAAAATGGTTTGCTGCATATTGACAAACTGTTGCCATTTATTTGCATATACAGATACAAAGAAATCGATGTTTATTTTTCGCGACTTCTAAAAACACAAGCCTCCTATCTGATTGTTGAAGAAAGCATCAATATTACACATTTATTGGAAGCCATCCGTTTGATTACTTCTGAGAAATTCGAAACCTTTTTAATTTTGGAATTATGGCCGAATAAGGGCGCATTAAAAAACCAATTTCAGATTTACGGTCCAAAAGATAAATCAACAGAAACTATAAATGCACTTGAGGAAGGGTTTAGTGAAATAAAAAAGACGCTGTCCAGAGTAAGCACTAAATTTATTCCAACAGAGTTTAGGCATCCCAAACACTTATCGCCATTGTTGGATATCAATACCTCTAAAAAATCGGGAACGCTTGTTATTGGAATTTCAATTCCTGCCGTTTATCAAAATACGGATACGAATGAGCTGTTCTCACTATTTTTCAGGAAATTCTACAGTATTTTTTCTGAAACTATCAAAAGAGCGGTTTATGAGTTTATAAGGGTGCAGACTACAGATGCCTTTGAGAATTACTTAATGCTAGGTAAAACCCATATTGATGCGGCCACCGTGGCATCAGATACACAACTTGCTGAAATAAGTGAACGCATGTCTTTTTTGTTGAGGGTGACCCCGGTGAACAGCAACGAGGAATGGGATAAGTTTGAACAAAATGAATTTACGGTCAAACCGTCATTCAAATATCGGTTGATTGCCATAGATCCTGAGTTGGAAAAACGCAAACTTTTCAACATTCCTATTGACCTTGTTGAAGATCCTACCCTTGCCTTTATCTTGCGAGGAAAACGGCTTGAAATAGAGAAACAGTTGATCATGCTTGAAGAGCGCGGGACCGATAATTTTCGGTTTATTGGTGAAAGTCTCTACGGAGTGATCCAGGAAGATGTTTTAGTTGCGGCAAAACACATTCTTAAAACCTATCCAAAAGGAGAGGTCATTGAGGGATCTAAACGTTTAAATTCTTCAGAATTTGCAGAACATGCTCAAAGAGAAATAGATTACTATGCAAATAAATTTCCAGACTTGGACCTTGGTATAGAAATTAGGGATGACGTAGCTGGCATTATGGTGTCAAAGTCAAAATTGCTGATTAATAATGAAATGGATTTGGATGCCAACAGATGTGATGCGTTGATACAACACGAAATTGGTACGCATATTTTGACCTATTGCAATGGTAAAAGTCAACCTTTAAAACAAATGTATGTTGGCTTTGAAGGATATGATCAGTTACAGGAAGGCTTAGCGGTAATCGCGGAATATTTGGTAGGCGGATTGACCGTAAACAGATTGCGTTTATTGGCAGGACGTGTCATTGCCGTACATTCCATGGTCAACAATGCCAGTTTTATAGAAACCTTTAATTTGTTAAGAACAGCTTATGCTTTTCCTAATCGCGTGGCATATTATATAAGCATGCGGGTTTACAGAGGTGGCGGACTGACCAAAGATGCAGTGTATCTTGCAGGTCTTATTGATTTGATGGCCTACCTTGAAAAGGGAGGGAAGTTGGAACCCCTTTATACGGGTAAGTTCAATACCACCCATATCGATTTAATTGAGGAATTACTTTACAGAAACGTAGTGAGAGAACCCATATTACCAAATTTTTTAGATCGGATTGAGGTAAAGGATCGCCTGAAAAAGTTAAGGAAGGGGATGAATATTGTTGATCTTGTACTTTAAAATAATGATAAAATGAAAATAGGATTTATAATAAATGACCACGCCACAGAAAAGTGGAATTATACCACTCCCGCTTTGGGCTATGCAGCTTATAAAAGAGGACATGAAGTATTTTTTATAGGAGTGGGCGAATTGTCTTATGCATCAAAAGGACATCTCTCAGTAAGATGTAAAACTATAAAAGATCGGGCTTTTAAAGGTGAAGAAACCTATTTTAAAGCCGTACAGAAAGAAGAATTCGTTAATTTATCTTCTAAAGATTTAGATGTTCTATTTCTTAGAAATAACCCTGCAGATGAAATCAATGAACGGGATTGGGCCTATAATGCCGCGTTCATTTTTGGGGAAATAGCCATGAGTAATGGCGTCTTGGTACTCAATCATCCAAGTAGTTTGGCGGGCGCAGTAAATAAAATGTATTTTCAGCATTTTCCTGAAATCCTTCGTCCAAAAACAATCATTACGCGAGACCACAATGAAATAAAGGACTTCTTTAAGGAACAAAAGCAAAAAATGATTCTTAAACCTTTACAAGGGTCCGGTGGCACGAATGTGTTTATGATGGATAAGAAAAACGAGCACAATCTTTCCCAAACTATTGATGCCATTTGCCGTGACGGTTTTGTCATTGCGCAAGAGTATCTTACAGAAGCTACAGGTGGCGATACGCGTTTGTTCTTGATGAATGGCGAACCTTTGCAGGTTGATGGCCAATACGCTTTAATGCAGCGTGTGAA
>NZ_DATJCA010000163.1:0-3800 GCF_035515035.1 Gelidibacter sp. | reverse complement strand
GAGAGGCATTTTTCCTAAACATTTAACAAACCAGCCTATTTACTTGGTGGCATGGTTGGCCTAACCTCAATTTTACTCGGTAAGGTGCGCTCATTCATTTTTAAAAGATCAACCACCAACTCCCCAATATCTTCACTTTGGATTTTCCAAGCATCACTAGGGTCTGGTTCATTTCCATTAAAATGTGTTGAAACTGATCCTGGCATAATGGTACTGACCTTAATATTATGTTGTCTTAAATCCAACATCACCGATTGCGTAAATCCGGTAACTCCAAACTTGCTGGCATTATATGCCGAACCGCCGGCAAAAAAGTTAGTTCCTGCTAAACTGGAAATACTGATAAAATACCCTTTGGATTTTTTTAGCGCGTCAACGCTGGATTTAATGGTGTAGAATACTCCTGAAAGGTTCGTATCAATTGTTTCCTGCCATTGCTCTGGGGTGAGATCTTCAATAGATGCAAAATGCCCCAATCCTGCATTAGCCACTACAATATCGAGTTGTCCAAATTCAGACAACACTTGTTTTACCGCGTTTTGTTGGCTTTCATATATTCTGACATCTGCCTCAACACCTAGTGCTTTTGCCGATGTTTTAGAATTCTTTGTAAGCTCTGCTGCTGCTTTCTTTGCACTCGCCTCATTTCGGCTTGTTATGGCAACATTCACACCTTCATTTAACAAACTCAATGCTACGCCGTAGCCAATCCCTTTACTCCCGCCTGTAATTAAGGCGACTTTGTCTTTTAAATTTTTCATCCTATATGGTTTTATCCAAAGTTACGAAAGGAAAAATTTAAGGCTATATAAGAATTATTAAAATTGTATTAAATGTTTGGTGCAAGAACATCTTCAAGCTCTTGTTAATGAGGAAAAACGACAAAAATTACGCAATATCAGTGGATGAGAAGATTTACAAGGAGCCCTGTTGTATTTTACGTCATACCAATAAGACAACTTTTAAGGAAATCTAAAATGGCACAATGAACTGAGGCAAATCAGAATTCATTACAAAAGAAAAAAAATTTAGTTATAAACCTAAGAATTCAGCATTTTCCAAAGTCGGTCCTTCAGTTCGGTGATTCCCTTTTGGGCCACAGAGGAGATAAAAATATAATCTATGGGTAAGGTTTTGTCGAGTATAGTTTTGAGTTCTGCTTCAAGCTCTGCATCAAGAAGATCACTTTTTGAAATGGCGATCAGCCGCTCTTTGTCCAACATTTCCGGATTGTAGCGTCGTAATTCATCCAACAGAATCTCATATTGTTTAAGGATATCGTCGGCATCTGCAGGTATTAAAAACAACAAAATGGAGTTGCGTTCAATATGTCTTAAAAAGTAATGTCCAAGTCCTTTCCCTTCTGCAGCTCCTTCAATAATCCCTGGAATGTCTGCCATGACAAAGGTTTGAAAATCACGATATTCAACAATCCCCAAGTTGGGTTTAAGAGTTGTAAATTCATAATCGGCAATCTTTGGTTTTGCCGAAGTAACCACCGACAATAAGGTTGATTTTCCCGCATTTGGGAAACCTACCAGACCCACATCTGCAAGAATTTTAAGCTCTAAAAGAATGTCACGTTCTTGTAATGGAATCCCAGGTTGCGAATAGCGCGGCGTTTGGTTGGTAGAAGTCCTGAAATGCCAGTTTCCAAGTCCGCCTTTTCCTCCTTCTGCGATAATTCTTTCTTCGCCATGTTCAGTGATTTCAAAAATCACCTCATTGGTCTCAGCATCTCTCACCACGGTTCCCAAGGGTACATCAACATAAACATCTTCCCCATCAGCACCCGTACTTCTCGAGCCACTGCCGTGGCCGCCATGTTCTGCTCTAATGTGTTTTTTAAACTTCAAATGGTATAACGTCCATTGGTTTTCATTGCCTCTTATAATTACATGACCACCACGACCACCATCACCACCATCAGGACCTCCCTTAGTGATGAATTTTTCACGATGCAAATGCATAGAACCTTTGCCTCCGTTTCCGGATTGAACGTTCATTTTTATATAGTCAACAAAATTTCCTTCGGTCATATTCGCTTCCCACAAAATGGGAGTCTTTTTTTAATTAAAATCTAATCTTTGGAAGTGTCCAATAAGAATAAGCTTTAGAGTTCAACACATATCAAACGTCTAAAAAACTGGAACACTTTACTCAGTAATTATATTAAAGCGAATCGATTACCTTAATCAATCGTTTTGTAATTTCTGAGATACTTCCAACGCCATCTACACCACAATATTTATTCTGGGCGGTATAATAGTCCTTTAAAATGGCAGTTTTTTTATAGTATTCATTGATGCGGTTCCTAATAATTTGCTCATCCGCATCGTCTGGCCGTCCACTAGTTTTTCCACGACCCAGCAAACGTTGCACCAGGACCTCATCATCCACTTCAAGGGCAATCATGGCATTAATTTGAGAGTCCTTGGCCTCCATCAATTCATCCAAAGCTTTCGCTTGAGCATTGGTTCTGGGAAAACCATCAAAAATAAAACCGTTGGCATCGGCATTTTTCTCAACCTCGGTATTTAGCATGTCAATAGTGACCTGATCCGGTACCAATTCGCCTTTATCCATAAAAGATTTAGCAAGCATTCCCAAAGCTGTTTTATTTTTGATATTATATCTAAACACATCACCAGTTGAAATATGTACTAGATTATAGGTCTCCTTTAAAAAATCGGCTTGTGTTCCTTTCCCTGCGCCCGGAGGACCAAATAGCACAAAATTAGTCATATGTTGAGTCGTTTTTAATTGATATACTTCAGGCAGATCCCTTCCCAATCCGTCATAATCCAATCCGTATCCGACAATGAATTTCTTGGGAACATCAATACCAATATAATGTAGTTTAAAATCTTTTTTGTAAGCTTCTGATTTATGAAACAGGGTTGCAATCTTCAACTCCTTGACTTTCTCATTCTTAAAAATACGATGGATTTCCTCCAAGGTATTTCCCGTATCAATAATGTCTTCAAGAATCACAACCGTTCTGCCGGTCAAATCCTGTGTCAACCCGATAAGTCGTTCAATGTCTTCAGTTGATTTGACACCTTCATAGGATGCCAGTTTTATGAATGTAACTTCACACGGTCTTGGATATTTTTTAACAAAATCACTCACAAACATGAATGAGCCGTTTAAAACGCCAACAAATACTGGAATGTCGTCTTTTATATCATTCGCTACCTCGTCCACCATTCTTTGGACAACAGTATCGATTTCCTTTTCTGATATAAAGGGTTTAAAATATAAATCGTGAAGCTTGATCAATGTTATTGGATTTTAAAAGATGCAAATATACGCTTTTGATTTAAAAATTACTCCCGAAATTTCAGGATTTCATTCACAACTTTCAGAGTTTAAGCGTATTTTTGCGGTATTAACGACATAAATTTAACTGATTTCCCCCTGTAAGAACCTTAAACATGAATTATTTTTCCTCAAACTTTAAACTCGGTATTCTTGGTGGAGGCCAATTGGGCAAAATGCTGCTTACAGAAACACGCAAATTTGATATCTACACCTGTGTTCTTGACCCCAGTGATGAAGCGCCTTCTAAAATTGCCTGTAACGAATTTACTCAGGGTGATTTAATGGATTATGATACAGTGGTCAATTTTGGAAAAAATGTAGATGTGCTCACCATTGAAATTGAAAATGTTAATGCCAATGCTTTAGAAACTTTAGAAAAGCAAGGCGTTAAAGTATTTCCGTCGTCAAAAACTTTAAAAATCATTCAAAATAAGGCCACTCAAAAGTTGTTTTATGTGGACAACAATATTCCTACG
>NZ_DATJCA010000162.1:0-17143 GCF_035515035.1 Gelidibacter sp. | reverse complement strand
TCTGGTTTGGAACCAACAAATTCATGAAACTCGATTTCAAAAAATCAGAACGTGTGGCCAAAAATATAACTTTTGAACAGCGATCGGATTATAGTGGCGCGCAAGTAATTGGCGGAGCCATATTTGAAGTGAAATTGGACCGTTCCCATCCTATTAATTTTGGATATAAAAATGAAACACTTCCCGTGTTCAGAAATTCAACTTTATTTGTCAACCCAGACAAACAAAGCTATAACAACCCTATTCAATACACTAAAAATCCATTGTTGAGTGGTTATGTCTCCAAACCAAACTTAGATAGTTTGGCATTGACCGTGCCTTACCAAATGCAGCGTATGAAACGAGGCAAAGTAGTTGCATTTACTGACAACACCAATTTTAGGGCGTTCTGGTTTGGAACCAACAAATTAATGATGAATGCTATATTTTTTAGAGACGAATTATAATTGTAACTGATGAGCAACTCGGTTTTGGACAAAAGGTTTAGAAAAACTGAAGGAATTTCATTGAAATTGCAGAGTTATAATTTAACCGCTATCAAATCCAAAATGAGCACAGCCACCAAGTATATAAGCGCATAAGGAATTCCAAAGTTAAGCCATAAAATCGCTGCCATGACCATCATAAAAAACGGCACTAAACTTATGACTACTGCAAAACGGAATGTAGACGTAAATTCAGGCTCCTTAATTTTCGGTACCAGAATAAGTTTCCATATGGCATAAGGCAGAAATAAAGAAATGCACAATCCTATTTTGGCAATCGCCTTTATGGGGTTGTGCTTTCGTTTGGATTGAGTTTTACAGTCTTTAAAATGGGTTGTGACACACCTGTTAACGGCTGCTGGATCAAGAAAATCCACATTTAGATCCTCTAACTTTTGCAATTTTAAGTCGTAATCCTCGCCGTCAATGTGGGTTGTGACTGTTGTTAAAGCATCATACACATCTTGTTTCAATTTTAAAACTGTAGCATTGGATGGTAGTGTTGTGTAGTTCTTTGATGATAAGGGCGTTCCAAAATTTAACAGCACATGATCCCCAAATTCCTCCGGCCGTCTATAATTAAAACCCACGGGCACTAAATTGATTTCAATATCTGGATGGTCATTTAAAGTCTCTGCAATAATGCGGGTGAAACCTTTACTCAAGGTCCGCACTTGGCGTTTTATATTATGGTTCCCTTCGGGGAAAAGTACAATGGCATTATTTTCATGAAGCAATTGCGAACAGGTCTTAAAAATGGCTTTATTATTCGACAAACTGTCCCACCCGTCCCTAATACGGTAAACAGGTAACATTAATAGACTTTGCAGAAATTTGCTCACCCAAGGTTTCTGAAAAACACTGGCTCTGGTCAAAAAATAAGAAAATTGTCCTTTTTTGGTGGCAATTAGCAGCGGATCCATCAAGCCGTTTTGATGGTTTCCCAGAAAGAGTGTAGGTTGATTTGGAAGAAGAGACTCTTTATAATTAATCTCGATTTTCTTATAATAGAAAAACAGAGCCAAACGGATATAACTTCTCATACTGTGCAACCATAGTAATTTCAATCCGGTATTATTTTTCAATTGTTCAATGGTTTATGCTACAGTTGATCCATTTATCACACGAATTTCTGGTCGCAATAAAAACACGTCGCCCTCTTTTACGGCCCCAACAACTAAGCATTCACTCATGAATTTTGCAATTTGCTTCTTCGGGAAATTTATGACCGCCACGACTTGCCTGTTCAACAAATCCCGCTTAGAATAGAGGGAGGTAATTTGTGCGGAAGATTTCTTAATTCCCAGGACACCAAAATCAATAACCAGTTGATAGGCAGGATTTCTTGCCTCGGGAAAATCGTTGACCTCAACAATAGTTCCTATGCGCAAATCAACTTTGGTGAACTCCTCAAAAGTTACTATCTTTTCCATGCTCAAAATGTAGTTAAACTTAGACGAATTTACAAGATAAAAGATAAAATCATGGCCCAAACCCCTTCCAATATGTTGCCTTTAGGAACCAAGGCACCCTTTTTTGAATTGATGGATACCGTGAGTGATGAAAAGCTCACTTTGGATGATTGTAAAGGTCTCAAAGGAACTGTCATCATGTTTATTTGTAACCATTGTCCATTTGTAATCCATGTGAATTCAAAATTGGTACAATTAGCAAAAGAATATAAATCCAGGGGCATCGATTTTGTAGCCATTTCAAGTAATGACATTGAAAAATACCCACAGGATGGACCCGAATTCATGAAAAAAACAGCTATTGACCAAGGCTATATCTTTCCTTATTTATACGATCAAACCCAAGAGGTAGCCAAAGCCTATAACGCTGCTTGCACCCCCGATTTTTACGTTTTTGACGCTCATTTGGAATTGGTATACAGAGGTCAACTTGACGGTTCAAGACCTGGCAATGACATTCCCGTAACGGGAGAGGATATCTCAAACGCTCTGGATGCGCTTCTGGAAAATCAACCGATCTCACAGGATCAAAAACCTAGTATAGGTTGCAACATAAAATGGCGGCCTGAAAATCGAAAATAAACCCATACCTTATTACTTTGTCGCTAACAAATCAAACTGATACTTCAAACGCAATAAAACAGAACTATGAAAAAAATCTTCATAACTATTGGCGCCGTACTTGTTCTTTTTATCATTCTATTGTATTGGTCCTTAAATAGCACACCTAAAAGCTATGAGACCTCCACCATCGTCAACCTTGACAATGTCAATTCTATCAATTTCAAGGATTATGATTCGCTGACCATTTCAGCAAGTACTTTATATGAGGCCAACGATTTGAAAAAGATGATGCAAGGAGAGCATTATCGCGATGCGTGGGCCACTCCAATAAAAGTACCAGTTGTTTTTTTAGATACCCTTTTAGGTGGCCTAACCATCGTGAAAGAAGGCGGAGGCAATCAAACGAAATCCTTAAAGCTCCAGGATAGCATTGGAAATAAATATGCGCTGAGAAGCATCAACAAAACACCTGCACCTTTGATCCCTGAATTTGCAAAAACATTGGGTTTAGAAAATATCATAATAGATGGGATTTCCGCCCAACATCCGTATGCCGCAACAGTTGTAGCTTTATTGGCCGATGCAGCCCATATCCTACACACATCTCCCAAAGTGTATTTCATTCCTAAACAAGAAGCCCTTGACGAATACAATGAAGCTTATGGCAACAAACTATTTCTTTTCGAACATGAAACTGAAAGCAAAACCAATTGGACGACCATCAAAAATGTAAGTACTATTATTGACACGGACGAGTTACAAGAACTAAAATTGAAACGTGGCGATACACTTAAAATAGACGAACATGCCCTAGTCAGGGCGCGACTATTTGATTTGGTTATAGGCGATTGGGACAGACATGCCAAACAATGGGGATGGGTCATTAAAGAGGAAGAGAACAGTCAGGTTGCCATTCCGCTACCTGCCGATAGAGACAATGCATTTTTTAATATCAGTGGCATCGTGCCTAATATTATTGCCAGTAAAAACATCACTCCTGAAATGCGTCCTTTCCAAAAAGAAATTAACTACCTCCCGGGACTCATCCAAGATTTTGATGTTTATTTCTTAAAGGGCACAACAAAGGATGTTTTTGTTGAAGAAGCAAAACAATTGCAGAACCTATTAACGGACCAGGTCATTGAAAATGCGATACGTCATTGGCCAGCGCAGATTTACGACTTAAATGGTTTGGAAATTGAAAACAAACTCAAAAGCAGAAGGAATGAACTCGTAACCTACGCCAAGGAATTCCAGCGCCTTTTGGTTGAAAAACCATATCCCACATCACCTTTAAAAGGTTCAGAAGACATCAAGTTTAATGGTCACTATTTAAATTGTTTCGAATGCTATTGAAATGTTAATTCAGGAAGGTTTTCAAACAAAAAAAACGGCTAAAATAAACCGTTCTTTTTCAATTTTGGAGCAAAAAAATAATCTTTATCAATCAACAAATAAATGCATTTAAAGTGATATATCAGTGCTATAACAAAGGTTTTGTTGACTTGAAAAAACCAATATTTAACCCATATGAATTTTCGTTAAATAAACCTAAAACGGAATGATTTTTCCTGAAAATAAATGTATTTTATGATCTCTATTATGAAATACCTCATTTTCTTAATCATAACCGTTAGCACGTCAATGAACGCACAACACATTATTCCTGAATCCATATCAAAAGAAATAAACAAGGCTTTAGAATTTTATCCGGACCTGCAAGACACCCCTATCGAATTTCGATTTAAAAAGAACATAAAAAAATCGACCATGCAGGCCAGACCAACCTTTGGAAGCTTTTTCAGAACACGAAAGAACAGAAGATATGTGATTCTTATCAGTGAAACGTTCAAGATATCTGACAAGAAATTCCTGACCAAGCATATTCCATCAGATATATTAATTGGTTGGATAGGCCATGAGTTGGGACATGTTATGGATTACGCTAATAGAAGTAAACTCAATTTAATCTGGTTTGGGGTCAAATACCTTCTATCCGATTCACATATTGTAGAAGCAGAACGTGCGGCAGATACCTATGCTATACGTCACAATATGGAAAATTATATTTTAAAGACTAAAGACTTTATTTTAAACAATGCCGATATACACGATGCCTATAAGTTGCGCATCAAAAAGTACTATTTATCGCCCGAGGAAATTATGGACATCATTGAAAAACGAAGCACAGAATCCGATGCTACTGCTCAGTAATAAAAGATTCCCATTCTTTAAATTTATCCTCGTCCATAACCCGCTCCATTTTCACCTGGCCTCCTTTTTTCTTATTGGATCCGCTCCATTCATGAAATACGGAAGGCTTCACCAAGGTCACCTTCACGCCTTTTAAAGCTTTACTCCTAGCCACTTTATAATTTTTATTGGCTTCCTTTAGAAAATTGTCCAAGCTTTTCTCTATTTGAGTCCTATCAAGTTCATCTTCTGAACCAATATACCAACAGTGATAGAATTCATCATCTTCACAACGTTTTGCGCATATGGTGTATTCTGGAATTTTTGTCGAAAACTCGGCTTCAAGGTGTTTCATGGCATCATCCATTTTATTGACCGATAATTGTGATCCAACGGTATTCAGGAAAAACTTAGTGCGGCCCGTGATTTTAATTTCTGCACGCTCTACATCTGTAAATAGTATAGTATCGCCAATTTCATAGCGCCAAGCACCACTCACGGTACTCATTAACAACACGTAATCTTGGCCTAATTTCACATCTTTTAAAGTGATGGACGGTGCATCCTTAACCAAAGATCCATCTTCCTTGATGTACTCAGGTTTGAAAGGAACAAATTCAAAATAAACACCTTCATCCGTAACCAATTTCATGGCATCAGTTTCTGGCCGTGACTGAAAGGCGATAAATCCTTCAGATGCCAAATAGGTATCAATAATTGTTATGGGTTGCCCCATTAAGGCATTGAAACTTTTTTCATAAGGTCCGAAGGCAACACCACCCGAGGTAAACACTTGAAGATTAGGCCAAATTTCGTGGATATGGTTGAGATTGTGATGTTGGATTACTTTTTGAAGCATGAGCTCAATCCACGATGGAATCCCGCTTAAAGCCCCAATGTCCCAGTTTTCTGCATTTTCCGCAATCCGCTGAACACGTGCATCCCAATCGTCTATTTTAGATATCTCCTCACCTGGCTTATAATATGGCCGAAACCAAAACGGAATTTTGCTCGCGCTAATCCCACTGATTTCACCTTCCAAATGGTCATTGTGCTCCTTAAGATCAGTGGAGCTACCCAACATCATAATTTCCTTTTCAAAAAAATCGGCAGGTAAATCAAAATTACTCAGGGCAAACACCTGTTGTATCCCAGTGTTTTTAATGGCGTCAATCATCTCATCCGTTACAGGAATTCGCTTACTCTCTTTCCCCGTGGTACCAGAACTTAAGGCAAAATATTTAGGATGTCCAGGCCAGGTGACGTCTTCTTCCCCGTTTTGTAAACGATACCACCATTCGTCATTGATTTTGTTATAATCAAAATAAGGCACCTTGTTTGCAAAAGCAATTGCTGGAGAGTCCGATTCCAATAGCGATTCAAAATCATAATGCTTACCAAACGCTGTATCCTTTGCTTTGGTCAACAACTTTTTTAAAACGTCTTGCTGTTCTTCAACAGGATTATTTTCTGAGGAAAAGGAATCTTTAACATCAATGATCCCCTTGATTATATTACCTAATATGGCCATGAGATGATTTTATTTTAAGAAATTCTAATTGTATTGATACTTTTTAACCACTCTTTTTTTCCACAGCGTCCACAAATGCTATTAGCAGTTTGTAAATGTACCGAATGTCCACAAGACGCACACGAATAATAGGTATCCAAAGTAAGTTCGTTGCAAGTCTCATAGAAAAGTTCCGGCCGTATTGGCAAACCGTAACCTACTTGCTCGTCTTCTACAAAAAAAGCACTTATATCTCCTGTGGTTTCCAAATAGGCATATTTTACCTGACCCAAGTGCTCTACAGATTTTAAGCGCAATTGGGAAAAAACTTCATCAGCAGCCAAATTTTCCTTATCGAGAATGTTTAATACAAATTCGCCATTTTCAATGATGAGTTTTGGTTCGCCTTCGATTAAACGTTCCAAAGGCTTAATTTTTACCGCCAACATTGTAATGATGCGATAAAGAACGATTACTACAATTATCACTACGATTCCCGGCACAACCCCAACGTTCTCATAGAGCATCGGATCACCGGCCGCCGATCCTAAAGCGATAATAATGACCATTTCAAAAATGGACAATTGTTTGACACCACGTTTTCCGGCAAACCGCAATAAAATTAGTAGCACTAAGAACATTACCGCCACCCTAAAAACAACTTCCAATAAAAAACTAAAGGGTAACTCGTTCATCAGAACGCGGGGCCATTCGAAAATATCCTCCATCTCGATTTGAAAACTTTCTAAGCTGCCATTTTACGGCATTCTTCGGCACATTTTCTACAAGATTCTGCACATTTCTGACAGTGTTCATGATCGTGCTGACCGCATTGTTCTGCACACCAATCGCAAATCTCTGCACATAATCTACAATATTCTGCTGCATGTTCACTGTCTGCGGCCATCATTTTTATGGCAACCAAACAAGCATCAATACATTCTACACAGCATTTAGGGCAGTCATTCATACTTTTCATTCCCGCCATTTCAACGAGACAGTTTTGACAATCCACCAAACATTTTTGGCAAGCTTCAATACATTTTTGATACGCTGTTTTCATAATTAAAGAGTTTTATGCAAGATCTTTATTTTATCAAAAGAAAAGTATTGCTATTAATAAAAGCTTTAACCCTAATCAATTATTCAGCGATTTGAAGGCGTCTTTTTTTAAAAAACCAATAGTGCAAAAATTTCGCTTTCTTATTCTCGCAATCTTTCAGGATATTTGCAACTATGAAAATGTATGGAAGAACAATTACTATAAGTTCAGCGGAGGATTTAAAATTCATCTTCAGGTTATGATGGTACTTTTATCACCTAAATTTGATATTGAAAACGAAATACAAATTCTAAATCAGCTTTTTATAGCGGGTCTAGAATGTTATCATTTGAGAAAACCCGATAGGACACGTCAGGAATATGTCGATCTTTTAAAAGAAATCGACCCAAAATATCATAACAGAATTGTCATCCACCAATTTCACGAATTGACGAATGACTTTAATTTAAAGGGAATCCACTTCGAAGAACAACAACGACGGAATTATATTGAAACACCAACCCGTTACTTTAAAGATTTGAAACTTTTCGGAAAAACCATTAGTTCCACTTTCCATGAATTAAATGATTTGGTGGACAGCGATTTCGAATTTGATTACCACTTTTTATGGCCGCTATTTTCCTTAGGAAAACAGCCAAATTCTGAGGTTAATCGGATTGATGTCAACCATGTCGATAAAGGTATTATTGCCGTAGGTGACCTGGATAAAAAAACTTTTTATGACGTCTTTACTTTAGGATATAGGGGCATCGCCATTTTGGAAACTGTCTGGCAGAGCAAAGATCCGTTGACAAGTTTTACGGATTTAAAAACTGTTTATGATACCATCATTATCAAACCATAAGTCGATTGCTCATAGTTACAAATTATCCAACTGATTATCCGTGCCCTTATCACTTATGGTCCAAAAGAATCCAACAAAAAAAAATTGATCCGCTGCTGGTAGTAAAGCTCTTCTTGAAAAATTACCGTTCGCATCTGCCGTAGTTGCATATTGATAGCCGTTGATGTTTTTAATACCCAGCACATTGTTCACAGAAAAATATAGGATTTTTTGCGAGCTCAACAAATACGCCCAATTTAGGCTTAAGTTATTGTAAGGTTTTGTTTTGGCATTCAAAAACCCTTCAGAATTAGGATCTGTATAGTTTCTTCCAGATGCAAATGCATAACTGAAACCCACCTGACTTTTTAGAGCATCGATCCAATATTTACTCACTACAGAAAAATTGTGTGTATTGACAAAGTTGGGTTGGGCGGCATAGGGATAGTTTTTATAATCGCGTTCAGAATCCAAAAAAGAATAGCTCACCCAATAATCAACATTTTTGATGTTCTTGTTATCACGCCAAAACAAGTCGATCCCTTTGGCAAAACCCCGCCCCGAATTATCAAAATTGGTCTCAAAATCTAAAAGCTCTGAATCGTATTTTATCAAACCTTTATAATTTTTGTAATACGCCTCAGCTCTAAACATGCGCCCCTCCACATTGTATTGATAATTGAGAATAAAATGCGCGGTGTGCTGCGGTTGAAGTGATTGATCAAATTTTAAGATATCATTATTTGGGTTTTGATAAAAATTGCCATAAGCTAACGATAGTTGACTTCTTTTTGAGGTTTTATAAGCCAAGGACATCCGCGGGGCGATCTCAGTCGCTTTGAACAATTGGCTATAATCTGCCCTTAATCCTGCTTTTAATGCCAACTTTTTTGAAAAAATGAAATCCGCTTCAGCAAAAGCGGCAGCAATATCATTGGTGAATCCATAGTGCGTTATTGCGATCAAATTATCTTGATAGTTCTCGTTAAAATGGGTGGAAAAATATTCAGCACCGAAATTCAGTTTTAACCGATTACTGAATCGACGTTTCAATTTGAATTTGGTGTGATAGGAGTTTTCAGTATCGTCAATCCCACTGTCCCTAACACCAACATCTTTCTGACGATGGGTATAACTCATGCCTCCAAAAACTGACCAAACATCAGTCAGCATGCCCTGATAACTCCCATTAAAATAGAGGTTATTTTCGTTCAGCTTAAAGTGGACCCCTTCGGAATAATTGATGTCTTCTTGGATCAATCCAAAGTTGGAGGTTTCAAAGGCTGTGTATATTTTCAACATTCCCTTATCAAAATGCTGTCTATATACCGCCTCTCCTGAAGCCGATTGAAATGGCTTTTCCCAAGCATTTCTATCTGGAAACACGGCGATATATGGGGCTAAATTGATATAAGAGGCATTTACGCTTAAAGAGCTTTTGGTCCATTTTTGGGTATTGCCAAGTCCGCCTCCCAAAGTCATGATACCAATTTCTGTTTTATTCTGATCGGCTTCAGCGATGGTATTGAGCAAGAGAACACTGGAAAGTGCCTGCCCATATTCGGCAGAATAGCCACCAGTAGAAAACGTAATCCCATCAAACAAAAAAGGCGAATAGCGTCCGCGAGTGGGCGTGTTATTTGTGGTTGGACTGTACGGCGTAAACACCCTAATCCCATCTATAAAAATTTGTGTCTCATCAGCTTCTCCTCCACGAACAAATAAGCGTCCGTCTTCCGCCACCGTTGTGGTGCCCGGTAAGGTTTGCAAAGCGCCCACAAAATCGCCCAAGGCACTCGCTGTGGTCACCACATCTAAAGTACTCAACACGGAAACTTTACTATTATCACCTGCTTCAAACGTGCCTGCCGAAAGGACCACGGCATCCAAGGTGTTCACATCTTCCCGAAGCTTGATCTGCAAATCGCTCATTGTTACCACTTCATTAAGTTTTTTAAAAGTTTCAAAGGCGAGAAAGGAAACCACCAAAGTTTTTACCCCCATTTCATTTGTATTAAAAGAAAACCGACCCAAAATATCGGTTGTTCCTCCGTCATAGGTTCCTTCCAGATACACGTTGGCACCTTGTATAGGCAGACCTTTAAGGTCCGTCACTTTCCCTGAAATTGTAGTTTGACCAAAGCTGATAACAGTAGTAAAAAAGATGAGGAAGAATACTTTTGCTTTCATAAAAATAGTGTGATTAACTGTTGCCGCAAATGTGTGCAGAATCAAACACAATGAAAACTCTTAAGTTATGAACTGTCATAATTTAAGGACGAGCTGACTTGTTATATTTCAAGTCAATAGTTCCATCATTTTAGTATCTTAGGTCCAAAATCCAGCCCATGCTTACTAAAACTGAAACACAATTTACCATTCTATTTATGTTGCTTCTTTTAGCAGAACTTATCTGTGCCAGTGTTGAAAGCCTTGCAACCTGGCACTACTTTACAAAACCGTCTTTACTGACTGCTTTGATCATTTATTTTAATTTCCAAAGCAAAGAACTCACCTCAAAAACCAAAGTCATGACGTTAACAGCACTTGTCTTTTCTTTAATGGGTGATGTGTTATTGATGTTTGTCGATCAATCTCCAAACTTCTTCATGTTTGGATTGGTTTCCTTTTTCTTGGCACATGTATTTTATATCGTGATATTTTGGAGGCATAGGAATACGAAAATCAATTCCATTGGTTTAATTTCAATTTTAGGGATCTATGCGATCGGGCTTTTTTATATCCTCAGAAATAGTTTAGGCGACTTATTGGTTCCGGTACTGTTTTATATAATTATTATTTTAATAATGGTTATAACCGCATTTTTAAGACAAGGAAAAGTTTCAAAAATAAGTTTCATTTTAGTGTTTTTAGGTGCTATATTGTTTGTGATTTCAGACAGCATTTTAGCCTTAAATAAATTTTATATACCCCTAAGGTTTTCCAGTATCAGCATCATGCTAACTTATGCTTTGGCTCAATATTTTATCGTTATGGGGCTCCTAAAACAGCGATAGCTTTTCTCTATAGCTAATCATTAATCCATTAAAAATCAGATAACAATAACATTATACCTAAAGTGGAGATTGAATATTTAAAATTAAGGTATTAATATCTTTAAAATACCTGCAAATTTCTGTAACAATCACTATGATTTCTCTACTAACAGTATAACTAACTAACCGATTTGAACAAAGAATTAGAACATAATTTTGTTGCGTTGCTTGAGGAGCATCAGAACATTGTGCACAAAGTTTGTAGGCTTTATACAAACCATAGGGAAGCGCATAATGATTTGTTCCAAGAGGTCACCATCCAGCTGTGGAAGGCCTATCCGAAATTTCGGGGAGACGCCAAATTTAGCACTTGGATGTATCGCGTGGCATTAAATACCGCCATCACCTTATATCGAAAATCCAAACGCACGGTCAACACCTACGAACTGGAAACATTTCAATTTAAGATTAGGGCGGAAGAATACGACGACACTGAAGAACAGCAATTAAAATTGCTTTATCAAGCCGTCCATCAGTTGAATGACATTGAAAAAGCGCTGGTATTTCTTTATTTAGAAGAAAAGGATTATCGGGAAATTAGTGAAACCTTAGGGATTAGTGAGGTCAATGCACGAGTGAAAATGAACAGGATCAAAAACAAACTAAAAACAATACTTAATCCGTAATTATATGGATGAATTAGAATTATTAAAAAAACATTGGAAGCAAGAGGAGGCACAGTACCCTCATGTTTCATCCAATGACATCTATAAAATGATCCTGAAACGATCATCCTCAATTGTCAAATGGATCTTTATCATCAGTCTATTGGAGTTTGCCCTATGGACAGGTCTCACCTTCTTTTTGAAAGACTCCAAGAATGCGCAGCATTTTGACAAGATGGACTCTGACTACCTGATCATTCCATTGACCGTTATCGGTTATGTAATCTTGGCTTATTTTTTCTATTTATTTTATAGAAACTTCAAACGCATTTCAGTAACGGACAGCGCTAAGGTACTCATGGAAAACATCATTAGGACACGACGAACAGTTAAGAACTACGTGCTTTTCAACCTAATCTTCATGGTCATTTCCACCGTGGCGGTATTGTATATTGAATTTGATCAAGACCAAGCCTTGATTCGCAAAACTCAAGCTGCAGCCGCCAATGGTGATATCTTTATGTTCTACGCAAAAACCATATTGATCGTCGCTGGTGTACTTGCGGTTTTTGCAGGTGTGTTATTATTCTTCTATTGGCTGATTTACGGGCTGTTACTAAGAAAACTCAATAGGAACTATAAGGAATTGAGAAAATTGGAGATGTAACGAAAGTTAAAGCAGAAGCTTAAGATGCATTTAGCAATACCCTTAAATACAACATTGTACAGATCGCTAAGTCAAGGTTTTATTTAACAGTGATGAATGTGGAATGACATCAAAAACAATCGATCGTCATTTAATTCATTCACGAAGATAAGGGGCCTAAAAGTCGAAATTCAATCTTTATCACCTGATTATTCTTCCACTTTTCTCCATCTTCTAAGCTTATGCAATGCTTCTTGAGCCATAATTTCTTCCTGCGGAATAACTTTTAAAAAGGACGGATGTTGCTCAATGGCATATTCAATCTTCTCCACAATCTGATCAATGGTTTCATTGTCATAATCAATATCCAGTGGCTTTTTAATTTCCATGGATTGAAGGATGTTTTTCTTCTTGACTCGAAGTCCTTTTTTATCGAAAGAACGTCTAAAGCCGTCAATTACGATTGGAACGACAATTGGTTTATAACGTTTAATGATGTGTGCTGTTCCCTTTCTAATGGGCCTGAACGGAGTTGTCGTACCTTGGGGGAAGGTGATCACCCATCCATCATCCAAAGCCTTGGAAATAGCCGTTATATCGCTCATTTTAACCTGCCGATTCACTTCCTTGCCTTCTGCCCTCCACGTGCGTTCAATACTAATTGAACCTACATAGGCCAATATCTTTGGTAACCAGCCGTCCTTCATCGTCTCTTTGGCCGCAACGTAATAAATGTTCAGTTTTGGATTCCACAAATAACCGATGTTCTTGATATTGTCATCCCGATCACTCAAACTCGCATTGAACACATGAAACATGGCCACCACATCAGCAAAATAGGTTTGATGATTGGAGATGAACAAAACATTGGTATCCGGTAAATTTTTGATGACTTCAGAACCTTCGATCTGCAGTTCGTTAAAGCCTCTAAAACGTCTGTGCGTCATCGCCCCAAGGATACGGATGAGCCATTTTTTTACAAAAAGTATATGTCCAAAAGGGTTTCTTTTAAATAATCCCATTATTTTTATTTACGGTTATGAAAATTGTATTTGCGAGGCGTGTGACCTCAACTTAACTAAGAAAACAAATTTAGTAAAATCCATAGCTTAGAGCACTTTTTTTAACAAGTCTTTTATTTCATTGAGCATCATGGCTGTTGCACCCCAAACCGTATGGCCATTCAATTTAAAAATGGGCACCTCCACCTCCTTTCCCAACGATGTCATGAGCATTTCCGAGCCCACATTGACATCATTGACAAAATCTTCTAATGTAACCTCTATCAAATCCTCAACTTCATCATCTTGTTTCAAAAACTGAGGCGTTTTATGTGTCACTCCCATAAATGGATAAACGGTAAAGTTACTGGGTGGAATATAAAGCTTGGTCAGCGCCCTGACAACCTCCATGTCCTTTATGGGCACACCTACTTCTTCAAAAGTCTCCCTTAGTGCAGCATATTCCAAGGAAGGATCTTCAGGCTCCAGCTTCCCTCCCGGAAACCCTACCTGGGCAGAATGCACGCCTTTATAGGTTTTTCTCAAAATCAAGATGAGCATTGTAATGTTATCAAGATCCGGATAAAACAAGGCCATGACGCCCGCCTTTCGGGAGTACTTCATGAGCTCACGTTGCTTTTCAATCAACTCCATACGGTATTTAGGCGACATTTTCAGCTGTGATTCATGACCTGGAAGTGGAATATGTTCTATTTTTGAAATAGATTTTAAAAATGTATCAAAATTCATTCAGATATGAGAATTTTAATGTTCATTGGCGTGTTTTTCATCTTTCTTAATTGTGAAGATAAACAATCTCGCCAAAAAAAGAGTTATTCACCTGTAGATTCCTTGCCTTCCAAAGTCAATCAAGTCAAAAACAACACAGTCGAAAAAGAGACCCGTAAATTTCCAAAACTCACTGATAAGAATGCGATGGATTTTTTTCTCGAATACGAAAAGGAACATAAAGAAAACAAAGTTAGGATTACTACCGATTTTGGAACCATAGACATCTTACTGTTTAATGAAACCAAATTCCACCGTGCCAATTTCATCTTTTTGACCAAGCAAAAGTATTTTGACAATACCCAATTTTATCGCATTGTCAACAACTTTGTCATTCAGGCTGGCAATAGTGATGATATCTCCATAGCGGAAAAACGTCAAAAAATAGGACAATACCTTCTGCCCACCGATACCAATCGGGGATATTTGCACGACAGAGGTGTAATCAGCATGCCCAGTAGTGAAATTGAAAACCCTTATAAATTGGCCTCTCCCTATCAGTTTTTTATTGTGCAAAAGCAAGGAGGCGCACATCATCTGGATGGTAATTATACAGTTTTTGGGAGAGTCATAGACGGCATGGATGTCGTAGATATTATTGCCGCACAAGAAACAGATGGTTCAGAATGGCCGTTAAAGAACATCTACATCCGGAAAGTAGAAATTATAGATTAATTAAGAAAATTGAGCCTTAAATTCAATATCTTGGAACTCTTAAAAATTTAACACTAAAATCAATGACAAAACACAACCTGAAACACATTAAAACTCTGAGTTTATGTGTCCTAATTGCCTTTACAAGTTGTAAGGACGACGAAAAAAAAGAAACCAACATGGCTAAAACTGACAATATCCTATTACAAGAATGGACAGGCCCTTATGATGGTGTTCCTGCTTTTGACCAAATGAACGTTAAAGACGTGAAAGAAGCGGTCGAAAAAGGCATGGAACTTGGCTTAAAGGATATTGAAAAAATTGCCAACAATCCAGAGCCGCCAACTTTTGAAAATACCATAGTTGAATTGGAACGCTCGGGAAAAGACCTGACTCGAGTTTTCACCTACTACGGCATCTTGAGTAGCAATATGTCATCTCCTGAATTCAGGGACCTCCAGGCAGAGTTGGCGCCTAAGCTTTCCGATTACAATTCTAAAATTTCCCAAAACGAGAAATTATTCCAAAGAATTAAAGCCGTTTACGATGCTTCACAAACAACACCTTTAGAAGCCGATCAACAGCGCGTGGTTGATTTGACCTATAAAAGCTTTGAGATGAATGGCGCCAATTTAGACGCTGAGAAAAAGAAACGCTATGCCGAAATCAACAAAGAGCTCTCTTCGATCTATACCAAGTTTTCAAACAACGTCTTACATGATGAAGAAAATTATGTAACCTATTTGAATGAAGATCAATTGGGTGGACTTTCAGAATCTTTTGTCAAATCAGCAGCTAAAATTGCTTCAGATAAAGGTCAAGATGGAAAATACGTCGTCACCAACACCCGCTCGTCCATCGATCCGTTTTTGACTTATTCTACGGAGCGTGAATTACGCAAACAAGTGTGGACCAATTACTATTCCCGTGGCGATAATGGTGACGAATACGACAACAAAGACCTTATTGCAAAAATCTTACAGCTCCGCAAAGAGCGTGTAGGCTTGATGGGGTATGATAATTATGCTGAATGGCGCTTACAGGACAGAATGGCTAAAACACCAGAGAACGCCATGGACTTGATGATGGCTGTTTGGCCAGCAGCTATTGCCAGAGTGAAAGAAGAAGTTACTGATATGCAAGTTGTAGCTAATGAAATTGGCGACAAAATTACTATTGAGCCTTGGGATTACAGATATTATGCTGAAAAAGTTCGCCAAAAGAAGTATGATTTGGATAGTGAAGAGGTGAAACAATACTTACAACTTGATAAATTGACTCAAGCCTTATTTTATACTGCCGGACGTTTGTTCAATTATGACTTTACACCAGTTCCGGAAGGTAGCGTACCTGTATTTCACGACGATGTAAAAGTTTGGGACGTGACCGATAAGGATTCTGGAAAACATATTGGTTTATGGTATTTAGACCCCTTTGCCCGTGAAGGAAAACGTTCTGGCGCCTGGGCAACCACTTACCGCAGCCACACTACCTATGACGGTGAAGAAACTGTATTGGCATCAAACAACTCCAATTTCGTAAAACCTGCTCCAGGCGAACCTGTTTTAGTGTCTTGGGATGATGCGACGACGTTTTTCCACGAATTTGGACATGCCTTACATTTTTTCTCTTCCAATGTGAAATATCCAACCTTAAACGGTGGCGTAAGGGATTATACAGAGTTCCAATCGCAGTTATTGGAGCGCTGGCTATCAACCGATGAAGTGATCAACCAATTTTTAGTGCATTACAAAACTGGCGAGCCTATTCCAGCAGCATTGGTTGAAAAAATTAAAAATGCAGCGACCTTCAATCAAGGTTTCGGCACGACCGAATATTTGGCATCCGCCTTAATTGATATGAAATTGCACTTAGCAGACCCAGAAAACATTGATATTGCCAAATTTGAGCGTGAAACCTTGAATGAAATGAAGATGCCAAAAGAATTGGTAATGCGTCATAGAACGCCACACTTTGGACACGTGTTCTCAGGTGAAGGCTATGCAACAGCATATTACGGCTATATGTGGGCAGATGTGTTGACGGCTGATGCGTCTGAAGCGTTCAAGGATGCTCCAGGTGGTTTTTATGACAAAGAACTTTCTGAGAAATTGGTGAAGTATTTATTTGCACCAAGAAACTCAATGGATCCGGCAGAAGCATATCGCTTATTTAGAGGTCGTGATGCAAAGATCGAAGCTTTGATGAGAGATAGAGGCTTCCCTGTTCCGAAGCGTTAATTAACTGATTTCTTCTACTATTAAAAGCCGCGTTTCTTAACG